>CAYWCE010000056.1:0-5035 GCA_964456755.1 uncultured Hyphomicrobiales bacterium
TTGTTGGCGATGCCGCCGTGCGAGAGCGCCTCGATCAGCGACTTATAGGCGTCCTTCAGCACCGTATATTTGCCGACCACCGCAATCGTGACCTGGCCTTCCGGATTGCGGATGCGCTCGTTGATCCGCCGCCAGGTCGACAGGTCCGGCGAGCCGCCCGGCTCGATGCCGAAGGCGGCGAGCAGTTCGGTGTCGAGGCCGGCGGCGTGATAGGCCTCCGGCACCGCATAGATGTTGTCGACGTCGCGCGCCTCGATCACCGCGGTCTCGCGCACGTTGCAGAACAGTCCGAGCTTGCGGCGCTCCTCGGGGGGGATCGGCCGGTCGGTACGGCAAAGCAGGATGTCGGGCTGGATGCCGATCGAGCGCAATTCCTTGACCGAATGCTGCGTCGGCTTGGTCTTCAGCTCGCCGGCGCTGGGTATGAACGGCAGCAGCGTCAGATGGATGTAGACGGCGTGGCCGCGCGGCAGGTCGTTGCCGAGCTGGCGGATCGCCTCGAAGAACGGCAGGCCTTCGATGTCGCCGACCGTGCCGCCGATCTCGCACAGCACGAAATCGAATCCGTCGTTGCCCTCGCGGATGAAGTCCTTGATCGCGTTGGTGACGTGGGGGACGACCTGGATCGTCGCGCCGAGATAGTCGCCGCGCCGCTCCTTGGCGAGAATGTCCTGGTAGATGCGCCCGGTGGTGATGTTGTCCTGGCGGTTTGCGGGCCGTCCGGTGAAGCGCTCGTAATGGCCGAGATCGAGATCGGTCTCCGCCCCGTCGTCGGTGACGAAGACCTCGCCGTGCTGGTAGGGCGACATCGTGCCCGGATCGACGTTGAGATAAGGATCGAGCTTGCGCAGCCGCACGTTGTAGCCGCGCGCCTGCAGCAGCGCCCCGAGCGCCGCCGACGCGAGACCCTTGCCAAGTGAGGAGACCACGCCGCCGGTGATGAAAACGTACCGCGTCATGGGGCCCAACCTTTAGCTTACGCCTTTCGATTCGACGAGGGCCGCTCCCCCCGTCCGGGGAATGTCCGTCCCCAAAAATCCGAAGGGCCGGAAATCCGGCCCTTCTGGCTGTCACTGCGAACGTGGAACCTGCGGACCCTGTGCGGGCGGCTGGCTCGGCCCGCGCAACTGATCGAGCACGCCGCCGCCGCTTCCCAGCGGGGCCGGCGCACCGGGGGCCGGCGCCGTCGGCGCTCCGGTATTGAGGATCGAGGTCGGCTTGCGCTCGTATCCGGCCAGAATGGACAGCACGAGGCTGGTGACGAAGAATGCCGCCGCCAGCAGCGCCGTGGTGCGCGTGAGCACGCTGGTGGTTCCGCGGCTGGTCATGAAACCGCCGCCGCCGCCCATCCCCAGCCCGCCCCCTTCCGAGCGCTGCAGCAGGATCAGCCCGGCCATGGTCAGGACGATCATGAGATGGATGACGATAACGACGGTCTGCATGCCAGATTCCGATGCCAAATCCCGGTCGCGGAGGCGGACGCCCCGATCGCAGTTCGCGCTGATATAGGAAGCCGGGCGGCTCTGTACACGATCCCGGCGGCGATTTCCACCCTGCGGCGTCAGCCGTAAGCGGCGGCAATTCCCAGAAAATCCTCAGCCTTCAGGCTCGCGCCGCCGACCAGAGCGCCGTTGACATTGTCGATCCCGAGCAGTTCGCGCGCATTGGCCGGTTTCACCGACCCGCCATAGAGAATCCGGCAGCCCGCCGCGGCGGCGCCGACACGCTTTCCGAGACGCTCGCGGATGAACGCATGGACTTCCTTCACATCGGCCGCGCCCGGCGTCAGCCCGGTACCGATGGCCCAGACCGGCTCATAGGCGATGGCCAGGCGGTCCGGATCGGGACTGTCCGGCAGCGAGCCGTCAAGCTGGCGCTCGATCCGGGCCAGAGTGCCGCCCGCCTCGCGCTCCTCGCGCGTCTCGCCGACGCAGACAATCGCCATGAGGCCGGCCCGCGCCGCCGCCATCGCCTTGGCCTTCACCGCTGCATCGCTCTCGCGATGGTAGGTGCGGCGTTCGGAATGGCCGACGATCACCGCGCTGGCTCCCGCATCGGCGATCATCTCGGCCGAAATGTCGCCGGTATAGGCCCCGCTCGGTTCGGCATGGCAATCCTGGGCGCCGATCTGCACCGGATGTCCCCTGGCGGCGGCGGCGAAGCGCGCAAGCAGCGTCGCGGGCGGGCACACCATCAGACCGACATGCCGGGGCAGGTTCGCCGCACCGGCGACGATTTTTTCAAGTTCGGCGATCGAGCCACCGAGACCGTGCATTTTCCAGTTTCCTGCGACCAGCGGACGCGGTGCGCTCGCCATGTGACCTCCTCCGAAACGGCCCGGTGCAACGGGCTGCCGTTAACGCAATAGCGCGCGGATGTGCGCTGGCCAACAGCGTTGCGGCCTTGTATTGCAGTGCGCAAGCCCGCTCCCTATGATGTCTAAACGGCTGTTTCTCCAAGAAAACGAGATATTGCACGACCATGCTCCGCGGTCTTCAGAAAGCCACGTCCAATTGGCTCGGCCGGATCGTCACCGGCGTCATCCTCGGCCTGATCGCCATCAGCTTCGCGGTCTGGGGCGTAGGCGATATCTTTCGCGGCTTCGGCCGCTCGACATTGGCCAAGATCGGCAGCACCGAAATTACCGTCGAACAATTCCGCAACACCTATAACGAGCGATTGCAGCAACTCACGCGCCAGCTCGGCCGGCCGATATCGACCGATCAGGCCATCGCCCTCGGGCTGCCGCGGCAATTGCTCGGCCAGATCATCGCCGAATCCGCGCTCGACGAGAATGCCCGCCAGATGCGCCTTGGCGCCTCCGACTCCGACATCGCCAAGCGGATCATGTCGGACCCGAATTTCCGCGGCCCGACCGGCCAGTTCGACCGCACGCGGTTCGAATTCGTCATCCGCCAGGCCGGCTATACCGAGCAGCGATTTGTCAACGAACAGCGGCGCGTGACCCTGCGCCGCGAAATCGCGGAAGCCGTCTCCGGCGGCATCACCGTGCCGCAGGCCGCGATCGAGTTGCAGCATCGCTTTCGCAACGAGGAGCGCAGCCTGGAGTTCCTGACACTCGACCGTGCCCAGGCCGGCGAGATCCCGCAACCGTCCGAGGACGATCTCGTCCGCTATTTCGAGGAGCGCAAGACGCTGTTCCGCGCGCCGGAATATCGTGCGATCGATATCTTCGTCCTGTCACCTCAGGACAAGGCGCTCTGGGCGCAGATTTCGGACGCCGATGCGCGCAAGGCCTACGAAGACCGCCGCTCGCGCTATGTGACGCCGGAACGCCGCAATGTGCAGCAGATGGTGTTTCCCAATACCGAGGAGGCGCGCGCGGCGGCCGAACGCATCGGCCAAGGCGCCACCTTCGAGCAGATCGCGACCGAGCGCGGGCTGAAGGAATCCGACATCAATCTCGGCCTTGTCGCCAAGGCGGGCATGCTGGATTCGGCGGTGGCCGACGCCGCCTTCAAGCTGCAATCCGGGCAGGTAAGCGAACCGGTCGCCGGTCGTTTCGGCACCGTCCTGGTCCGGGTGACCGCGATCGAGCCGGAAAAGGTCCGTCCGTTCGACGAGGTTGCAGCCGACATCAAGACCGAACTGGCGCAGGAACGCGCCAAGTCCGACATCGTCGATCAGTACAACAAGATCGAGGACGAACGCGGCGCCGGCGACCCGCTCAAGGAGGTTCTTGAAAGACTGGGCTTCCAGACCCGCCGCATCGAGGCCGTGGACCGGTCCGGACGCGATCCCGCGGGCAATACGCTGCCGGGCCTGCCGGCCGGGATCGATCTCGTCGGCGCGGCCTTCGGTTCGGACGCGGGCGTGGAAAACGATCCGCTGCGGCTGCCCGACGGCGGCTATGCCTGGTTCGACGTGATTTCCACCACGCCGTCGCGCGAACGGCCGCTTTCGGAAGTGCGCGATCGCGTCGAGGAGCGCTGGCGCGAAGACGAGATCGCAGCGCGCCTGAAGAAACTGGCCGACGACCTCGCGGAAAAACTAAAAGGTTCGAGCCTGGCTGAAGTCGCCGCCGCCGCCGGATTGCAGCCGCGCACGGAGCGCGGACTGAAGCGCAACACCGTGTCGGATACCGTGCCGCCGCGCGCGCTCGACGCGGTCTTTCGCACCGGCAAGGGTGAGGTCGGACAATCGGAGGGCAACCGCGCAACCATGCGCATCGTGTTCCGGGTAACCGACATTGGCGTGCCGCCGCTCGACCGCACCGCGCAAGAGGCCAGGCAGATCGAGGACAGCCTGCGCAACGCCATGTTCGAGGATCTGCTCAGCCAGTACGTCGTCCGCCTGCAGGCCGATCTTGGAACGCGGATCAACGAAGGCGCACTGAATCAGATCCTCACCGGCGCGACGCAGAACTGACGCGACATGCGCATCGAGCCGGCGCAGGACGATTTCGCGCAGCGCTACCGCAGCGGCGAAGCCCAGGTGGTATGGACGACGCTGGTCGCCGATCTGGAAACGCCGGTGTCCGCCTTTATCAAGATCGCCGGCGGCAGGCCGATGAGCTTTCTCCTCGAATCGGTGGAAGGCGGGGCGGTGCGCGGACGCTATTCGGTGATCGGTCTCGAACCGGATCTGATCTTTCGCGTGCGGGGCGAACGGGCCGAGATCAACCGCAATGCGCTCAATGCGCCGGATGCGTTCGCGGCTTGCGAACAGGCGCCTCTCGCAGCCCTGCGCGAACTGATCGGCGAAAGCCGGATCGCGCTGCCGCACGACTTGCCGCCGATGGCGGCCGGCATATTCGGCTATCTCGGCTACGACATGGTGCGGCAGATGGAGGAATTGCCGTCCCCAAATCCCGACCCGCTCGGCTTGCCCGACGCGATCATGATCCGCCCGACCCTGATCGTGGTCTTCGACGCGGTGAAGGATTCGATCACGGTCGTCACGCCGGTCCGCCCGGCGCCCGGCATTTCCGAAAGCGTCGCCCTCGCCCGCGCGGCCGAGCGCCTTTCCGCCGTTGTCGACGCGCTCGACCGACCGCTCGACAAATCGGCGGCGC
>CAYWCE010000056.1:5045-17349 GCA_964456755.1 uncultured Hyphomicrobiales bacterium
GTCCGCTGGCGGTCGAGCAGACCTCCAACACCAGCTCCGGCGAATACAAGGCGATGGTGCTGCGAGCGAAGGACTACATCGCCGCCGGCGACATTTTCCAGGTGGTGCTCTCGCAGCGCTTCGAGGCGCCCTATGCGCTGCCGCCGTTTTCGCTCTACCGCGCGCTGCGGCGGGTCAATCCGGCGCCGTTTCTGTATTTTCTCGATTACGGCCGGTTTGCCGTCGCCGGATCAAGCCCGGAAATTCTCGTGCGCACGCGCGGCGGCCGCATCACCATCCGTCCGATCGCCGGCACCCGGCCGCGCGGGCCGACACCGCACGAGGACGCCGCGCTTGAGCAGGAATTGCTCGCCGACCCGAAGGAGCGCGCCGAGCACCTCATGCTGCTCGATCTGGGCCGCAACGATGTCGGCCGCGTGGCGAAGATCGGCAGCGTGTCGGTCACCGACCAGTTCTTCATCGAGCGCTACAGCCAGGTCATGCATATCGTCTCCAATGTCGAGGGCGAGCTGGCCGACAATCGCGATGCGCTGGACGCGCTGGCGGCGGGCTTTCCCGCCGGCACCGTCTCCGGCGCGCCGAAGGTGCGGGCGATGCAGATCATCGACGAACTGGAAAAGGAAAAGCGCGGCATCTATGCCGGCTGCGTCGGCTATTTCTCCGCCGCCGGCGACATGGATACCTGCATCGTACTGCGTACGGCACTGGTCAAGGACGGCCGCATGTATGTGCAGGCCGGTGCCGGCGTGGTCGCCGACAGCAATCCGGACTTCGAGCAGCAGGAATGCATCAACAAGGCTAAGGCCCTGTTCCGCGCCGCCGAGGAGGCGCGCCGTTTCGCCAGCGGTGCGGCGCGCGGACAATAGCCGCCGCTCCCTTGACCCTCCTGCCACCCCCGTCTAAGACCCGAAGCAGGCAGGAAAAACAGCCGCCATGCTCGTCCTGATCGACAATTACGACAGTTTCACCTTCAATCTCGTCCATTATCTCGGCGGGCTTGGAGCGGACGTCATCGTGCACCGCAACGACAAGATTTCGGCGGAGGCGGTGATCGGCCTGCAGCCGGAGGCGATCGTGCTCTCGCCCGGCCCCTGCACGCCCAACGAAGCCGGCATTTGCCTCGAACTGATCCGCAAGGCGTCCGACACGATTCCCTTGCTCGGCGTCTGCCTCGGTCATCAGGCGATCGGCCAGGTATTCGGCGGCCATGTGGTCCGCGCGCCGGTGCCGGTACACGGCAAACTCTCGGAGATCCGCCACGAAGGCGCGACCGTATTCCGCGGCATCAACGGCCCGTTCAAGGCCACGCGCTATCATTCGCTGGTCGTCGACCGCGATACTCTGCCGGACGCCCTGATGGTGACGGCGGAGACCGACGACCGGCTCGTCATGGGTCTCTCGCACAGAACGCAACCGGTGCACGGCGTCCAGTTTCATCCCGAGAGCATTGCATCCGAGCACGGCCACCGGATTTTGCGGAATTTTCTCGACCTCGCCGCGGCCTGGAACGCAAAGCATCGCCCGGCGCCGGCGCTGCCAATGAAGAGGGTGTCGTGATCGACGAGTTCAAGGCGCTGATTGCCAAGGTGGCGACCGGAACCGCGCTCACGCGCGAAGAGGCGGCAAGTGCATTCGACACCATGATGTCGGGCGAGGCGACGCCGTCGCAAATGGGCGCGCTGCTGATGGGCCTGCGCGTGCGCGGCGAAACCGTCGACGAGATCACCGGTGCGGTGGCCGCGATGCGCGAAAAGATGCTGAAGGTGAAGGCGCCGGCCAATGCCATCGACGTCGTCGGCACCGGCGGCGACGCGTCCGGCTCCTACAACATTTCCACCTGCGCCGCCTTTATCGTCGCCGGCGCCGGGATTCCGGTTGCCAAGCACGGCAATCGCGCCCTCTCCTCGCGTTCCGGCGCCGCCGACGTGCTGGGAGCGCTCGGCGTCAAGGTCGACCTGCTGCCGGAGGAAGTCGCCCATTGCATTGCCGAGGCCGGCATCGGTTTCATGTTCGCCCCGGCGCACCATCCGGCCATGAAGAATGTGGGCCCGACCCGCGTCGAGCTTGGCACGCGCACCATCTTCAATCTGCTCGGTCCGCTGTCCAATCCCGCCGGCGTGCGCCGTCAGCTCGTCGGCGTCTTTTCCCGGCACTGGATCGAACCGCTCGCGCATGTCTTGAAGAATCTCGGTTCGGAAGCGGTCTGGGTGGTGCACGGATCGGACGGCCTGGACGAAATCACCACCTCGGGCGCAACTTATGTTGCGGCGCTGGAAAACGGCCAGGTGCGCACCTTCGAACTCACTCCCGATGCGGTCGGGCTGAGCCCGGCAAAGCCGGAAAGCCTGCGCGGCGACGACGCCGACGCCAATGCCAAAGCGCTCAGGGCCGTGCTTGAGAACAGGGACGGCCCTTATCGCGACGTGGCAATGCTGAATGCCGCCGCAGCGCTGGTGGTCGCCGGCGCTGCGTCCGACATCAAACACGGAATGCAGCTTGCCGGGCAGGCGCTCGCCTCGGGGGCCGCGCGCGAGCGCCTCGACCGCCTCGTCAAAGTCTCGAACACATAGGGCGCATGCCGCCGCCATGTCCGACATCCTGAAGAAAATCGAGGCCTACAAGCGCGAGGAGATTGCCGCGGCCAAAACAGCGCGTCCGCTCGCCAGTCTCGATGCGGCGATCCGGGCGGCCGGCGCGCCGCGCGGCTTTGTCCGCGCCATCGAACGCCGGCTAGCGGAGGGCGCCTATGCGCTGATCGCCGAGATCAAGAAAGCGAGTCCGTCGAAAGGGCTGATCCGCGCCGATTTCGATCCGCCCGCGCTTGCGCGCGCCTACGAACAGGGCGGCGCCACCTGTCTGTCGGTGCTCACCGATGCGCCCTCGTTCCAGGGCCGGCCGGACTATCTCACCGCCGCGCGCGCGGCGACTGCCCTGCCCGCCCTGCGCAAGGACTTCATGTACGATACCTATCAGGTCGCCGAAGCGCGCGCCTGGGGGGCCGACTGCATTCTCATCATCATGGCCGCGCTCGACGACGCCGCCGCCGCAGACATCGAAAGTGCCGCGTTCGATCTGGGCATGGACGTTCTCCTCGAAGTGCATGACGAGGCGGAACTCGATCGGGCGCTGAAGCTCCGCTCGCGCCTTATCGGCATCAACAATCGTGACCTGCGCAGTTTCGAAACCTCGCTTGCCGTCAGCGAGCGGCTGGCGCCGAAAATTCCGAACGACCGCATCGTCGTCGGCGAAAGCGGACTGGTCGCGCCGGCCGACCTCGATCGACTGGCGCGGGCGGGAATTTCCACCTTCCTGATCGGCGAAAGCCTGATGCGTCAGACCGACGTCGCCGCGGCGACGCGCAACCTGCTTGCGCGTCCGTCGCCGGCCCAGCGCGCCGCCGGGTGACACGCGCATGCCCCGCCGCGCGCCGCCAGGCAAGACGCTGACGCATATCGGCAGCCGCGGCGAAGCACGGATGGTCGATGTGTCGGCCAAGGACGCGACCGAGCGCATCGCCGTAGCCGAAGGCTGCGTTCTGATGTCGACGGCAACGCTGAAACACGTTCTGTCCGGCGACGCTCGCAAGGGCGATGTGCTCGGCGCCGCCCGCATCGCCGGCATCATGGCGGCCAAGCGCACGCACGAACTGATTCCGCTCTGTCATCCGCTTGCCATTGCCAAGGCCGAAGTGGCGATCGAGCCCGACCGCAAGCTGCCCGGATTGCGCGTGCGCGCCACCGTCAAGGTCACGGGCCAGACCGGCGTCGAAATGGAGGCGCTGACGGCGGTCTCCGTCGCCTGCCTGACCGTCTACGACATGGCCAAGGCGGTGGAGCGCGGCATGCGCATCGAGGGCATCCGGCTTGTCGAAAAGAAGGGCGGCAAATCCGGGCATTACCGCGCGGGAGGGTGAGCGTGGCGCTGATTCCGGTCGCCGAAGCGCTCGAGCGTATCCTCGCGCATGCGCAGCCGTTGCCGGCCGAGCGCGTGCCGGTCGCTGAGACCGCCGGCCGCGTCCTGGCCGAGAACGTCGTGGCGCTGCGCACGCAACCGCCCGCCGATGTGTCGGCAATGGACGGTTATGCCGTGCGTGCCGCCGATATTGCCCGCGTACCGGCAACGCTGCGCCTGATCGGCGAGATCGCGGCCGGCCGCCCCGTCCCGCTCACGGTCAATGCCGGGGAAGCAGTGCGCATTTTCACCGGCGGCGTCGTACCGCAAGGTGCCGACACGATTGCGGTGCAGGAACATGCCGAACGCCATGGCGACGACGTCGTCGTCTCCCGATCCGCCCCGGCCGGAAAGCACATCCGACGTGCCGGGCTCGATTTCAAGCAAGGCGACATTCTGCTCGCGCGCGGCCGCTTGCTTACCGGGCGCGATGTGGCGCTGGCGGCGTCGGCCAACCATCCGGCGCTGGCGGTGCATCGGCAGGTCCGCATGGCCTTCTTTGCCACCGGCGACGAACTGGTGGCGCCGGGGACGGAGCCCGGTGCAGGCCAAATCGTCTATTCGAACGGCTACGCAGTGATGGCGCTGGCACGCAGCGAAGGCGCCGCGATTGTCGATCTGGGCATCGTTCCCGATCGGGTCGACCGGACCGTCGCCATGGTCCGCCGTGCGCGCGAGATCGACGCCGATGTTCTCGTCACCACCGGAGGGGCCTCGGTCGGCGATTACGACCTCGTTCATCCCGCACTGGAATCTGAGGGCGTCGCGCTGTCGTTCTGGAAAGTGGCGCTGCGCCCCGGCCGTCCGCTGATGTCGGGTCGGCTCGGGCCGATGCACGTGCTCGGCCTGCCAGGCAATCCGGTGTCGGCCTATGTCTGCTCCTTCCTGTTCCTGACGCCGCTGCTGCGCCGGCTGGCGGGCCGCGGCGACGACAGGCTCCTCGCCAGCGCGGCCGTGCTCGGCTGCGACCTGCCGGCCAACGACGAGCGCGCCGATTACATGCGTGCATCGCTGAGCGCGGGCGAAGGCCCCGTCCCGGTCGCCACGCCGTTCACCGCCCAGGATTCCTCGATGCTGCGCGTCTTGGCCCGTGCCGACTGCCTGCTGCTGCGCGAGGCGCACGCCCCTGCGGCCCGGGCGGGCGAGCCGTGCCGTATCCTTAAGCTTCCGCTGTAGCGGCCCCTCGATTTCTTCACCTGAAATTAAATGGTTGCGGAACACATATCGAACAGATAGTGTATGTTCATGATTTGTTTCGGCGCGGCCAGCGATTGCCCGCCAGCCACCGGGGGACTGACGCCGATGCTCACGCGCAAGCAATTCGAACTCCTGCGCTTCGTGCACGAACGCCTGAAAGAGACGGGGATACCGCCGTCTTTCGACGAGATGAAGGACGCGCTCGACCTTCGTTCCAAGTCCGGCATTCACAGGCTGATTACGGCGCTGGAGGAACGCGGCTTTGTCCGCAGGCTGCCCAATCGTGCGCGCGCCATCGAGGTGATCAAGCTGCCCGACTCGGTGAACCAGGGTCTGGGCGGCAAGCGCGGTTTCACGCCCAGTGTTATCGAAGGCAATCTCGGCCGCCTGCGCTCCGGCTCCGAAGGCGACAGCAACCGGCCGGTGCCGGTCCCGGTGATGGGCCGCATCGCCGCCGGAACGCCGGTCGAGGCGATCCAGACCCGCAGCCATACCATCAACATGCCGGCCGACCTGCTCACCAGCGGCGAGCATTTCGCGCTGGAAGTGCGCGGCGACTCGATGATCGACGCCGGCATTCTCGACGGCGACGTGGCGCTGATCCGCCGCTCGGACGCAGCCGATACCGGCGACATCGTGGTCGCGCTGATCGACGACGAGGAAGCGACGCTGAAACGGTTTCGTCGTCGCGGCGCCTCGATTGCGCTGGAGCCGGCCAATACGTCCTACGAGGTGCGCATCTTGCCGCCGACCCGCGTGCGCATCCAAGGCAAGCTGATCGGGCTGTTCCGCAAATACTGAACCGCGATCCCGAATCCGTTAAAGCCGAACGGCATTAGCGATCCTCCGCTTCGAGATCCTCCACCCGCGGCGTTGCGTCCCGCGCATCCGCGCCGCGTCGTTGGGGCATGGCGCCGCGTTGCGATTCCGGCGCCCGGGCCCAGGGCCGGTCATAGCCCGGCGCCCGGGCCCGCTCGATGCCGAACGTCTCTCCGGTCCGCCGCAGCGTCAGCGCACCGCCTGAGCGCAGCGTATCGCGTGCGACCGCCAGCGCCGGGCACGAGGCGGGAATGGCGCGTGCCGCGACCACCACCTTTGCCCGTTCGCAGTCCTCGGCCAGGCCTTCCGCACTGAACGACAGCGCTACGACCGTGCCGTCCGCGAGCTGCGCGACGCAGCCGTGCCGGTCGCAGCGCGTTCCCTCGGCAAGGCTAGGGTCGCGCGCTCCGCGCGCGTCGCCGTCCGCCGCCAGCCATTCGCGCACGACGAAGTCGTCCTGCCGTTCCTTCAGCACCGACAGCATCCCGCCAGCCGTGCGCACGGCGACCGCGCGGCCATCGGGCGCGACCACGATATCGGGCAGCGGCGTCATCGCCGCCCAGATTCCGGCTGCGGCGATCGCCAGCGCCCCGGCAAACCGGAGCGGCGAGCGCAACAGGCAGAGCAGGACGATGCCGGCCGTGCCGAGCAGCAACGGCGCGGTGCCGAACGCGGCGATGCGCCCGACCGCGCCCGGCAGGCCCGCCACCCAGAGCGCAGCGCCCGCCATCCATTCGATGCCGGCACCCATCAACCGCCACAGCGGTGCATCGAAACCGAACGGAATGGCGAGGAGCGCCAAGAGGCCCGACGGCATCACCCAGGTCGAGACAACCGGCATGGCAAGAAGATTGGCGAGCAGGCCATAGGGCGCGAGCCGGTGGAAATGATAGGCGGCATAAAGCGTGGTGGCGAGACCGGCTACCAGCGAGGCGATCACAAGACCGGCGATTTCGCGCCCGCCCCACAGCGCAATGCGCGCGGCGCGCGGCGTGTCGGGCAGCGCGGAAAACCACGGCAGGCCGCGCTCATAGGCGGCGATCAGCGCCAGCGTCGCCGCAAACGACATCTGGAAGCTCGGATGCACGATCGCTTCCGGCGATACAAGCATGACGACCAGCGCGGCGACTGCGATGGTGCGCAGGGTCAGCGCCGGACGATCGAACATGACGCCGACCAGCACGATGGACGTCATGATGAAGGCGCGCTGGGTGGCGACCGCCGCCCCCGACAGCAGCAGATAGAACGCGGCGGCGGCGAGCGCGGCCAGCGCCGCCCATTTCTTGATCGGCCGGCGTGCCACGAGCGACGGGATCAGCGCCAGCAGGGCGCGCACGGCAAAGAAGACGACGCCGGCCACCACCGCCATATGATAGCCGGAGATCGAGAGCACATGCGCGAGGCTCGAGACATACATCGCTTCGCTGACCTCGCCGGATATCGCGCCGCGCTTGCCGGTGATCAGCGCGGACGCGATTGCGCCAGCGTCGCCCTGCAGTACCGAGCGGATGCGCCGGTCGATGGCGTCGCGCATGGCGGCGACGGATGCGGCGAAGCGCATCGACAGGTCGGGCGACGCGGGCGGATCGATCGGGACGAGGCGCCCCAGTACAAATCCGCTGGCACCGATGCCCTGAAAATACAGGTCGCGGGCGAAGTCGTAGCCGCCGGGTCGCATCGGCTGCAGCGGCGGGTTGAGCCGTGCATGCAGCGAGACCCAGGAGCCGACAGCGGGCGCGGTGCCCTTGCGCACCGACACGCGCACGCGCGTGAGCCGTTCGCCGGTCCGCGTCGCCTGCATGTCATGGATGCGCAGGACGATGCGGTCGCTGCGCTCGCGCTCTTCGCGCGACTCGACCAGGCCGGACAGCGCTACATAGCCGAGCGGGACCGCCAGAACCGGCGCATCGACACGCGCGCTCTTGAGGCTTGCGGCGGCAAACCCGCCCGCGACCGTGCACAGAGCGACAGCCGCGGGAAATGCGAGCGGCCGCGCGCGGCACCGCCAGGCGATCGTCGCCAATGCCAGTGCAAGCGCCGCGCCCGCCCACCAGGCCGGTTCGCGATCGGCGGCGAAATAAAGCACAATCCCCGTCCCGAACGCGATCGGCAGCCAGGGAACCAGACGGCCAGGCGCGGTGTCCGCGGCGATCCAGCCGCGCACGCGGCCGGCGGCAGCCTCCGCAAACCGCCAAAGCGATGCGGGCCACGCCCATCCGCCCTGCCGCCGCCATGCGGCTGCGATTGCAGGCGCCCAGGCCCGGGCCCCCGTCCGTCTGCCCCGATCTTCCACGGTACGGCCGTCCCGTTCCCGCGCCCTCGCCGTGCCCGCATCCTACATCGGCGGCAGGCGCGGGAAAGCCACCCGCATGGGCGGGATCAGCCTGCGACGGTCCGGGCGTAGGAATCGCGCAGGCCGACGGTGCGGTTGAACACCGGCGCGCCCGGACCGGAGTCCGGGTCGAGGCAGAAATAACCCTGACGCTCGAACTGCACCGGCTCGGACGAATTGCCCTGCACCAGCGCCGGTTCGACGCGCGCATCGGGCAAGAGCTCAACGGAATGCGGATTGATGTCGCCGGCGAAATTGGCCACGTCCGGCGCGGCTGCGGCGAAGAGCGGGTTGTACAGCCGCACCTGCGCGGGAACCGACCGCTCCGCCGATACCCAGTGAATCGTCGCCTTGACCTTGCGGCCGTCGGGCGCATTGCCGCCGCGCGTTTGCGGATCGTAGGTGCAGCGCAGTTCGACCACGTTGCCCGTCGCATCCTTCACGACCGAGCGGCAGGTGACGAAATAGGCATAGCGCAGCCGCACCTCGCTGCCGGGCGACAGCCGGTAGAATTTTTTCGGCGGATTCTCCATGAAATCGTCGCGCTCGATGAAAATCTCGCGCCCGAAACGGATTTGCCGCGAGCCGGCGGCCGCATTGTCGGGATGATTTGCCGCCTCGACATCCTCGCCCGGCCCCGCGTAGTTCTCGATCACAACCTTGAGCGGGCGCAGCACTGCCATGCGCCGCAACGCGGTGCGGTTGAGCACTTCGCGCACGGAAAAATCGAACATGCCGGCATCGACCACGCTGTTGGCCTTGGCGACGCCGATGCGCCTGACGAAATCGCGGATCGCCTCCGGCGGAACGCCGCGCCGGCGCAACCCGGCAATGGTCGGAAACATGACCGTGGCGAACGCGATGAGTAAGCACGCGCTTGGAGAGCACGGTGTGGGTCATGTTAAGCCGCGCGAATTCGTACTGGCGCGGCCGCGACGGCACCGGCAGGTTATCCAGGAACCAGTCGTAGAGCGGCCGGTGATCCTCGAATTCGAGCGTGCAGATTGAATGCGTGATGCCCTCGATCGCGTCCGACTGGCCATGCGCATAGTCGTAGCTCGGATAGATGCACCACCGGGTTCCGGTGCGCGGGTGGCTCGCATGCAGGATGCGGTAAAGCACCGGATCGCGCAGGTTGATGTTGCCGGAAGCCATGTCGATTCTGGCGCGCAGAACGCGCGCGCCGTTGGGAAATTCGCCCGCGCGCATGCGGCGGAACAGGTCGAGATTCTCTTCCACGCTGCGCTCGCGAAACGGGCTGTTGCGCCCTGGCTCCGTCAGGGTGCCGCGGCTGGCACGCATTTCCTCCTGCGACTGGTCGTCGACATAGGCCTTGCCGGCGCGGATGAGGATCTCCGCCCATTCGTAAAGCCGCTCGAAATAGTCGGAGGCGTGATACAGGTGCGGCCCCCAGTCGAAGCCGAGCCAGCGCACATCGCGCTCGATGGCGTCGATATATTCCTGTTCCTCCCTGGCCGGATTGGTATCGTCGAAGCGCAGGTGGCAGCGCCCGCCGAATTCGGCGGCGATGCCGAAATTGAGGCAGATCGACTTGGCGTGCCCGATATGCAGATAGCCGTTGGGTTCCGGCGGGAAGCGGGTGACCACATTGCCGTGCCGGCCCGATTGCAGATCGGCGGCGACGATGTCGCGGATGAAATCGCGGCCTGGACCCTCGGCCGGGCCCGCCTCGACAGGTGATGCATCGCGGGTCGACATGCGGTGTTGTGCTCGCGGGAAATCCGGCCGCCGCGGCGGCGCGGCGCGGTCTATCTGCCAAATCCGCGCGCCGACGCCAAGCGATTCCCGCCCCCTGGCGAATTAGCGGCTGACGGCGCGGGCAATTGTGCTAAACGACCCGCCAATCTGCATCTGAATCCACGCGGCGCCGGACATGAGCCAGACCGTCGTTACCCGCTTTGCGCCCTCGCCGAGCGGCTTTCTGCACAGCGGCGGTGCCCGCACCGCCCTGTTCAACTGGCTCTACGCACGCGGGCGCGGCGGCAAGATGCTGCTGCGAATCGAGGACACCGACCGCGAGCGCTCCACGCAGGCCGCAATCGATGCCATCCTCGACGGCCTGCAATGGCTCGGCATCGGCTGGGACGGCGATGTCGTCTACCAGTTCGCGCGCGCGGCGCGGCATCGCGAGGTGGCCGAGCAGCTTCTCGCGGCCGGCAAGGCCTATCGCTGCTATGCGACGCCGGAGGAACTTGGCGCAATGCGCGAGGCGGCGCGGCGCGAGGGCCGCACCCGCCTCTATAACGGCCTGTGGCGCGACCGCGATCCTGCCGGGGCGCCCGCGGGAGCGAGGCCGGTGATCCGGCTGAAGGCGCCGCTTGCCGGCGAGACCGCGGTCGAGGATCAGGTGCAGGGACGCGTCGCCTGGAAGAACGAGAACCTCGACGATTTCGTACTGCTGCGCTCCGACGGCACACCGACCTACATGCTTGCCGTCGTCGTCGACGACCACGACATGGGGATTACCCACATTATCCGCGGCGACGACCATCTCAACAATGGCGCACGGCAGACGCAGATTTATCAGGCGCTCGGCTGGAGCGTCCCGGCAATGGCGCATATCCCGCTCATCCACGGGCCGGACGGCTCCAAGCTTTCCAAGCGGCACGGCGCGCTCGGCGTCGACGCTTACCGGGCGATGGGATATCTGCCGGCCGCGTTGCGCAATTATCTCGTGCGGCTCGGCTGGAGTCACGGCGATCAGGAGATTTTCTCCACCGAGGAGATGATCCGGCATTTCGACCTGCCGCAGATCGGGCGTTCGCCGGCGCGCTTCGACTTCGCCAAGCTCGAAAGCGTCAACGGGCATTACATGCGCAGCAGCTCCGATGCAGAACTTCTGCAGGCGCTGGAGCAGGCGCTGCCGCATATCGAAGGCGGCGACGCACTTGCCGCACGGCTCGACGCAGCGCTGCGTGCGCGGTTGATTGCCGCCATGCCCGGTTTGAAGGAGCGCGCCCGAACGCTGATCGAACTGTTCGAGGCCTCGAAATTTCTCTGGGCGCAGCGGCCGCTGGACATCGACGACAAGGCGCAAGCCCTGCTCACGCCGCAGGCGCGGACGCTTCTGGCGGCGCTGATCGAGGACATGCAGACGATCGCCCCCTGGAGCGCGGCATCGGCCGAAGCCTGCGTACGCGCCTTTGCCGAGCGCGGCGGCCACAAGCTCGGCTCGATTGCCCAGCCGCTGCGAGCGGCCCTGACCGGACGTACGACCTCGCCGGGGATTTTCGACGTGCTTGCCGTGCTCGGAAAGGACGAAAGCCTGATGCGTATTCGGGACCAGGCACAGCCCTGAGCCTGCAGCGGCGCGACATCGTCGTTCACGCGCCATTTGCGACCGGCCTGCCATGACGACCGGCGCACCTTGTCCATCTTTCGACTAGATGCGCGCCGCCCCGGCCGTGCATTATCTTGCAGCGCAAGATCGGATAAGATACCGACACTTGGAACGGCCTGCACAGCGCGAGCCTGCCGGGGCTCCTGAGCGCCCCTGGCCGGGGGTGCTGGCTGGTGCGGCCTGCCCCCGAAGAGGACCAGAGCATGGACGCGAAGACGGGCACGAACAGTAAAACCGGCAACCTGACGGTCGGCGACAAGAACTGGTCTTTTCCAATCTATCCGGGGACGATCGGGCCGGACGTCGTCGACATTTCCAGGCTCTACGGCTCTGCCGGGATGTTCACCTACGATCCCGGCTTCACGTCCACCGCGAGTTGCGAATCCAAGATCACCTATATCGACGGCGACGAGGGCGTCCTGCTCTATCGCGGCTATCCGATCGAGCAGCTCGCCGAGCACGGCGACTTCCTGGAGACCTGCTACCTGCTGCTCTACGGCGAATTGCCGACCGCCGCGCAGAAGGCAGATTTCGACCGGCGCGTGACCAACCACACCATGGTGCACGAGCAGATGAGCCGGTTCTTCCAGGGCTTCCGGCGCGACGCGCATCCGATGGCGGTGATGGTCGGCTCGGTCGGCGCG
>CAYWCE010000057.1:0-10524 GCA_964456755.1 uncultured Hyphomicrobiales bacterium
TCCAGGAAGCCCTGCAACCCGGCGGCGACACCCACTGGCAGGGCCTCACCGAACTCAAGCCGACCAGCTACACGCCGCTCGCCTTGCTCAACGAGGATCCTCCCGGCGTGCAGGTGCGCGCTGACTCGCCGTACAAGACGGTTCAGGAACTCGCCGACGCAATCAAATCGGCCCCGGCCGGCAAGTTCAAGGCATCCGGCACCGGCCAGGGCGGCATCTGGCATCTGGCGCTGGTCGGATGGCTCACCGCGATGGGACTGAAGCCCGATCACGTTCCCTGGGTTCCATCGAACGGCGCGGCGCCCGCCATGCAGGATCTGGCCGCGGGCGGTATCGACATCGTTACCTGCTCGATTCCGGAAGCACGTGCGATGATCGAGGCCGGCAAGGCGCGCGGTCTCGCGGTGATGGCGACGAGCCGCAATCCGCAATTCCCCAATGTACCGACGCTGAAGGAAGCGATGGGCATCGATTACAATACCGGCGCATGGCGCGGCATCGCCGCTCCCCGGGGTCTGCCGGCCCCGATCGCCACCAAGCTCACCGCGGCGCTGAAAAAGGTCTACGATTCCAAAGAGTACAAGGAATTCATGGCCTCGCGCGGTTTCGGCGTGGTGTGGGGCGATGCGCAGCAATTCGCATCCTTCATGGATCAGTCGAACAGCAAGATGGGCGTCGCCATGAAGTCGGCCGGCCTCGCCAAGAGCTGACCTCGCCGTGTATCGGCCGGCGCGCGCCGCATTGCGCGCGCCGGATCCCGCCGCAAGTCACGAGCGCCCTCATGCGTGCCAACGATGCCCTGTCCGGGCTTCTCATCATCGTTCTGTCGTTCGCGATGATCGCCCTGACGGCGAACTTTCCCGAATTTCCCGGACAGCGTTACGGTCCCTCGCTGTTCCCGCGCATCCTCGGCGCCGGGCTGATCCTGTGCGGCCTGCTGCTGGTGTGGAATGGCCTTGCCGCGCGCAGGGCCGGCGCACCCTGGATCGAGGTCGCGCCATGGGTGCGTGAACCCTGGCGCGCGACCAGCTTCGTCCTGGTGATCGTTCTGCTCGTGCTCTACATCCTGTTTTCCGAAACGGTCGGCTTCATTCCGATGGCGATCGGATTTCTGCTGGCGCTGTTCGTCTGGCTCGGCGTCAGGCCGTTGACCGCCGCCGCGACCGCCGTCGCCGCGACGATCGTCATTCACTGGTTCTTCGCGACCATGCTGCGCGTTCCGCTGCCGCGCGGGCTGCTGACCGAGTTCCTGTGAGGTCCGATGGACGCGCTGTTCGCCGCCGCCGATCTGGTTTTCGACCCCTACGTGTTCGGCGTGATCCTCGCATCTGCGGCATTCGGCATGTTTGTCGGCTCGATGCCGGGCCTCACCGCAACCATGGCGACCGCGCTGCTCGTTCCGGTGACTTTCTTCATGCCGCCGGTGCCCGCACTCGGCGCGATCGTCACCGCCACCGCGATGGCAATCTTTGCAGGCGATATTCCCGCCGCCCTGCTGCGCATCCCGGGCACGCCGGCCTCCGCCGCCTATACCGACGAAAGCTATGCCATGTCGCGCCGGGGCGCACTCGATCTCAATCTCGGCGCCAATCTGGTCTTTTCGGTGATGGGCGGCCTCGTCGGCGTCGCCATCCTGATCGCGGCGGCGCCGACGCTGGCCGAATTCGCCATTCACTTTTCCTCGTTTGAATATTTCTGGCTGGCCCTGCTCGGACTGACCTGCGCGGTATTCATCGCCACCAACCAGCCGCTCAAGGGCATGGTGTCGCTGCTGCTCGGGCTGGCCATCACCACCATCGGCATCGATCCGGCGGCCGGCTTTCCGCGCTTCACCTTCGGCAGCGTCGAACTGCTGCAGGGAGTAAGCTTCATTCCGGCGATGATCGGGATGTTCGCGGTGTCGGAACTGCTGCGCAATGCGGTCGCCGCCGACCGCGAAGGCGTGGTCCTGGCGCACAAGATCGGCAACATCTTTTCCGGCCTCTGGGACGTAATCCGGCGATACTGGTTCAACTTCCTGCGCAGTTCCGGCATCGGCGTGCTGATCGGCGCGCTGCCCGGTGCCGGCGCCGACATCGCGGCGTGGATTTCCTATGCCGTGTCGAAACGGTTTTCGAGAGAGCCGGAAAAATTCGGCACCGGCCATGTCGAGGGCATAGTCGATGCAACCTCGGCCAACAACTCCGCCGTCGGCGCCGCCTGGATTCCTGCGCTGGTGTTCGGAATTCCGGGTGATTCGATCACCGCCATCGTGATCGGCGTTCTTTACATGAAGGGGATGAATCCCGGCCCGACCGTGTTCCTGCAAAATCCGCAATTTATCTATGCGGTGTTCCTGATCTTCATCCTCGCCAACCTGCTGATGCTGCCGCTCGGCTGGATCGCGATCAAGCTGAGCAAGCAGATTTTGCGGGTATCACGCAAGATGCTGGTTCCGCTGATCCTGCTGTTCTGCGTCGTCGGCTCCTATGCCATGACCAATTCGGTCTACGGCATCATCGTCATGCTGATCATGGGGGTGGTGGGCTGGATCATGGAGGAGAACGGCTATCCGATCGCCCCGGCCATTCTCGGGCTGGTGCTGGGCGAAATGCTGGAGCAGAATTTCATGACCTCGATGATCAAGGCGGACGGCTCGCTACTCGGCTTTTTCGAGCGGCCGATCGCCGCCGTGCTCGGCCTGGCGACCGTGCTGATCTGGGCGGTGATGCTCTGGCGCGGGCTGACGCGCCCGACGGTGGCCGTCGCCTGAGCTGCACAGAAATGCGTGCATCGCGCCGCTCCGGCGCGCCCCGGCCGGCGCATCCGTTCTGAAAATGCTCTACAAGGGCAGCATGTCCCCGCGCGCCGCACAGCCCTCCGCCGCCCAGCTCGCCGACATTCGCGCCGGCAACCGCGCGGCCTTGGCGCGCGCGATCACGCTGATCGAGAGCAAACGCGCCGACCACCGCGCCGCCGCACACAGGCTGGTGCAGGCGCTGCTGCCCGATACCGGTCGGGCGCTGCGGCTCGGCATTACCGGCGCGCCCGGCGTGGGAAAGTCGACTACCGTCGATGCGCTGGGCATGTACCTGATCGGAGAGGGGAAAAAGGTCGCCGTGCTGGCCGTCGACCCGACTTCGAGCCGCACTGGCGGCTCTATTCTCGGCGACAAGACGCGTATGGCGCGGCTTGCCGCCGACGACCATGCCTTCATCCGACCCTCGCCCAGTTCGGGGACGCTCGGCGGGGTGGCGGCAAAGACGCGCGAGACCATGTTGCTGTGCGAGGCCGCCGGCTACGACGTCATCCTCGTCGAAACCGTCGGCGTCGGCCAATCGGAAACGGCGGTCGCGGAGATGACCGACTTCTTCTTGCTGCTGATGCTGCCGGGCGCCGGCGACGAATTGCAGGGCATCAAGAAGGGCGTGTTCGAGCTTGCCGACATGATTGCAGTCAACAAGGCCGACGGCGACAACCTTGCCCGCGCCCGGGCGGCGGCGGCCGAATACCGCGCCGCCCTGCACATCCTTGCACCGCGCTCGCCGAGATGGACGCCGCCGGTGGTCACCTATTCGGCGCTGACCGGCGAGGGAATAGCCGGGTTGTGGGACACGGTGATGCAGTTTCAACAGTCCATGAACAGTTCCGGCGACATTGCCGCGCGCAGGCGCGGGCAGCAGGTAACCTGGATGTGGACCATGCTCGACGAGCGCCTGCGTGCGAGGCTGCGCGCCGATCCCCGCCTGAAGGCACGCGTGCCGCAGATCGAAAAGGCGGTCGCCGCCGGCACGCTCTCGCCGGTGCTCGCGGTCGAGGAAATCGCCACGGCAATCGGGCTCGACACGAATCATGACTGAGCGGCCGATGACCGTGCTGGTGGCGGGTTTCGGCCCGTTCCCCGGCGCGCAGCACAATCCGAGCGGCATGCTCGTGCGCCGTCTGTCGCCCCGCCGCGCCGCACTGGCCGGCATTGGTCTCGTGACGCACGTCTTCCCGACAAGCTATGCGACGGTCGACGGCGACCTGCCGCGGCTCGTCGCAGCGCACCGACCGCAGGCGATTCTGCTGTTCGGCCTTGCGTCGCGCAGCCGGCAGGTTCGTGTTGAGACACAGGCGCGCAACCGCGTCTCCTCCTTTCCCGACTGCCGGCGGCATGCACCGCGATCCCGCGCCATCGTGCGCCGCGCGCATCCGCTCCCGGTCGGCCGCCGGCTTTGCATCCGCCTACTGCAGGCTGTGCGGCAGTCCGGCCAGCGCGCCGTGCTGTCGCACGATGCCGGACGCTATGTCTGCAATTATGCGCTCTGGCGCGCGCTGGAGGCCTGCGCGGATGGCGCCCGTATCGCCTGCTTCGTGCACGTCCCCGCCGTGTGCGGCCCTGGCCGGCGTGCCCGCTCCGGGGGCGGCAATCGTCCGCATCTGTCCGCGCTTGTCGACATGGCCGAGCGCATGCTGCGCGCCGCCGCGGCCCACGCCCGGAGCGTGGGACGGTCGGGCGGGCCGGGCCGATGATTAAACCTTCGCAATGTTGTTGCATGCGCCACGATTTCGGCGAAAATTGTTCGCATCTGGCCAGACCATGAGCTTCGATAAGCCCAGACAACTTCCGCGCCGGCGAACCTTGCTGTTCACGTTTCTCGTCCTGTTCCTGCTCCCTGTCGCCGCCCGCGCGACGTGGTATTCGTTCGAGGAACGTCCGCGCAGCTTTCGTCAGGCCGACTGGTCGAGCACCGGCACGCTCCCGGCCGCGCACGCACATCCGCAAGCGCGTGTGCAGGTGCTTTCCGGCCGCACTGGCGGGCTCAAGGGCGTCGTGGCAGTCCATAGCTGGATCGTCTTCAAGCGCGAGAATGGACGGACCTGGACACGCTATGACGTGGTCGGCTGGGGCAATCCCGTGCGGCTGAACGGCTGGCCGCCGGACGGGCGCTGGTACGGAACCGCCCCTACCGTCGTTGCCGACATCGTCGGCGCGGATGCAGAGCGGCTGATCCCGAAGATCGAACAGGCGGTACGCGAGTATCGGTTCCGGAATTACGGCGACTACCGGATGTGGCCGGGGCCCAACAGCAACACTTTCGTCGCGACGGTGTTGCGCTCGATTCCGGAATTGCAGGCGACGCTACCGCCCAACGCCATCGGCCGCGACTTTCGGCCGGGCCCCTATGCCGGGCTGACCGACAGCGGCACCGGCGTCGAACTCAATCTCTGGGGCGTGTTTGGCGTCAAGGCCGGCTGGATCGAGGGGCTGGAGATCAACGTGCTCGGCCTCGTCGCCGGCCTCGATCTGCGTCAGCCTGCCGTGAAACTCCCGGCCTTCGGTCGCCTTTCGCTGCATCTGAACACGGAAACGGCACAGGCGACGGCGCATTGAGCGGCGCGGTCACAAATCTCTCACGCCGATTTGTCCGTCAGTTCCAATTGCCGGGTGGCAGCTGCCGCCGGATCGTGCCAGCTTGCGGCCATGCGCGATACATGGCCTTTGCTCGACAGAATTGCCTTTCCCGCCCTGCGGCGCAGCAGCCTCGATACGCTGCAGGTCAATCTCGGCTATCGCTGCAACCAGTCCTGCGTCCATTGCCATGTGGCCGCGGGGCCGAACCGCACCGAGGAAATGTCCGGTGAGGTCGTCGATACGATCGTCGAATTCCTGCACCGCCGGGCAATCTCGACGCTCGACGTCACCGGTGGCGCACCCGAACTGAATCCGCATTTCCGCAGGCTGGTCGCCGCCGCGCGCGACCTCGGCGTGCGCGTCATGGACCGCTGCAATCTCACAATTCTGGAGGAAACCGGTCAGGAAGATCTTGCGGAATTTCTCGCCGCCCAGCAGGTGGAGATCGTCGCCTCCCTGCCCTGCTATCTTGAAGACAATGTCGAACGTCAGCGCGGCAAGGGCGTGTTCGACGCCTCGATCCGCGGCCTGAAGCGGCTCAACGACCTCGGTTACGGCGACGAAGCCTCGGGACTTGTCATCAATCTTGTCTACAATCCTCAAGGGCCCTCGCTGCCGCCTCCGCAGGAGGCGCTGGAGGCGGACTACAAGCGCGTTCTCGGCGAGCGCTTCGGCATCCGCTTCAACAGCCTCTTTACGCTTGCCAACATGCCGATCCAGCGTTTCGGTTCGATGCTGATTTCGAAAAACCAGTTCGATTCTTATCTCGCGCTGCTGCAGCGAGCGCACCGCAACGCCAATCTCGACGGTGTTATGTGCCGCAGCCTGATCTCGGTCGACTATCGCGGCTATGTCTACGATTGCGACTTCAACCAGATGCTCGACCTGCCGCTCGACGCGGCCGACGGCAACCCGGTGCACATATCCGCGTTAATCGACCGCGAATTGTCCGGTCGACCCATCCGCGTAGCCGGGCATTGCTACGGTTGCACGGCCGGCCAGGGTTCGAGCTGCGGCGGCGCGCTCAAGGAAGCCGCGGAATAGGCATGCACGCGGGCCATCATCATTCCGAATCGGCGTCAATGGCCGCCGGACGCATGTGTCCGGCCGATTATCGCTATCCGCCGTCGGTGTTTCGCCGCGATGCCGACTTCGCAGCCGACATTCTCTACGTCGTCGGCGGCCTCTACGGCAATGCGGAAGCGCTCGGCGAGATCGAGCGCATGGCCGCAGCGGAGCCGCTATCCGCGCACATCGTCTTCAACGGCGATTTCCACTGGTTCGACGCGCAGCCGGACTGGTTTGCGGCGGTGCATCGTCGCGCCCTTTCGCACCGGGCCATCTGTGGCAATATCGAAAAGGAAATCGCGCGCGAAACCGACGTCGGGGCAGGTTGCGGCTGCGCCTATCCGCCAAACGTGTCCGAGCAAACCGTCGGCTATTCCAACGCCATCATCGCGCGGCTTCGGCACATTGCGCAGTCGCTTCCGGGCGTGCGCGACGCGCTTGCCGCACTGCCCATGCATTGCGTGGCCGATGTGGCGGGCCGCAGGATCGGCATCGTGCATGGCGATGCCTGGTCGCTGGCGGGCTGGCGCTTTGCGCACGATGCGCTGGACGATCCGGCTCTGCGCACGCGGCATCAAGCGTTACGCGGCGAGGCCGGCGTCGACGTATTCGCCAGCACGCATACCTGCCTTCCTGCGCTGCGCACATTTCACGGCGCGAACGGAAAGCTGACGATCGTGAATAACGGTGCAGCCGGCATGCCGAATTTCCGCGACACGCGGTTCGGCCTGATCTCGCGCATCTCGACCATTCCCTCGCCGCATCGTCCGGTTTACGGAACGCGGCATGGCGCGCTTCATGTCGATGCGCTGGCGGTACATTACGACGCCGATTCCTTCGCCGAGCGGTTTCTCGCCGTGTGGCCGGAGGGTTCGCCCGCGCACCGCTCCTATTTTTCCCGCCTGAACGGCGGGCCGGCATTCACGCCGGCGCAGGCAATGCCGCTGCCGGTTGCGGCATAATCGGGGGCCTTCCCACCTGCGGCTGCGGGAAGTCGTGCAAGCGGGAGCAAACCGCCCTATAGATTGATCGATGCATCCGCTGTCGATCGTCGTGCCGGTTCTTGACGAAGCCGAAGGCGTCGCCGCCTTCCTTTCGGCGCTGGCGCCATTGCGCGCACGCGGGGCGGAGCTGATCGTCGTCGATGGCGGCAGCTGCGACGGCACGCCCGATCTCGCCCGCCCGCATGTCGACAGCGTGATCGCCGCGCCGCGCGGCCGTGCCGCGCAGATGAATGCCGGCGCCAGGGCCGCGCGCGGCAACGTGCTGCTGTTTCTGCATGCCGACACGGTGCTGCCGGACAATGCCGACGTTCTGATCGCCGAGGGTCTCGGGACATACACCGCCGTTTGGGGCCGCTTCGACGTACGCATCGACGGCCAGCGCCCGCTGCTCAAACTGATTGCCGCAACGATGAATCTCCGCTCGCGTCTGACCGGGATTGCAACCGGCGATCAGGCGATATTCGTGCGCAAGCAGACATTCGAGTCGCTCGGCGGCTTTCCGGACATTCCGCTGATGGAGGACATTGCACTGTCGAAAGCGCTCAAACGACGCTCGCCTCCCGTATGCCTGCGCGCACGCGTCACGACCTCTGGCCGGCGATGGGAAAAACACGGCATAGTGGCGACCGTCCTGCTGATGTGGCGGCTTCGGCTTGCCTATTTCCTCGGAGCCAATCCGGCAGGACTGGCGAGGCGTTATGGCTACGGTTCGGGACGGACGTGAGCGGGTCGCGATCGCGATCATGGCCAGGGCCCCGATGCCGGGACTGGCCAAGACGCGGCTCATTCCGCTGCTCGGCGCGCATGGTGCCGCTGCGCTGCAGCAGGCCCTGACCGCGCGCGCGGCGGCCACCGCCGTCGCATCCGGCATCGGACCGGTGACGCTGTGGGCAGCGCCGGACGCCACGCATCCCTCCTTTCGCGAACTCGCCATCGTCCATGCAATCGGCATCAGGCGGCAGCCGGAGGGCGATCTCGGCGCACGCATGCTGGCGGCTTGCATCGCCGCCGCCGGTCCCGTCCTGGTGATCGGCAGCGACTGCCCGGCGCTGACGGCCGCGCACCTGCATCGGGCCGCGGCGGTGCTGCGCGGCGGGCTGGACGCCGTCGTCATTCCGGCCGAAGACGGCGGCTATGTGCTGATTGGCATGCGGGTCGCGCAGCCGGTGTTGTTTTCCGACATGACCTGGGGCCATGCCGGGGTGATGCAGGCGACGCGCGAGCGCGCGCACCTGCATGCCCTTGCGCTGCAAGAACTGGAGCCGCTCTGGGACGTGGACCGGCCCGACGACGTCGAGCGGCTGCGCGCAGACGCCGATTTCGCCGCCTTCTTCTGAATCCGGTTACAGGCGGATGCGCAGGAAATGCGCGATTTCGCCGACGATGCCGCGGCGGAACAGCAGCACGCAGACAACGAATATCGTGCCCTGGATGATGGTCACCCACTGCCCGAACTCGGCGAGATAATTCTGCATGGCGATGATGACAAACGCGCCGACCACGGGACCGAATACGGTTCCAAGACCGCCGACCAGTGTCATCAGCACGACCTCGCCCGACATCGACCAGTGTACGTCGGTGAGCGAGGCGAGCTGAAACACGATCGCCTTGACCCCGCCGGCAAGCCCGGCCAGCGTCGCGGAGAGGACGAAGGCGACCAGCTTGTAGCGGTCGGTCTTGTAGCCGAGCGAGATCGCACGCGCCTCGTTCTCTCGGATCGCTTTCAGCACCTCGCCGAACGGCGAATGGATGATGCGGTAGATCAGACCGAAGGCGAGCAGGAAGATCGCGACCACGAAACCGTACATGGTCATCGGATCGGACAGCGGGATGACCCCGAACAGCACGCCGCGCGGCACCGCCTGGATGCCGTCCTCGCCGCCGGTGAACGGCGCCTGCAGTGCGAAGAAAAACATCATCTGCGCCAGCGCCAGCGTCACCATGGCGAAATAGATGCCCTGGCGGCGAATGGCGAGCGAGCCGGCAACGACGCCGAGCCCGCAGGCACACAGTGCGCCGGCGAGGATCGCCAGTTCCGGCGGCAGACCCCAGACCTTGGCGGCATGCGCGCTGACATAGCTGGCCCATCCGAAAAACAGCGCGTGCCCGAAGGACAGAAGCCCGACATAGCCGATCAGCAGGTTGAAGGCGCAGGCGAACAGCGGATAGATGAACAAGGGCGCCACGACCAGGAAGGCGAGCATCGCCACGAAGGCAACGCCCACGCTCCAGCCGTTGCCAAGGCGAGGCTCCGCGGTGAGTTGCCCGGTTGCGACAGTGTCGGCCATGTTACGCCCTTCTCCCGAACAGGCCGGCCGGCCGGGTCAGCAGTACAATCGCCATGATGACGAAGATCACCGTGTTGGACGCCTCGGGGAAGAACACCTTGGTCAGCCCCTCGATCACGCCGAGCATGAAGCCGGTGACGATGGCGCCCATGATCGAACCCATGCCGCCGATCACCACCACCGCGAACACGATGATGATGATGTCGGCGCCCATCAGCGGGTTGACGTTGTAGATCGGCGCCGCCATCACCCCGGCCAGCGCGGCCAGCCCAACGCCGAATCCGTAGGTCAGCGTGATCATGCGGGGCACGTTAATGCCGAAAGCGCGCACCAGCGTCGGATTTTCCGTCGCCGCGCGCAGATAAGCGCCGAGCCGCGTGCGCTCGATGGCAAACCAGGTGGCCAGGCACACAAATAGCGAGAAGCCGACCACCCAGGCGCGATAATTGGGCAGGAACATGAAGCCGAGATTCTGCCCGCCCTGCAGCACCGGCGGAATCGGATAGGGCAGACCGGAGGAGCCGTATTGCTGGCGGAACAGGCCCTGGATGATCAGCGCCAGCCCGAAGGTGAGCAGCAATCCGTAAAGGTGATCGAGATGGTAGAGCCAGCGCAGGAACAGACGCTCGATGATCATGCCGGAGACGGCGACGATCACCGGCGCGAGAATCAGCGCATACCAGTAATTGAGCCCGAAAATCTGGAACAGGAAGAAGGCGGCGAAAGCACCCATCATGTACTGCGCGCCATGCGCGAAGTTGATGATGTTGAGCATGCCGAAAATCAC
>CAYWCE010000057.1:10534-17091 GCA_964456755.1 uncultured Hyphomicrobiales bacterium
AGAACGAGCCGTTGATCAGCCCGAGCAGCAGCTGGCCGAACAGGGCTTGCGAGGGAATACCGAAAATTTCGATCATCGTGACGCGCTTGACCGGCGAAAAGCCCGAAGGGCGGCGGGCGCCGCCCCGTGGGCGATCATGCACCGCTCCCGCGCCCGCGTCACGCGATCTTGCGCGGCGCGGGCGGAGGATGCGGCAACGGCGATCAGCCGCTCACCAGCGGGCACTTGCCCTCGTTGAGCGGACGGAAGGCCTGGTCGGCGGGAATCGTGGCGCGGACCTTGTAGAGATCCCACGGTCCCTTCGATTCTTCCGGCTTCTTCACCTCGAACAGATACATCGGGTGAATCTTGCGGCCGTCGGCGCGGATCGTGCCCTTGCCGAGCAGCTTGTCGTCTGTCGGCATTGACTTCATCTTGGCGACCACGGCCTTGCCGTCCGCGTCGCTCTTCAGCTCGGCAACCGCCTTCAGATAATGCGTCACCGCCGAATACACGCCGGCATGGATCATCGAGGGATAGATGCCCTTGTTCTGTGCCGCGAACTTCTTGGCGAATTCGCGGTTGGTGTCGTTCGTGTCCCAGTACCAGGACTCGGTGAAGATCAGGCCCTGCGCGATCGGCAGGCCGAGCGCCTTCACGTCGCTGATGAACACCAGCAGCCCGGCGAGATTCTGCCCGCCTTTGACGATGCCGAACTCCGCGGCCTGCTTGATCGAGTTGATGGTGTCACCGCCGGCATTTGCGAGACCGATGATCTTCGCTTTGGACGCCTGCGCCTGCAGCAGGAACGATGAGAAGTCGGTGCCTGGGAACGGATGGCGCACCCGTCCGACCACCTTGCCGCCGTTCTTTTCCACCACCGCGGCGGTATCGCGCTCAAGCGCATGACCGAAGGCATAGTCGGCGGTGAGGAAGAACCAGGAATCGCCGCCGGTCTTGACGATCGCATTGCCGGTGCCGTTGGCCAGCGCCCAGGTGTCGTAGGTCCAGTGGATGGTGTTGGGCGAGCATTTCGGTCCGGTCAGGTCCGAGGTCGCGGCGCCGGAGACCAGGAACACCTTGTTCTTCTCACGCACGATTTCGTTGACCGCGAGCGCGACCGATGAGGTCGGCACGTCGACGATGACGTCGACCTGGTCGCGGTCGATCCATTGCCGCACGACGTTGGAGCCGATGTCCGGCTTGTTCTGATGGTCGGCGCCGACGATCTCCACCTTCAGGCCCTTTGCGGCCGCGCCGAAATCCTCAACCGCCATGCGCGCGGCAACCACCGAACCCGGGCCGGTCAGGTCGGCATAAAGTCCCGACATGTCGTTCATGACGCCGATCTTGATGACGCCGTCGGAATACTGGGCCTGCGCGGAACCGCAGCCCAAGGCTGCCGCCAGCGCGGCAAAACCGAGAATTCGTTTCATGTGTTCCTCCTTGTTGTTGCCCCAAGGGGCGTTACAGACTCACACTCCAAGGTACTCGTGTAGCTTGTCGAGATTGGCTTCCAGTTCTGAATTGGCAAAGCGGTGCACCACGCGACCGTGTTCGATGATGAAGTAGCGATCGGCCACGGTAGAGGCAAAACGGAAATTCTGCTCGACCAGCAGAATCGTGAACCCCTTCTCTTTCAGGGCGCGGATTGTCTTGCCGATCTGCTGGATGATCACCGGGGCAAGCCCCTCGGTCGGCTCGTCGAGTAGCAGCAAATGTGCGCCGGTGCGCAGTATGCGCCCGATCGCCAGCATCTGCTGCTCGCCGCCGGAGAGCTTGGTTCCCTGGCTGGAGCCGAGCCGTTCGCGCAGGTTGGGAAACAGCCCGAAAATTTCATCGAGCGGAAGACCGCCCGGCTTCACCTGCGGCGGAAGCAGCAGATTTTCTTTCACGTCGAGGCTGGCGAATATCCCACGCTCCTCCGGACAGAAGGCAATTCCCAGCCGCGCGATCGCGTTCGACGGCAGCTTGATGAGTTCCGCGCCCTCAAATCGGACCGATCCGGAGCGGTGCCCGACGATCCCCATCACCGATTTGAGCGTCGTCGTCTTGCCCGCCCCGTTGCGGCCGAGCAGCGTGACCACCTCGCCCGGAAACACGTCGAATGTCACGCCGTGCAGAATGTGCGACTCGCCGTACCAGGCCTGCAGATCGTCGACCGAGAGCAGCGGCGTGCGCGGATCAAGCATGGCCGACACCCATATAGGCTTCGCGCACATCGGCATTTCTGGAGATCGTGTCGTAGTCGCCTTCCGCGAGCACACTGCCGCGCGTCAGCACGGTGATCGTGTCGGACAGATTGGATACCACGCTCAGATTGTGCTCGACCATGAGCACGGTGCGATCGGCGGCGACGCGCCTGATCAGCGCGGCGACGCGCTCGATGTCCTCATGCGCCATGCCGGCGGTCGGCTCGTCGAGCAGCAGCATTTCCGGGTCGAGCGCGAGCGTAGTGGCGATCTCCAGCGCGCGCTTGCGGCCATAAGGAAGCTCGACCGCCGGAAGCTGAGCGAAAGCGGACAGTCCCACATCGGCGATCAGTTCCTGCGCGCGATCGTTGAAAGCGTCGAGCACGCGGCGCGAGCGACAGAAATCGAACGAGCCGCCGCGCTGCCGCTGCAGGGCGATGCGGACGTTTTCCAGCACCGACAGATGTGGAAAGATCGCGGATATCTGGAACGAGCGGACCATGCCGAGACGTGCGACGTCGGCCGGCGCCATAGCGGTGATGTCGTGGCCCTTGTAAACGATGCGCCCCTTGGTCGGGCTGAGGAATTTCGTCAGCAGATTGAAGCACGTCGTCTTGCCGGCGCCGTTGGGGCCGATCAGCGCATGAATCGTGCCGCGCCGGACCGAGAGGTTGACGCCCCTCACTGCAACAAACCCGGCAAACTCCTTGGTCAGATCTTCGGTTTCGAGAATGATGTCCGAACCCATCGACGCAAAACCCCCTCGGCCGTGCGTATTGCGCACATTTTCGGGCGGAACGTCCAGACTAAATTCTCGACCGATTTCAGTGAATATCGCCGGTCCCGCGGCGGCCCGACCAATTCCTGTGCACGACATGCTGCCGTGCCAATGCGTCATAAATGTAGACCCGCCCGGCGGGGACAAGCCGGGCGGGTCGAGCGGATCGACGCCGGGTGGAAGGGGCGCGAGCGCCGATCGCAGCCGATATCAGTAGCCGTAGGGCACAACGTCGCAGACGCGGACGGAGCGGATATAGTTGCCCCAGGCATCGTAGCGGGCGAGGTAACGGCAACGCGGGCCGGCGACATAGACCGGGCCGTGTCCATAGTGCGCGGCAGCGGCGCCAGCGGCGAGCAGACCGACGCCAACGCCGATGGCGACACCGGTTTTCCAGCTCTTGGCTTCGGCCTGTCCGGACACGGTCAGCGCAGCGGCGACGGTGAGAGCGGCAGCGGCCGCGGTGATCGACTTCTTGAGCATGACGTTTCCCCTGTGATCTGGAGGAGCCAATAGCGGCCCGATGCAGGTTCGTCGCCGCAGCCCCGGTGCCGGTTCATGCCGTGCCCGAAAAAGAAAAGAGCCGGCTGCGGGCCGGCTCGTGAGGGCGAAAGAACCGGGGCCTGGCTTAGCGGCTTGCAGCCGTGCTCGCGGCTGCAGCCGCCGGGCTCAGCGTCAGCAGCACCTGATAGGCATCCGCCAGCCCGGCGCCGAAATAGATGTCCTGGCCTTTCGGCCCCAGATCGCGAGCGCTGCCGATCAGAGCCTTCTCCACGGCGTCCGGCTTCAACGCGGGATTGCGCTCGAGAACGAGCGCGGCAATTCCGCTCACATGTGCTGCCGCAAAAGAGGTTCCGGACGACACCTGGTAGTTCGCATCCGGCGCAGGAAGCAGGATGTCCACGCCCGGCGCAGCGATACGCACATGCTGGCCGCGGTTCGACGCGGCGAACAGATTATCGTCCGCATCGGTAGCCGTGACCGCGATCACGTTTGGGTCGGCGGCCGGATACAGCGGCGGCGATTTGGGACCGGCATTGCCGACGGCGGCGATCAGCACCACGTCCTTTTGCCGTGCGACGGCAAGCGCGCGCGACAGCGCCGGATCTTTCGGACCGGCAAAGCTCATATTGATCACACGCGCCCCCTTGCCGATCGCCCAGTCGACGCTCTTGAGAATGGCGAAAGTCGTGCCTTCGGCGCTGCCTTTCGTCTCGTCGAAGGCGCGGATCGCCAGCACCTGCGCCGCCGGCGCCACGCCGCGCAGACGGGAATTGGCGGCGATCGCTCCGGCAATCGCGGTGCCATGCGCATGCGGCGGCTCCTTGGAACCGGTGGCGTCGTAGCTGTCGGCCACCACGCTTGCGAGTTCCGGATGCGCGGTATCGACGCCCGAGTCGATTACCGCGACCAGCACACGCTCGCCGCGCGCCAGGCCGTGCGCCATCGGCAGGCGAAGCTTGCCGAGCGTGTATTGCGCCGGATCGCCTTCGGGCAGGGTCGCGGGCGCGCTCGCCATCTGCGATTGCGAGAGCGAATAAATGTAGTTCGGCTGCGCATTCAGGATGAAGCGATCCGCTTCGAGCTGGCGGATCACCGCCGGCACCGAACGGCGATCGGGGATGCGCCAGCGGAAAATCGTCGTATCGGTGAAGGGAAGATTGAGGGATTCCACGCGCGTCAGGCGGAAACGGCGCGCGAGTGCGTCGGCTGAGCGCGTCGGGGGATTGCCCGACACCTCGATGATCACCTCATCGGGCTTGTAGCGCGTCTCGCCGGCCGGCGGCAGGCCCGATTGCGCCCGGCGTGCCGGTCCGCCCGGCGAAGTACGGCGCGGCGGCGGGACCATCATGTCCGGCGGACCCATCATGTCGGGCGGACCCATGTCGCCGGGGGGGACGACGACGACGGTCGGACCGCGCGGCGGGCGGCGTCCGCCTCCGGGCGGGCGCTTGCCGCCGCCGTCGCCGGCCTGCGGCGGATAGGTCTCCGGTCTCTTGCCTCCGCCGGACGGATAGCGACCGCCTGTGCCCCAGTCGGGCACGACGATCTGCTGGTTGAGCTTCGGACCCGTATTGAAATTCGGGCCGCGCGGCCCGACCGTGCCGATGCTCGGCCCGCTGATCCGCGGCGCCGTTACGTTCAGGCTTGGACGATAGGATGTTTGCGCCGCAGCATCGAAGCTGGCACAGGCCATGGCGGCAGCGGCCAGGAGCGACAACGCGATCCGGTTCGGTCTGTCCAGCGATTGCGGTCCGCGCATGACCGTATCTCCGCCATCGATGATTGAAGGTTTTGCCTGTAAGGCGCCGGATTTAAGGCGAGCGCCGTCGGTCATTGCACAGGCGCGGCGAAGCCGACCACCTTACTTGCCGACATCTCCTTGACCCGGCGGGCCAATTCGTCCTTCGGCAGGCCGGTCACAGCGACGCGGACCCGGTACATGCCGGTGCCGGCGGCCGGACCGGAGACGATCGAAGCCTTGCTGGCCTGCAGGAATTTGGTGATCTCCTCGGCGGTGGCTTCCGGCGCAAAGCGGATCTGAGCGAATGCGCCCTCGGCGGCCGCCATGCCGGCCGGATGGCTGGCCAGATCGTAGCCGCCGCGCTCCTGCATCAGCACGCCGGTGATGACGCCGGCCTGCAGCAGAATGGCGAAGGCGGCGGCGGCACCCGACCAGGCAAGCGTGCGCGGCGAGAGCGATTCGATAAAGCCGGTGATGCGCGCGGAGAGACCCGCGGCCACATGCGCGCGGCGCGCGGACGGCGCCTCGGCATCGATCTTCTCGAACAGCGTTTTCATCGCGCGCGTCGACGGTGCGCCCAGCGATTCATTGAGGCGGATGGCTTCGCCCAGCTCCTCGCGCACAAGCTCGAAGCGGTGCGAGAGATCGGCGTCGCGCGCCAGCGCTTCCTCGACGCGGGCGGCGTCCTTGCGGCTGAGCGTGCCGGCGGCGAACCAGGGCAGCAGCGCCTCGATGTCGCCGATCGCGCCATTGGTGCCGCCGTCGCGTCGTTCGTCGCCTTTAATGTTCGTATTCATGGCCAACCTCGTTCGATCCCAGCCGCTTTCAATGCCTCTGCCAATTTCTTGCGCGCATAGAACATGCGCGTTTTCACGGTGTTTTCCGGTATCCCTACGATCTGCGCCACTTCCTCGACCGACTTCTCGTGGTAGTAGACCAGATCGATGATCTCCCTGTGTTCGGCGGACAGCCCGCCCATGCATTGCCGCAAAATCCGTCCGGTATCCTTTTTCTGCAACGCGGCTTCGGGATCGTCGGAGGTATCCTCGATCGCCTCGGCCGTCTCCTCGTCCAGTTCCGTCTCTCTGCGGCCGCGCAGCGCCGAAAGTGCCTTGAAACGGGCAATCGCCAGCAGCCAGGTCGAAACCGCACTTCGCCCCTCGAAGCGCCCGGCCTGACGCCAGACGTCGAGGAAAACCTCGCTGATCAGATCCTCCGCCGTGGTCTCGTTGCGGACCATGCGCAGGACGAACCGGTAGACCCTGACATGGTGCCGCGCATACAGCACCTGCATGGCCAGCCGGTCGCCGCCCGCGATCCTCTGGATCAGCACCTCGTCTGATGTCTGTTGCATCGGGACGGC
>CAYWCE010000058.1:0-17010 GCA_964456755.1 uncultured Hyphomicrobiales bacterium
CGCATTTCTGCTCGATGTGCGGGCCGAAATTCTGCTCGATGAAGATCACGCAGGATGTGCGCGATTATGCGGCGGGGCTGGGAGATAACGAGAAGGCGGCGCTGGGGCTCGATAAGGACGCAGCGGAAAAAGGCATGGCCGAGATGTCGGAGAAGTTCCGGCAGATGGGCAATCAGGTCTATGTCGACGAGGCGACCGCGGTGAAGGAAAGCAACAAGGAATTGTGATATTTTTTGGGTAGACCAACGCCGCTTCGCTGGATCGAGAGGCCACAATGAGGAATCGTGTATTTCTTTACGCTTTTTTTGGTCTTCTTTTTTTTCTGCCAAGTGGTCACGCGCGGTCGAATACGCTGGTCATCTTACAAATAGGGCAAGAGCTCCAGGATGAATTAGACCAGGCAAATAATATTGTCGATAACATCAACTTTGTTGAAGAAGCCGTAAATGACTTGCGTGCCGGCCGCACACCTGCTGCACGCGACGAGACATGGCGCAATGTGGTGGCGGATGCCGAGGCATTTGGACGGTCGGTAACGAACCTCGAGTATACTTCGCGGTTTGATGCAGTCAGATATACAACCTCCATCGATGAGTATATGGCCTGCACGTCGCGCGCTGCTTCGCATCGCACGTTGGAAGAGCGCATTACCGAACTTCAAGCGGGCGTGACATCGGGTCGAGAAATCGACAAGAAATTAGAAGACACAAAGACGAGGCTTACTGCCGCTCGAGAGAGCGCTATATCGCTAGCGCGACAATCGGCGCAACTTGCAGCATTCAATGATACCTTTGCTTGGGATTGGTATGATTTGGAAACAAAGGTAGCTCCCGCATTGGCGGGAGCGGTCTCACATATCGACACGCGCAGGACTCGCCTGACTGCCGAGCGCAATCTGATTGAAACAAAGCTCAACAATTTGACCGGGAACCTTGGCGACCTGGCCCGGACTGATTGCAGCATTGCCGGAACATGGGACGGTCGATGGGTCGAAGCGTTCACATCAGAGACCGGAAGTTGGACGCTCGATCTTGTCAAGAGTCGTAACGACTATACGTGCACTCGGACGAATTCCTCAGGAAGACAGTCTTCGTGTTGTCTCACTAACGTTTCGCCCGCTCGGCGACAGGTCACCCTGCGCACAACATGTCGCAATCAGCGCTCGTGCAGCGTATTTTGCACCGACCCGAACAATCCAAGCACGTGCTCAAACAGATGTTACGATCAGACGTACTGGGAATTCGATCTGACCCTTTCCGATGACTACAAATCGATGACTGGCACCGAGAGATATTTTCCTCCGACATCGACGAGACGGTATACTCATACTTTGATAAAGCGGTAGTTGCAACGCGCGATCGCAACGAAATCCGGGTCCTCACTCTCACAGCACGTAGGGTGGGTTAGCGCCGAAGGCGCGTAACCCACCGTCTTCGTGGCGAAACGCCGTGGTGGGTTGCGGCGCTGCGCGCCTGACCCACCCTACGAGCCACGAGCTATTCCAACGGAATGAAAAGCCCATAGCCCGGATGGAGCGTAGCCCGTAGGGCGGATTACGCTTCGCTAATCCGCCCTACAGACTACAGGCCGCCCTCAACCCGCCTTCAGCTTCCGCGCTACATGCTTGGCTACGCGCTTGCCGACGAGCCTGGGGTGGATCATCATCCCCGCACAACCGGGAGTACCGCCATGACCGCCTTCAACGCCGTGCGCTTCAAGGTGAAACCGGGGCGCGAGCAGGAATTCCTCGACGCCCACAAAAACGTGCACGCGGAATGGCCGGGTTTGCGCCACGTCAACATGATCGAAACCGGCGCGCGCAGCTATTGCATCATCGCGGAATGGAACGACATGGAGACGCTCGCGGCCGCGCGGCCGCACATGGTCAAGACGCTCGATTCGTTTCGCGACACGCTGGAAGATCTCGGCGGCGGACGGGGCGTCACCGATGCGGTGGCCGGGCCCGTGGTCCTCGCGCTGAAATGACACTGCGCGGATGCTCGACGCGCCATCCGCGATTTTCACGGCCGCCGCAGGCAAACCCGCATTCCGTTTCGCAGCAGGCGCAACAACGGCTAGAATGCGCGACATGACCGGACATCGCATCTACACAATGAGCTTTGCCAGCGTCTATCCGCATTACGTCGCCAAGGCGGAGAAGAAAGGACGCACGAAACAGGAAGTCGACGCGATCGTTCGCTGGCTGACCGGATACAGCCAGAAAGCGCTCGACGCGCAGCTGAAAAAGCAGACGGATTTCGCCACCTTCTTTGCGCAAGCCCCGCGTCCCAATCCGTTGCGCGCCACGATCAGGGGCGTGGTTTGCGGCGTCCGGGTGGAAAACATCGCCGAGCCGACCATGCGCGACATCCGCTGCCTCGACAAGCTGATCGACGAACTGGCGAAAGGAAAAGCCATGGAGAAGATTCTGCGAAGCTGATCCCCGGATCGCAATCCCGCAGCCCGCGGGGCGTCGAAGCGCGATCCGCCGCTTCGCAGCCGCCGGTACCGCCGACACGGATTGCGCCGTCCCCGCCATTGGCGAAGCCGGTTCGCCCTGCGGCTGTCAGCGATTCTGTCCGCGTTTGCCCGGCCGCAAGGCATGCCACAGGATGAGAATGACGAAAGCCAGCGCGAACGCGCCCACGGTCGCATAAATACCGACCGTGACCCAGAACACGATCGGTTCTTCGGCGCGCAGAATGACGGTGCGCAGTCCGCCCTTGTACGGGGGCGTCACGCTGCCGCTCTGCATGGCGCCGAACGACAGCCAGGCCGTGAAGCCGGCCACGCCCAGCAGCATCGCCATGAACATCAGCGCCCCTCTGACGTCCCGGGACGTCCCCGGCTGACCGGACCCGTCCTCGCCCAAATGCCGCGCGCCGGTATCGCCGGCCGGCGGCGCGGAGGTTTGCGGCCTGCCGCCGCCAGCCGGCACACCCTGCGCCGCGGGCGCAAAGAATTCGCGGCGCACGCGCGGCGTCAGCGCCAGTCCGATGAGGCCGACACACAGCACGACGAGCGGCGGGCTTGTGCGCGGGCCGCCATAATACAAAGTGGTCCGCACGCCGCCCGGCGAGAGCGTCGTCGTAACCGCGGGCGGCGGCCGGGCCGATTCGTAGGCCTGCCATCCGAGAACGAATAGCAGGCCGAGCACGCAATAGACGAATGCCCAGCGCCAGCGCATGACAAGGCCGATGCCGGCAAGGCACGTCGCCGGCGGCGCCACGACGATCAGAAGGAAGCCCGCGACATCCGCCGACTGCGTGCCGTGGCTGCCCGCCAGAAACATCAGCAGCGACATGAAACTGACGATCGACAGCAACGCGCTTGCGACGACGAGCAGCCAGCCGAACACGGTGATCGCAAGCGAACGGGGGGGTGCCGAAGCGACGGATGCGTCCATGGCCGACACATAGCACGTGGCGCATTGCGCGGTCATACGGCCAATCGGCGGCGGAAGCAGCCCAAGGCCGCTTCGCCCTGCACGCCCTGTATCCCCGCTTTGCGCAAAACCGCACGCTCCCGCGCAACGCCTGCTTAACCCGCGCCGGCTATGCTGTGCGCGCTTGCCGTGCGCCATTGTCGCAACCGCCATCGAACGCGGACCCCTCGCATGAACAGCTTCGACGCCGCCGTCTATGCCTGCACGGCGCTGGCCGTGATCATGGGCTACCGCGCCGGCCTGCTGCGCAGCCTCGCCACCATCTTCGGCTATCTGTGCGCCATGCCGCTGGCAGTGCTGCTGGCGCCGCATGTCGCCCCGCTGGTCGCCGCCCGCGCCCTGTCGCCCGCCCAGCAATGGCTGGTCGTATTCGGCCTGTTCGTCGCGGCCGGCATGGCGATCGGGGCCTTGATGCGCAGCGGCATTGCCGGGATCGCCGGCGAGGACGTGCGCTGGCCCGACCGCATGGCCGGCTCCGCGCTCGGCGCCGTGCGCATCGCCCTGCTCGCCATGCTGATGGTGCTGATTTTCGAGCGTATCGTCCCCGCCAACCGGCAGCCGGAATTCCTCGCGCAGTCGCAATTGCGGCCGGTGCTGCTGGCGGCGGCGCAAAGCGGGCTGCGCACGCTGCCGCCCGACGTCGCCGCCACGATCGACCGCCTCAAGCAGCAGCGCGGCATCTAGGGGCGGCACGCAGCGACATGCCCGGCAGCGGCCGGGAACCTTGCCGCAAGACCGCGACTTTGCGCTTGCCACCGGCCGCGGCGCGGCCGACCATGTCGCGCCCGGCATCCCGCCGGCGCTTCCCGGAGGAAGTCATGAAATCCGCAGCCGCGGCGTTCGCCGTCGCAGGCTTTTTCGCATGCGCCTGTCCGGCGCTGGCGCAATTGTCCGCCGACGACATCAAGTGGATCAACCAGTGCATCGCCGACAACCGGAACGAGCCGGGCGCCAGCGACGCCATCGTGCGCAAATACTGCATGTGCATGAACGAGAAGATGGACGACAACGAGACGCTGTCGATCACGCAATGGGAGAAGAAAAACCCCGCCGCCCGCCGCGCCTGCGACAAGGAAGCCGGCTGGCGCTGAGGCGGCGGGAGAACTTTCCGGGGTTCTCGCGGGCGCCGGTTGGCGATAGTCTTCTTTGCTCGATTGCCGGAATTGCGACTGCGTCAGTTCGGTTCACATCCTTTACTGGGAGCAGGCCATGACCGCGAATAACGGAAACGATCCATACGGCCGTGAGAAAGACGACCTTTTGGGGCCCACGCACGTGCCACGTCCGGAATTGCCGCCTGGGTGGGACCGGGTCGAGAAGCCTTGGCCCGACGATCGCGAAAAGCAGGAGAAAGGCCCGCCCGACGAATTCGAACAGGACCGCAATCGCGACCATGACCGCCGCTGACCGATCGTCAAAGGCGGCCGCAATCTGCGGCTTCTCATGCCGGCGCAGATCGGCGGGCGGATCGGCGGGCGGATTGTCGGAGCAGATTCCGCCCGACTAGTACGACGCGACGCGGCTCTTGCGCGCCGCCGGTCGTGTGTGCCCGGCACCCCCCGTTGCACGCGCCGGGTCGGCGGCGCACAATGTGGCGGTTCGGGGGGACGGTCCGTGCGTGACCTGTGTGTGGATTGCGCGTGCCCTGCCGCCGCGAAGCGGGCGGTCGCGCTGGTCTTTTCCGCGCTGACGCTCGCCGCCTGCGCCACCGCCGAAAGCGCCGTCACCGCCGCCAGCCGCAGCGAGCCGCCGGATACCGGCCGCTGGAAATTCGACCGCCGCGCCGATCCGGTGATGCGCACGACGACGACCACCGCCTCTCTCGAAATCGGCAGCATCGACGTGTTCGGCGATATCCGCACCGGCGAACTGCAATTGCTCTGCTTCCGCGACGAACCCGTGGTCCGCCTGCAATTCAACATGAAGGTCGGGTCGGACAAGACCGCGGCGATCGCCTATCGCTTCGACGAGAAGCCGCCGCGCGACGCCAGAGCGCGCTTCTTCGCCCGGCAGAAAGTCATCGTGTTCGACACGGCGGCCGAGGTCGCGCGCTTCGTCGAGGACATGCGCGACGCCAGAAGCCTTTATCTGCGCATCACCTCGCTCAATGTCGGCAACATCACCGCGCGCTTCCCGGTGCACGGCGCGCGCCATGCGATCGACGCCGCCTTTGCCGCCTGCCCGGTGCCGGTGCCGCGTGTCGCCGGGCGCTGAGCCGCGCTATGTCCCCGGCTGGGGATTCTTCGGCAGTCCCGGACAATCGACCAGCGTGGCATGGCGCACATTGCGCCAGCGTCTCGCTTTCGGCGAGGTGACCGTATCGCGTCCGAAATGCGGGTCGTAGTTGAAGTCGTAGCGGCAGCCGGGCCTGAGCGCATGGTAGGAGGCGTTGCGCGGCATGATGTAGAAGGCATGCGGTTCGGTTCGCAGGTAGACGCTGGCACGGTCCGGGCCCGGCACCGCCGAAACGAAGACCGCGCGTGCGGTGGTGCCGGCAAGCCATGAATACAGCGTCAGCGCAAACAGAGTGGCGAATACGATCGGGATCGCGCGCGCGCCATGGTGCCATTCGACGAGTTGCTGCCAGTTGGTCCGATAGGGATCGAGCGGATCGGGCGGTCGGCGGATCATGAAATCGTCCGTGTTCTGCGCGCCATGAGTGGAGCGGGCAGACGGAAAGGTTCATGCGCCGGCGGCGCGGAGCGCCGGCCGCGGCAGTCGTAAACGCCGTCGACTAATACACGCCCGCGGTGCGCATCGGCACGAAGATGCAGCGGGTATAGGCGCCCTGGTGCTTGATCCAGCGGTTGCTCGCCGAATCGTAGTCGCAGGCGCAGCGGTAGAATTTGCCGTCCGGCGACCAGTCGGTGCGCCAGCGCACCTGGCCGGTCGATCGCACCTCCCATTTGTCGTCGGCAAGCGGACGCAATTCGCGTTCGGTCACTTCCCAGCAGCAATCGTTGGTGACGCAGCAGGACGGCGGTATCCAGGTCAGCAGCCAGGGATTGGAATGATGCAGGTCGCCTCCGGCGGCAACCCCGGCCAGCGCCAGGGCGGCGAAAGAGGTGAGCATCAGCCCGGCCATCGGACGGCCGGAGCGAACGGACATTGGCCCGAAAAGCAGGGCCCGGAAACCCGGTCTGGCCGGACTTCCTGTGCAGTTGGTCATGGTGTGTGACATGGCTTTTCTTCTCGCGGGTCGTTTCCCGGCCCCCTACGAGAAGCAAACGCCACGCCAAGTCGGACAGACGCGCGCCTGCCTGGCAATGTCCTGCTTCCGCCCTACCGGCACACCGGCAACCGCCGGACCGCGCGCGGGTTCCCACGCGCGAATGCCGTGTCCGGGCGGAACGAATTGCCGGGTCGGCGGCTGCCGACATTCCCGCGCGGCGAACGTCGCCGCCCGTCTTTTCGTAACCGACGCAAAGCGCCATGCCGGCAAGGCGCCGCGCAACGTTCGATCGGGCGGCGCGGCGCCGGAAAAATCGCCGGCCGCGCGCAGGGCCTCTTGACGGGTCACCGGCAATGTGATTTTATTCCTATTACCTGCTCGCGAGGGGCGTCGACCGGTGACGCCTGTTGACGGAGCGGGTGCGGCGCCTGCGGGCGTGGCGTCGTCGGCCACGCTCCCGGGCGGCTCCGGAGCCCCGCCCTACGGCCACTACGAGCCGTGTGCGAGGAGCTCGCTGAACGGCGCAAAGCGCGTTGCTTTGCGCACGCAAGCGCGGTCCGGAGCTGCAACCACGGTCGCGGCCGTGGGAAAGACGCCGCAAGCGGAGCGCCGCAAGGCGGCCGCGTCCCGTGCGTTCCGGCTGTGCCGCTCAGGCGGCGCAGAAACGCGCGGCGGCGCGGAAACGGAAGGCTGTGCGCCGTGCGGCGCTCCGCCTCCCCTCACGCCTCGGGGCCGTTCTCGGCCCGCGAGAACGAGAGCGCATGCGCGCAAGACGCAAGATCGTCGGACCGGAGACAACGCAAGCGACAGAGATTAAGGACAGAGCATGACATACAAGGACCGCCGGCCCGCATCGTGGCAGACCCCCGAACAGCAGCAAATCCAGCTCGAAATCTGGCGCCGCCACGACGAGGACAAGCGCCTGATCTGCGACACGCTGGAATTCTGGCGCGCCTGCGACAAGGGCGTTTGCCGTCGCACGCACGGATGCAAGGGCGATCCGCACGAATGTTTCCAGCGCGGCTGGGAGGAGGTTCCCGAAGAGGACAAGCAATGGCTGCGCGACGCAATCGTCGCCTGGCGCGAGGCCGGACGTCCGTCGCGCATGCCGCCCCTGCCCTGACCGCCATGTCAGTTGCGCCCGGCAACGGCAAACTTGACCAGCTTGAAGGCGCTGTAGAGCGTCAGCTCGACTGCCGCCGTCAGCAGCAGCAGGAACAGGGAACGCTGTCCGAGGTCGTCGGTAATCGCAGCGCGGATCTTGTATTTCACATCCGCGGGAAAATGGGTCTCGACCAGCGCATAGAGCGCGTTGGTTACCGGCAGAAGCTGGACATAGATCCAGCCGAGCCAGTCGAGGTGGAAGGCATGCAGCCAGGCATACAGCGCCCACACAAGCATGATGGTGATCGTCACCAGCACCAGCTTGGCCAGAAACAGCCAGATGAAGCGCGGCTCGCGCCGCGGTATTGCGGGATTGTCGCTCATCGAATCGCTCCGCCCGGAGGAGACAGCCTAACGCGCATGCGGCACCGCCGGAATAGGCGGACGGCGCGGCTGCGCGCGGCGCCGGCCGGAGCGTGCCCAGCCGGAACGCAGCCATGAGCCCGGCATCCGGACGCCGGTTGCGTCGACGCTTCGCCGCCGCCGGCGCACGGCTGGCGGATTTGACCGGGCAGATCAGACGGCGCAGATGGGACGAGCTTGTTCCGCTCGCCGTATTCATGCTTGCGGCCGCCGCCCTGTTCGCCTTCGTCAAGCTTGCCGAGGAAATGGCCGAAGGCGAGACGCACGCCTTCGACGAGATGCTGCTGCGGGCGCTGCGCAATCCAGCCGATCCCGCCGATCCGCTCGGGCCGTGGTGGGTGGAGAGCATGTTCCGCGACATCACCGCGCTGGGCGGTACCACCGTGCTCACCATCGTGACGCTCGGCGCGGTCGGCTATCTGCTGGTCGACGGCAAGCGCGCCGCCGCGCTGTTCGTGCTTGCGGCTATTGGCGGCGGCACCCTGCTCAGCAATGCGCTCAAATTCGCGTTCGCGCGGCCGCGGCCCGAACTGGTGGCGCATTTCGTCGACGTCAGATCGCTGAGCTTTCCCAGCGGACACGCCATGCTCTCGGCCGTCACCTTCCTGACGCTCGGCGCCCTGCTTGCGCGCGTGCAGCCGCGCAGGCGGCTGAAAGCCTATCTGCTCGGCCTCGCGCTCGTGCTGACGCTGCTGGTCGGGGCGAGCCGCGTCTATCTCGGCGTGCATTGGCCGACCGACGTGCTGGCCGGCTGGAGTGCCGGCGCGTTCTGGGCGATGGCCTGCTGGCTCGCCGCGCGCTGGCTGCAGCAGCGCGGCCGCATCGAAAGCGATTCGACCGGGCGCACGCCATGACCGGTTTCCGGCGCGACGATCGGGTTCAGGCGAGCATCCGGGCGGCGAGCCAGACCAGCGCCATGAGGACCGGCTGATGCAGCAGATAGACGAGCAGACTGTGCCGGCCGGCCAGCGCCAGCATGCGCGTCGCTGCGTTGCCGACGCGCCAGCGCGCCAGGCGATCGCGGGCGACGCGCCGCAATCCGGCGCGCGCAAACGCAATACCGAGAAGCGGGGCGGCAAACCAGGGAACGAGCGGCACATAGTCGTTCGAGGCCCGAATCTCCGTGGCCAGTCCGAGCCACAGCCAGAACGGAGCGTTGAACGTCGGCGATTTCAGCAGGAACGGCGCCGCAACGCAGAACGCGGCGGCGGCGACCGCGATCGCGGGCGGCAGACGCAGGAAAGCGAGCCCGAGCAGGCTTGCCAGCGCGATGTGATGCAGGATGCCGAACACGATGATGCCGGAAGGATCGGCCAGCCACGACAACGCGGTGATGGCTGCGGCGGCGGCCGCGATCGAGGCGAGGCGGCGCAGAAATTTTCCGGCGCGCACGCCCTGACCGTGCGCCAGCACGAGACTGACCCCGACCAGAAACAGGAAGCTTGCCGCCGTCACATGCGCAAAAACGATCCAGGCCGGATGCTCGGTCACGCCGACATCGGCAAGCGCAAAAAATTCCAGATCCCAGAAGAAATGATAGATCGCCATCGCCGCAAGCGCGCCGCCGCGGGCGACGTCGAGCAGGTCGATGCGCGCACCGACCGCCGGCCCCGCTTCCGCAATATCGGCCTGCGTGCGCCGCACGCCGACCGTGTCTGCTTCGGATGTCGTCATCTGCGATCGCGCCCTCCGGTGCTGCGACACAATGCGCGCAAACATGACCGCATTGTAATGCAATCGGAACCCGCAGCGCGCATTCATTCACATACCGTTCACGCCGTCGGAGGGAACCTGCCGCAGGGCGACCGGGTTGTCGTTACATCGAAGAATGCGTGAGGTGATGCTATGAAAAAGACACTGATGACCATCGCGGCCGCAGGCGTCATCGCTGCGGCGTCGCTTGCCCCCACGCCGGCCGATGCCAGCAAAAAGGGCCGCGTGGCGGCCGGCATCATCGGCGGCCTCGCCGCAGGCGCGATCATCGCCGGCGCGGCGGGCGCCTACGGCCCGCATTATTACGGTCCGGTCCACGGATATCGCCCGGTTTGCGAAATCCGCCGCCAGCGGGTGTGGGACGGCTACGGCTGGCGGATCCAGCGGGTGCGCGTCTGCTACTGACGCGTGCGCGCGATCCGCGCCACCGGGCCGTCATACCGGGCCCGAAAGACCCGAAATCCGGCGCCAGCAGGCGCCGGATTTTTCATCGGCTGTGTACAGATTGTTTTTCGAGGTTTTCGTCCGCTTCGCCTGCCCCGCCCCAAGGCAATCAAATTTCCGACATATTGCCGCCGCAGGTAGGCAACCTGCCTCTTCGGGTCTAAATTTCAATGTTTTCATCCGGCTCGATTCGGCTACGCCCACAGGAGATTCCCCCAATGAAGAAAGTCATCCTTGCCCTCGTCGCTGCCGCGGTCGTCGCCGTGGCCAGCGTTGCACCGCAACCGGCCGAAGCCAGCAAGCGAAGCCGTGCGGTCGCCACGGGCGTTGCCATCGGCCTCGGCGCTGCGATCGTCGGCGGCGCCATCGCCTCCGGATCCCGCCCGGCCTATGCCTATCCGCGCACCTATTACCCGGTCGCCGGCTACGAACCCTATCCGACCTATTATGTCCGTGCGCCCTATGGCTGCCCGGGTGGATACTGGGCCCGCCGTCCGGTACGCGATCGCTGGGGCAACGTGGTCGGCTGGAGCAAGCCGCGCTTCTTCTGCCCGTACTGATTTGTAAACGACAGGTGTGATAGTCTTGCTCTTGCACATTGCGGGTAAGGCCTGCGGGCCGAGGAGAAACCCATGAAGAAAATGCTGATGGCGTTCGTAGCGGCCCTGGCCGTCGCGTTCGCCACGCTCGCCGTCCCTGCGACGGCGGATGCCAAGAGCAAAGGCGGCGCCGTCGCCGCCGGTGTGATCGGCGGCCTTGCCGCCGGTGCCATCATCGGCAGCATGACGGGCGGTCCGGTTTATGCCGCACCGCCGCCCCCGCCTGTTTATTACGCCCCCGCTCCCGTCTACGACGAGCCGGAATGCCGGATCGTCAGGCAGCGATTCTGGGACGGCTATGGCTATCGCACCCGCCGCGTCGAAGTCTGCGACTGAGACGAGGTGCACCGCCTTCGATCGAGCCCGGCCAGCGCCGGGCTCTTTCGTTTTTGCACCCCCCTCACCCGCCGCTCCCGCGCATATGGCGAAGCGTCTTCGCCTCCGGCCAGCAATCCGGCCGCAGGCCATGCGCCTTCTGGTATTGGCCGAGCGCGGAGCGCGTCAGCATCCCGGCCTTGCCGTCGATCCGGTCGCGGTAGAGGCCGAGCCGCGCGAGAACCTGCTGCATCTCCTCGACCTGCGCCGACTTCAATTGCGCCGCCTTGCTCCAGGGCTGGCGGAAACCGGCGCCGCCGGCGATGCGGTCGGCAAGCTGGCCGACGAACAGCACATAGAGATCGGAGAAGTTGTAGTCCTTGAGCACGAAATAGTTTTTCGGGGTCAGGAAAGCAGGACCGTGGCGGCCCTCCGGCTGCAGCACGGAAGCCGGCTCGGCGAGTGCGACGGGATCGAGCTTTTGTCCGGAGACGAGCGCAAATCCGGCGGCGAGCCAATCGCCGACCGGGCGGACGATCTCCGGCACCCCGAGCGTGCAGTCGAAATGCTCCGGCGCGCGCACCTCATAGGCCCAGCGGCCGCCGCGCTGCCAGCCCTTGGCGGCGAGCTGGCCGGCCGCTGCCGCCAGCGCATCGGGGACGGAGCCGAACATGTCGGCGCGTCCGTCGCCGTCGAAATCGATCGCGTGCTTATAGAACTCGGAGGGCAGAAACTGAGTAAGCCCCATGGCGCCGCCCCAGGAGCTTTTCATCTGCGCCGGCGTGGCAAGGCCGTCCTCGATCATCTTCAGGGCAAAGACGAATTCGCGGCGGAACATCTCCTTGCGGCGTCCGGCATAGGCTTGCGTCGCCAGCACGCGCAGCGCATCGTGCGGCAGCCGGGCGCGGCCGTAATCGGTCTCGCGGCCGAAAATCGCCAGCACCACCGGGCCGGGCACGCCGTATTCGCGCTCGATGCGGGCAAGCGTTGCACGATGCTCGGCAAGCAGCCGGCGGCCATGGTCGGCGAGCCGCACCAGCGACGATTCCTTCAGATAATCGGCCGGCGTCTGCACGAATTCCGGTTGCGGCGGCGGCGCCTCGGCGCGTCCGGGTACGATCAGATCGGGCAATGCATAGTCGGGCGTGAGATTGCGCGTCGCCAGGTCGAAGGCGCGACGCGATATGCCGGATTGCTGCGCCTGCGGCCAAAGGTCTTGCAGCCAGGCACGGAAAGCAGGATCGGCGGTTGCCGGCACAGGCACAAGCAGGGCGCCAGCCAGCAGCGCGGCCGCCGGCCTGCGCAGCATCCTCATTCCGCCGGCCGCATCTGCCCGGGGGCGAGGCTGCGCCGCAGATCGGCAACTTCCGCGCGCAGCTTGCGTAGTTCCTCCAGCACCGGCTCGGTCTCCCTGTGCATCATCTCGCGTTCGGCGGCGCGCTCCTCCGCCCGTTCCTCCGCAACCACCTTCTCGTGCTCTGCCTGCATCGCATTGACCACGATGCCGATGAAAAGGTTGAGCGCGGCAAATGTGGTAACGACGATGTAGGGCACGAAGAAGGCCCAGGCATGCGGAAACTTCTCCATGACCGGCCGCACGATGCCCATCGACCAGCTTTCCAGCGTCATGATCTGGAACAGCGAATAGGCCGAAGCGCCGATATTGCCGAACCATTCCGGAAATTCGCCGCCGAACAGCTTGGTCGCCATGACGGCGAACACATAATAAAGGAGCGCCAGCAGCGCCACAACCGAACCCATGCCGGGCAACGCCGCGATCAATCCGCCGACCACGCGGCGCAACGACGGCACGACGGTGATCAAGCGCAGGACGCGTAGGATGCGAAGCGCACGCAATACCGAAAGATTGCCGGTCTGCGGCAGCAGCGCGATGGTAACGACGAAGAAATCGAACAGGCTCCACGGATCGCGGAAGAAGGCGAGCCGGCGCACGGCGATGCGCGCAGCCAGTTCCACCACAAACACGGCAAGAATGCCGGTGTCGAGAATCGCGAGCAGCGGGCCGGCGGCGGCGACGACGGCGGGGCTGGTCTCCAGGCCGAGCACGATGGCGTTGACGACGATGAGCGCAGTCACCGCCCATTCGGTGCGCGGATTGTCGACAAGTTTTTCGAGGGTACGGGTCATGGATTTCATCCGGAACGATGGCGGGCGATCAGATGCCTTTCGCCGGCGGCGCGGTCAATAGCGCCGCAGCGTTGCAGAAAGGAATTTGTATGAAGGGCCTTATCCCGGGATCCGGCATCGGTACAATACGGGCAGGACAAAAGGGTCTTGCTTTCGCATAAGGGAAGTCGCGTGCTGCCGCCCGGCTGCTCGCGAAGCCCGCCCGTCGTCCGGTTCGTTCGCCTCCGTTGCAGCCGCGCAGGACCGCAGGCTCACGATTTGCCCGCGGACAGGCTATCGATCGCCCGCACCATCGCGTCGACCGCGGCGTCCGCTTTCAGCTCCCCATCGCGCGTCAGCGTTCGCCAGGTGAAAAAGCTTAACGCGAGCGCAAGCATCGCGCGCTGCCGCGCGTTACATTTTTCACCGAGCACTTCGGCATACGCCTTGAAATGCGGCCCCATGCGCATCGTCGCGATTTCGTGCGTGGGCGCATGAAACTCCGCATCGCGCAGCACGGATGCGAGAAGCGCGGCATTGCGGCCGAACCAGGCATAGAGCTGGGTCAGCCCGCCGCGCAGCCGCTCTTCCCGGCCGGCAACCGAGCGCCAGGCGGCGGCATCCGGCGGCGGATCGGTCTCCAGCGTGTGACCGGAGCACGCCAACAACAGACTGCGCTCGTCGGGGAAGTGCGCATAGAGCGTATGCCGCTGCACACCGGCCTGCTCCGCGACCATGCTGAAGGTGGTCTGCGCGGGTCCGATGCGCGTGTGCAGGTCCACCGCCGCCTCGACAATGCGCCGGCGGGTCTCGGCCTGCTGTTCGGCCCGCTTTTTGAGGGTGTAGGTCCGGCTCATATTTAATTGCACATATGTGTGCATCCATATTGACAGGGGCGATACTTTTCACTACACAGTAGTGTATCGTCAAAATTGGCAACTGTCCAGACCGGATGCGCCGGACCGGACAACCGCCTGAAGCATGGAGACTGTTATGGAAACCAGGGTCAGCGAAATCGCCGACGGCATCTTCCGCCTGTCGACCTACGTGCCGGACATCGCGCCGCCAGCGGGGCTCGCCTTCAATTCCTTTCTGGTGCGCGGCGAGGAGCCGCTTCTCTTCCACACCGGCCTGCGCAAGATGTTTCCGCTCAACCGGGACGCCGTCGCCAAGATCGTTCCGGTGGAAAAGCTGCGCTGGATCGCTTTCGGCCATTACGAGGCAGACGAATGCGGCGCAATGAACGAATGGCTTGCGGCCGCCGCCAACGCGGAGGTGGCGCACGGACACACGGGCGTCCTCGTCTCGCTCAACGACATGGCGGACCGCGCGCCGCGGGTGCTGGCCGACGGCGAGGCGATCGATCTCGGCAGCGGAAAGCGAGTACGCTACATCGACACGCCGCATACCCCGCATGGCTGGGATGCCGGGGTGATGTTCGAAGAATCGACCGGAACGCTGCTGTGCGGCGACCTGTTCACCCAGCTCGGCGACAATCCGGCGCTCGTGCATGGCGGCGACATCGTCTCGCCGGCGATCGCGGCCGAAGACATGTTCCAGTATTCAGCACTCGCCCCCGGCATGGGATCGGCGATCCGCCGCCTCGCTCCGCTCAAGCCGAGAACGCTTGCGCTGATGCACGGGCCGTCCTTTGCCGGCGACGGCGCCAAGGCTCTGCATGCCCTCGCCGACCATTACGAGAAGCGCGCCGGCGACCGCTGGGCAGAACTGCAGCAGAGCAAGGCGGCCTGACCATGACCGCATTTGCTGAAACGCATGCGCGGCCGATATGCCGGTCCCGTTCCGCCGGCAGGAACGAGGGAGCCTGTCTGCTGTGCCCGCTCGCCCCGCTATGCAGGGCGCAGCGCACACGAAGAGAGCTTGGCGCGCTGTCCGAACGGGAGCTGGCGGACATCGGACTCGCGCGCGGCGACATCGACTTTGTCGCGCTGGCAACGGCCGACCATGCCGGACGCCCCGCGGCCATGGCATGAGGCAGCCGCAACCGACAAGCACGGCCGACCGCGCACCGCGCGGCCGGCCTTGCCTGGAGGCGGACGAACGCTCAGCGCCTGAACTTCATGTACCCGGAGCGGTGGGAGGTACAAACAGTGCAACAATTTCCACGCAGTCCTGCACAAACGGGAATCCGGCAAACCGTGCGGACGACTGTGTTACAGGTACCTGTCTTGCGGAATGACCGGCGTGACGGACGACGCACCGCCTGCAAAGACACCGCCAATAGACACTTCCCTCCCCTCGTAAACAATGAGATGATCCCCACGGCTGAGTAGCATCGGAGGGACTGGGGTAATGAAGAAGATAGCAATTGCGGCACTGGCCACGATCGGCCTTTCGCTTTCATCGAACGTCGCGTCGGCGCAGGCATGCCCGCTCGGCATCATCGTGAAGAGCATCTATGTCAGCGCGACCGAGAAGCGCGAACTGACGCAGAAAGAAGCCTTTAGCTGCGGCCTGCTTTCCGAAAAGCCCGCGCCGAAGAAGACCGCCAAGGCTGCGAAGAAGAACTAGCCCCGCGTCCGCGACCACGCGACTGTTCTGTCGATCGCGATCGATCGCCGGGCGCCTGCGCGCCCGGCGATGACGTTGGCGTATATCCGCAAAGACGCCGCCATTGCGCCGAGGCGCGTCGCCTTAGCGTGTGAACTTTTTATATTTCAGCCGGTGCGGGATAATGGAATCGGCGCCAAGCCGGCGCATTTTATCGGCCTCGTAATCCTGGAAATTGCCCTCGAACCACTCGACATGGCTGTCGCCCTCGAAGGCAAGCATGTGGGTGGCTATGCGGTCGAGGAACCAGCGGTCATGGCTGATAATCACGGCGCAGCCGGCGAAATCCTCCAGCGCCTCTTCCAGCGCACGCAGCGTGTCGACGTCGAGATCGTTGGTCGGCTCGTCGAGCAGCAGCACGTTGGCACCGGATTTCAGCATTTTGGCGAGATGCACCCGGTTACGCTCGCCGCCTGACAGCTCGCCGACCTTCTTCTGCTGGTCGGCACCCCTGAAATTAAACGCCGAACAATAGGCCCGCGAATTCACCTCGCGCTTGCCGAGCGTGAGCATCTCGGCACCGCCGGAGATTTCCTCCCACACGGACTTCTTGCCGTCGAGCGCGTCGCGCGACTGGTCGACATAGCCAAGCCTGACCGAATCGCCGATGCTGATCGTGCCGCTGTCGGGCTTCTCCTGGCCGGTGATCATACGAAAAAGCGTGGTCTTGCCGGCACCGTTGGGGCCGATCACGCCGACGATGCCGCCGGGCGGCAGCTTGAAGGTGAGATTGTCGATCAGCAGACGATCGCCGAAGCCCTTGGTGAGCGCCTCGAAATCGACGACATTCTGGCCGAGCCGCTCGGCGACCGGAATGACGATCTGCGCGGTCTGCGCCTGTTTTTCGTTCGCCTGCTTGAGCAGATCCTCGTAGCGCTGGTAGCGTGCCTTGGACTTCGCCTGACGCGCCTTCGGCGAGGCGGCGATCCATTCCTGCTCGCGCGCGAGCGTGCGCTGGCGCGCCTCTTCCTCGCGACCTTCCTGCTGCACCCGTTTCTGTTTCTGCGCGAGCCAGGAGGTGTAATTGCCCTGGTAGGGAATGCCGCGGCCGCGATCGAGTTCGAGTATCCAACCGGTGACATTGTCGAGAAAGTAGC
>CAYWCE010000059.1:0-16277 GCA_964456755.1 uncultured Hyphomicrobiales bacterium
GCAAATTGCCGAAGGACGGCGGGCGCGCGCTGCAGGCCTTCTTCGCCGAGGTGCAGACATTCGTGAACGCGCACAAGGCCGACGCGGCGATGCAGCCCTACGTCGAGCCGCTCAACGCCGCGCTCGGGCATCTGCAGCAGGCGACGATGTGGTTCGTGCAGAACGCGATGGCCAGGCCCGACAATGCCGGGGCTGGGGCGACCGACTACATGCATCTGTTCGGGCTGGTGGCGCTCGGCTATATGTGGGCGCGCATGGCCAAGGCCGCGCGCGGGAAGCTCGACGCCGGCGCAAACGGCGCCGAGAGGCGCATGAACGCCAGGCTGATCACGGGACGCTTTTTCATGGAGCGCATGCTGCCGGAAACGGCGGCGCATCTCGCGCGCATCAGGGCCGGCGCCGACAGCGTCATGGCGCTGGAGGCGGAGGGGTTTTAGGGGGTAAGCCGGCGAATTGACAGAATTGGCTTCAATATCTATTTTTAGACTATGCCTGCCTCCGACCTCGATTTGCCCCTGGCGGCGCCCAGCGTTCTGGCTCCGGACGCGCTGCGCGATCCGAAGGTGCGGGCGCGCCTTTCTCCGACTGCGGTCAGACTGTTTCTGCGGCTATGCGATCTGTGGCGACTTGCGGTCGATCAGCGCCGTGTGCTGCTGGGAGACATCTCGCGGCCGACCTATCACAACTGGCAAAACGGCAAGATCGGCACGCTCACGCGCGACCAGCTTGAGCGCATTTCGCTGGTGCTGGGCATTCACAAGGGGCTGAAGCTGCTGTTTGCCGACGAAGCAAGTGCCGGACGCTGGTTCACCAGCTCCAACCGCGATTTGCCCTTTGGCGGACGCTCGCCGCTCGAGCGCGCTCTGGCGGGCAGCATCGACGACCTCTACGCCGTGCGCCGCTACATCGATGCCTGGCGCGGGATGAAATGAGCGCGCGTGTCCGCGCCCGGATTCGCGCTTCAACCCACAGACTGATCGCCAGCCGTTACCCGACCGTCGGCGTGTTCGACGACCTGACGGCAGAACCGGAAGAACTGACGCTGGCTTATCTTCTGGAGTCGGTGACCAACGACCGGCTTGGCGCGCTCTCGCACCGGCTGCCCCTGCTGCTGCGGGACGACATCGTACGGGGGCCCGGCGCGACGATGGTGATGGCTGCGTTCCTGCATGCCGACATGTCGGGCGGACGCTTCACCGACGGGCGCATGGGCGCATGGTATGCATCGCTCGACGTCGCCACTGCAATTGACGAAACCGTCTTTCACAGCACACGGCGCTTGCGTCTTTCGGCGGGCGCATTTCCCTGCAGCATCCAGATGCGCCAGCTGGTGGCGAAAATCGGCTGCACGCTGGTCGATATCCGCGGGCAGAAAAAGAAACGCGCAGACTTGTACGATCCCGACGATTACAGCCGCGCACGTGCTTTCGGCATCGAATTGCGCTGGCCGCCCGCCGGCCGGGGCGAGAACGGCATCGTATACGACAGCGTGCGGCGCAGAAGTGGCGTCAATGTCTGCATCTTCCGTCCCTCCCTCGTCGCACTGCCTGTCGTGCAGGGCGATCATTACGAGTATCGCTGGAATGCGGCGGGGGCCGTCGCTGTTCTGAGATTGTCGAATGTCGGTCGGGCCGGCATGTGAAGATCGCGCTTCCGGCAAAACCTTGGTTCTCGATCGAATGCGTTCGGGAAGCCGGGCCGGTCGTGCTGTTGCCGCAGGAGATAGAACGACTCGACGCGCAATGGGCCGCGATCGAGACTGCCGCGCCCACCATTGCGCACGAGGACGTCGCTCGATGGCTCGAAACCTGGGGAACGCCCGCATTCAGGCGCTGGCCTGAGCGGTGAAGCTCGAATGGTTTGCAGCCGCGCTGGCGGACCTCGATCGTTTTGCTGCATTCCTTCACGAGCGCGACCCGCGCCTCGCGCAACTTGTCGTCGCAGAAATCCTTGCCACTTCGCGTCTGATCGAGCGACATCTGCAATTCGGCGGGCAGTCGAAGGGCGCAATGAATACCGCGAAGTGTCGCTTCGGATTCCGAACGAGACCAACGCGCTGTCCTATGCCTGGGACGAAGAGCGCATTGCGATGCCGCGCGTCTTCCATGGACGCGAAGATCGCAGCGGATAGCCCCGCATGCGACGGCGCGATTGCAGCCCTCATTCTCCCTGGCTCACCGCCGCGACCGGCGTTCCCGCCGGCTCGACGATGCGGCGATAGAGATGCCAGGTGGCGTGGCCGAGCACCGGCAGCGTCACGATCAGGCCGAGAAAGGCCGGCAGCGCGGAGAGAAACAGCAGCATGACGATCACCGCCGCCCAGCCGATCATCGGCACGGGGCTCGCCGCCACCGCGCGCACGCTGGTGATCATAGCGGTGACGAAATCGACATCGCGGTCGAGCAGAAGCGGAAACGACACCACCGTGAGCGAGAACAGGATCAGCGACAGCGCCGCGCCGACCAGCAGGAACAGAAGGCCCTCGGTCGTGGTCAGCACCACGGCGATGAATTGCTGCAGGCTCGCGAACGAGGCCTTCAGCCCGAGAAACAGCGCCATCAGGAAGCGCACCTGATACATCCACATGACGAAGACGAACAGCGTGACGAAAGCCATCCAGCCGATCTCGGTGCGGCTGCGCATCGTCGCCCAGATGCCGCGCCAGGCCAGCGGCTGGCCGGTCTCGCGGCGCCGGCTCACCTCGTAGAGGCCGGTGGCGACGAAGGGGCCGATCAGCGCAAAGCCCGCCGCCAGCGGATAGGCGAGATAGGTCGCGCCCAGTGCGGTGACGCAGAGCACGATGGCGACGCCGCCCGCCGCATAAAGCGCGCCGAAGGCGAGGCCGTAGCGCGGCGCGGCCTGGAAATCGCGCGCGCCATGCGCCAGCGCTTCGGCAATGTCGGCAGCGGCGATCGTGCGCACGACCGGATCGCTGCGTCCGGAGATGGAAGCCATTGGCGAAAATTCCTGCCCGTCCGATTCTGACCGTACCGGCAGCAATCATAGCCGCAGCGGCGCGCATGCCTTGATGCGGATCAATGCATGCCGGCGCGCCGGGGCGCAGCGGGAGCGTGCAGGCGGCTGCAGTCTGCGCGAAAGCGGGCGGGGAGAGACGCGCGCTGCGACGCGAGCCTACCCCGCGAGCCTACCCCGCAAACCTACCCTGCAAGCCTCGCATTCTGCGGAAACATGAAGCGGCGCGCGTCGTCGTCCATCTCGGTCTTGAAGGCGTGCCGCTCCTTGATGGCAACGGCGCGCTGTGCCGCCGGCCGCGCGGAAATCTCGTCGACCAGGCGCTTCAGGTTGGGGAATTGCGGCCAGGCTTCCTCGCCGAGCGCGACATGCACGAGCCGCGCCCAGCCCCACACCGCCATGTCGGCGATGCTGTAGCCGTCGTCGATCATGTAGCGCTGCTTTCCGAGCCGCTTGTCGAGAATGCCGAAATGGCGTTCGGCCTCGAAGCCGTAGCGGTTGATGGCGTAGGGAATCTTTTCCGGCGCATAGACGCGGAAATGCACCGACTGGCCGGCATAGGGGCCGACGCCGGAGGCGACGAACATCAGCCAGGAGAGCAGCTCGCCGCGCGCCTTCGCGGTGTTGGGCGGCAGAAACTTGCCGGTCTTCTCGGCGAGATAGAGCAGGATGGCGTTGCTGTCGAACACCACGACGTCGCCGTCGACGATCGCGGGCACCTTCGAATTCGGATTGATGGCGACATAGTCGGGTTTGAACTGGTCGCCCTTGCGGGTGTCGACCGGGATCGCCTCAAACGGCAGGCCCGCCTCTTCGAGAAACAGGGCGACCTTCATCGGGTTGGGTGCGGTGCTGTAGTAGAATTTCAACATGGCTGGCCTTCGCTTGCATGAGACGGTCCGGACGGCCGGCAGTGGGACCGGCAACGTCGACGGCGGATTGTTACGACAGACGCCCGGCGATTGTCATGCGGCGTCGGCGCATGGGCAAAACGCCGCGCGTGCGGTGCACCGCGTCGCTGCGCCGATCACGCGAATGTGAGGGCCGGTGCCGCAAGGGACAGGCCGGCGGCCGCCGGCCCGTCCGTCGGCGGCTATTTCTTTTTCGCCAGTGCCGCGTCGACCGAGAAGCGGCCGGCTCCCGTCACCAGCACCGCCAGCGCGCCGCCCATGATCGAGAGGTTTTTCAGGAAATTGTTGAACTGAGCGGTCTGTTGCGCCGCCGGATATTCCCAGTAGCGATGCGCGATCGCGGTTGCGACCAGCACGAACAGGAAGGTGACGATCGCCGCATAGCGCGTGGCGAGCCCGAGCACGAGGCACACGCCGGTTGCGAATTCGACGAACGGAACGACGGTCGAAAACAGCCCCACCGCCGGCACGCCGAGATTGGTCAGATAACCGGCGAACCCGGCCATGTTCATAATCTTGCCCCAGCCTGCGGCGACGAAAATCCAGCCGAGCAGAATGCGGCCGACAAGAAGCAGCAGGTCGGTCGAGCCGGAAGCGAATCCATCCGCCTTCGACAGCGCCGGGTGAGACGACCTCGATTGCATTGCCATGACGACAAGCCCCCCAATAGAACGTTTCCATGCCGGCTATGGCGCCGGCGCCTTAATCTAACACTGCGAAGACGGATAAAGTCCGCGGGCGGTTTCATTGCGGCGCACACGCTGCGACGCAGCGAATCCGCGCGGGAACCCGCCGCAGGCGCGGGGCCCGGTGTTGGGCAGCGCCGGGTTGGGCAGGCCGTGCACGCGCTCGGTTGCATGCAGGGCGCAGCGCAAGCCGATGCGCGCCTCCGCCGCGCCGTCATGCATTTGGCGCAGTGGCGGCGCGATCGCAGGGCCGCGACCGCAGGCGCGGTTTCCGTATCGGGAACCGCATCGGCGCCCCCGGGGTTCTGTATGCAGATGGAAAATCTGCTGCTGCTGCTGCCGCGACGTCCGCAATCGGTTCCGACGCGCTACCTGATCACCACCGCCATCGTCCTTCTCTGCTTCCTGCTGCGCTGGGGACTGGAGACCAGAGCGGGCATTTACGGCTTCTATCTGATGTTCCCGGGCGTGTTCCTGGCCTCGATCCTGTTCGACCGCGGCTCCGGCTTCTACGCGGTGGGACTGAGCGCGGCATTGATCATGCTCACGCTGGAACCGAACGGAAGCCTGCTCGTCGCCGACATTCACGTGCTGCCGATCGCCCTGTTCATCGCGATCGCGCTCGGGCTGTCGGCGATCAGCGAAGCGCTGCGCGGCGCGCTCGAACGCGCGGTCGCCGCCGAGCAGACCAAGGCGCTGCTGCTGCAGGAGCTGAATCACCGCACCAAGAACAATCTGATGATCGTCATGTCGGTGCTGCGGCTGCAGGCGCGCAGCGCCGCCGGCGAGATCCGCCGCGCGCTGGAAAATGCGATCGGCCGAATCAACGTGATGGCGCGCGCGCACGACCACCTGCAGCGCACGACGGAAACCGGCCAGGTCGACATGCGCGAATATCTGCACGAACTGGGACGCCATCTCGGCGACAGCCTGCGCGGCATCCGTCCGGTGGCGGTGCGCGTGGAATCCGATTCGATTCTGCTCGGCGCCGGCCGCGCCGTCTCCATCGGGCTGATCGTCAACGAGCTGGTGACCAATTCCTTCAAATATGCGTTCGCCGAGCAGGATGCGGGCACGGTGCTGATCGCGCTGCGCCGGATCGACGGCCGTCTGCGCCTGAGCGTCGCCGACAGCGGCCGCGGCAGCGCCGCTGACATGCAGCGCGGGTCCGGGCATGAGGGGCTGGGCACGCGGCTGACCCGGCTGCTGGTGCAGCAGCTCGACGCCACGCTCGACTATGAGGACGCCGCCCCCGGCCTGCGCGTCGTCATCGCTTTCGCCAACGGCGAAGCCGGGCCCTGATAGCGCGGCCGCCGCTTGCAATGCGGCTTTTCCCGCGGCAAGAGGCTCGCGGCCAAGGGGTTGCGGCCAAGGGGTCGCGGCCAAGGGGTCGCGGCAGCAGGCCACGCGCCTCGCCAACGGGGCCCTGCACCGGACATGACGGATTTCGCAGCTTATGCCGGCCTGTTCGCGGCGGCCTTCGTGGCGGCGACGCTCTTTCCCGCGCAGTCGGAACTGGTGCTGACCGCGCTGCTGGCCGGCGGTTACGATCCCGCGCTGCTGATCGCGGTTGCAAGCGTCGGCAATACGGCGGGTGCGGTGGTGAACTGGCTGCTCGGCCGTGCGGTGGAAACGTTCCGCGACCGGCCTTGGTTTCCCGCCAGCGCGCAATCGCTCGACCGCGCGCAAGACTGGTACCGCCGCTACGGCCGCTGGTCGCTGCTTGCGAGCTGGATGCCGTTTGTCGGCGACCCGATCACGGTGGCCGCCGGCCTGTTGCGCGAGCCGCTGTGGAGTTTCCTGCTGCTGGTCGCTATCGCCAAGACCGGACGCTATCTGGCGCTGGCGGCGCTGGTGCAGGGCTGGATGTGATCTGCAATAACCGTAGCGAAGCCGCGCCGCCGGCGGCCGATCATTCCGTCCGCTCGATGTCCTCGCGCAGCAATTCAAGCTGCAGCCATTTTTCTTCCGCCGCGGCAAGCCCGGCCTGTGCCCGAGCGAGCGCCTGCGAGGTCTCGTCGAAAACCTTGCGGTCGCGCGCGAACAGCGTCGGATCGTCGAGCGTTGCCTGCAGGGCGGCGATGCGCGTTTCCAGCGCGGCCATTTCCTGCGGCAGCGTCTCCAGCGCAAACTTGTCCTTGTAGCTCAGCCGTCGCTTCGGCTGCATGTCGGAAGACGCAGGCTTTTCGCGGCGCGGCTGCGGCGCAGACCTGGGCGCGTTCCTGCGGGACGCGACGTCGCCGCCGCGCTGCGCCAGCATGTCGGAATAGCCGCCGGCATATTCGGTCCACACGCCCTCGCCCTCCGGCGCGATCACGCCGGCGACAACGCGGTCGAGAAAATCGCGGTCGTGGCTGATCAGCAGCACGGTGCCGGCATAGCCGGCAAGCGCTTCTTCCAGCACGTCCAGCGTTTCGAGATCGAGATCGTTGGTCGGTTCGTCCAGGACCAGAAGGTTCGAAGGCTGTGCCAGCGCGCGCGCCAGCATCAGCCGTCCGCGCTCGCCGCCGGACAGGGCGCGCAGGGGCGTGCGCACCTGTTCGGGCAGGAACAGAAAGTCTTTAAGGTAGCCGACGACGTGCCGCGTCTGTCCGCCGACCGTCACGGTGTCGCCGGTGCCGCCGGTCAGCGCCTGGGCAAGCGTCCAGTCGGGATCGAGGCTGTCGCGGCTCTGTTCCAGCGCCGCGACCTGCAGGTTGGCGCCGAGCCGCACTTCGCCGCGGTCGGGAGCCAGCATGCCGGTGAGCATGTTGAGCAGCGTGGTCTTGCCGCTGCCGTTCGGTCCGACGATGCCGATGCGGTCGCCGCGATCGATGCGCGTGGAGAAGTCCGAGACGATCGGCCGGCCATGGTAGCTCTTGCCGACAGCGCTGGCCTCGATCACCAGGGTGCCGGACTTGTCGGCTTCGGCAGCGGCCATCGACACTTTGCCGGCGGCGCCGCGATGCGTGCGGCGCCGTTGCCGCAGGGCCTGCAACTGCGCCATGCGCCGCACGTTGCGCTTGCGCCGCGCGGTCACGCCGTAACGTACCCAGTGTTCCTCCGCGACGATCTTGCGGTCGAGCTTGTGCAGTTCGCGCTCCTCCTCGGCGAGAATTTCGTCGCGCTTTTCCTCGAATGCGGAAAAGCCGATCTCGAGCCGCCGCGTGCGGCCGCGGTCGAGCCAGACGGTGGCGCGGGCGAGATTGTCGAGGAAACGCCGGTCGTGGCTGACGATCACCAGCGCGCAGCGGCGGCCCGCGAGTTCGGATTCCAGCCATTCGATGCTGGCGAGGTCGAGATGGTTGGTCGGTTCGTCGAGAAGAAGGATGTCGGGCGCGGGCGCGAGTGCCCGCGCCAGCGCCGCGCGCCGCGCCTCGCCGCCGGACAGGGTCGCGGGATTCTCCTCGCCGGTGAGACCGAGCCGATCGAGCAGCCAGGCCGCCTGGTGCGGATCGTCCCCGGGCGCGAGCCCCGAACGCACATAGTCGAGCGCGGTTGCGTGGCCGGCGAGGTCCGGCTCCTGCGGCAGGTAACGGACGGTCGCGGCGGGATCGGCAAACCGCGTGCCGCGGTCGGGCTCGATCAGGCCGGCGGCGATTTTCAGGAGCGTCGACTTGCCGGAGCCGTTGCGTCCGACGAGGCAGACGCGTTCGCCGGCGGAGACCGAAAGCTCGGCAGCCGTCAGCAGCGGCGTGCCGCCGAAGGTGAGCGCAATGTCGCGAAGCTGGAGCAGGGGCGGCGGGGACATTGCCGGGGATATAGCGCGCCCGGCCGGGAAGCCAAGCCGCTTGTCGTCGTGGCCACCCGAGAACGGTCCCGACGCCCGGGCTCTGCTGCCGGCCTGGAGGACCGGGCGATCGAAAGATGCCGTCGTCGCGACCGCGCGAGGCGCAAGCCGCGACCGTTTGAATTTGTGCGTCCGAGGGCCTGCTGGCCCGGCCATGACGATTGCCGGTGCCGGACTTCGCGCCCCTCGCTTCCGCCCGGCGCGGCCGTTATGCTGACGCTACGGATTCGCGAATGGATGCCCTGAGCCTGCCCCGTCCGGCCTGGATGAGCGAAGACCTCGTGCTGCTCGAAGAGCAGGCGCGGCGGTTCCTCGCTTCCGAGCTGACGCCGCATGTCGAGCGCTGGCATGCGGAGGGAATAATGGACCGCGAGGCCTGGAACAGGCTCGGCGCGGCCGGGCTCCTCTGTGCCGGTATTCCGGAAGACTATGGCGGGGCCGGCGGCAGCTTCGCGCACGAGGCGGTGATCAACCGCGAATTCGCGCTCGCCGGCCTCGACTCGATCGGCGCGCCGCTGCATTCGGGCATTGTCGCCCCCTACATTCTCAAATACGGCACAGAGGAGCAGAAGAAGCGCTGGCTGCCGAAACTCGCGAGCGGCGAGATGGTCGGCGCCATCGCCATGACCGAACCGGGCACCGGCTCCGATCTGCAGGGCGTGAAGACGAGCGCGAAGAAGTCCGGCAACGGCTATGTGCTGCACGGCTCCAATACCTTCATCACCAACGGTCAGCATGCCAACCTGATTATCGTCGTCGCCAAGACCGATCCCGCCGCCGGCGCCAAGGGCACATCGCTGATGGTGGTGGAGACCGACGGCGCCGACGGCTTCCGTCGCGGGCGCAAGCTGAAGAAGCTCGGCATGGACTGGGCCGATACCTCCGAGCTTTTCTTCGAGGACGTGAAGCTGCCGGCGGAAAACCTGCTCGGCGCGGAAGAGGGGCAGGGCTTCGTTCAGCTCATGCAGGAACTGCCGCAGGAGCGGCTGATCGTCGCCACCGCCGCCATCGGCATGATCGAGCGCGCGCTGGCGCTGACCGTGGCCTATGTCAAGGAGCGCAAGGCGTTCGGCAAGGCGATCGTCGAGTTCCAGAACACGCAGTTCGAACTTGCGGAATGCAAGAGCGAGGCGACTATCGGCCGCGTGTTCCACGATTATTGCGTCGGACGCCATATCGAAGGCGCGCTCGATACGACGACGGCGTCGATGGCGAAATACTGGCTGACCGACCTGCAGGGAAAAATCGTCGACCGCTGCCTGCAATTGTTCGGCGGCTATGGTTATATGGACGAATATCCGGTCTCGCGCATGTATCGCGACGCGCGCGTGCAGCGCATCTATGCGGGGACCAACGAGATCATGAAATTGCTGATTGCGCGGAGCTTGTGAACAGATGCAGTCGGCCCGGCCGGGCGATCCGCCAGGATTGCGCGAGCCGGGATCGTCAGCCGATTGCGGCGATCGATTCCGGCTCGCGCGCTTTCGCGCCCCGCCGGAATGACGATAAAGAGGGAGAAGCCTATGCCCGAGGCCTTTATTTACGACGCCGTGCGCACGCCGCGCGGGCGCGGCAAGAAGGACGGTTCGCTGCATGAGGTAACCACGCTCAATCTCGCCACGCAGGTGCTCAAGGGAATCCGGGATCGCAACGCTCTCGATACCACGGCGGTCGACGACGTGGTGATGGGGATCGTCGATCCGGTGGGCGAGGCGGGCAGCGATATTCCGCGCATGGCGGCGATCTGCGCCGGCTATGGCGAGGGCGTTCCCGGCGTGCAGATCAACCGCTTCTGCGCCTCCGGGCTCGACGCGGTGAACTTCGCCGCCGCCGAGATCATGTCCGGCCAGCACGACATGACGGTCGGCGGCGGCGTCGAATCGATGAGCCGGGTGGGCATCGGCGCCTCGGGCGGCGCCTGGCCGATGGATCCGATGATTGCACTGCCGTCCTATTTCATGCCGCAGGGCGTCTCCGCCGACCTGATCGCTACCAAATACGGATTTTCCCGCGACGACGTCGACGCTTATGCGGTGGAAAGCCAGAAGCGGGCGGCAAAGGCATGGGAGGAGGGACGGTTTGCGAATTCGATTCTGCCGGTGAGGGACGTCAACGGCATCGCGATCCTGGCGAAGGACGAACACATGCGTCCGACCACGACCATGCAGTCGCTCGGTCAATTGCAGCCGTCCTTCGTGCAGATGGGCGAACTGGGCGGCTTCGACGCGGTCGCCATCGCCAAGCACCCGGAGGTGGAGGCGGTCAATCATGTGCATCATGCCGGCAATTCGTCGGGCATCGTCGACGGTGCGGCGGCGGTGCTGATCGGCAACGCCGAAGCCGGACGCAAAGCCGGGCTGAAGCCGCGCGCCAAAATCCGCGCCTTCGCCAATATCGGATCGGAGCCGGCGATGATGCTGACCGGACCGATCGACGTGACGCGCAAGGTATTGAGCAGGTCCGGCATGTCGCTTGCCGACATCGATCTGATCGAGGTCAACGAGGCATTCGCCTCGGTTGTGCTGCGATTCATGCAGGCGATGGAAATCGACAATGCGAAGATCAACGTCAACGGCGGGGCGATCGCGCTCGGCCATCCACTCGGCGCGACCGGCGCGATGCTTCTCGGCACCGCACTGGACGAACTGGAGCGGCGCGACCTGAATACCGCTCTCGTGACTTTGTGCATCGGCGCCGGCATGGGCACGGCGACGATTATCGAGCGGGTGTGAGCGCATGCCCAAGATCAACATCCCCGCCGCGGCGATCCGCACCACCAGCATCTATCCGCCGGAATTCCAGAACGCTGCGCGCGAGCGCCACAAGACGCTGCTCGGCGACGCGGGCGGACTGACGCAGTTCGGCGTCAACCTGGTCCGTCTGGGACCGGACGGAAGTTCGGCGCTGCGCCACTGGCACGAGCGCGAGGACGAATTCATTTATGTGCTGGAAGGCGAGATCGTGCTGGTCGAAGACAGCGGCGAGACGCTGTTGCGGGCGGGCGATGCCGCCGGCTTCAAGGCGGGAACGGCCAACGGCCATCATTTGCAGAACCGCTCCGGCCGCGATGCGGTCTATCTCGAAGTCGGCACGCGCTCGGCGGAAGAGGTCGCCCATTACACCGAAGTGGACCTGATCTTGGTGCGCGACGCGCAGGGCGTGCGGTTCCTGCGTCGCTCGGGCGAGCCCTATTCCCCGAAAGGCTGAGGCATCCGGATGTCATTTCAGAATTTCACATGCGACGTCGACGCCGGCGGCATCGCGCTGGTCGTCTGGGACATGCCCGGCCGCTCGATGAACGTGATCAACCTGACGGTGATCGAGGAATTGTCGGCGATCGTCGACAAGGTCGCCTCCGACGACGCGATCCGGGGCGCGGTGATCGCGTCCGGCAAAGACACCTTCTGCGCCGGCGCCGACCTCACCCTGCTCGAACAGCTGATGCATGTGTTCCGCGAGATGGCGCGCAACCAGGGCGAGGAGGCGGCCGCCGCCGTCCTGTTCGAGGAGAGCCGCAAGCTCTCGCTGCTTTACCGGCGCATCGAGACCTGCGGCAAGCCCTGGGTCGCCGCCATCAACGGCACCGCGCTGGGCGGCGGATTCGAACTCTGCCTGGCCTGCCATCACCGCCTGGCCGCCGACAATGCGAAGACGCGCCTCGGTCTGCCGGAAATCAAGATCGGGCTGTTTCCCGGCGCCGGCGGCACGCAGCGCATCGCGCGCATGATGCAGCCGGGCGACGCGCTGCAATTCCTGCTCAAGGGCGACCAGCTTCGCCTCAACCGCGCCAAGGCGATGAAGCTCGTCGACAATGTAGTGCCGGCGGCGGATCTGGTACGCACGGCGAAAGACTGGATCGGCGCCGGCGGCAAGGCGGTGGCGCCGTGGGATCAGGAAGGCTTCAAATTGCCGGGCGGGCCGGTCTTCTCCAAGGCCGGCATGATGGTGTTTCCGCCCGCGAACGCGATCTACCGGCGCGAGACGCACGACAATTATCCCGCCGCGCGTGCCATCATGCAGACCGTGTTCGAGGGGCTGCAGCTTCCGATCGACATCGCGCTGCGCGTGGAATCGCGCCACTTCGCGAACATCCTGCGCTCGCCGGAAGCCGCCGCGATGATCCGCACGCTGTTCGTGTCGATGCAGGAATTGAACAAGGGCGCCCGCCGCCCGCACAATGTGCCGCCGGCGACGCTGAAGAAAGTCGGCATCCTCGGCGCCGGCTTCATGGGCGCCGGCATCGCCTATGTCTCGGCGCAGGCCGGGCTCGACGTCGTGCTGATCGACCGCGACCGGGAAAGCGCGGACAAGGGCAAGGCGCATCTGCACAAGCTGATGACCGACCAGGTCAACAGGGGCCGCGCCACCGCCGCCGACCGCGACGCGCTGCTCGCGCGCGTGACCGCGACCGCCGATTACGGCGCGCTGCAGGGCTGCGATCTCGTCGTCGAGGCGGTGTTCGAGGACCGCAAGGTGAAGGCGGAAGCGACGGCAAAGGCGCAGGCGGTGGTGCCGGATGCCGTGTTCGGCTCCAATACCTCGACGCTGCCGATCACCTCGCTCGCCGAGACCGCGAAAGATCCGGCGAAATTCATCGGCATCCATTTTTTCTCGCCGGTCGAGAAGATGATGCTGGTCGAGATTATCCTCGGTAAAAAGACCGGCGAGGCGGCGCTGGCGCATGCGCTCGATTTCGTGCGCGCCATCCGCAAGACGCCGATCGTGGTCAACGACAGCCGCGGCTTCTACACCTCGCGCGTGGTCGGCACCTATATTCGCGAAGGCCACCTGATGCTGAGCGAGGGCGTGCCGGCGGCGATGATCGAGAATGTCGGGCGCATGGCCGGCATGCCCGTGGGCCCGCTTTCGCTCAACGACGAGGTGGCGGTCGATCTCGCCTGGAAAATCCTCAAAGCCACCGAAGCCGATCTCGGCGCCGGCGCCGTCGACGCGCGGCAGAAAGAATTGCTGTCGGCGATGGTGGAAAAGCACGGCCGGCTCGGGCGCAAGAACGGCAAGGGCTTCTACGATTACCCCGAGAAGGGCCAGAAGCGGCTGTGGCCGGGTCTTGCCGATTTGCAAAAGACGAAGCTCAATCCGGATTCCATCGACGTGCGGGAGCTGAAAGAACGTCTGCTGGCGATGCAGGCGCTGGAAACCGCGCGCTGCTTCGAGGAGGGCGTGCTCACCGACGTGCGCGAGGCCGATGTCGGCTCCATCCTCGGCTTCGGCTTCGCGCCGTTCACCGGCGGCACGCTGTCCTATATCGACATGATGGGGAGCAAAGCGTTCGCGGCGCTGTGCACGCGGCTTGCGGCGAAGCACGGCGAACGCTTCAAACCCTCGCCGCTGCTCATCGACCTTGCGGCCAAAGGCGAGACTTTCTACGGCCGCTTCGCGCCGAAGAAGGATCGCGCGGCGGCGTGAGCGCTCCGCGTCTTGGGCGAGGCGAATTGGCGGACCCCGGCCCGGGCGGGAATGATGCAACTATCCGGAGAGAGCGACATGCCCGGCACCGTCCGACTGCACCGCGTTCTGGCGACCGAGCCCGAAAAGGTCTATCGCGCCTTCGTCGAGGCGGATGCGCTGGCCAAATGGCTGCCGCCCAACGGCTTCACCTGCACGGTGCACCGACTCGAAGCGAAAGCCGGCGGCACGTTCAAGATGTCGTTTCGCAATTTCACGACCGGCACGGGCCATTCCTTCGGCGGTGAATATCTGGAACTCGTGCCCGGCGAGCGCCTGCGCTACACGGACAGGTTCGACGATCCAAATCTTGCCGGCGAGATCACGGTGACGGTGACGCTCAAGCAGGTATCCGTCGGCACCGAATTGCACATCGTGCAGGAGGGCATTCCCGACGCCATTCCGGTGGAGGCCTGCTATCGCGGCTGGCAGGATTCGCTGCGCAATCTTGCGCGGCTGGTGGAGCCGGAAATCGAACAGTAGCAATATCCGGCAGGCTTTCGGGCTTTGACGGAATCAAGGCCGAGGCCCGGCATTTCGCTTCGACGCGTTTTCTTCACGCAAACCGGTATCCACATCGCTCAAAACGCCACAGGTCCGTTGCATCGAACGCGTTTTACTTCGCAAGCACCCCCGCAATCCGCTCCCCCGCGTCTCGCACCTGGTCGGGATCGCGCGCAAAGCACAGCCGCACGAAATCCTCGCCGCCGGGGCCGAAAGCGGTGCCCGGCGCAAGTCCGATCTGCGCCTCGTCGATGATGCGGAACACGAGCCTGCGCGTATCGGTCTCGCCGTCGACCCTGAAGAACAGATAAAAGGCGCCCGCAGGCATCGCAAAGCGGCAGCGGCCGGTGCGGCCGAGAATCTCGCAGACGATGTCGCGGCTCTTGCGCGTGCGCTCGACCTGCATGGCGATGAAATCGTCGCCCCGTTCGAGCGCGACGATGCCGGCGCGCTGCATGAACTGCGCGACGCCGGAGGTCGAATATTGAATGAGATTTTCCACCACCTGCCCGAGCGAGGGGTGGACCGCGATCCAGCCCATGCGCCAGCCGGTCATCGCCCAGTTTTTCGAAAAGGTATTGACGAACACGATGCGGTCCTCCGGCGCCATGACGTCGAAGAAAGAGGGCGCGCGCGGGCCTCCGCCGTAGAAAAAGCGGGCATAGGTCTCGTCGGCGACGATCCACAGGCCGTGCCGGCGCGCGAGCGCAAGCAGCGCCTGCAACTCGTCGCGCGTCGCGGTCCAGCCGGTCGGATTGGAGGGCGAGACGACGAACAGGGCGCGCGTATGCGGTGTGACGGCGGCGGCGAGCCGCTCGATGTCGAGCGTCCAGCCGTCATTGCCGAACGTCATCGGAACGCAGACCGCTTTTGCACCGGCGATGCCGGCGGCTGCCGCGGCATTGGGCCAGGCCGGGGTGGGAATGAGAATGTCGGTGCCGGGGCCGGTCGTCATCGCCACCGCGATCTGGATCGCCTGCATGCCGGAGCCGGTGACGTAGAACGCCTCCGGATCGAACGGGCGTCCGTAAAGCCGCCGGTGATAGTCGGCGAGCGCCTTGCGCAGCTTGGGGTGGCCGCGCTGCCACGTATAGAATGTCTCGCCGTCGGCGAGGCCGCGCGCGGCTTCCTCGGCGATGAAGGCGGGCGTGGAGAGGTCGCCTTCGCCCGCCCACAATCCCATCACGCCGCCGCGCTTGCGGCCGTAATTCATCGCTTCGACGATGCCGCTCTCCGGCGCTGCGCGCGCCTCCGCGCGCAGCGCGTCGATCAGTCGGGTGTCCGTCTGCACGCGAGGCTCCGGGCGCCGGGTTACCTGCGTGCCAGCAGGTCGCGGATCTCGGTGAGCAGCACCTCCTCGCGCGAGGCCGGCTTAGCGTCGGGCTTCTGCACCTCGGCCGCGCGCATGCGGTTGATCGTCTTGACCACGAGGAACAGGGCGGCGGCGATGATCAGGAAATTGATGCCGATGGTCAGGAAATTGCCCCAGGCCAGCACCGCCCCCTGCTTCTTTGCCTCGACCAGCGACTCGGCGGTGACCGCGCCGGTCAGCGGGACGAAATAATTGGAGAAATCGAGCCCGCCGGTAACGGCGCCGAAGACCGGCATGATCATGTCGCCGACCAGCGATTCGACGATCTTGCCGAAAGCGGCGCCGATAATGACGCCGATGGCCAGATCGACGACGTTGCCTTTCATGGCGAATTCGCGGAATTCCTTAAGCATTCGGGCCTCCTCCTGAAACCGCATAACCGTGTATGATGCCGCCGGTTTCCAAGGTGCCGCAGGAGACGGAATGCTGCAAGGCTGGGTCGTTATCGGAATCGCGCTCGGCTATATCGGGCTCCTGTTCGTCGTCGCGAGCTACGGCGACCGGGTGCGCGAGCTGGCGCGGGCGACGCGTCCGCGGCTTCTGATCTATCCGCTCTGCCTTGCGATCTATTGCACCTCCTGGACCTTCTTCGGCTC
>CAYWCE010000060.1:0-15943 GCA_964456755.1 uncultured Hyphomicrobiales bacterium
GCGCTTCTCGATCGTGCCGAACTGCAGGCCCCAGCCGATCTGCGCGCCGACATAGACGTCGGCTGCGGTGAAGGCGTTGCCGGCAATGAAGGGATGCGCGCTCACCGCGCGTTCGAGCGTATTCATCACCGCAACATAGGTGCCGTAGCCGACCATGCCTTCGCGTTCGGACGGCGCCTTGAGCCCGAGCGCGTTGTTGGTCACGGCCGCCTCGAGGGGGCCTGCGGCGAAAAACAGCCAGCGGTAATAGTCGCCGCGCTGCGCGGGCGGCGGGGCAAGGCCGGCCTGCGGGAAGGCGTCGGCGAGATAGGCGCAGATCGCCGCGCATTCGGTGACAATCGTGTTGCCGTGTTCGATCGCCGGTACCTTGCCCATCGGATTGACGGCGAGGTAATCCGGCGACTTCATCTCCGTGCCGAACTCCAGGATGCGCGGCTGGTAGGGGACACCGGTCTCTTCCAGCATCCAGCGCACGATACGTCCGCGCGACATCGGGTTGGTATGGAAAACGAGGGGGCGGGTCACGTTGAACTCCCTGATGGATCGCGACTTTTCGGCTACCGAACATATCGGGAACGCTCATCGCCGTCCACCGGACACGCGCCGTCGCCGGCCGTTGCCAGTGCGGCGAGAGCGGCCGCGCGCGTCCATGCGGCGTCAACCGGACGGTGCCGGCATCCGGTCGGTACGACAATCGCGGCGACCTTGCCGGCGCAAACCCGAAGACATGCAAACGCGAGGATGCATGCGGCGGCGGTCCGGCATGATCGCCGTGCGGATTGCCTTCGCCCGGCAACCGCCGCATCGTGCCGGCATGTCGGGTGCACAGAAGTCCTACGAGTCGGCGCTGTCGGCTTTTCTCGGCGGCTACCGGCACGCCTGGTTCTCCGTCTTCGCCTATGTGCTGTTCGGCACCTATATCGGCATCGGCGCGCTGGCGCACGATTTCGGCTTCAGCCTGGCCTGGGTGCTGGCATCCACGATCCTGGTCTGGGCCGGGCCGGCGCAGGTGATCTTGATCACCGCGCTGGGCGGCGGTTCGACCGTCGTCGAATCCGCGCTCGCCGTCGGGCTCAGCGGCATGCGGCTGTTGCCGATGGTGGTGTCGCTGTTGCCGGTCATCAAGACGCCGGAAACGCGCGCGCGCGATCTCCTCATTCCCGCGCATTTCACCGCCATCAGCATGTGGGTGGAATCGATGCGGCTCGCGCCGCAGATCGCGCGCGCGCGCCGGATTCCGTTCTGCAACGGGCTGGGCTGCGGCTACATGACCTCGGCGCTGATCGCCACCGTAGGCGGCTATTATCTGGCGGCCAGGCTGCCCCTGCTGCTCAGCGCCGGGCTTTTGTTCCTGACGCCGATGTCGTTCCTGGTCTCGATCGCGCGCAACAGCGTGATGCTGTCCGACCGTCTGGCGCTCGTGCTCGGTCTGACGATCGGACCTGCACTGGCCTATGCCGGGGTCGGGCTCGACATTCTCTGGGCCGGCATTGCCGGCGGAACGCTTGCCTATCTGGCGCAAAAGCTGTTCCGGAGGCTGCGATGAATGTCGCACTCGCCGACCTGTGGCCCTATGTGCTGCTGCTGATCGTCGGATTTCTGCCCAACGAAATCTGGCGCGTGCTCGGCTTTTTCGCCGCGCGCAACATCGACGAGGGTTCGGAAATCGTGGTCTGGGTGCGCGCGGTGGCGACCGCGGTGCTCGCCGCCGTGATCGCCAAGCTGATCCTGTTCGCGCCCGGCGCGCTGGCCGGCGTGCCGATGGGCGTGCGGCTGCTGGCCGTCGCCGGCGGCGTTGCCGGCTTCTACATGGTCCGGCGATCGGTATTTGCAGGCGTTGCGACCGGGGAGGCTGTCCTGATCCTCGGCGCGACGCTCGCGGCGCGCTGAAGGTTCAGCCGGCCTTCAGGGCCGCGGCAAGCTTCTGCGCATGCGCGGCGAGCACGTCCGGTTTTTCCTTCTCGCTGGCCGGCGGCTTCATCGCCACGCCTTCCTTGCGCGGGATCACGTGCATGTGCAGATGGAAGACGACCTGGCCGCCCGCGCTTTCGTTGAATTGCTGGATGGTGATGCCGTCGGCCTCGAACGCGACAAGCGCCGCCCTGGCGACCTTCTGCACCACCCTGGCGACATGGACGAGATCGTCGGTTTCGACATCGAACAGATTGCGCGCTGCGCTCTTCGGAATGACCAGCGTGTGTCCCGGCGCACGCGGCATGATGTCGAGAAAGGCAAAGGCGCGCTCGTCTTCGTAGACCTTGTGACAAGGCAACTCCCCGCGCAGGATTTTCGCAAAAATGTTATTCGGATCGTAGGCCGGCATCTGTTCACTCCCCCGATGCATTCTTGCGGAAAGGCGCGTAGGCGGCAAGCTCCTCGCCTGCCGCCGCGACATAGGCGCGCTCGCGTCTGAGATAATCGGCGACGGCGCGGCGCAGCGCCGGATCGGCAATGTAATGCGCCGAATGCGTGGTCACCGGGACGTAGCCGCGTGCGATCTTGTGCTCGCCCTGGGCACCGGCTTCGACATAGCGCAGCCCGTGAGCGATCGCGTAATCGATCGCCTGATAGTAGCACAGCTCGAAATGCAGGAAGGGATGCTGCTCGATCGCGCCCCAGTGACGGCCGAACAGGGTATCGGAACCCGCGAAGTTGATCGCGCCGGCAATCCAACGCCCGGCGCGTTTCGCCATCATCAGCACGATGCGGTCCGGCATACGTGCGCCGACCAGCGAAAAGAAGTCGCGGGTGAGATAGGGACGCCCCCATTTTCGCGAGCCGGTCTCCATGTAGAAAGCAAAAAACGCGTCCCACACGTCCTCGGTCAGATCCGCGCCGGTCAGCCGGTGAACGGTGATGCCGGCCGCGAGCGCATCGCGCCGCTCGCGGCGAATGATCTTGCGGTGGCGCGAGGACAGGGCGGACAGGAAATCCTCGAATGTGGCGTAGCCGGCATTGCGCCAATGGAATTGCTGGTCGGTCCGGCGCAGGAAACCGCAGGTGCCGAGAAAGCGCGCTTCGGCTTCCGGCAGGAAAGTGACATGGACCGAGGAGGCCTGCCGCCGCTCGCACAGGGCGAGGAGCCCTGCCGCAAGCCGCGCGCGTACGCCGTCTGCGTCCCGGCCCGGCCGCACCAGCAGCCGCGGCCCCTGTGCCGGTGTGAAAGGAACCGAGACCTGCAGCTTCGGATAGTAGGCGCCGCCGGCATGCTCGTAGGCGTCGGCCCAGCCCTGGTCGAAGACGTATTCGCCGCGCGAATGAGGCTTCAGATAGCAGGGCACCGCGCCGACGATGTCGCCGCCGGCGGTCTCCGCCAGGAGATGCTGGGGCATCCAGCCGCTCTGCCGGGTGGCGGAGCCGGACGCTTCGAGGGCGCTCAGGAAGTCATAGGATATGAATGGGTTATAGACATATCCTCGTAATTCACAGCTATCCTCATCTTGTACTTTAGCTGTCTCATTCGCTGTCTCAGATATCTCGCCTATCGCACCGGCCGGGGCCGCGTCGTCCTTCGGTGGCCAGGCGGCGCAGGCGTCCCAGGCGGCAGCGCCGATCTCGGAGAGGCCGGACAGAATGCGGATGCGCATTTCGCTCATGCTGCGCCGGTCGCGGGGTTCGTGGCCAGACACGCCATGTCCGGATTTTGGTGGCGGCGAAGCCGGATTTCCAGACCGGTGCGGGGCTGAAGTGCATGCGTCCGTTGCAGGGCGCGACGGCGCCGCCGCGTTCCGCTACGGACGGAAACCTTCGAAGATGATCTGGTTGGCCCAGCGCCGCGCCCGTTTTCCTTCCTCCTGGCTGCGCACCGTCCAGGTCAGAAGCGGCAGCCCGAACAGATGGCGCGCGAGCAGCGGCGCAAAGGCGGGCAGATCGTTGACGCGATAGGCGATGAAATGCGGCCGCGTGCGCAAGGCATGCAGCATGTAGTGCATTGTCCGCCTGTGCCGATCGCCAAGCGCCGGCCATGACGAGCGGTCGTAGCGACGCTGGGCGACGATGCCGCGCGGGAGGCCGGGCGCCGCGCGGGCCAGCGCGGCCACCATGTCCGGATCGAACGACATTGCGGCGACCGGTCCGGCATAATTCTGCACCACCGCCGCGACGCGCACGGCGAGCCGCGTGTCGCCGGTGAACGGGCTCTTGAGTTCGAGCAGCAGCGTCACCCGCCCGGCGACGAGTTCGCACAATTCGTCGAGCGTGACGATCCGGTCGCTGCCGGTCCGGGGCGTCATCTGCCGCAATTGCGCCGCCGTGAAGGATGCCAGCGGACCCGAAGCCTGCATCAGCCGCTCCAGCGTCGCGTCGTGAAAGACGACCGCTTCGCCGTCGGCGCTGAGTTGCAGATCGCATTCGATCGCATAATTGCCCGCAATCGCTGCGCTGAACGCGGACGACGTGTTTTCAACGATGCCGGCGGCGGCGTCATGCAGCCCGCGATGCGCGACCGGACGCGCGGAAAGCCAGTCAAGTCCTGCCATGGGACACCGCGGCGCTCAGGAGACCTCGAACAAACCTTCGACTTCAACCGCCGCATCCATCGGCAGAACGGAGACGCCGACGGTGGTGCGTGCGTGCCGGCCCTTCTCGCCGAAGGCGGTGACCATCAGGTCGGATGCGCCGTTCATGACTTTCGGCCCGTCGAGAAAATCCGGCTGCGCATTGATGAATCCGCCAAGCCGGACGACGCGCACGACCTTGTCGAGATCGCCGAGCGCGCTCCTGGCCTGCGCCAGCAGATTGATCGCGCAGGCGCGCGCCGCCTTCTGGCCCTCATCGACGCTCACGCCGCCGCCGAGCTTGCCGCGGGCCACAAGCTTGCCTTCGGCGTCGAGGCAAAGCTGACCCGACACGACCAGCAGGTTGCCGGTGCGCACAAAGCCGACATAATTGGCGACCGGCGCCGCTGGTTGCGGCAGGCCGATGCCGAGATCGGCCAGCTTCTTCTCGATCGCACCCGCCATTTCGCTCTCCTTCGCGAATGTCCGGCCCACGGCGCCGCACCGGCCTGACAGTCCGCCCCGGCGCCGCAATCTTCGCTTCTCATCGCCGATTGCCGGCCTGCGTGCAAGCACAGGGGTACAGTTGCAGCGCTATTCGGCCGGTCCTATCTTCCCCCGGGGGTCGCAATCAGGGAATCAGTCAGAATGATGTGGCGGAAGCGACTTTCGGCGCTGGGAATGCCGACGATCGGCGCGGCTTTCCTGATTCTGCTGCCGGCGGAGACGGCGCCGGCGGCCAACGCGGTCGAGCTTGCCCCGCATCGCGCGGTCTACGACCTCAAGCTGGTCAGCGCGCGCGGCAACCGTCCGGTGGAATCGGTGCGTGGCCGCATCCTCTACGATTTCGACGGCAATCCCTGCGAGGGTTACGCGCTGCAGTTCCGCCAGGTGTCCGAACTGACCATGGGGGAGGGCAACAGCCTGTTCACCGACCTGCGCGCGGCGACCTGGGAAGACGGACAGGCACGAACCTTCCGCTTCAACTCGCAGAATTACATGAACGAAAAACTGGTGGATACCGTCGACGGAACCGCCGAGCGACGCCCCTCCGCCATCGACATTACCCTCAGCAAGCCGGGCAGCAAGCAGCTCAGCATCGAGCCGGAGATGATTTTTCCGACCGAGCACATGCGGCGCATCATCGAGGCCGCGCGCGCGGGACGGTCGATTCTGGAAGTGCCGGTCTATGACGGCTCGGAATCCGGCGAGAAGACGTACAACACGCTGACGGTGATCGGAAAGCCGATCGCGCCGGAATCCAGGCCCGACGATCCGACCGGCAAGGATGCCGCTTTCGCCGGCAAGCAGCGCTGGCCGGTTCGCATCAGCTATTTCGACAAAGGCAAATCGGGCGGCGAGCAGATGCCGGTCTACGCGATCGGTTTCGAGCTTTTCGACAACGGCATCGCGCGCGCGCTGGTGCTCGACTACAACGACTTCGTCATTTCCGGCGACATGGCCAATCTCGAAATGAGGTCGGCTGAGCCCTGTCGTTGAGTCTTGCCGCCGAACCTTGCCGCCGAACCTTGCCGCTGAACCTTGCCGCCGAACCTTGCCGCCGAGTCATCGTGCCGCATATTGCGCCGAAGCCGGCGCCGGGGCCGCTCTATTCCTCTCCGCAATCGAACGCCAGCCCCTTGACCATCGCCCGCTGACCGAAGCGCGCGCGCACCCGATCGAGCGCGCGCTCGGCGGCGGCGCTCCGGCGTCCGACCGCATCGAGCAAGCCGGCGGGGTCGGCTTCGGATGCCGGCGCCAGTGCGGAGACGCCGATACCGATCAGCCGGAAGCTGGATTCGCCGGTCTCATGCGCAAGCAGGTCGCGGCCGGCCGCGAAAATCCGGTCCGCAAGCTGGGTCGGGTCGTCCAGGGTCCGGGCACGTGTTCGCAACCGGAAATCGGCGGTCTTCAGCTTCAGTGTCACAGTCGTGCCGGCGAGCGATTTCGCCTTCAGCCTGGCCGAAACTTTTTCGCTCAGCCGCCAGAGCGTGCGTTCGAGCTGGCGGAAGGCGGCAATATCCCGCTCGAACGTGGTCTCGGCGGAAATGCTCTTGGCCTCGCGGTCGGGTACAATCGCACGGTCGTCGATGCCGTGCGCGAGACGGAACAGCCGCCGGCCTTCCGCGCCGAGCCGCCGCATCAATTCCGTTTCGCCCGCCTTCTGCAGGTCGGCAATGGTGCGCCAACCCTCCCGGGCGAGCCGCGTCTGCGCCGCCCTGCCGACGCCGTAGATGAACGTGACCGGCTTCGCGGCCAGAAATTCGCTCGCATCGGCCGCACTCAGCACCGCGAAGCCGCGCGGCTTGTCGAGATCGGAGGCGATCTTGGCGAGAAACTTGTTGGCGGACAGGCCGATTGAAACGGTGATGCCGATGCGGCGTTCCACCTCCAGCGCAAAGCGGGCGAGCGACTTGGCAGGCATCATGCCGTGCACGCGCTCGGTGCCGGCGAGATCGATGAAGGCCTCGTCGATGGAGACCGGTTCGACCAGCGGGGTCATGTCGAGCATCAACGCGCGTACCGCGCGAGCGACGCGCGCATATTTTGCGATGTCCGGCGGCAGAACTGTGGCGTGCGGGCACAGCCGCCGCGCCTCGAACATCGGCATCGCCGAGCGCACGCCGTAGGTGCGCGCCAGATAGCAGGCGGTGGTGACCACACCGCGCCGGCCGCCGCCGACGATCAGCGGTCTGTCGGCCAGCGAAGGATCGTCGCGTTTTTCGATCGCCGCATAGAAGGCGTCGCAATCGACATGGGCAAAGGTCAGGCTCGCAAGAGCGGGGTGGGCGACCAGGCGCGGCGAACCGCAGGCCGTGCAGCGCGTGCTCGTCCTTGCCGTGTCGGCAAGGCAGTCACGGCAGAAGGCCGCGGTCACGGCACGTCGCGCTCCCATCGTCGGTCTCCGAGCAGACCGCGCGCCCGCTCGACGTCCTGGGGACTGGACCCCGATTCGGCGGCGATGGCCAAGAGCAGGGATTCGTCGCTGCAGACATAATCGAGAATGCCGGCCAGAAAAGCGGGCTCGCGCGCAGCCTGGCGGACCCCGGCGGGATCGATCCCGGTGACCGCCAGGAACCGCCCGAGCCGGTCGGCATCGGCGGCGATAAAGCCAAGTGCCTCAACCGCCATGTTTTCCGCCCATTTCCGGCCAAGACTGGCCCCCTTAACCATCGCTTTCCGTTTGCCTTTCCGTAACAAATCGGCACTACCTTTGCAGATCACTCATCATGCCCGAGCGCGCGCCCGGTGGCGATGCCGACCTCAAAGCCGTGAACAGGAACGGCGCGGGACTGAAGGGGCCAGGAGGGGCAGGGGATGGCCAAGAAAGTCCTGATCGTGGAGGACAACGAGCTCAACATGAAGCTCTTCCACGACCTGCTGGAAGCCCACGGCTATCAGACCGTCGGCACCCGCAACGGCATCGACGCCATGGATCTTGCGCGCCAGCACCGGCCCGACCTGATCCTGATGGATATCCAGCTTCCGGAAGTCTCCGGGCTGGAGGTCACCAAATGGCTGAAAGACGATTCCGAACTGCGCAGCATTCCCGTCGTCGCGGTCACGGCCTTTGCGATGAAAGGCGATGAAGAACGAATTCGCGAAGGCGGCTGCGAGGCCTATCTTTCAAAGCCGATCTCGGTCGGCAAGTTTATCGAAACCATCCGTCACTTTCTCGGAAGCGCGTAGGACCGGGGCGTATGACAGCGCGCGTACTTGTCGTCGACGACGTTCCCGCCAATGTGAAATTGCTCGAGGCGCGGCTGTCGGCCGAATATTTCGACGTGACCACCGCCTATAGCGGCGCCGAAGCGCTGGCGGTGTGCGACCGCGCCGAATGCGACATCGTCCTGCTCGATGCGATGATGCCGGACATGGACGGGTTCGAAGTCTGCCGCCGGCTGAAGACCAATCCCGCAACGCATCATATCCCGGTCATCATCGTGACTGCGCTGGACCAGCCGTCCGACCGCATCGCCGGGCTGGAGGCCGGCGCCGACGACTTCCTGACCAAGCCGGTCTCCGACGTGGCGCTGATCGCACGCGTGCGTTCGCTCACGCGGCTGAAGATGATGACCGACGAACTGCGCATGCGCGCGGTGACCTCGCGCGAGATCGGCATTCAGAATCCCGAAATCGAGGCGGTCTCGGAAACCGGGCGCGGGGGCCGCATCCTCATCGTCGACGACCGCAAATCCTCATACGAGCGCCTGGTGACGATGCTGGAAGACGAACACCAGCTCGACGTCGAGGACGATCCGAACGGCGCGCTGTTCCGCGCGGCGGAAGGCAATTACGAATTGCTGATCGTCTCGCTCGGCCTGCAGAGCTTCGACGGATTGCGCCTATGCAGCCAGTTGCGTTCGCTGGAGCGCACCCGCAATTTGCCGGTCCTGGCGATCGCCGACGGCGACGACAACGGTCGGCTGGCGCGCGGGCTGGAGATCGGCATCAACGACTATTTGCTGCGGCCGATCGACAAGAACGAGTTGCAGGCGCGGGTTCGCACCCAGATCCGCAAGAAGCGCTATACGGAACGGCTGCGCGACAACGTGCAGCTTTCCATCGAGGCGGCGATCACCGACGCGCTGACCGGGCTGCACAATCGCCGCTATATGGAATCGCATCTGGCGTCGCTGGTCGAGCAGGCGACGGCGCGCGGCAAGCCGCTTTCGGTGCTCGTGCTCGACATCGACTATTTCAAGCCGATCAACGATACCTATGGCCACGACGCCGGCGACGACGTGTTGCGCGAATTCGCCATTCGTGTGCGCAAGTCGATCCGCGGCATCGATCTCGCATGCCGCTATGGCGGCGAGGAATTCGTCGTAGTGATGCCGGAAACCGACATGGCGGTCGCCGCGACGGTGGCCGAGCGCCTGCGCCGGCGGATCGCGACCGAAGCCTTCCCGGTCGAGCAGGGCAAGCGTGCCATCGAGGTGACGATTTCGATCGGCATTGCCGCGATCGAGAATGCGGAGGATACGGCCGCTGGGCTGATCAAGCGCGCCGATCAGGCGCTGTATCGCGCCAAACGCGACGGACGCAACCGCGTGGTCGCCGACGCGGCGTGACAAAACGCCTCGCCGTTGGCCCGATCCGCGGGCGGAAACCCTAACGCTTTAGGTTGATGCAAAACTAGGCCTTTGAATCAAAGGCTTGCTGATTGATTTCGCGGCGCATTGGGATAGCCTCACGAGCGTCACAAGCAGCAGCGATGCTGCCGGATGCAACCGGCGCGGCAACGGCAAACCGGACGCATCCAATTGAAAACCCTACGGAATGCTCAGGTCCGCCGCATCTCCTGGGTCCGTGGGGTTCGGCCGGCCCGGAAGCGGTGCGAGTGGCCTCCTCATGACGCCGCTTCCGGCCGGCCACCTAAATTGCATCTCGCCCACGTCATTTGCCGGGGCGCGATTTTCATGCCCGGCGAATGTCAAATCGGTTGGGCTCGTCCGCAATGGACAAGAAATGCTAACGAAAAGGGCGCCGAAGCGGCGCCCTCATTCATCGCGTTAACGGCCGTGCCGGTTACTTGATCTTGGATTCGCGAAATTCCACGTGCTTCTTCGCAATCGGATCGTATTTCTTCTTGCTCAACTTGTCGGTCATCGTGCGCGAATTCTTCTTCGCCACGTAATAGAAGCCGGTGTCGGCGCTCGACACGAGCTTGACCTTGATGGTGACGGCCTTGGCCATTGGCTAAACCTCGGAAACGGTGTCTGCTGTTGGCGCGGAACCTAGCGGTCGCAGCCCGAAAGTCAAGGATCGCGGCGGTTCAGAGCAGTTCCCGCACGAACTGCTTGCGCGGCATGCGGTAGAAGGGGACCGGAAGGTCGTGCGCAAAGCCTGCGGCCACCCGCGCTTCCAGTTCCTGCAGCACCACCCCGGTGATGGTGGGCATGTCGAGCCTGCGCGCCTCGGCGATGGGTACCCAGGCCAGTTCGACCAGTTCCGCATCCGCATGCACGACATTGTCGATGCGATGCGCCACGGCCGAGGCGTCGACGGAGAAAAAGCGGGTGTCGAAGCGCCGCGGCCGGCGCGGCGGAGTGATGGCGCGGGCGACGAAATGTAGCGACGAGAGGTCGGGGTAAAATCCCGCCTTGGCGAACTCGCTCCACAGCCCGGCCGGTACCGCGGGCCGGTCGGGGCGCGGCGCGCCCAGCAGCAGTCCCGTTTCCTCGAACGTCTCGCGGATCGCCGCCAGCGCCAGCGCACGCGACTTGGCTGCGCTCGGCCGCACCACGCGGCGCATCAGACAGGCCTCGACATGGGGATCGAGCTGCGAGGCGCAGGGCATGTCGCGGTCGGCGGGCTCGGCGCGCCCGCCCGGAAAGACGAACTTTCCCGGCATGAATGCGTGCCCATGGTGACGCTTGCCGAGCAAGACCTTGGCGACCGGTCCGCTGCGGTCGACCAGGATCAGGGTCGCCGCATCGCGCGGACGGCTGTTGGGAAACGACTGGTCCCGCTCGGTCCGGGTCAGCCGCTGCGTCAGGTCGGTCATTGCCGCGGCGGTCTTGCCGGGACGGCAAGATGCGCGTCGTCGGGAGCCGCCTGCGGATCGAAACCGTGCATCCGCTGCGCCCATTGCCAGGCCACGATCGCGCCCTTGACCGGTTGCAGCAGCCCGAGGGCGAGGCCAAGCGTCAGCGGCAGCCACAGGGCAAGATGCAGCCAGTAGGGCGGCGAGAAGGCGGTCTCCAGCGCCAGCGACAAGGGCACGACGACGTGTCCGACGATCAGAATGACGAAATAGGCCGGCGCATCGTCGGCGCGGTGGTGATGTAAATCCTCGCCGCAGGCCTCGCAGCGGTCGCCGACTTTCAGGAACGCGCGGAACAGGCGTCCGCGCCCGCAATTCGGACAGCGGCAGGACAGCCCGCGCATCAGCGCGGCGTAGCCGTCGCGGCGCGCGTTCGGATTTTTCGGCAATTCCGGCATTCTCGCTCCTTCACCCGCGCCGCTTGCGCGGCAATTGACTCTCATCGTGCCGTCCGCCCCGTGTGCGCCGTTCGCGCCGTCCGCCGCGGGCCTTCGGCCGCAGCGGCTCATGCCGGCCTTCCGACAGAAGCTCGAAACGCAGCGCCCCGGCAACCGGCACGGCCTCGACCAGCCGCACGGTCACGTGGTCGCCCAGCCGGTAGGTTTCCCCCGACCTGCGCCCCACCATTGCGTGCTCCGCCTCGTGGTACTGGAAATAGTCGTCTCCGATCGTTCTGGCAGGGATGAAACCGTCCGCGCCGGTTTCGTCAAGCTTGACGAACAAGCCGGCCCGGGTCACGCCGCCGATGCGTCCCTCGAAAACTGCGCCGATCCGGTCGGCGAGGAAATGCGCAATCAGCCGGTCGACGGTCTCGCGTTCGGCCGCCATGGCGCGGCGTTCCGCCGTCGAAATGCGGGCGGCGATCTCGCCGAGCGATTCCGCGTCGGCATCGGCGGGCAGAGCGCCGTCGCCGAGCCGGAGCGCGCGGATCAGCGCGCGGTGCACGACCAGGTCGGCATAGCGGCGGATCGGGGAGGTGAAATGCGCATAGCGGCGCAGTGCCAGCCCGAAATGTCCGTAATTGTCCGACGCATATTCGGCCTGCGCCTGCGTGCGCAGGACCACCTCGTTGACCAGCGTCTCCGCCTCGCGTCCCTTCACGCGCGCCAAAATGGCGTTGAACTGATCCGGCCGCAGCGTGCCGCCCCTGGGCAGGGAAATATCCAGTGTCTTCAGGAATTCGCGCAGCGCCTCCACCTTTTCGCGCGCGGGCTCGTCGTGCACGCGATAGATGAGCGGAATTTTTGCGCGCTCCAGCGTCTCCGCGGCCGCGACATTGGCAAGGATCATGAATTCTTCGATCAGCCGGTGCGAATCGAGCCGCTGCGGAACGATGACGCGATCGAGCGTGCCGTCGGACTTGAGCATGATCTTGCGTTCGGGCAGGTCGAGATCGAGCGGGCCGCGTTCCGCGCGTGCGCGCTTGAGCGCGGCATGGGCATCGTAGAGCGGTGCCAGAACGGTGTTGAGCAACGGGCCGGTGGTCTCGTCGGCACGTCCGTCGACCGCATCCTGGGCCTGACCGTAATGCAGCTTGGCCGCCGAGCGCATCAGCACGCGATGGAAGGAATGCGATCGCTTGCGGCCGTCGGCGCCGATGATCATGCGCACCGCAAGCGCCGCGCGCGGCACGCCCGGCTTGAGCGAGCACAAGTCGTTGGAGATTCGCTCGGGCAGCATCGGTACGACGCGATCCGGAAAATAGACCGAATTGCCGCGCTCCAGCGCGTCCCGGTCGAGTGCGGAGCCGGGGCGCACATAGTGCGCGACGTCGGCGATGGCGACGGTGACGATGTGTCCGCCGCGATTGCCGGAATCGGCGTCGGGCATCGCATGCACGGCGTCATCGTGATCCTTGGCGTCGACCGGATCGATGGTGACCAGCGCAAGGTCGCGCCAGTCCTCCCGGCCCGACAGGTCGGCGGGACTTGCGCGCTCGGCCTCGGCCAGCGCTTCGCGCGAGAACACGTCTGGAATGCCATGGGCATGAACGGCGATCAGGCTCGCCGCACGCTCCGATTTCAGCGATCCGAGCCGTTCCCTGATGCGGGCGGTCGGCAGGCCGAAACGACCGGCTTTCGCGACATCGGCGGCGACCAGATCGCCGTCCTTCGCTTCGCCGGCTGCGCCGGCCGGCACCGACAATTCTCGCCCGAGCGCCTTTTTGTCGACGGGGACGAGCCGCCCGCTGCCGTCCGGCAGCGCCCGGAAAATGCCGAGCACGCGCTGTTTGGCGCGGTCGAGCACCTTGATGATGCGGCCGCTATGCCGGATTCCGTCGTCGTCGTCGCCGGCCTCGGTGCGCAACAGGACGCGGTCGCCGACGCCGCCGGCCTCGCCCGGCTTCGCCCGGCGCGGCATGCGGATGCGGATTTTCGGTGCCGCGCCGTGCTCCACTTCGTCCCATTCGGCCGGGACGGCGATCAGCTCGCCGTCGGAATCGCGGCCGACGATATCGGCGAGCGCGACCGGCGGCAGCGCACCCGGACGGTGCAGTTTCCTGCGCCGGCTTTCGACCGCGCCGCTGTCGGACAATTCGCGCAGCATGCGTTTGAGCGCGGCGCGCGCCGCATTCTTCAGACCGAAGGCGCGCGCGATTTCACGCGTGCCGACCTTGCCCGAACGGGTTTTGATGAATGCGAGCAGCTCTTCCTTGGAGGGAAGGGCGGGCGCGCCTTTCTTGCCTGTTTTTGCCAAGTCTGCCTTCGGCCGGGCTCTCCCGGCGCAATGTCATGACGAGCCGTCAACCGGCGTTTCCGATTTCGGTTTCTTTTTCGCCGCTTTTTTCCTGGCGGGGGCGGGCGCTTTCGCAATCGTACCGGCGTCGGCCTTCTTGCTGGCGGCGACCTTGCGCGGCGCGCGTTCGGCCCGGGCCTCCGAATCCGCCGGCTTTGCCTTCGCGGTGGCCGAAGGCTTTTTCGGCTTCGCCGTCTTGCGGCGCTTGCCGCCGCCTGCTTCCGCGCGCGCGTCGATCAACGCCACCGCTTCTTCGAGCGTGATGGTGTCGACGGTCCGGTCGCCGGTGAGCGTGGCGTTGATCCCGTCATGGCTGACATAGGGGCCGTAACGGCCGTTTTTAGCCACCACCGCGCCGCCCTTGTCGGGATGATCGCCGAGATTGCGGCCGGGATCCTGGCCGAAGCGCCGGCCCTTCGAGGGCTTGAGTTTCTTCTCCGCGATCAGCGTCACCGCGCGGTTGAGCCCGACATTGAGGACGTCGTCGCCGTCTTCGAGATTGGCGTAGGTCTTGCCGTGCTGCACATAGGGCCCGAAGCGGCCGACGCCGGCGAGGATCGGTTCGCCGTCCTCGGGATGGCGACCCACCGTGCGCGGCAGCGAGAGAAGCCCGATCGCCCGCTCAAGCGCGATCTCCTCCGGCGAGACCCCCTTGGGCAGGCTCGCGCGTTTCGGCTTCTCGTCCTTGCTGCCCTCGCCGAGCTGCAGATAGGGACCGAAGCGGCCGTTGCGCACACTTACCTCAAGACCGCTCGCCGGATCTTGACCGAGCACGCGCGTGGCCGCCGCGCCGTTGCCGTTCTCGCCCGCCGAAAGCTGCCGGGTGAAGCGGCATTCCGGATAGCGCGAGCAGCCGATAAAGGCGCCGAATTTGCCGACTTTCAGCGAAAGCTGGCCTTCGCTGCAATTGGGGCATTGCCGCGCCGGCGCGCCGTCCGCGCGCGGCGGGAAGATATGCGGAGCGAGCAGGTCGTTGAGCGCATCGAGAACCTCGGTGATGCGCAAATCCTTGATCTCGGCGACAGCGGCGGTGAACCCGTCCCAGAAATCGCGCAGCAAATCCTGCCAGAACAGCTCGTTGTTGGAGACCTTGTCGAGCTGCTCTTCCAGCGAAGCGGTGAAATCGTATTCGACATATTTCTGGAAGAAGCTCTCCAGGAAAGCGACGACGATGCGACCCTTGTCCTCGGGGATCAGCCGCTTCTTGTCGAGGCGCACATAGCCGCGATCCTTCAGCACGGCGAGGATCGAGGCATAGGTCGACGGGCGGCCGATGCCCAGCTCTTCCATCCGCTTGACCAGCGCCGCCTCCGAGAATCGCGGCGGCGGCTCGGTGAAATGCTGGGTGGAGACGATCGACTGCCTGGTCAAGGTTTCGTCCTGCGCCATGTACGGCAGCCGGCGCGATTCCTCGTCGTCCTCGCCCTCGTCGTGACCTTCCTGGTACAGCGTCAGGAAACCGTCGAACTTGATGACCTGGCCGGTCGCGCGCAGGTCGATGAGGCGGCCATTCGCCCGGGCCGCAATGTCGACCGTCGTGCGCTCCAGCTCTGCCGACTGCATCTGGCTGGCGACCGCACGGTTCCAGATCAGCTCGTAAAGCTTCGCCTGGTCCGGCTCGACCGCGCGCCGCACGTCGGACGGCGAGCGCTGCGGATCGGTCGGGCGCACACATTCGTGCGCTTCCTGCGCGTTCTTCGACTTGTTCTGGTAGCGGCGCGGCGCTTCGGGCACGTAATCGCTGCCGTATTGCTGACCGATCATGGCGCGGATCGCGGTCACCGCTTCCTGCGCCATATCGATGCCGTCGGTGCGCATATAGGTGATGAGACCGACGCGCTCGCCGTCGATATCGATGCCCTCGTACAGCCGCTGCGCCAGACGCATGGTATGCGCCGGCGCGAAGCCGAGTTTGCGGCTGGCCTCGTCGCAGACCGGATACTCGCTGCGGCTCATGAGCGCCAGCGGCAAAGCGTTTGCGTTATCTGATGCCGTTATCCAGCGCTACGAGCGCCACATGCTCAGAGCGTTTCTCTGCGAGATGCTTGCACTTGGCGACAACGGCACCGGCTCTTATTCCATGCACAGCGACAAAACTAACAACCTGTCGATCTCTCTTGGCTCAGTGCTGGACGCTATTGGTCAGGTCGTCAATCGCATT
>CAYWCE010000060.1:15953-16260 GCA_964456755.1 uncultured Hyphomicrobiales bacterium
GGCTTTGCCTCCACCGATGAAACCGTGAAGGCCGCCCGTTCGAGGGCGGCCTTGAAATCTTCGGCTTCCTTGCCGGAGCCGATATCGAGGCGCTGGATTCGTTTCCCGTCGGCGCCGACCAGACGCGCTTCGAACGCGTCCCCTCGCGGCGTGAGCAGATTGGCGACCAGCGACCAATATTCGCGGGCGACGAATTTCTCGATCTCCAGTTCGCGGTCGACCACCTGACGCAGGGCCACCGACTGAACCCGGCCCGCCGAGCGCGAGCCCGGCAGCTTGCGCCACAGCACCGGCGAGAGCGTGAAAC
>CAYWCE010000061.1:0-12117 GCA_964456755.1 uncultured Hyphomicrobiales bacterium
CATCCGACTATTCGCGCATCAACCTGACCGACGACGCCGACACCATCGCGCAGAAAGTACGCAAGGCAAAGACCGATCCCGAGCCGCTGCCGGGCGAGGAAAAGGGACTGGAGCCGCGGCCGGAGGCCGACAACCTCGTCGGAATCTACGCCGCACTGAAAGGTGTGAGCAAGGCGGATGCGCTCCGGGAATTCGGCGGCGCACAGTTCTCCTCCTTCCAGACGGCGCTGGTCGACCTCGCCGTCGAAAAGCTCGGACCGATCGGCGCCGAGATGAAGCGCCTGGTCGGCGATCCCGCCTATATCGACCGGATTCTGGCCGACGGTTCGGCGCGTGCGCAGGCGATCGCCACCGAGACGATGAATGCAGTGAAGGACATCGTCGGCTTCGTGCGCCGCTGAAGCGGCAGGACTCCGGCTAATACTTTGTACGCATCGCCGCTGGTGCGACTTGTTCCGGCCGCGCCAGTCGTGGCAGCATCGGCCGGCGCGACGGGCGCGCGCCGCTGCGGAAGCCGGGTCGGATTTCGGGGAGGCCGATGACTCGCAAACGCCGTTCCTACGAAAGCGGCCACAAAGCCAAATACCTGGTCGTCATCGACGATTCCGAGGAAAGCGACCGCGCAATCTACTATGCGAGCCGGCGCGCCGCGCGCAACGATGCCAGCGTGATCATGCTGCGCGTGATCGAAACGAAGGATCTGCACCAGCAATGGCTCGGTGTCGCCGACATCATGCGCGCGGAAGCGCACGAGGAGGCGAACGCCGCGCTCGACCGCGCGACCGGACGCGCCAACGGCGTCGCCGGGATCACCGCCGAGCGGGCGGTCCGCGAAGGCGAGATCGCGCAGGAAATCCTCAATCTGATCGAGGAGGACGAGGATATCGCGGTCCTGGTTCTCGCCGCCGGCACCGGACCGGACGGCCCCGGCCCGCTGGTGTCGAGCCTGGCCAAGACCGGCGGCCAGTTCCCGATTCCGGTGGCCATCGTTCCCGGCCATCTGAGCGACGAGGAAATCGACGCATTGTCGTGAATATGGCGGCAATGGCCGCACCGGCGCGCCCTTGCGGGGGGACCGGGCGGCTTTATATTTAGGAGCATCCTGATATTGTCCGCAGCCGCTGCGCGAATTCGGGCCGAATGGCCGAATCGTATCAGCCTGGAGCAAGCCAGATGTTCATCCAGACCGAAGCCACGCCCAATCCGGCGACCCTGAAGTTCCTGCCCGGCCGGACCGTGCTGGAAGGCGGGACGCTCGACATCCGCGATCGCGCGGCCGCGGCCAAATCCCCGCTGGCGGAAAGGCTGTTCGGAATCCCGAATGTCGATGGCGTATTCTTCGGCTCCGATTTCATCGCCGTCAGCAAGACCGAAGGCGAATGGCAGCAGCTCAAACCGCTGATCCTCGGCGCGATCATGGAACACTACATGTCGGGCGCGGCGCTGCTGCGCGACGGCGAGCGGGCCGTTTCGTCCGAAGACGACGAATTTTTCGATTCGGCCGATGCCGACACGGTCCGCACGATCAAGGATCTGATCGAGACGCGCGTGCGCCCGGCCGTCGCCAATGACGGCGGCGACATCACCTTCCGCGGATTCAGGGACGGCGTGGTTTATCTGGCCATGAAGGGCGCCTGCTCGGGCTGCCCCTCGTCGACCGCAACGTTGCGCCATGGCATCCAGAACCTGCTGCGGCATTTTGTGCCCGAGGTGCAGGAAGTCCGCCCGATGTAATCGGCGGCGCGCGGCCCCTGTTCAGGGGTTCCGGCTCCGCGCTAAGTTGGGCGCAAGCGCGGATTGCGCCGCGCCCATCCGGCATTGCTCATGCGCATCCTTGCCATCGATACCGCGCTGGAGGCCTGTTCCGCGGCCCTGCTCGACACCGGCGAGGCGGCGATCATCGCAAGCCAGTCGCGCGCGATGACCCGGGGACATGCCGAGGCGATCATTCCGCTGATCGGAGAGGTGATCGGGGAGACCGGCCTCGATTTCGCCGATCTCGACCGCATCGCCGTCACCACCGGCCCCGGAAGCTTCACCGGCCTGCGGGTGGGCATTGCTGCCGCGCGTGCGATCGCGCTGGCCGCCGGCAAACCCGCCGTCGGGCTGACCACGCTGGCGGCACTGGCCGCACCTTATATCGCCGAGAACGACGAATTGCCGGTTGCCGCAGCCGTCGACGCCCGGCATCGCCACGTCTATCTGCAGATCTTCGGTCCCGCCGGCCGCACCCTATCGCCCCCGCGCATCGTGTCTGTGGCCGACGCCGCCCGCGCTTCAGCAATGCGCAACATGCGCCTGGTCGGCTCCGGAGCGGCCATGTTGGCGGAGGCCTGGCCGTCGGCGGACCCGCCGATCGCCGTCGACGAGAGGCGCGCGCCCGATATCGGCTGGGTGGCGCGGCTCGGCGCGGCGGCAAACGACAGGCTTTCGCCGCCGAAGCCGCTCTATCTGCGCGCGCCCGACGCCCAGCCGCAGGACGCGGCACGCCTGCCGCGGCGCTGACCGATGCTCGGCTGGATCCGCGACCGGCTGGCCCGCCGCGAGCCGGTTCTGAGCGAGGCGACAGCGCCTGACGCCGCGGCCATCGCGCGCCTGCACGCCGCTTCGTTCCGGCGCGGATGGACCGACGACGAGATCGAGAGCCTGCTGCTCGACCGCAGCGTGCTCGCGCATCGTGCCATGGCGGGAAAGCGCATGGCCGGCTTTATCATGTCGCGCATGGCGGCCGCCGAAGCGGAAATCCTTTCGGTCGCGGTGGCGGATGAGTATAAGGGCCGCGGCCTTTCGAAGGCGATGTTGAGGCTGCATCTCGGGCGCCTGGCGGCGCTCGGCGTCAGGAGCGTGTTTCTCGAAGCGGACGAGAACAACGCGCCCGCGCTGCGCCTGTATCGACGCGCGGGGTTTGCGGAAGTCGGCAGACGGCGGGCCTATTATCCGGGCGTGCCGGCAGGGACGGCGGACGCGCTGATCCTGCGGCGCGACCTCGTCTGACCGTCGGAAATGGACGGGCATTGCACCCGTCCCTATGATGCGAGTCAATTGCGGAGACTGGCGAGTGACGTCGAAGACGACAAACAGCATCGAAGCGCGCTGCATCGACAAGGGGATGCGCATGACCGAGCAGCGTCGCACCATCGCGCGCGTGCTCAACGATTCCGACGATCATCCCGACGTCGAGGAACTGTACCGGCGCTGTTCGGCGATCGACAGCCGCATCTCGATTTCCACCGTCTATCGTACCGTGAAGCTGTTCGAAGATGCCGGCATCATCGAACGGCACGATTTCCGCGAGGGCCGCGCGCGATTCGAGCAGATCCCGGACACGCATCACGATCACCTGATAAACTTGCGCACCGGCGAGGTGCTGGAATTCCAGTCCGAGGAGATCGAGCGTCTGCAGGCCGAAGTTGCGCGCCGGCTGGGTTACCGGCTGGTCGATCATCGCCTCGAACTTTACGCGGTGCCGCTCGGCGACGAGAAAAAGCGCTGATGCTGCGATTCTATGTCGTCGTCGCCGGCTTTGCACTGATTGCCTGCAGCCTGATCGTCCTGCAATGGACGATGGTGACCCTGCGCTTACCGGGTCGGCGCAGGGTGGCGATGGCGCATTATCGCGCGCTGTGCCGGCTGCTGCGCGTGCGCCTGCAGGTCAACGGAGCGCCGAACGGAGACGGCCCGCTGTTGATCGTCGCCAATCACGCTTCCTGGGTCGACATTCCGGCGATCGCTTCGATCATGCCGCTTGTCTTTGTTGCGAAGAGGGAGGTTCGCGGCTGGCCGCTGGTCGGAACGGCCGCGGCATTGCTCGACACGATCTTCGTCGACCGGGAACGCCGGCAGCAGACCGCGGGCGTCAATGCGCAGATTGCCGGACGGATGGCGAACGGAGACGCCGTCGTCCTGTTTGCAGAGGCCACATCCAGCGACGGCAACCGCGTGCTGCAATTCCGCTCGGCGCTGGTCGGCTCGGCGCGCGAGGTATTGTCGGAGCGAAGCGGCGGCGCGATCTGGCTGCAGCCGCTCGCGATCAGCTATCCGGGCATCGACGGCCTGCCGAGCGGGCGGCAGCATCGCCCGCTGGTCGCCTGGTACGGCGACACGGACTTTCTGCCGCATCTGAAGAGTTTCGTACGCCTTGGCGCCGTCGACGCGGTTGTCACATTCGGAGAACCGATTGCCTTCGACGGCGGCGACCGCAAGGCAGTCACGCGACGGCTGGAGGATGCCGTTCGCCGCATGCATGCCAGATCGCTGCGTGGCGGCACCGTCCGCGCGGCCTGAGAATTGCTCGTTTATTTTTGCGCCAAAACGCGTTATGGAAGCCCCGACGGCGCGGCTTGGCCGGCCAGGAACCAGGGAATGTCCGGACAATCGAGCCTTTCAGGACTATCGCACCTTTTGGCCCCGGCGCCGGAATGGCTTGACCGATCGGCATGAGCGGACTGCGCAAGCTTTACGTCAAATCCTACGGATGCCAGATGAACGTCTACGACTCGCGTCGTATGGCGGACACGCTGGCGCCCGAAGGATTCGTCGAAACGCAGCATGCCGGCGATGCCGACCTGATCATTCTCAATACCTGTCACATCCGGGAAAAAGCCGCGGAAAAGGTCTATTCGGAGCTGGGCCGGCTGCGCATTCTCAGGACGGAAGCCGAACGGAACGGGCGCGTGCTGACGATCGCCGTCGCCGGATGCGTCGCGCAGGCGGAAGGCGAGGAGATTCTGCGGCGCGCGCCGGTGGTCGATCTCGTCGTCGGCCCGCAGAGCTATCATCGTCTGCCGCAACTGCTGGCACGCGCGGAACGCGGCGAGAAGGCGGTCGACACCGAATTCCCGGTCGAGGACAAGTTCGAGCTGCTCGCCCCACCCGCAGCGCGCGCCATTCGCGCGCGCGGGGTCACCGCTTTCGTCACCATTCAGGAAGGCTGCGACAAGTTCTGCACGTTCTGCGTCGTCCCCTATACGCGCGGCGCAGAAGCGTCCCGCCCCCTCGCCCGCATCGTCGCGGAGATCGAGGCGCTGGCGCAGAACGGCGTGCGCGAGGTCACGCTGATCGGCCAGAACGTCAACGCCTATCATGGCGAGAGTGCGGACGGCGGCATCTGCGGGCTCGGCCGCCTGCTGCGGCGCCTTGCCGAAATTCCCGGCATCGCCCGGCTGCGCTATACCACGAGCCATCCGCGCGATGTCGACGACGAGCTTTTGGCGGCGCATCGCGACCTTCCCGCGCTGATGCCGCAATTGCATCTTCCGGTGCAATCGGGTTCCGACAGAATTCTCGCCGCAATGAACCGGCGGCACACGGCCGACGACTATCTGCAGGTTGTCGAACGACTGCGCGCGTCGCAGCCCGCGCTCGCCTTCAGCTCCGACTTCATCGTCGGCTTTCCCGGCGAAACCGATGCCGATTTCCGCGACACCCTGCGCCTGGTCGAACGGGTCGGCTTCGCGTCGGCCTTTTCATTCAAATACTCGCCGCGTCCGGGCACACCGGCGGCCGATATGGACGATCAGGTCTCCGAAGCGGTGAAATCGGCGCGGCTGACGGAGTTGCAGGCGCTGCTGCAGAAGCAGAACGAGGCATTCCAGCGCGCCTGCGTCGGGCGGACCTTTGCCGTGCTGTTCGAAAAACCCGGCCGCCATCCCGGCCAAATGGTCGGGCGCTCGCCCTATCTCCAGCCGGTCCAGGTCGACGGTCCGCCGACGCTCGTTGGCGCGATCGCCCCGGTACGGATCGTCGCGGCGGGACCGCACAGCCTGTTCGGAGAACTTGTCGCGCCTTTATCGTCGCACGAACGGCCGTTTGCGATGGCCGCATCGGGAGCCTGAGATTGCGCAGCTTCAAACCCGAATCCGGTTCGGCCGCGGGCGCGGGCGACAATCCGATGACGCAGGTCGTTTTGGACTTTGACGACAACAGGCTGGCCTCCGCCCTGTTCGGGCAATACGGGCAGAACCTGGCGCTGATCGAGCGCAAGCTTGGCGTGGTGGCGGACTCGCGCGGCAATCGCGTCACCGTCGAGGGCTCGCGCGAGTCCTGCGACCAGGCCCGCCGTGTACTGGAAAATCTCTACGAGCAGCTCAGGCGCGGCGGCGATATCGTCTCCGGCGACGTCGACGGCGCCATCCGGCATGTGATCGCCCAGGGCTCGCTGTTCGATTTCGATCCGACCGCCGCGCGCTCCAATTTCGACGAGATCGGATTGCGCAAGCGCACGGTGCGCGCACGCACGTCCGGTCAGGACGCCTATATCCGCGCACTCAAACGCAACGCGCTGGTATTCGGCACCGGCCCCGCCGGCACCGGCAAGACCTGGCTCGCCGTTGCGCATGCGGTGGCGTTGTTCGAGCGCAAGGAGATCGATCGCATCGTTCTGTCGCGTCCCGCCGTGGAAGCGGGAGAACGCCTCGGCTTTCTGCCCGGCGACATGCGCGAGAAAGTCGATCCCTATCTGCGGCCGATCTACGACGCATTGTTCGACCTGATGGACATGCGCGTGGTCGAGCGCGCGTTGCAGGCGGGCGAGATCGAGATCGCGCCGCTGGCGTTCATGCGCGGTCGCACGCTGCATAACGCCGCGATCATTCTCGACGAGGCGCAGAACGCAACCTCGATGCAGATGAAAATGTTTCTCACCCGGCTCGGCGAGAACAGCCGCATGATCGTCACCGGCGATCCGAGCCAGGTCGATCTGCCGCACGGGCAGACCTCGGGGCTGGCGCAGGCGACACGGCTTCTGACCGGTATCGAAGGCATCGCGCATGTCGCCTTCACCCAGGACGACGTTGTCCGCCACGAGCTGGTGGCGCGCATCGTCTCCGCTTACGATCAGGCCGCCGCCGGGCGCAGGCGCGACGCGAAGGAATGATGCAGAAGCAGACGATGTCGCCCCTGTCGGCACCCTGGGCGGAAGTGGTGATCGAGTCCCCGCTTTGGGATGCGCTTCCCGATGCCGCGCGCATCGTGCGCGATTCGCTGGCCGCGGCTGCCGCCGAGCTGGGCCCCGGCGACGGCGAGGTGGCGGTGGCGCTCACCGACGATGCGGCAATCCGCGGCCTGAATGCGGCCTGGCGCGGCATGGACAAGCCCACCAACGTGCTGTCGTTTCCGGCGCCGGCTTTCGCCGCCGGGCCGGACGCTCCCGGCCCGCATCTCGGCGATATCGCCATCGCTTTCGAAACCGCGGTGCGGGAGGCGGAAGCGGAGGGAAAATTGCTGGCACACCATCTCGCGCATCTGGCCGTTCATGGCTATTTACATCTTCTTGGCCATGACCACGATGCCAGCGATCAAGCGGAAGCCATGGAGCGTTTGGAGAGCGCGATTCTGGCGCGCCTCGACGTGCCGGATCCCTATGCCGCGGATTCGGCAGAAGCGCTGAGCGATCATGCCTGACAGCGATTCTCACCCTTCCGGCGACGCGCCGGGGCAGCCAGCGGAATCCCGCAATCTGCCGATGGTCGTACCGCAACGTACGGAAATGCCCGAGGGCGGAGGCCTGTTCTCCCGCTGGCTGCGCGCCCTGTTCGGAAAATCCGGATCCATGCGCGCCGATCTCAAGGTCGTGCTCGAAGCCGGCGCGCTCGCCGAGAGCGGCTTTTCCGCGCAGGAAAGCGCCATGCTCAAGAATATTCTTGGGCTGCGCGAGCGGCGGATCGACGATGTCATGGTGCCCCGCGCGGACATCGTCGCCGTACAGAAAGAGATCGCGCTTGGCGAACTGATCAAGACCTTCGAAAAGGCGGGCCATTCACGCCTTGTCGTATTTGACGACACGCTCGACGATCCGTCGGGCATGGTGCATATCCGCGACCTGATCGCGTTCATGGCCGCGCGCGCCGCCTCCAGACCCAAGGCCAAGCGCAAAAAGCAGGCTGGCGACCTCGATCTCGGCGCCATCGATCTGGCGACGCCGCTGTCGGCCGCGAAAATCGTCCGGCCGCTGCTTTTTGTGCCGCCTTCGATGCCGGCAATCGATCTGCTGGCGAAGATGCAGGCGACACGCATTCATCTCGCCCTCGTGGTCGACGAATATGGCGGAACCGACGGAATCGTCTCGATCGAGGACATTGTCGAACAGATCGTCGGCGAGATCGAAGACGAGCACGACGACGACGAGGCGCCGAACGTCGTGCGTCAGGCCGACGGCTCTTTCGTCGCCGATGCGCGCGCGACGCTTGAGGAGGTGATCGCCATCGTCGGTGCCGGCTTCGATGTCGGCGACGTCGTCAAGGAAGTCGATACGCTCGGCGGCTATCTGGTGACGCAGGCGGGCCACGTTCCGGTGCGCGGAGAGCTGGTTCAGGGTCCGGGATCCTACGAGATCGAGGTGCTCGATGCCGATCCGCGCCGGGTCAAGCGTGTGAAAATCCATCGCGGCAAGATGCGGCGGGTCGCGCGCGATCCGCGATCGCCGGCTCCTCTGGCGACGGGGGCGCAGGCAGCCGAGAACCCACCGACCGAACAGGCAAGCAGCGCGCGGCGCCCGTGAGCATATCCAGGCTGTCCCATTCGATCGTGCTGGCCTGGGGATGGCGACGCGCCCTGATCGCGTTCGCCGCCGGTGCGGCGACGGTGCTGGCGCTGGCGCCCTTCGATCTGTGGCCGGTTGCGTTTCTGACCTTTCCGGTTCTGGTCTGGCTGATCGACGGCGCATCCGCCGGACGGCTCGGGGGCCTATTCGCTGCCGCGCTGACCGGCTGGTGGTTCGGATTCGGTTACTTCCTTGCCGGGCTTTACTGGATCGGTCACGCATTCCTGGTCGATGCGCGCACCTTTGCGTGGCTACTTCCGTTCGCGGTCGTCGCAATGCCGGCGGGGCTGGCGGTCTTCACGGCGATCGGCGCGCTCCTTGCCCGCCTGTTCTGGAGCAGGGGCTGGGGACGAATCCTCGCGCTGGCGCTCGGCTTCACGGTGGCGGAATGGCTGCGCGGCCACCTGTTCACGGGATTTCCGTGGAATGCATTCGGCTATGCGCTGACCGGCCCGCTGATGCTGGCCCAGGCGGCATCGCTGGTGGGTCTGTGGGGACTGACATTCCTTGCCGTCGCACTGTTCTCCAGTCCGGCGGTCATCGCCGACGAAGGCACGCGCCGGCGCCGCTACGCGCCGCTCGCCGTATCGGTCGTCCTGGTCGCCGCGCTGGCCGGTTATGGAGCCTGGCGACTGGCGCAGACGCCCACGCAATTTGTCGAGAACGTGCGTCTGCGCATCATGCAGCCGAACCTGCAGCAGGACGAAAAATTCAATCCGTCCGCCCGCCAGCAGGTCATGAACCGCTATGTCTCGCTGTCCGACCGCGCGACCGGTCCGCAGACTTCGGGCATGCGCGACGTCACGCATCTGATCTGGCCGGAATCGGCATTTCCCTTTTTCCTCTCGCGTCAGCCCGACGCGCTGGCGCAGATTGCCGATCTTTTGCCCGCCAACGCGGTGCTGATCACTGGCGGCGTGCGGCCGGCGGAAAGCCGCCCCGGCCAGCGCCAGGACGGCGCATACAATTCCGTCTACATCGTCAATCACGACGGAGGCATTCTGTCGGTCTACGACAAAGTGCATCTTGTGCCGTTTGGCGAGTATCTGCCGCTGCAGGCGTTGCTCGAACGGCTCGGCTTCATGCAGCTCACCAAGGTGCGGGGCGGATTTCTTGCCGGCGACCGCCGGCGCAGCTTTGCGGTCCCGCATGCGCCGCGCATGGTGCCGCTGATCTGCTACGAGATCGTATTTCCCGGCGCCGTCATTCCTCCCGGCGAACGGCCGGGATGGCTGCTCAACGTGACCAATGACGGATGGTTCGGAATCAGCACCGGCCCTTACCAGCATTTCCAGCAGGCGCGCCTGCGCGCCATCGAGCAGGGGCTGCCTCTGGTTCGCGCCGCCAATACCGGCATCTCCGCCATCGTCGATCCGCTCGGGCGGGTCATGCGCTCCCTGTCGCTGGGGACCGAAGGCGTGCTGGACGGAGCGCTGCCGCGACCGATCGCCCCCACATTCTACGCGCGGACAGGCGACGCGCCCGTCGCGCTGTTATGCGCCGTCGTGCTTGTCGCCCTGCTGCGGCGGCGCAGTCGCCGCGGCGGATAGGACCGTCATCCGCGCCGCGTAAAGCATAATCGCAGGCATCATTGTATACCGCGCGCCCGCCGGTTTGCCGGAAGGCGAGTTGCAGTTGACGGCGCTGGCCTGACAACTTAGGGCTCTCAGGATTTCGGCCGCCCTCGACATGCCCCCCGGATGCGCGGCAATGGTGGAAGCAACTGCGATCAAAGTATCGGCCGCCGGCCGGGTGCGAGTCGACCGGCGGTTCGAAGGAGTAATGGAATGGTGAAGAAGGCCCCCAACCCGACCGACAAACACGTGGGCAGCCGTGTCCGCATGCGCCGGATGATGCTTAATATGAGCCAGGAGAAACTCGGGGATGCTCTCGGCCTGACGTTCCAGCAAGTTCAGAAATATGAAAAGGGAACGAACCGTATCGGTGCCAGCCGCCTGCAGCAGATCGCGCAGATTTTGCAGGTGCCGGTGTCGTTCTTTTTCGAAGGCGCGCCGAGTATCGGCCCCGCAGGCGCGGCTGGCCTGAGTGAGGCGCCGTCGCCGGCATACATTTCGGATTTTCTCGCGACCTCCGACGGGTTGGCGCTGACCAAGGCTTTCATGCGGATCAAGGAGCCGAAGCTGCGGCGCCGTATCGTCGATCTCGTCGAGCAGATCGCCGGGGAAGAGGAAAACTGAGCGATTTCCCTGCGCCCGGCCTGCGCGCGGACGCCCACCCGGCCGGCCCAATACAGCCCACATCTTGACCGGGGACGGGGACGCTGCAAGAAGAGCGCCTCAACCAGCCGGCGCAAGTCAAAATCCGTCCCGCAGGAGTGTTCGAACCGTGGCCCGTTCCAGCTTTCTGTTTACCAGCGAATCCGTCTCCGAGGGTCATCCGGACAAGGTCAGCGACCAGATTTCGGATGCCATTCTCGATGCCTTTATCGAGAACGACATCAAACTCGGCATCGCCGACGACAGCCTGGTGAACACCCGGCTCGGCTGCGAAACGCTGACCACGACCAACAAGATCGTCATCGCCGGCGAAGGCCGCGGCCAGGCGCCCTTCTTCAAGAAATACGGCAGCCAGGCGGTGGTGAACCGCGAACTGATTACCGAGATCGCGCGCCGCGTGGTCAGGGAGATCGGGTACGATCAGGACGGCTTTTCCTATCACGGCGCCGACGTCGAGGTGCTGCTGCACGGCCAGTCGCCGGACATCGCCATGGGCGTCGACGCCAAGAAGGCGAAGGACGGCGAGCAGGAAGGCGCCGGCGATCAGGGCATGATGTTCGGCTTCGCCTGCACCGAGAGCGAGGTTTACGAGAAAAACTCGTTCATGCCCGCGCCGATCTATTTTGCGCACAAAATCCTGAAGGTGCTGGCCGACGGGCGCCACGCCGGAAAGCTTGCGGACCTGCAGCCCGATTCCAAGAGCCAGGTCACCGTCCAGTATGTCGACGGCAAGCCGGTCGGCTGCACCAAGGTGGTCGTCTCCACGCAGCACAATGCCGAAACGCGCAACAAGCAGAAATACACCCCCGACATGGTCAAGGAGCTGATCGCCGACACGGTCGCCTCCGCCCTGCCGGAAGGCTGGATGCCGAAAAACGCCGCCGACTTCCTGGTCAACCCGACCGGCAATTTCGTCGTCGGCGGCCCGGACGGCGATTGCGGCCTCACCGGCCGCAAGATCATCGTCGATACCTATGGCGGTTACGCACCGCATGGCGGCGGCGCCTTCTCCGGCAAGGATGCGACCAAGGTCGACCGATCGGCTGCCTATGCGGCGCGCTATCTGGCCAAGAACGTCGTTGCGGCCGGGGTTGCCGAGCGCTGCACGATCCAGGTCGCCTACGCAATCGGCGTTGCCGATCCGATGTCGCTGCTGGTCGATACCCACGGCACCGGCAAGTGCGACGAGGCCAGGCTGGAGAAGATTCTGGCGGAGATTTTCCCGCTGCGACCGACCAATATCCGCCGCAAGCTCGCGCTCAACAAGCCGATCTTCCGCCGCACCGCGGCTTACGGCCATTTCGGCCGTGCGCCCGATGCCGACGGCGGCTTCTCCTGGGA
>CAYWCE010000061.1:12127-14377 GCA_964456755.1 uncultured Hyphomicrobiales bacterium
GACCAGCCAGGTGCCATAGAACGACGCGGCTGCGCCGACACGATCCGGAAAGCGGTTGCCTGAACGCCGCAGCAGCGCGCTCTGTTTCGACATGCCCGGCTTGCGCCGGGCATGTTCGTTTGCGGCATCCCGGCGCCGGTTTTTGCTGTAGCGTCGTCCGGCGAAGTGAATACCGGCTGGCGTGAGGACGATGCGTCGGCGCAAGAAGCTGGAGGCGCGGATTTGATCCGATCGATGCCGGAAATGCGCCCCACGGCCGGCATGCAGGATACCGACCGGTCCCGACGGTCCGGCGCATTTTTCGGCCGCCGCAAGGGCAAGCGGCTGCGGCGGCACCAGGCGGAACTGCTGCAGACATTGTTGCCAAAGCTCGCGCCCGATCTCGTCCGGCCCGCTCCGCCCGATTTGCGCCTCCTGTTTGGCCGCTCCTGCGAAAGCGTGCGTCTGGAAATCGGCTTTGGCGGCGGCGAGCACCTGATCGCCGAGGCCGAGCGCAATCCGGGCACCGGATTTATCGGCGTCGAGCCGTTTGTGAACGGCATGGCCAAGGCGCTGGCCGCCGTCGAGGCGAAGCGCCTGTCCAATATCCGCCTGCATATGGGCGATGCCGCCGCCATACTGGCTTGGCTGCCGCCGCATTCGCTCGATCGGGTGGACCTGCTTTATCCCGACCCCTGGCCGAAGCGGCGGCACTGGAAGCGGCGTTTCGTTCAGGACGCAACCGTCGCTGCGATCGCGCGCATTCTCCGGCAAGACGCAGAGTTCCGCTTCGTCTCCGACATCGACAGCTATGTCGCCTGGACGCTGGCGCGCGTGCTGCGCTCCCCGGATTTCGAATGGATGGCCGAACGCGCCGACGACTGGCGGCTCGCCTGGCCGAATTTCGATCCCACGCGTTATGAAGCCAAGGCCCGGCGAGAAGGCCGCAAGCCGACCTATCTGCGCTTCCGCCGGCGCTGAAGCGACCCGCCGTCAGGCCCCGATCGCCATGCCGTTGGCGTAATGGCCCTGCCCCGCCTGCCAGAAGCGAACCACCCGCTTGGCGGTGGCCGGAGACAGCTTGTCGAAATTGGACAGCGCCTGTTCCAGAGCCGCATTGGATTTGCCGCGCGCGCCCGGTCGCGCAAGAATGATCGCGCGCGCCGTCGCCCATGCGAAGCCCGAGGATTTGCACAGGATCAGGATCGGGTCCGGGCGTTCCCCGCTCATCAGCTTGTCGACGACCTCGATCGGCACTGCGCTCAGGTCGGACATGGCGACGACCGTCTCCTCGTAGCGGCCGGCCCGGGCGCAGTCCGCCAGATCCTGTTCGGTCAGCGGCTTGCCGGCCGCCGTCTTGCGCAGCGCTTCGCGCGCGGCATCGAAGTCGCGCGCCGGCTGTGCCCTGGCGCCGACCTCGCGCGAGACTTTCGACAGCACGCGACGGATTTCCGCCTGCGTCTCCGGCCGGGCCGAGGCCAGCAGGCGCCGCTGCACCACCTCGGTGGCGCGCAGCAGCAATTCGCGGAACAGGTGATCGGGTATGTCGGCGCGCTGGCCCACGGTTTCGGCGAGTTGGTCGTCCTGGCCCGCCCGGTCGACCAGCCTGGAATAGCCCTGCTCCGACAGCCGTGCGCCCGAATTCTCCGCAACCTTGCGCACCACGTCGAGATCGCCGCGCTCGACCAGAATGTCGGTGACCGATTCCGCCAGTTCCCGGCGGACCGAAATTGCGGCCAGATGCGCCTGCCCTCTGGATGCGGCAATTTCGATCAGATCGGCATCGCCCAGCCGCGGCGATTGCGCCAGCACCGGCCCGGCCACCGCGATGTCTTCGTCATGGGCAAGCCGCCGCAGGATTTCCGCCGGCGCGTTGGCGATCGGGGCCAGGCGGCGGGAGAGTTCCGCCCGCGCCCTGATTTCGATTTCCTCGATCAGGCAGCCGAATATGTCGTCGAACAGCCGGATGTGATCTTCGGTAAAGCGGTCGGCGTCATGCAGGAACAGGGAGGTGATCTGCCGGAGCATGTCGCCATGCTTCTCGGGCGAGCCGTGATGCAACGCTTCTTCCAGTTCCGGAATCAGGGAGGAGACGGCCGACATGGCGCTGGCGATCGACAAGAATTCGAGAAATTGGGCCCATTGCGAATCTACGGGGTGAATCTGAACGAAGCGTTAGCCATGGGCGGGCGCGTAAACGCTTGCGCCGGCCGCCCAAATCGCTATATTTCGCACGTCCGTCAATGGACATCTCATAACATCGGATATCCG
>CAYWCE010000061.1:14387-15885 GCA_964456755.1 uncultured Hyphomicrobiales bacterium
CCCCGATGCGGCCGGCTCAACCGGGCGCAAGGACGGTAACGAAGCCGTATGACTGCGGGTCTGGACATGCCTGGCAATGACGAGCCTCGCCTCATCGTCGAGACGGGCCTGGCCGCGCGCGTCGCCGCGATCGCGGAGCCGGTGCTGCACGGTCTCGGCTTCCGCCTGGTCCGCGTGCGCATTTCCGGCGCGCAGGGTTGTACCGTCCAGATCATGGCCGAGCGGCCGGACGGCAGCATGACCATCGACGATTGCGAGGACGTATCGCGGGCGCTTTCGCCCGTATTCGATGTCGCAGATCCGCTCGACACCGCCTATCGCCTGGAAATCTCCTCGCCCGGCATGGACCGTCCGCTGATCCGCCGCTCCGATTTCGAGCGGCATGTCGGACACGCGGCGAAGATCGAGATGGCCGTGCCGGTCGCGGGCCGCCGGCGCTTCCGCGGCACCATCGTTGCGGTGGAAGGCGATGCCGCCCGTATCCGGCGCGACGATGCCGCCGAAGGCGAAGACGGCGAAGCGCTGCTGCCGATCGAGGAGATGGCCGAAGCCAGGCTCGTGCTCACCGACGATCTGATCGGCGAGGCGCTGCGGCACAGCAAGGCAGCCGGGCGCGAGCCCGACCAGGACCACAGGCAGGATCACAGGCGCGCCGCACCGGCGCGCAAGCGGACCGGCGGCGCCGGCCCGAACCGTTTCCGGCCCGCGCATGACGGCAATCGCCGCAGCGCGGCCCAGCATGAAGGAGACTGACCGATGGCCGTCAGCGCCAACCGGCTCGAATTGTTGCAGATCGCGGACGCGGTCGCGCGCGAGAAGTCCATCGACCGCGGCATTGTGATCGCGGCGATGGAAGATGCGATCGCAAAGGCCGCCCGCTCCCGTTACGGCGCGGAGACCGACGTTCACGCAGAGATCAATTCCAAGACCGGCGAATTGCGGCTGGCGCGCCACCTGCTCGTGGTCGACGAAGTGGAGAATCCGTCCAGCCAGATCAGCCTCGACGATGCGCGTCGCCGCAATCCTGCGGCGCAGGTGGGCGACACCATCGCCGACGCGCTGCCGCCGCTCGAATACGGCCGCATCGCCGCGCAGTCGGCCAAGCAGGTGATCGTGCAGAAGGTGCGCGAGGCCGAACGCGACCGGCAGTACCAGGAATACAAGGACCGGATCGGCGACATCGTCAACGGCGTGGTCAAGCGGGTCGAATACGGCAATGTCGTTGTCGATCTCGGCCGGGGCGAGGCGATCATCCGTCGCGACGAGATGCTGCCGCGCGAAGTGTTCCGCAACGGCGACCGCGTGCGCGCCTATATCTACGACGTGCGCCGCGAGCCGCGCGGTCCGCAGATCTTTCTTTCGCGCACGCACCCGCAATTCATGGCCAAGCTGTTCGCGCAGGAAGTGCCGGAAATCTACGACGGCATCGTCGAGGTCAAGGCGGTCGCGCGCGACCCCGGCTCGCGCGCCAAGATCGCGGTGATCTCCCGCGATTCCT
>CAYWCE010000062.1:0-15877 GCA_964456755.1 uncultured Hyphomicrobiales bacterium
TCGACAAGAACTACGATCCGCGCGCCAAGATCATGCAGAAGACCTGTCACGAAGTCCTTGCCGAGGTCGGACACAAGGACGATCCGCTGCTCGAGGTCGCCATCGAACTCGAACGCATTGCGCTCAGCGACGATTATTTCATCGAAAAGAAGCTGTATCCGAATATCGACTTCTATTCCGGGATCACGCTCAAGGCGATGGGTTTCCCGACCACGATGTTCACGGTCCTGTTCGCGCTCGCCCGCACGGTCGGGTGGATCGCGCAATGGAAAGAGATGATCGAGGATCCGCACCAGAAGATCGGCCGTCCGCGTCAGCTCTATACCGGAGCGGCGCGGCGCGATTACGTTCCGTTATCGGCCCGCCGGACCTGACTGCCACATCCGGGCCCGGCTGCGCCGCCGACAGCTACGCATCGCGACAATTTTGCTGCCGATCGCGGAACCAATGCTCCCCCGCCCCGTTGATTGAGGGGTCTTTCCGTGCATCGGGGGAGTTCGATGATCGCCATTCGCGCCAGCGGCCAGAGACAGTCCGCTCCGGCCGGCCTGCAGCCGCTCTCCGCTCTCGACCGAAGCGTTCTGGACACGGTTCCCTGCGCCCTGTGCGTGTTCGATCGGCAGGGTGAGGTCGCCTGGTTCAACCGCCGGGCCGCCATTCTGTTCGGCCGCCCGCCCGGTTCTGCGGCGGGTGCGCCAGCGTCCGCCGCGCCGCGCATTCACAGCCTGCTGGGCGTCGAACTGGACTTTTCCGACACGCCGATGGCGCGAGCCATTGCCAGCGGCGCGGCGCAGCCCGGGGAGGAATTCATCCTGGTGTGCCCCGACGGTCGCCGCGTCCGCGTCGGGATCGAAGCCGCGCCGCTGCCCGGCGCCTCCGGCAGCGCCGAGGCCTGCATGGCGAGCCTGCGAGAGATCGCGGTCAACGGCGAGGCGCAGCCGATCGCCGGCATTCCGCATCAGCATCGTCATCTGCTCGATACGCTCCCGGCCGCGCTCTACACCACCGACGCCGACGGCGTGATCACGTATTTCAATCGCGCCGCGGCCGAGCTTGCCGGACGCGAGCCGGAAATCGGCGTCGACAAATGGTGCGTCACCTGGCGGCTTTACCGCGGCGACGGCACGCCGCTGCCGCACGACGAATGCCCGATGGCGATCTCGCTCAGGGAACGGCGTGCGGTGCGGGGCGCCGAGGCGATTGCCGAGCGGCCGGACGGCACGCGCGTGCCGTTCCTGCCCTATCCGACTCCGATTTTCGATGCCGAGGGTCGCCTCACCGGTGCGGTCAACATGCTGATCGACGTGAGCGAGCGCAAGCTGCACGAGGAAGCCCTGCGCTCGCAATCGAACCGGCTCAACCGCGTCGCGCGCGCCGTGTCCAGCGACCTGGATCTCGAGCGGATCGTTCAGGCCGTCACCGACGCTGCCACCGAACTGACCGGAGCGAAGTTCGGTGCCTTCTTCTACAACGTGACCGGCGAAAACGGCGAATGTCTGCAACTGTACACATTGTCCGGCGCACCGCGCGAAGCTTTCGAAAAATTCGGGCTGCCGCGCAATACCGCCGTGTTCGAACCGACATTTCGCGGACTCGGTATCGTACGCTCCGACGACATCCGCAAGGATTCGCGCTACGGTCTTACGGGACCGCATTTCGGGATGCCGCCCGGGCATCTTGAGGTCGCCAGTTATCTGGCCGTGCCGGTCGTCTCGCGCACCGGCGAGGTGACCGGCGGCCTGTTTTTCGGCCATGACCGGCCGGGCGTTTTTACGGAGGCCACCGAAGAGCTCGTGACGGGGATCGCCGCGCATGCGGCCATCGCCATCGACAATGCCCGCCTGCTGCAGGCGGCCAAGGACGAACTGGAGCGCCGCAGCCGCGCCGAGCAGGCCGCCATGCAGCTCGCATCCATCGTCGAATCCTCCAACGACGCCATCGTGAGCAAGACTCTCGACGGCATCATCAGCAGCTGGAATCGCGGAGCCGAGCGTCTGTTTGGCTATAGCGCCGAAGAGGTCGTCGGCAGACCGGTGACTATCCTCATTCCGGAGGACCAGCCGGACGAGGAGCCGCGCATCCTGGAACGGCTGCGCCGGGGCGAACGCATCGAATCCTACGAGACCGTCCGGCGGCGCAAGGATCGTCGCCTGATCGACGTGTCGCTGACGGTTTCGCCGGTGCGCGATCCGCAAGGCCGTATCGTCGGCGCCTCCAAGATCGCGCGCGATATCACCGCGCGCAAACAGGCCGAGCGGCAGCTTGCACGCCGCGTCGAGGAGCAGACGGCGCTTTACCGCTTCACCAATCGCCTCTACCGCGCCGGCTCGCTGGCCGACATCTGCGACGCCGCCTTCGAAGCCATCGAGCGCGCGCTCGGCTGCGCCCGCGCATCGATCCTGCTGTTCGACAATGACGAGATCATGCGTTTCGTAGCATGGAAGGGCCTTTCGGAGACCTACCGCCAGGCGGTAGACGGGCATTGCCCCTGGCCTGCCGACGCGTCCGACCCGCAGCCGCTGCTGGTCGGCGATGTGGCGAACGCCGACATTCCCGATGCGCTCAGGACGGTCGTACGCGCCGAGGGCATCGGCGCGCTCGCGTTCATTCCGCTGATGGCCAAAGGCCGTCTGATCGGAAAATTCATGACCTATTACACGGATGCGCGTGAATTCGCCGCCGAGGAAGTCGATCTCGCGTTGGCCATCGCCCGGCAACTCGGATTTTCCATCGACAGGCTTCGCACCCATGCCGAACTGCGCCGGAACGAGGAGCGCGAACGCGCGCGTGCCGCCGAACTGCAGGCGATCATGGAAGCGGTCCCCGCCATCATCTGGATCGCGCGCGATACGGACTGCCGCGTGATCAGCGGCAACCGGACGTCGTTTGAGTTCCTGCGCCTTGACCCGCTGGCAAATCCGTCGCTGACCGCCGACACGGCCGAGCGGCCGAATCATTTTGAGGTATATGTCGACGGCCGGCGTCTGCAGCCTTCCGAACTGCCGGTGCAGCGCGCCGCGCGCGGCGAAGAGGTCGGCAATTTCGAGGAGGAAGTACGATTCAACGACGGCTCTTCGCGCTTTCTGTTCGGCAATGCGACGCCGCTGCGCGACGCAGACGGAGCCGTAACAGGCGCCGTTGCCGCGTTTGTCGACATCACCGACCGCAAGAAGGCTGAGGAACAGCGCGATCTGCTCGTGGCCGAACTCAATCACCGGGTGAAAAACACGCTGGCGACCGTTATCGCGATCGCACACCAGTCGTTCGCCCGCTGCGAGTCGGTTGAGGCTGCGCGGCATTCCTTCGACAATCGCGTGCGGGCTTTGGCGCAGACGCACGGCCGCCTCGCCGAATCCAACTGGTCGGGGATTTCGCTGCAGACGCTGCTGCACGACGAGACGGCGCCCTATGCGGGAGACGGCGCGCATATCCGGTTCGCCGGGCCGACCGTTACGCTCAACCCGCGCCTGGCGGTCAGCCTGGGTATGGCGTTTCACGAACTGACCACCAATGCCGCCAAATACGGCGCCTTGTCGGGCGGCGGCGGCGCCGTCGACGTGACCTGGCGTATCGACCCCGCCGAGCGGCAACTCGTCATCCACTGGAGCGAAGCCGGCGGGCCTCCGGTTGCGCCGCCGACCCGCACCGGCTTCGGCCGGTTGCTGCTGGAGCGTGCGCTCAGCTCCGACCTGCAGGGCAAGGTGGCGCTCGACTTCCGGCCTGCGGGACTGGAATGCGTGATCGCATTTCCGTTTGCCGGCGGTGCCGGCGCCGCCGCGCGGACTTGATCTGCGCAATGACGTCAGGACGTCCACCGCCACCGCCGGTTGCCGGCGGACCGGAACAGAATCGGCCGGCAAAATCACTGTCCGGCAAGCGTATCCTGATCGTCGAAGACGAGTTTTTTCTGGCACTGGAACTTGAGGACTATCTGCGCGCTGCCGGCGCGGACACCGTCGGCCCGTGCAGCGATCTGGCAAGCGCGGTCGCGGCATCGCGCCGCGAGCCTGTCGATCTTGCGGTGCTCGACGTCAATCTCAACGGAACGATGGTGTATCCGCTTGCCGACGAATTGCTGGCGCGCGGTTTGCCGTTCGTGTTCGTAACCGGCTACAGCGCCGCCAATCTGCCGGAACGCTTTCGGGAAAGCCCGCTCGTAACCAAGCCCTACGACCCCGCCGCTCTCGTGAGGATTGTGACCGCCGTTGCGGCGGCCGCGATGACGCGTCGCTAGCCTGCAGCCGCGCCGCCATTTGCACCGGCAGCCGCTGCAGCCCCGTCATAAGCCCAGGTGACATAGGCGGCACCCCAGGTGAAGCCGCCGCCAAAGGCCGCCAGAATCAGCCGGTCGCCGGTCCTGAGCCGGTCCTCGTAGTCCCACAGGCAGAGCGGTATCGTCGCGGCAGTCGTGTTGCCGTATTTCTGGATCGTCATCATCACGCGATCCATCGGCAGCCCCATCTTCTCGGCGGTCGATTCGATGATGCGCCGGTTCGCCTGATGCGGGACCAGCCAGTGGATCATGTCGGCGCGCAGATTGTTGCGCACCATGATTTCGTGCGAAACCTCGGCCATCTTGGCAATGGCGAATTTGTAGACCGCTGCACCTTCCTGATGCACGTAATGCATACGTTTGGCGACAGTCTCTGCGTTCGGCGGCCGGCGGCTGCCGCCCGCTTTCTGGTGCAGATGGATCATGCCCGATCCGTCCGACCGGATTACCGTATCGAAAATTCCCTCGCCATTGCGGGATGGCTCGATCAGTACCGCGCCGGCACCGTCGCCGAATATCACGCAGGTCGCCCGGTCGGTATAGTCGATGATCGCCGACATCTTGTCGGCGCCCACTACGACCACCTTGCGGCATTGACCGGTGGCCACGAATTGCGCGGCGATGCTGACGGCGTAAATGAAGCCCGAACACGCCGCCTGCACGTCGAAGCTGCCGACCGGTCCCAGTCCGACCATGTCGCTGATCAGGTTGGCGGTGGAGGGAAAGACGAAATCCGGCGTGGTCGTGGCGCAGATCAGGAGGTCGACCTCGGCGGGCCTGGTGCCTGTGCGCTGGAGCAGGCCGCGCACGGCCTCGGCGCCCATATGCGAAGTACCCAGTCCCTCGCCCTTGAGGATTCGCCGTTCCTTGATACCGGTGCGCTCGGTGATCCAGGTGTCGCTGGTATCGACCATGCGGGCCAGCTCCGCGTTGGTCAGAATATAGTTCGGCAAATACCCGTAAACGCCTGTAATAGCGGCTCTTTTTTGCTCGAATCCGTTGCTTGGCATGGTCCGGATTTCTTCGTGGCGGCGCGACCGACAACCTAGGCCGTTCTGCGACGCGTTTCCAGCGCCTCGCGCGCAGGTCGCAGGCTTAAGGTGAATGCGTCGCCGGTAACGGCGTGCCGCGGCCCCTCTGCGCGACCGCCAGCACGATCTCCGCGGCATGGCTGGCCGGCTCGGCCCTGCCGATCTGCATGATCTCGTCGAGCCGGGCAAAGGCCGCCACCTGCTTTCGTCGCTCCGGCGTATCCGCGAGCAGCGGCACGAGCGCCGCCGACAGGCGCTCCGGCGTACAATCCTCCTGGATGAATTCCGGCACGACATTCTCGCCGAGCACCAGATTGGCAAGGATGACGGAGGGAACGCGGATCAGGCGCCGCGCAACCGCGGCCTCGAAGCGCGAAACCTTGTAGGCCGTGACCATCGGCACGCCGGCCACGGCCAACTCCAGCGTCACCGTTCCCGATTTGGCAAGCGCAGCCCGCGCCGCCCGAAATGCCGCCCGGCGCTCTTCGCGCTTGACCGCAATCGTCGGCCGCAGCGGCCAGTTCGCGGTCTCGCGCAGCACCAGATCGGCCAGATGCGGCGTCGTCGGCACGACGATGTCGAGCGGCCAGACATCCCTGGCGATGCGCTCCACCGCGCGCGCAAACGGCTTGCCAAGACGCCTGATCTCGCTTCGGCGGCTGCCCGGCAGTACCAGCAAGACCGGCGGATCCTGCATGCGGCGCGCGCTTTCCGAGGGACCGGGCCGCAATTCGGAAATCTGCTCGACCAGCGGATGGCCGACATAGGTGCAGTCCGGTCCGCCGAGCCGGCGATGCACCTCCGGCTCGAACGGCAGCAGCGCCAGCACGTGGTCGACATAGCGGCGCATCGCACGCGCGCGGCCGGGGCGCCACGCCCACACCGACGGCGAGACATAATCGACGACCGGAATTGACGGGTTCGCCCGCCGCACGCGGCGGGCCACGCGATGAGTGAAATCGGGGCTGTCGACGATCACCAGCACGTCCGGCTTCTCGGCGATCGCAGCACGCGCCGTCTGGCGAATGCGGCTGATGATCAGGGGTAGGCGCGCGGGAATGGCGGCGAGGCCGACAATGGCAAGATCGCCGATGCGGAACAGCGACGACAGACCTTCCGCCGCCATCTCGTAGCCGCCGACGCCGGCAAAGCTGATATCCGGCCGCCTCGCTTTCAATGCACGAATCAGCGCAGCACCGAGCCGGTCGCCGGATTCCTCGGCCGCGACCATGAACACCTTCATGCCGCCTCTCCGGGTTCCGGAATGCCGACGACAAACAGCTGCTCCCGACCGGCCATCGCGACGATGCGCTGCGGTTCGGCAACGATGGCTCCGCCGGCAATCGCCGCGAGCCCGGCAAGGCCCGCGCGCGCAACGCCGTCCACCGTCTTCGGACCGATCGACGGCAGGTCGAAGCGGCGATCCTGACCCGGCTTCGGCGCTTTCACCAGCACGCCGGTCCCCTTCGGCGTGCGAATTCGTCCGATACGACGCAATTCAGCCACGCGCTCGAGCATCAAATCGGTACCCTCCGCCGCTTCGATTGCCAGCACGTGGTTGTTGGCGACCACGACCGCCTGGCCGATATCGAATGCGCCGGCCGCGCGCAGCACGGCGAGGCCGCGGGCGATATCGGCCTCCTCGGCGGCAGACGGTTGGCGGCCGCCAAGCGGTCCCGCCGGCATCAGGATTTCCGGCGCCACTTCGTGCGCGCCGAGCAGCCGAAACCCCTGATCCTCGAATATGCGCGCGACCCCGGAAAGCAGATGATCGTCGCCGCCGTAGAACTGCCGTACGATGCGCGGCAGCAATCGCAGGGTCAACCAGTCGAGCCGGATCTCCCGGATCGCGGGCCGCACTACCGTGCCGATGAAGACTACGTCGCGGCATCCGGCTTCGCGGGCCATCCGCACGAAACGCCCGAGCTGCCCGATCCGCCCGAAATGATGCGGATAGCGTACCAGCGCTTCGCGATCCACCCAGGGCTGCAGCCCGAACAGCACGACGTCGCGGCCACCGCGGATGACCGAATCCGCCACCGCAAACGGAATGCTGCCGCCGCCACAGATGATTGCGACCGGCCCTGTCCCGTGGACCGGGACGGTGCCGGTCATGACGATGTGCCGCCCGCTTCGCCAGGCGAATTCTGCCAGGCCCGCATCAACGGCCGCGAACCGCCAGCGCGTATGAAGTCGACGATCTTCATCGCCACGGTATCGGCCGCGAATTCCCGCGCAACGGCTTCCAGCCTGTCCTTGTGGTGGCCCGGCATCAGGAACAGCGCGCGATAAAAGTGGCGCAACCGCTGGATGTCGAAGCGCGAATAGCCGCGCCGGCGCAGTCCGATCACGTTAAGACCGTCGAGACAGCCGCGCTGGCCGATGGCAAACCCGAACGGGATGACATCGGCGGCGATTCCGGAAATGCCGGCGATCATCGCGCCTTCGCCGATGCGGACAAACTGATGCACCGCCGACTGCCCGCCGAACACCACGTGATCTTCGACCTCGACATGTCCGCCGAGCGCGACATTGTTGGCCAGCGTGACATTGTCGCCGATCCGGCAGTCGTGGCCGATATGCGAGCCGACCATGAACAGGCATTTGTCGCCGATGGTGGTCTCCCCGCGGTCGTCCTCGGTGCCGGTATTCATGGTGACGCTTTCGCGGATTTCGCAATCGGCCCCGACAACGAGGCGCGTCGGACCGCCACGATATTTTACCGATTGCGGCGGCGTTCCGAGCGAGGCGAAAGGATAGATGACGGTGCGCGGACCGATGCTGGTATGTCCGGTGAGATGTACATGCGCGAGGAGCTGGCAACCGTCGGCGATGGCGACATGCGGGCCGACCACGCAATAGGGACCGATGGTCACGTCCTTGCCGATCGCCGCCCCGTTGGCGACGCGTGCACTCGGATCGATCAGCGACATGACGTCCTCATGAATCCACAATCATGGCGCCGACCTCCGCCTCAGCCGCGATCTGGCCGTCGACCCGGGCCTGGCCGATATACCACCACATGTTCTTGCGCCGCGTCTTCTTGGTGACGTGATATTCCAAAGTATCGCCGGGGCGCACCTGCCTGCGGAATTTTGCCTTGTCGATGGTCAGAAAAAAGACCGACTTGGACGGCCCGTTGGCCGCCCCGCTGACAATGGCGAGAACGCCGGCCGTCTGCGCCATGCCCTCGATCATCAGCACGCCCGGAAAAACAGGATTGTTGGGAAAGTGGCCCATGAATTGCGGCTCGTTGGCGGTGACGTTCTTCACGCCGATGGCGAATTCGTCGCCGCGCATGCTGTGTACACGATCGACCATCAGAAATGGATAGCGGTGCGGCAGCACCTCCAGGATTTTCGCGATATCCGCAGCCTCGATCGTTCCGCCCGCCTGGCTCATGACCCCTCACCGCTCGTCCGCACCGTCGTCCTTGTCCGCTGCCTTGTCCGCCGCCCGGCCAAGGCGCTGCACCGCTTTCATCTCCCTGAACCACTGTTTCGCCGGCCGGGCGGGAACACCGCCATAGCGTTCGCCGGCCGGCACGATGCCATGCGCGATCGCCGCGGCGGCAAGCTGGGCACCCTCGCCGATAAACGCCTGGGTGTTGGCGCCGGCGCGCGCGCCGAGCACCACATAATCTTCCAGCGTGGCGCTGCCGGCAATGCCGCATTGCGCAACAATCACGCAATGGCGCCCGATCGAGACATTGTGTGCAATCTGCACATGGTTGTCGATCTTGGTGCCTTCGCCGATCACGGTGTCGCGTATGGCGCCGCGATCGATCGCGGTGCAAGCGCCGATCTCCACGTCGTCCTGGATGATGACGCGTCCAATTTGCGGAATTTTGACATGGCCGCCCGGCCCCATCTGGTAGCCGAATCCGTCCTGGCCGATACAGGCGCCAGCATGCACGATGACGCGGTCGCCGAGGATGGCATGTACGATGGCAGCGTTGGCGCCGATTGCGCAATCGCGGCCGATCTTGACGTTGGAGCCGATCGCGGCGCCGGCGGCGATCACGGTGCCCGCGCCGATCTCCGCATGCGGACCGACGACAGCGCCGGGATCGATCATCACGCCGCTTTCCAGCCTGGCGCTCGCATGCACGAAGGCTCCCGGCGTCACCCCCTCGGCAGCAAACAGCGACGAAGGCCGCAGCGCGTCGGGAAATAACGCACGGCTCACCGCCACATAGGCACGGTACGGCGCAGGCGTCACCAGCAGCGCCATTCCGGCCGGCGCCTCCGCGACATGACGTTCGGAAATGAGGCAGGCTCCTGCCGCCGTCTTCTTCAGGTCGGAGAGATATTTCGGGCTGTCGATAAAGGCCAGGTCGTGCGGACCCGCCCGGTCGAGCGACGCAATGCCGCCGACCGTCCTGTCCGCCTGCGTCGCGTCGCGCAGGCTGGCTCCGGTCACGCGACCGATTTCGCCCAGAGTCAGTCCGGTCGCCGGCTTGAAAAACAGCGGCTCGCTCATCCCAGCACTATAGCGGCTCGCATGCCGGCCGTCAGAATCGCGTGCCGCCACCGAAGCGGAAGCGCTGCACCCGGTCGTAGCCTTCCTTGGAGATCGGAAACGAATAATCGAACCGCATCGGGCCGAACGGCGAATCCCAGACCAGGCCGACGCCGACGGAGGAACGCACCGAGTCGTGGTCGGCCAGCGCGATGGTTTCGCCGGTGACCGGACTGTAGGTCGGCCCCTTGTAGTCCCACAGCGACCCGGCATCGGCGAAGACCGCGCCGCGCATGCCGACTTCCTTCGGAATGAAATACAGCGGGACTTGCAGTTCGGCGCTGGCCCCCCAGTACATTGTGCCGCCCATCGAATCCTGGCTGGTGCCCGTTGTGGTGTCGCGCGGGCCGATACCGGCCGACGCAAAGCCGCGCACGAGATTGGGGCCCATCTTGAAGTGATCGAGCATGCGCACGCCATCGCCACCCCATCCGGCGATGTGGCCGCCCTGGACGCGGAAGACGCCGATAATGTCCGGCAATACTTCGGTGTAGTAACGCGCATCCGCCGTGCTGCGAATGAAGTTCACGTCGCCGCCGACGCCGGCGAAATCCTGCTTCAATTCGATCAGCGTACCGCGGGTCGGATTCTTGTTATTGTCGAGCGTATTGAAGGCGAACGTGTAACCGACCGACGATGTCAGCACGGCACCGTCGGCCAGCTCCATGCGCACCGGGAGCGACGCTTCGCCGTTGGCATAGCAGCCATCGCCGGGCCGCACGCCTGCGCCGCCATTGACTACGGCCGCGGCCGACTGTTTGCAGTCATCAAGGTAGCCGGGCAGCGAGATTTTCTGCTGATAAAGCGAGTAGCGCAGCTGCAGGCTCAGATCCTCGCGCAACATGAAGCCAAGCCGCGCGCCGCCGCCGGTCGCCGTTGTCGCATAGGACTGGAACGTCGAGGCGTCCCGTTCCTTGTGGTACAGGTCCAGCCCGAGGGCGATGCGATAGCCGAGCAGATAGGGCTCGACGAATCCCAGTTCGAAGCCCTTGGCGCGTTCGCCGTATTGAATCGCGGCACGGGCGAACTGACCGCGGCCGAGCAGATTGCGCTCGCCGATCGACACTTCGCCCATGAATCCGTCGGCGGTCGAATAGCCGCCGCCCATCGAGAATTCGCCGGTGGACTGCTCCTCGACGTCGACATTGAGGACGATGCGGTCGGGCGCCGAGCCGGGTTCGTTGGTGATTTTGACGGACTTGAAATAGGCCAGATTCTTCAGCCTCCGCTCGGCGCGATCGACCAGCGCGCGGTTGTAGGCGTCGCCCTCCGCGATATCGAATTCACGCCGGATGACGTAATCGCGGGTGCGGTTGTTTCCGCGGATATTGATCCGCTCGATATAGGCGCGCGCGCCCTCGTCCACGACAAAGACGATATTGACCAGGCTGCGCTCGAAATCGCGCTCGCCGCGCGGCCGGACGGTGGCGAACGGATAGCCGCGCTTGGCGATCTCGATCGACATTTCCTCGACGCTCTTCTCCACCGCCTCGGCGTTGTAATGATCGCCCTGCTTGGTGCGCAGCACGTTGCGAAGAACCGCGGGATCGATCGCACTGACGTTGGACTGGATGTCGACGGTGCCGAACTTGTAGCGGCTGCCTTCGTCGATGGTGAAGGTAACGATGAATCCGTTTTTCGAGGGATCGAATTCTCCGGACGCCGCGATAATGCGCACATCCGCGTAACCCTGTTTGAGATAGAACCGGCGCAGAAGATCGCGGTCGGCTTCCAGCCGGTCGGCGTCGTAGATGTCGGAACTCTTCAGAAAGCTCAGCAGATTGCTTTCCGACGTCTTGATGACGTCCTTGAGCCGGTAATCGCCATAGGCGCGATTGCCGACGAATCTGATCTGTTTGATGCCCGTCTTCTTGTTTTCGGTGATTTCGAAGACGAGATCGACGCGGTTGTTCGGCAGTTCTATGATTTTCGGCGTGACGCGGACGTCGAAGCGGCCGGCGCGGCGATAGAGTTCGACGATGCGCTGCACGTCGGACTGCACCACCGGACGCGAGAACGTGCCGCGCGGGCGCGACTGGATTTCGATCGACAGCTGCTCGTCCTTGAGCCGCTTGTTGCCTTCGAAAGCGACGCGATTGATGACTGCGTTTTCGACCACGGTCACGATGAGACGCCCGCCCGCCTGGCGGATGCGGACGTCTTGGAATAGGCCGGTGCCATAGAGGCCCTTCAGCGCCTCGTCGATCTGCGCCGCATCGAGACGGCCGCCGGGACCGGGGCGGAAATAGGAGCGGATGGTATCCACCTCGACCCGGCGGTTACCTTCGACGACGATGCTGCTTGCGGATTGTGCATAGGCAGGCGCAGGCGCGAACACGCCGGACGCAACACAGCCGAATACGGTCCCCCCGAGGAGAAAGGCTGACAGACCGATCCCTCGTACCCACCGCGCACCAATTCCCATGCGCACGCGCCCTTTATTTCACTGCCCGCAGGATTCGCGCCTTCAGGCCACCCGTAAAATCGTAAAAGCCTCGTTAAGACTCAGTTGGTTTTACAGGTTTTGCCCCCACCTGCAAACCATAACCCGGCCGGGTTTTCCTTTCCCCTCAAGAAGTTGCGGCAACGCCACATGAACCTGACCACCTCAGGATGTGGCCAGATGCAGGATGTCGTTAAAAGTTGCAAAAATCATCAACATCAGGACGATTGCCAGTCCGATGCGGAATCCGACCTCCTGGGCCCGTTCCGACAGCGGCCGGCCGCGTACCGCTTCGACCGCATAGAACAAAAGGTGACCGCCATCGAGCAGCGGCACCGGAAAGAGGTTCAGCAGCCCGATCGACACCGAAAGGACTGCCGCAAGATGCAGCAGCGGGATGAAGCCCGCCGTTGCCACCTGTCCCGAAACCTGCGCGATCCGGATCGGGCCGCCGAGCTGGTCGGCGGCTTCGCGCCCGACAATGACGCCGGCGAGATAGGACATGGTGCGCTCGATCACGAACCAGGTCTCCTCGACGCCCATCCAGACGGCCTTGTGCGGGGCGGCCTTTTCCAGCCGCATGTCGTCCTGCGCCATCGACCGGCTGATGCCGAGCACGCCGATCCGGTGCGTGTTGCCGAAATTGTCCTTGATCTCGCGCAGCGCCGGCGTCGCGTTCAGCACGACCTGTTGGCCACCGCGTTCAACGGTGATCTTGAGTGTGTATCCGGCGCTCGACCCGACGATGCGCTGCATGTCGGAGAAGGTCTCGATGGCGCGGCCGTCGATTTCCAGAACCAGATCGCCCGGCATGAAGCCCGCGGCCGCGGCCGCGCTCCCGGCCTGGATCGAATCGACCCGCGCCGAGGTGGATTGCTTGCCGTGAAAGGTGAAGATTGCGGCAAAGATTGCGATCGCCAGCAGAAAGTTCGCTACCGGGCCCGCCACCACGATGGCGGCGCGATTGCCGACCCTTTGATGATGGAAGCTCTCGCGCCGCTCCGCCGTGTCCATTGTCGCAATGGTGCGCTGGTCGGGAACGCTTGCGGCATTCTCGTCGCCGTGAAATTTCACATAGCCACCGAGCGGAATGGCGGCGAGCTTCCAGCGGGTCCCGTGACGGTCGTTAAAGCCGAGAATTTCCGGGCCGAATCCGACCGAAAAGACCAGCACGCGCACGCCGCACCAGCGCGCCACCAGAAAATGGCCAAGCTCGTGAAAAAACACGACAATCGTCAGCACGAACAGGAACGGAATGATGTAGCCGGTGATCCCCCCGCCCAGGGCGGCCAGGTGGCCCGCAAAGTCTAGACTCATCGGATCGTGCTTCCCCGCATGGGCTGGAATGTATCAGGAAGCCTTGGCGGCGACGCCAGGCAAGAGGGCGGCCGCCAAACTTCTCGCATTATGGTCAATGGCCAGCGCGTCCTCGACGCTTGCCGGCTCCGGCGGGAGGGTGTGGCGTGCGGCCGCCTCCAGAGCCGCCTCTACGAGCGCCGGAATGGCGGCGAATCCGAGGCGGCCGGCGAGAAATTCCGCGACTGCGACCTCATTGGCGGCATTCAGCATGGTGGGGACTGCGCCGCCGGATTCCAGCGCTGTACGGGCCAACCGCAATGCAGGAAACCGGTCGAGATCGGGCTGCTCGAAAGTCAAATCGCGCACAGCGCTCCAGTCGAGGCGCGCGGCCGCATTCGACAGTCGCTCCGGCCAGGCGAGGCAATGCGCAATCGGCACGCGCATGTCGGGCGGACCGAGCTGGGCGACAATGGAACCGTCGCAAAATTCGACCATGCCGTGGACGATCGATTGCGGGTGGACCAGAACTTCGATTCGCTGCGACGGAAGCGCGAACAGGTGATGCGCTTCGATCAGTTCCAGCCCCTTGTTCATCAATGTGGCCGAGTCGATTGTGACCTTGGAGCCCATGGTCCAGTTCGGATGACGCAACGCCTGTTCCGGGCGCGCCGTCCGCATGGCGGCAGCAGTCCAGGTTCGAAACGGTCCTCCGGAGGCCGTCAACACGATTCGGTTCACATCCTGCCGCCGACCGGCGGACAGCGCCTGAAAAATCGCATTGTGCTCGGAATCGACCGGCAGCACGGTCGCGCCGGCCCGCTCCGCCCGGCGCATGAACAGCGCGCCTGCGCAGACGAGGCATTCCTTGTTGGCGAGCGCCACCGTCGCCCCGCGCTCCACGGCGGCCAGCGTCGGCCGCAATCCGGTCGAGCCGCTGATCGCAGCCATCACCCAGTCGGCCGGCCTCGCTGCCGCTTCGATCAGCGCATCCTCGCCGGCGGCGGCCTCGATACCGCTGCCCGCAAGCGCCTCTTTCAGGTCGCGGTAAGAATGCGGATCGGCGATGGCGGCAAAGCGCGCGCCCAGTTCGCGCGCGGCGCGTGCCAGAAACGCTGCATTTCGATTTGCGCTCAGCGCTTCGACGCGGAACTGCGTCGGGCGTGTCTTTAACAGGTCGAGGGTGCTGGTGCCGATCGAGCCGGTGGCGCCAAGAATACTGACGCTGCGCGGCGCTGCGTGCGCAGGATCGCTCCCGCCCCCGCGCTGGCTGGCGAGCGGCGTCATGTCACCATCCGATCAGGCCGACTGCAGGAGAAGACCAGTCCGACAGCGCGATGCCGATCGCAAAGGCCGCGATTGCCGCGAAGACAAATCCGTCGAGCCGGTCCATGACCCCGCCATGTCCCGGGATCAGGCCGCTGGAATCCTTGACTTCGAACAGGCGTTTTACCCACGACTCGAACAGATCGCCGAGCTGCGACACAATCGAGAGCACGAGCGCGATCGCCGCGATGCGGACCGAGATGTTGGCACCCGCCACAACGATAACGCCAAGGCCGCCGCCGACGCCGGCAATCGTGCCGCCGACGGCGCCGGACCAGGTTTTCTTCGGACTGATGGCGGGCGCAAGCTTGGGGCCGCCGATGGCGCGTCCGGCGAAATAGGCGGCGATGTCGGTTCCCCATACGATCGCAAACAGGAACAGGATGGCGAACAGGCCGATACGGTCGTCGCCGCGCAGTGCGATCGCAGCAATGATCGGAATGCTCGCGTAAACCACGCCGCCCGCGACCCACAGGGCATTGCGCGCGGAGGTGATCGCCGTCGCAAGCGCGCCGAGCGCGACGATGATGATTGCGATCTCGCTGCGGCCGGTGGTCGCGAGCAGGGCCTCGATCGACAGAACGCAGAACCCCATCAGCAGCACGCCCTGGCTGCGTGCGGGCTGCACCAGTCGCACCCATTCCCACCACAGGGCAAAGGCCGCCAGCGTCCAGAACACATGGAAGGGCCAGCCGCCGACATAGGTCGTCGCGAGCGCCAGCGGCGCCAGCACCAGCGCCGAAGCGATGCGCAGGGCGAGATTGCGTCCGGCAGGCGAGCGCTCCGCCATGCCGGCGGCGTGAGCCGAGCCGCGTTCGGTCATGGCGTCGCCTCCGCCGGCACCGCGATGCCGCCAAAACGGCGTTCGCGGCGACAATAATCGAGAATCGCGCCTTCCAGCGCCGCGCGGTCGAAATCGGGCCAATAGACCGGCAGGAAGACGAATTCGCTGTAAGCGGATTGCCAAAGCAGGAAATTCGACAGCCG
>CAYWCE010000063.1:0-15520 GCA_964456755.1 uncultured Hyphomicrobiales bacterium
TCTCGACATAGTCGGATCGCACGCGCTCGAACACGTCGCCGAACAGGTTGAGCTGGCGGTATGTGTCGGCCGAACCGGCAGCGTTGGCGCTCATGCCGGAGAGGACGACCCGCGGCTGCACGGCGAGCAAGGTCACGGCCACGCCGGCGGCGACCCCGAGGAGAACCAGGAATGTCTTGCGCATCATCCGCGAACCTTTTCACTTTTGGTAGCGGCCCACCATGGGCCAGGGTCGACGGGAACTCCGTCCTTGCGAAATTCGACGTAGAGCACCGGCTGCCTTGAGCCGATCGGGACGGCCGCCGCGACCTGCGATGCAAGCTGCGCGCCGGTTCCCATCACTGCGACCGGCTCGCCGGTCAGCACGAACTGGCCCAGGTCAACGGAGATCCGTTCCATCCCGGCGAGAACGACATGATACCCGCCGCCGGCATTCAGGATCAAGAGTTGGCCAAAAGAGCGGAACGGACCGGCATAGACCACCCAGCCGTCCGCCGGCGACGTGACCTGGGCGCCTGCCCGGGTCGCAACCGAAATGCCCTTCTCCGTGCCGCCAACCCCGTCGGGCGCACCGTATTCGCGGATTTTCACGCCATTGACCGGAAGCGGGAGATGGCCACGTGCGGCGGAAAACGCAATGGCCGGTGCGAGGCGGCCGGGATCGCTCAGGGCGGCGAGATTGGGCCGCTCGCCGGCTTTCCGATCGCCGGCCGCAGCCGCGGCCCGCGCCGCCCGGGCCGCCGAATCAAGCCCCTGTTCCATTCGCGCGATCAAATCCTTGAGATTGTCGACCTGACGCGCGAGCGCCACGGCGTTCCTGCGTTCTTCTTCCAGCGCGCGTTCGGCGTCCGCCTGCTGGCTGCGGCGCTCCTCGGCGAGCAGCGTCATGCGCCGGCGCTCGTCGGCCATCGCCGCGAGATCGCGGCCCAGACGGTCCTTTTCTGCGGCAAGCTCCTTGCGCACGCGTACAAGCTCGGACAGTTCCGCCGCGATCGCGGCCGCGCGCGCGCGCATGTCGGGCAGCACCGCGCCGACCAGCATGGCGGTGCGGATCGACTGCAGGGCGTCTTCCGGCGTCGCCAGCAGGGCGGCCGGCGGGCGGCGTCCGACACGCTGCAGCACGGCCAGCACTTCCACCAGTTCCGCGCGTCTTTCCTCCAGCGCGGCCTGGCGCGTTTGCTCCGCGCGCTGCAGCGGCTCGATGCGCGCCTCGTTCTCGGCGAGACGGGATTCCATCTGGCGAACGCGCGCCGCCGTGTCGATCAGCGCCTGATTGAGCTTGCGCCGGTCCTCGCCCAGAGCCTCGATCTCGCCGCGCAGCCGCTTCTCGTTCTCGGTCGCTTTTTTCTGTTCGCTGCGCGCCGCTTCCAGTTCCCGGTCGCGCTGGCGGAGCAGTTCGGAACCCGGATCGCCCGCCGGCTGCGCCGGCGCCGGACTGGCGCAGACGGTAGCCGCCGCCAATGCGGCTGCCAGTCGCCAGTCGGACTGCAATCGCTTCATGCCTTCGCCCGGAATGCCTTCGCCCGGATCAGCGCCGTCCCGGACGCCGGCACCGGATACGTCACGGCAGTGGCGCAATTGCGGCCGGTTCGCGCGCGCATGCAACGCCCGGTCATGGCCGATGGTAGGGGTGTGCGGACAGGATGGTCACCGCGCGGTAGAGCTGTTCCAGCAGCATGATGCGCACGAACTGGTGCGGCCAGGTGGCCTTGCCGAATGCCAGCGTCATCGTCGCCCGGTCGCGCAGCGAAGGCGCCAGACCGTCCGGGCCGCCGACGAGAAAGACCAGCGCCGGAATTCCGGCCTGCATCCATTTTCCGATATGCGCCGCGAATGCGACGCTGCCGAGATTGTCGCCCCGTTCGTCGAGCGCGACGACGGCGGCGTCTGCGGAAATCAGGTTCGCCAGCGCCGTCGATTCTTCGGTCATCCGCCGCGCGGGATCGCCTGCCCGGCTCTCCCTGATCTCGATAACGTCGAGCCCGCGCAGTCCGATCTGCCGTCCGGCCTTCGCCGCGCGGGCGGCATAGCGTGCCGCCAGGTCGGACTCCGCGCCGCTCTTCATGCGGCCGACGGCGAGCACGATCACCCGCATCGCCGCGCCCCGCCGCTTTCAACTTGCCTTGCGGCCGCCGCGGCCCGTCGACCACATTTTTTCGATGCCGTAGAAGTCGCGCACTTCCGGACGGAATACGTGCACGATCACGTCGCCGGCATCGATCAGTACCCAGTCGCAATGCGGCTGGCCTTCGACGCGGATCTGCTTGAGGCCGGATTTCTTCAGACCTTCGACCACGCTGTCGGCGAGCGAGCCGACATGCCGGTTGGAGCGGCCGGAGGCCACGACCATGTGGTCGGCGATCGAGGTCTTGCCGGCAAGATCGATGGTGACGATGTCCTCGGCCTTCATGTCTTCGAGGCGCGCGAGGACGGTGTTCAGGGTCTCCGTGACGTCGGGATGCGCCTTGGAGGCCGCTCCGGGCGGAACGCGCGGGCGCGCCCGGGAAATCGACGTTGTGGTCAGGGATCCTTTTCCTTTCACTCGTGCCGGACTTGAACCGTTGCCTGCCGTTCTCGGAACCCGCAATCATACCGACGCAGGCTATGCTGCAATCCGCAGATTCGCCTGCGCAAATGTAGGCACGCAGCCCATTCGGTTTCAACCTCGGGGCGGGGTCTTTTTCGCCGCCCGCAGCGCCGTCGACGACAAGCCCGATTTGAGTCCGTGCAGATAGACCCAGGCCGGCGGTGCACGGCCGGGCAGGGAGCGAGCCCGGACTTCGGGAATGCGCGCGCGGGCGAAGGCATGCGCGGCCGGGCCCGACGTCGCCGTCAGGCTGAGCCCGCCCCTGTCGATCACGGCTATCGGTAGCGTCATGAAAATCGCGCGCCAGTTCTTCCAGCGGTGAAACGTCTGCAGGCTGTCGGCCCCCATGATCCAGACAAAATGCACGCCGGGGCATTCGCGAAGCAGCCAGGCGATGCTCTCATGCGAATATTTCGCGCCGATGACGGCCTCGATCCCGGTGACGTCGATGCGCGGATGCGCGCTCAGGGCAAGCGCGGCCGCCACGCGCCGTTCCACCGGCGGCAGCAGACTCGTGTCCTTGAGCGGATTGCCGGGCGAGACCAGCCACCAGACCCGGTCGAGGCCGAGCTTCTTCAGCGCCAGCAGGCTCGCCGCCCTGTGCGCCGCATGCGGCGGATCGAACGAACCGCCGAACAGGCCGATGCGCATGCCCGGCGCATGCGCGGGAACAACCGGACGCGCTCCGCCGCGGCCGCGGGCGGCGATCACGGCCGGATCTGACCGGTGCCGCGCACGCGGTATTTGAACGAGGTGAGCTGCTCGACGCCGACCGGGCCGCGCGCATGCAGCTTGCCGGTGGCGATGCCGATTTCCGCGCCGAAGCCGAATTCGCCGCCGTCGGCGAACTGCGTCGAGGCGTTGTGCAGGACGATCGCCGAATCGACCTCGGCGAGAAATTTCTCCGCCGTAACCTGGTCCTGCGCCACGATCGCGTCGGTGTGGTGCGAACCGTAGCGCTCGATATGGGCGATGGCGCCGTCGACGCCGTCGACCACCCTGGCGGCAACGATTGCGTCGAGATATTCGGCCGGCCAGTCTTCCTCGCTCGCGGCTTTGGCGCGCGCATCGCTTTGCCGCACCGCCTCGTCGCCGCGCACCTCGCAGCCGGCATCGATCAGCATGGACACCAGCGCCCCGAGCAGATCGCGGGCCGCCGCCCGGTCGACGAGCAGCGTTTCCGCCGCGCCGCAGACGCCGGTGCGGCGCATTTTCGCGTTCAGCACGATCTTTTTCGCCATTTCCGGATCGGCCGACCTGTCGACATAGACATGGCAGACGCCCTCCAGATGCGCGAAGACCGGCACGCGCGCCTCCTCCTGCACGCGGGCGACCAGACTCCTGCCGCCGCGCGGCACGATCACGTCGATATTGCCGTCAAGCCCGCGCAGCATCATGCCGACCGCCTCGCGGTCGCGCGTCGGCACGAGCTGGATCGCCTCTTCGGGAAGTCCCGCTTCGCGCAAGCCGGCCGCAAGCGCGGCGTGAATGGCGTGCGCCGAGCGGTGCGAGTCGGAGCCGCCGCGCAGGATGGCGGCGTTGCCGGCTTTCAGGCACAGCGCACCGGCATCGGCGGTGACGTTCGGCCGGCTTTCGTAGACGATGCCGACGACGCCAAGCGGCACGCGCACGCGCTCGATGGTCATGCCGTTGGGACGCGTCCAGCGTTCGGTGACCTTGCCGACCGGGTCGGGCAGGCCGCGCACGATGTCGAGGCCGTCCGCCATCGCGGCGACGCGCGATTCGTCCAGCCGCAGCCGGTCGAGGAAGGCCGGCGTGGCGCCGCCGGCTGCGGCCTCGGCGAGGTCGCGTCGGTTGGCGGCGAGGATCTGCGCTGCAGCGGCGCGGATCGCCCCGGCCATGGCGGCGAGGGCGGCGTCCTTGCGCGCGGCGGGGGCGAGCGCCAGCGTGCGCGCGGCCGCACGCGCGCGCGCCCCGATCGTCTGCATCAGAGTGGCGACGTCCGGGCCCGAATCGACGGGTTTGAGCTGGACGGTCATGTCGGTTGCGCCCCTGTCCGGGCTCCTCGGGCTCCTGGTGCGCCGCTTCTATCACGCCTGCGCCTGTGGGAAACCCCGGGAACCGGCCCCGGCGCTCCCCGGCGGCCGGGGCGGTCCCGCCGGGCCGGGCTGGGGACAGCGGGGACAAGGGCTGGCGGGGCGGAACGTGAAATCTGCCTGTCATGTTGGCCGACCAGCATGTCCCGGTACAGGAGGCCGTTCATGTCTGGTGCCACGTCCCGACCCTATTCGCTCCCGCGCGATTTTCCGGTGGGTACCCGCTATGTGGTCGAGGGCAGTCCGGGGGCCGACGGCGAAACCCGCATTCTCTCGCGCTATATCCTTTTTCCCGACGGCCGCCGGGTCGACCTGCCGACGCGCACCCCCATCGTTCTGCCGCCGCGGCGTCTGCGCCGGACGATGCAAGGCCGCTCCGGGGCGCAGAAACGCACGCGCGCCCGCCCGTTCCTGCTGTCCTGACCGCACGGCCTGTCCTGACCGCACGGCGCCACCGGGACCACATCCCGCGTCGTCCCGGCCGCCTTCGCCCAATTTGTTCTCCAAGGGTTATTCTCCAACGGTTCCGCCCCGGTTTCATTTTCCAAGCTCCTGTTTCCGGGCTGCGTTTCCGAGCCCGCTATTTCCGGGCCACTGTGCAGGCGGCTTCGTCGAGTTTCCTTGAGTTCCGGTTGAGAAAACCCGCCCCGGCACCGTAAACCGCTGGCAAAAAATCGTCCGGCCTGCGGAACGGCAAGGCGTATGCGGCGTTCCGGCTGAAGACGTGGATTCTGCCCGGACGAACGCGATGCCCGACCCGAGCGATTTTCAGCGGCAAGCCGAGCGCTGCCTGAGACTGGCCCGCGACTGCAGCGACGGAACCATGGCCGAGCGCCTGCGCGCATTCGCCAAGGAACTGCTCGACAAGCTCGAATCGCAGCGCACAGGCGCGGTCGAACGCGCCGGCAGGGCTCCCGGCACGCAGCACACCGCGCGCTGAGCGGGAATCTGCCGGGCGCAACCCGTGCGGCCGGGACTGGCCATTTGCCCCGCGCAGGACTAAAGCCTTCGCCGGCATGCGATCCCGCATGCGAAAGGTCCACGGACCCGGCGTCCCATGCGCTTGCTTCTGTGCTGCCTGCTGCTCGGGCTGTCTGCCGCGGCGAAAGCGGCACCGCCGACCGGCTTTGTCGACGCCGCCACCGTGGTCCCCGGCCTGATCGTCGACATGCGCTATGCCGGAGCGAAAAATTTCGTCGGCGAGAAGATCGACGGCTATCTCCGGCCGGTCTGCATCCTCACGCAGAAAGCCGCCGAAGCGTTGGCCCGCGCGCAAATCGAGCTTGCCTCCAGCGGCGTCGGGCTGAAGGTCTTCGACTGCTATCGCCCGGCGCGCGCGGTCGCGCATTTCGTGCGCTGGTCGCGCGATGCGGCCGACAACCGCATGAAAGGCGATTATTATCCGGAGATCGACAAGCGCAACCTGTTCCGCGAAGGGTATATCGCCTCGCGTTCGGGGCATTCGCGCGGCTCGACCGTCGATCTCACGCTGGTAAGCATCTTGCCCGGCCCCGACGGCAAACCGCGCGCGCTCGACATGGGAACGCCCTACGATTTCTTTTCGCCGCGCTCATGGACATCGAGCCGCGACGTCAGCGAGGACGCGCGCAAGAACCGCAAGACGCTCGCCGACGCCATGATCAGAAACGGCTTTGCGCCCTACGAGAAGGAATGGTGGCACTTCACGCTGCGCAACGAGCCGTTCCCCGACACCTATTTCGACTTTCCGGTGCAATAGGGCCCGGAACGGGGACGTGCGGCGGGCCTCACGCCGCCTGCCAGGCCTGCACGGCGTCGAGATACGCATCGCCCGCCTGCACGATATGGCCGCTTCTGCAATGCGGGCACCACAGCGACAGCGCCAACCGGTTCATCTGCGCCAGCGTTGCGGCGTCGGTCCGCACCGAGGTTTCGACTTCGCTGCGGCTGACCGGGCACCGGAATTTCAACGAACTCACGCTACGCGTCACGATACATCTCCTGTATTTGCACCGCCGACATTGCAGGCTCGCGCGGGTGCGGGCGCGGTAACGGCGGGGTCGTCCACAGGCGCAGGGCGTGGGTCTGGCATGCGCGGTGCGCAGCGGTGCGAACCTTGGCAGGCGAAGATACGGCGGCACGGGCAACGGCAGACTGCGCCGTTGCGCGGCGGAAGAGTGGCGGTGGCAGCGTACCGGACCGGGTGCCGCCCGGCCGTCAGCCTCCACGCGGAACGATCGGAGGGACTGGATCGATCGCCCCGCTGCAAGGCCAGTTGTCCGTCATCGACGCAATACTGTCGCCGGCCGTGGGGAGCCGGCGCGCTTCGGCGACCCCATACGCCACCCCACCGCGGCCATGCTAGGCGATACGGCCGCGCAAGACGCGGTAGCGGAGAGTCCGGTCACAATTCGTCCACAACGCCGGCAGACGCACGCGACGCCGGTTTTCGCAAAAAGAAAGCCCGGCGCGAAGCCGGGCTTTCCTGCGCTCAGACAGCGGTGTGTGGATCGGGACCGCTTATCAGCGCCAACGGCATTGGCGGTTGCCGGCGTGGTCGTACCAGCATTCGCGATATCTGCGGGTGATGCGCGGGCCGCCGACCCAGGCGCCCACGGTGCCGCCGGCAACGGCGCCGAACGGCCCGGCCACGATTGCGCCTGCGCCCGCGCCGATCGCCGCGCCGGTGAGCGTGCGTTCGCGGGCATCGGCAACGGCGGTTGCAGCGGCAAGCGCCGCACAGACGGCGCCGGCGAAGAGACGTTTACGCATTCGATTCTCCCGAAGGCGGAGCATGACCTCGAATGCCCGATTACAATTCATTAGCATTAACAAATGATGGATGCCGCAGAACGGCGGCATTGCAGGCCTCAGGGCGCCCCGTTGCCGCTCATCACCAGATCGTCGCGATGCACGATTTCGGCGCGGCCCTCGAAGCCGAGGATGTTCTTCACGTCGGCCGACGACAGGCCGATCACCTTGCCGGCGTCGCCGGCATCGTAGGCCACGAGCCCGCGTCCGATCTCCGCGCCGTCGAGATCGCGGACGATGACCGCGTCGCCGCGCGAAAATTCGCCGTCGACGCGCCTGACGCCGGCCGGCAGCAGGCTCTTGCCGCGCCGCAGCGCTGCGACCGCGCCGGCATCGATATAGAGGACGCCTTTGGGCTCGAGCGAGCCGGCGATCCACTTCTTGCGTGCGGCGACCGGGTTGGCGGGCGTGAGAAACCAGGTGGCGCGCGCGCCCTGCGCAATCGCCCGCAGCGGATGCTCGCTCTTGCCGGAGGCGATCAGCATATGCGTGCCGGCGCCGGCGGCGATCTTGCCGGCTTCGATTTTCGTCGTCATGCCGCCACGCGAAAGCTCCGAGCCGGAGCTTCCCGCCATCGCCTCGATCTCGCGCGTGATGCGCTCGACCACGGGGATGTGACTGGCGGCGCGCCCGCTGCCGGGCGGCGCGTCGTAGAGGCCGTCCACGTCGGAGAGAAGGACGAGCAGATCGGCGCTCATCATCGTCGCGACGCGCGCGGCCAGCCGGTCGTTGTCGCCGTAGCGGATTTCCGTCGTCGCCACCGTGTCGTTCTCGTTGATCACCGGCACGCATTTCCATTCCAGCAGCTTGTCGATGGTTTCGCGTGCATTGAGGTAGCGCCGGCGCTCCTCGGTGTCGCCGAGCGTGACCAGAATCTGCCCGGCGGCGATGCCGTGGCGGCCGAGCGTCTCCGCCCAGACGCGGGCGAGCGCGATCTGGCCCACGGCGGCGGCGGCCTGCGAATCCTCAAGCTTCAGCGGCCCGCGCGGCAGCTTCAGCACGGAGCGGCCGAGCGCGATGGCGCCGGAAGAGACGACCAGGATGTCGCGCCGCTCCCGGTGCAGGGCGGCGATGTCCTCGCACAGGGCGGAAAGCCAGCTCTCGCGCAGGCGGCCGGCTTCGGCATCGACCAGCAGCGAAGAGCCGACCTTGACGACGATGCGGCGGAAATCGGCAAGGGCGGGAAGGCGGCGGGCGGTCATGGCGCTCGATGCTGTGAGTTGGGTTGCTCTACACCAACCTGTCGTGAAAGGGGAGGGCGGACCGCCGTGACGGCAGCCGCGCTTTTGCGCACGTGAGCGCGATCCGGTACGGCATGTCGGACGGCATTGCCGATGCCGCTGCAGGCGGGCGCGATGGATTCCGTTTCGCCGGAGGCGCCGCTGAAGGCGTCGAATTGCATCGCGTAGCGGAAGACACCGTCCGATGCTTCGCGCGGAGCGCCCGTTACGGCTGCCAGGCCTTTGCCTGTTCCACGTCGTCGCCGGTCTCGCGCCGCGACCGGCCGATCGTGTCGACGAGTGCGCGCAGCGCCTCGGCAACGCCTTGCCGCGAATGCGCTGAGAGAACGAACGGCGTCTTGCCCGCGGCCTTCTTCAGCCGCTTCGCCTGCGCCTCGATGCGTTCGGGCGTCGCCGCGTCGGCCTTGGACAGCGCGAGAATCTCCGGCTTGTCGGCCAGCTCCCGGCCGTAGGCTTCGAGTTCGCCGCGCACCACGCGCCAGGCCTCGGCCGCGTCTTCGCATGTCGCATCGACCAGATGCAGCAGTACGCGGCAGCGCTCGACATGGCCGAGAAAACGATCGCCGAGGCCGACGCCTTCATGCGCGCCTTCGATCAGGCCGGGAATGTCGGCGAGCACGAATTCGCGGCCGTCGACGCCGACGACGCCGAGCTGCGGATGCAGGGTGGTGAACGGGTAATCGGCGATCTTCGGTCTGGCGGCGCTCACTGCGGCAAGAAAGGTCGACTTGCCGGCATTGGGCAGGCCGACGAGTCCCGCATCGGCGATCAGCTTCAGGCGCAGGCGGATGGTGCGCTCCTCTCCCGGCTGGCCGGGATTGGCGTGGCGCGGCGCGCGGTTGGTTGCGGTCTTGAAATGCGCGTTGCCGAAGCCGCCATTGCCGCCGCGCGCCAGGATCACGCGATCGCCGACCTTTTCCAGATCGGCAAGCAGCGTCTCGCCGTCCTCCTCGTAAATCTGCGTGCCGGCGGGAACCTTCATGACGATGTCGGCGCCGTTGGCGCCGTGGCGATCCTTGCCCATGCCGTTGCCGCCGCGCTTGGCCTTGAAATGCTGCTGGTAGCGGTAATCGATCAGCGTGTTGAGGCCGGCGACCGCTTCCGCGATCACGTCGCCGCCGCGACCGCCGTCGCCGCCATTCGGTCCGCCGAACTCGATGAATTTCTCGCGCCGGAACGAAACGCAGCCGTTACCGCCCGCGCCGGACTGGATGTAGACCTTGGCTTCGTCGAGAAATTTCATGGCGCATCTTCGCCGCTCGCTCCCGCGCAGACGGGATTGACGGTCCTGTACTGGGCGCGCGATTGCGCGGTTGAGCGGCGGCACGGAGCGGTTCCGCCCGCATGCAACGAGGTCTAGGTAATACGTTTGCGCTTGCCTGAGAAGGCCGCGGCTGCGTAGGTTGGCCCGTCTTTGTCTGCCGGACCTTCATGCCGCAATCCGATTCATCGCCGCGATCCGCCGCGGGGCTGGGCATCGCGCTGATGCTCGGCGGCATCTTCCTGTTCGCGGTCAACGACGCGCTCGGGAAATGGCTGGTCGCCACCTATACGGTCGGGCAGGTGCTGCTGATCCGCAGCGCCGCGGCGCTCGCGATCCTGGCGCCGTTCGTCTGGCGCGAGGGGCTAACGCCGTTCCGGCATGCGCCGCGGCCCGGCCTGCAAATCCTGCGCGTGATCTTTTCCACGCTCGAAGTCGCGGGCTTCTACTGGGCGGTGGCCTATCTGCCGCTTGCCGACGTGATGACCTTCTATCTCGCCGGGCCGATCTACGTCACCGCGATTTCGGCGACGCTGCTGCGCGAGACGGTTGGCTGGCGGCGCTGGAGCGCGGTGCTGATCGGCTTCGTCGGGGTGATGATCGCGCTGCGCCCGACCGCGGCGAGCTGGAGCGGGCCGGCGCTGATCGCGCTCGCCGGCAGCATCTGCTTTGCCTTCCTGATGATCGCCACACGTCACCTGCGCGGCACGACCGACACGGTGCTGGTGACCGGGCAGACGCTCGCGGCGCTGGTGTTCGGCGCGATCCTGGCGCCGTTCCACTGGGTGACGCCGGGGCCGCTCGATCTGTCGCTGCTCGCCCTGCTCGGCGTCGTCGCCATGCTGGCGCATGTGCTGGTCAACCGTTCGCTCAAGCTCGCGCCGGCTTCGGTGGTCGTGCCCTATCAATACACGATGATCGTGTGGGCGATCGTGCTCGGCTTTCTGGTATTCGGCGACGTGCCGGAGCCTGCGATGCTGATCGGCGCCGGCATCATCATCGCTGCCGGCGTCTATATCTTCTTCCGCGAACAGGTGCGCGGCGTGCGCGAGGCGGGCATCAAGGACTTGCCCTGACCCGGCATGTCGTCCGTCCGTTCCGGACCGGTGCCCGGGTTTGCAGCCGGGCCCGCAGGGCGGACCCGGTTGCCCGGCCATGAGAACGGATTAGGACGTAGCGACAAGGACGCGGCTTACGATACCCGCCTCACCGCGCCCCAGCTTTTCAGCGACTGCCACAGGCCGCGGTCGAGCCGGAAGCGGTCGATCGGTGCGGAGGAATTGAGCGCGCGGATTCGGCACAGTCCGACGCCCATCCACTGGAAGCCGCACTTTTCCAGGATGCGGCGCGACGCCGGGTTGGTGACGCGCGCGCCGGCATGCAGCGTGTCGTGACCGCGCTCGGTGAAGGCGAAATCCACGATCGCGCGCACCGCCTCGGTGGCGTAGCCCTTGTTCCAGTATTTCACCCCGAGCCAGTAGCCGACGTCGGGCGCATTGTCCTGCATGGCGATGCCGCAGGCGCCGATTACGGTCTCGTCGTGCAGCGCGATCAGGAAAGCGATTTCCCCCTCCCCCTCGGGCATGTTCACCGAGGCAATGAATTCCTCGGCATCGCCGCGCCGGTAGGGATGCGGAATGCGGCGCGTGTTTTCTGCAATGGATTTGTCGTTTGCGAGCGCCGCTACTGCTTTCGCGTCCCCGAGATGCGGCGCACGCAGAATAAGCCGCTCGGTCTCGAGGACGGGGATACTGCCTTCCCGGCAGGTCCGGCTTTCTATCTCCAGCAATGTCATGGCGCGGGCTCCTTGGGTTTTCCCGAGGGGCTTCCCCGGGTCTTAAAAGCAAGAGGGGGAGCCGGTTCGCCCGTCTCCCCCTCGATACTTCGAGCCCGCTATGAGCCCGCCGGGTTTGACTGGGAACCGGCGGACCTCATGTGAGATTCGCCGTCTACCTGGCCGCTGCCTCCGTCATCGGGACAACCGATACGTAAGTGCGGCCTTTGGATTTGGTGTCGAACTGAACGCGTCCGTCCGTCAGTGCGAAAAGGGTGTGGTCCTTGCCCATGCCGACATTGCGGCCGGGATGCCACTTGGTGCCGCGCTGGCGCGCGAGGATGTTGCCGGCCGTGGCGACTTCGCCGCCGAACAGCTTGATGCCGAGGCGACGGCCCGCGGTGTCGCGGCCGTTGCGGGACGATCCGCCTGCCTTCTTGTGTGCCATCGTCGAATTCCTTCGTCTCTTGCCGTGTAGACCGATTCCGCGCCGGAATCACGTCACTTCTTGTTATGGATCGTTACTTCTTGCCCTTTGCCGCGCTTTTTCCCTTCGCGGCTGGCTTTTTGGCAACGCTCTTGCCCTTGCCGGCGGTTTTGGCCGGCGTCTTGGCGGCCGGTTTGGAGGCCTTGCCTTTGCTCTTTGCCGGCTTGCCGGCTGTCGCCTCCGTGTCGGTCCCCTCCGCTTTCGGCCGGGGTTTGGGCTGCGGCCGGCCCTTGGCTTTCTTGGTCGGGCTTTTGCCGTCGGTCAGGATTTCCGAAATGCGGATCAACGTGAATTCCTGCCGGTGACCGCGCTTGCGGCGCGAATTCTTGCGGCGGCGCTTCTTGAAGGCGATCACCTTCGCGCCGCGGCCCTGTTCCAGCACTTCGGCGGCGACCGACGCCCCGGAGATCAGTGGGCTGCCGAGCTGGGGCTTTTCTCCGCCCAGCATCAGCACGTCGCCGATCTGGACAATCTCGCCGACCTCGCCTTTGAGCTTGCCGACGCGGATGACATCGTCCTCGGCCACCCGATATTGCAGGCCGCCGGTTTTGATGACTGCGAACATCTTTTTCGTCCTCGTGTTCGATACCCGGTGCTCGGCGAGCCGGACCGGCTTCTTTCAGTCTTTCGGTTGAATTTTCAATGGCTTGTGCGCCCGTAACGGACACCGGGGCGGCAACGCCCCGCCATTGCGGCGTTTATGGGGGCCGGACCCCGGGAAGTCAAGAAAACCGGGCGGATTCGGACCCGCGCGGACGCCCCGCCCCGCCGCAACGCCGTCCCGACGCTCTCCCGAGCGCCGTTTGGCCGCGCGCGCCGGCCCCGGCCGTCAGCCGGCGAAGACGATTCCGGCCAGCATCATCGCCGTACCCAGCGCGACCGCGCCGGTCAGCGCGACGGCGACCAGCGTCTCCATGAACGGCCTTTGCATGAACGGCATCATGACGCCGTCGCGCGCCCGAACGAAGGATATGCCGCCCACCGCGCCGGCAAGAATGGCGACACCGACCGTTGTCTGAAGCATGTGCGTCCCGAGTGGCTGCCGAACGCACGCTTGCGTTCGCAGCGCACCCTAGGTCGCGCGCGGGAGGCAATACGAGTAACGAAATGGCCGCCGGATATAAATGTCGTGTAAATATCCCGCCGCGGCACCGCCCGCGCGCAAATCAGGTCTCGTCCGCTCTCGCATTGGCGGGCGGCTGCGCCAGTCGGTATCCGACGCCGAGTTCGGTGAGCAGAATTTTCGGCTGGGTCGGTTCGGCTTCGATCTTCTGGCGCAGCTTGCGCACGAAAATGCGCAGATAATGCGGGTCGTCGAGATGCGCCGCGCCCCAGACCTCGCGCAGAAGATGCTGATGCGTGACGACGTTGCCGGGATGCTGGGCGAGGACGCGCAGCAACTGGTATTCCTTCGGCGTCAGCGACAGGCGCTTGCCGTCGAGCGAGACGGTACGGGTGGCAAGGTCGATGATCAGCGGGCCGGCCTGCACGATCGGCTCTCCGGTCGCCGCACGCTGCCGCCGTCGCAGGGCGGCACGCACCCGCGCCAGCAATTCCGCCATGCCGAACGGCTTCACCACGTAATCGTCGGCGCCAAGCTCGATCAGCCGCACCTTGTCGGCCTCGCCGGAGCGCACCGACAGAATGATGATCGGCACGTCCGACCAGCCGCGCACCCGTTCCACGACCTGGTCGCCGCCGATGTCCGGCAGGCCGATATCGAGAATGATGAGATCGTAGGGACGCAGGGCGGCGTCGCGAATGGCGGCGCTGCCCGATTCCGCTTCGTGGATGTCGAAGCCCTGCATTTCGAATCCGGCGCGGAGGAAACGGCGGATCTGGATTTCGTCGTCGGCAACCAGAATTGCCGGTCTGCTAGTCATCGTTTGCGATCCTGTCGTCCTTTCGGGCGCCGGACGACTGCGCGGGAAACAAGATAGTCATCGTTGTGCCGCGATCAATCCCTGTGCTGGAGGCCGTCAATGTGCCGCCGTTTGCGGTCACGAAGGCCCTGGCGATCCACAGCCCCAGCCCGGAACCGCCGACCGCGGCGTGCCGCTCGCCGCGCCAGAACCTGTCCCAGATTCTCGGCAGTTCCGCGGCGCTCAGACCGCTGCCCCGGTCGGCGACGGCAATGGCAACGGCTTTGCCTTGCAGGCCGGCGCTCACCCCGATCGGGGAATCGGGCGGCGAATATTTGGCGGCATTGTCGAGCAGATTGAACACAGCCTGCGCCACCATGGCCGGATCGACATTGAGGATCGGCAGATCGGGAGCGACGACGACGGAGATATTGCGGTCGCCGATGCGCGGCCTGCAGCGCGCCACCGCTGCATTGACGATGTCGGCAATCTCGGTCGGCTCGCGCCGCGGCCGGATGCCTTCGTTGCCGACACGCGACGCGTCGATCATGTTCTGGATATCGCGATTGAGGCGCTCCGCTTCTTCCCGCATGCCGTTGACGAGTTCGCCGAGACGGCGGTCCTGCGTCACCGGCGGCGCGCTACCGAGGACCGTCGCGGCGCCGAGTATCGAGGAAAGCGGCGAACGCAGTTCGTGCGACACCGAATCGATCAGCGCCTGTCGCAGGACGTCGGTTTCCTCGCGTATGCGCGCCCTGCCGACCACGATCGACATCCGGATCACGACGATCGAGACGATGAAGTAGATCGTCAGGTCGATGACCATGCGATAATTCCAGGTATGGAAATGGAAGCCGAATGCCGGCGGGTAGACCAGATAGGTGGCGCCGAGCGCGCCGGCCAACATCGATACGACCGCGGCCACAGGCCCCCAGCGCAAGGCCGCAAATACCACCGGGATAAGATAGATCACCGAACCGCGGATCGGACCGACGGTAAAGACCAGAAAGAATATCACCAGCGTCACGACGCCGGAGAGCAGCAGCGCCAGCAGCGTGCTGCGCAAATCCGGCCACAGACGGCGAATGCCCTTGCCCATGGCTTCCCTGACCCTGACCTCCAAGCCCATCACCCGCGGAACCTCGGACAAGCCGCGCGCAGATTATCCTGTCCCGGCCTTGTTTGTCCGGTCGACCTTGGTTAAGAAGCCCGCGCGCAGGGGCGAGTCCGCTGTGCGCGGCCGCGGAGAGGTGGCTGAGTGGTTGAAAGCACCGCACTCGAAATGCGGCATACTCGCAAGGGTATCGGGGGTTCGAATCCCTCCCTCTCCGCCATTTTATGTTGCGCGCGGCCGGTTCCGAACCTCGGGCGTAGGTCTCTTCCCGCCTCAGGCCGCGTTCACTCCTGCGAAAAACCCTTGGCCCGGATGCAAGCGCCGAAATCCTCTCGCTCCGGTTTTGC
>CAYWCE010000063.1:15530-15800 GCA_964456755.1 uncultured Hyphomicrobiales bacterium
TTGTCGGGACAAAAGCGAGGAACGGATCGAAACGCGCTCGCTGCGCGAGCGCTTTGGGTTCGAATCCCTCCCTCTCCGCCATCTCACGTCAGGGCGCCAAATGGCGCCCTGACGTGAGATGAGGATGGCCGGAGGGATATCGAACCCCCGATTTTTTCGTTCCACGCTTTTGTCGGGACAAAAGCGAGGAACGGATCGAAACGCGCTCGCTGCGCGAGCGCTTCGGGTTCGAATCCCTCCCTCTCCGCCATCTGACGTCATTGCGCGACA
>CAYWCE010000064.1:0-15422 GCA_964456755.1 uncultured Hyphomicrobiales bacterium
GGTCGCGATGCGCAGGTTGCCGCCGGGCACCGAAACGCATGCCTCGATGAATCGGGCCTGCTCGTCGCCGTCGTCGCCGGGCAGGCGCTGCGACACCTCATCGAAACGGTATTTGGAGAGGATGGCGACGCCGTTGAAGCTCTTTTGCCCGTGAATGGCGAGATTGTAGCCGAGGCTTTCCAGCGGTTCGCGCGGAAACGCCTCGTCCACACACTTGGTCTCCTGCAGGCAGACGATGTCGGGCTGCCGCTCTTTCAGCCACGTGACCAGATTGTCGATTCGCTGCTTGATCGAATTGATGTTCCAGGTCGCAATGCGCATGCCGCAGGCCTTTGTCGGGCGCCGTGGCCTCGCGCCGCGGTTCCGCCGGGTCCGAATTTGCCGGCCCTGCGGCATTTGCGGGGCCGGACGGTGTTTAACGCCTAACCGACATTTAATGCAGTTTGCAGGCCTTATGTGATAGGAATTGAAGTCTCTGCCGGCGGGCCGGCCGAGTCACGGCAGCGCATGCAACAGGGAGCCCCGGGCAAAACCGGACGGGCCGACAAGCCGTAATGACCAGAAGAAGACTGTGGCTGCTCCTGGCGGTTGTCGTCGTCGCCGTCGCAACCGCGGCCGTGCTCACGCGCTCGCAATGGAGCGCCAACAACGCCGCCGCGCAAGCCACGCGCGCCCCCGCCCGGGTCGTGCCGGTGGAGACGACGACTGCGGAGCGCAGGCCGGTACCGGTGCGGGTCGAAGCGCTCGGCAACGTCACCACCATCGCCAGCGTCGCGATCAAGCCGCGCATCGAATCGATCATCACCGGCGTGCATTTTGCCGACGGCGCGCTCGTGAAGGAGGGCGATCTCCTGTTCACGCTCGACAGCCGGCAGATCGAGGCGATGATCCGGCAGGCCGAGGGCCTGCTTGCGCGCGATACCGCCCAGCTCGAACAGGCCGAGCGCGACGTGCAGCGCCTGACCGAGCTTGTCGGCAAGGGCGCGGGCACTCAGGTCAATCTCGACAATGCCCGTACCCAGGCCGGAATTTTCCGCGCCTCGGTGAAGGCCAATCGCGCCGCGCTCGAAAACCTGCGGGTGCAGCTCAGCTATTGCCAGATCCGCGCGTCGATTTCCGGACGCATGAGCCAGGCCAATGTGAAGGTCGGCAATCTGGTGCGACCGGCCGACACCGCGCCGCTGGCGACGATCAATCAGGTCTCGCCGGTCTATGTCAGCTTTGCCGTGCCGCAGCGGCTGCTGCCCGATTTGCGGCAGGCGATCGCAGCGGAGAGTGCAACGGTGGAAGCGGTCGTTCCCGGCGACGCGCGGCGCGGCAAGGGCGCGGTCAGCATGATCGAGAACACGGTCGATCCGGCGACCGGTATGGTGACGATCCGCGCCACGATGCCGAACGAAGACGAGGTTCTCTGGCCGGGCACGCTGGTGACGGCGGAAATCACGCTGCGGGTGGAAGAAGCGATTGCCGTTCCCTCCGCCGCCGTTCAGATCAGCCAGACCGGCAACTTCGTTTTCGTGGTCAGGAACGAAACCGCCCAGGTCCAGCCGGTCAAGGTCGCGCGCACATTCCAGAACCTGTCCGTGATCGGCGACGGATTGCAGGGAGGCGAGGTTGTTGTGACCGACGGTCAATCGCTGCTGTCAAATGGCACCCGGGTCGCCCCGCGCGGCCCGCGAACCGGATCTTGAACCATGTCGCTCTCCGAAGTCTGCATCCGCCGTCCGGTTCTGACCACGCTGATGACGGCGTCGCTGATCGTGTTCGGCGTGTTCGCCTATCGGCTGCTGCCGGTCGCGGCGCTGCCTGCCGTCGACTTCCCCACCATCAGCATCAGCGCCAGTCTGCCCGGCGCCAGCCCGGAGACCATGGCGGCGTCGGTCGCATCGCCGATCGAGCGGCAGCTTTCCACCATCTCCGGCATTTCGTCGATGAACTCGTCCTCGACGACCGGTTCCACGCAGATCACCATCCAGTTCGACCTCAACCGCAATATCGACGGCGCCTCGCTCGACGTGCAGACCGCGCTGGCCACAGCGCAGCGGCGGCTGCCGGCGGAAATGACGACGCCGCCGAGTTTCCGCAAGGTCAATCCCGGCGACTTCCCGGTCCTCTATATCAGCCTGCGTTCCGATACGATGCCGCTCTCGCGCGTCAACGACTATGCGGAGACGGTGATCGCCCCGACCATCTCGCAACTTCCGGGCGTTGCGCAGGTTCTCATTTATGGCGCACAGAAATTCGCCGTGCGCGTGCAGGTCGACCCGACCGCGCTCGCCGCACGCAACATTTCGCTCGACGAGGTGCGCCAGGTCGTGGCGCGCGCCAATTCCAGCGCGCCGGTGGGCACGCTCACCGGCCCGGAGCAGAACGTCACTCTGACGGCGACCGGCGCCCTCGAAAAAGCCGCCGACTATCGCAAGGTCGTCGTCGCCTACCGCAATGGCGCGCCGATCAAGCTGGAAGACGTTGCGCGCGTCGTCGACAGCGTCGAAAACGACAAGATCGCCACCTGGTTCAACGATTCCCGCGCCATCGTGCTGGCGATCCAGCGCCAGCCCGACGCCAACACGGTCGCCGTGGTCGACCGCGTGCGCGACCGGCTGCCGGCGCTGCGCGCGCAGGTGCCCCCCGCGATCGAATTGCAGACATTGTTCGACCGCTCGATCTCGATCCGCCAGTCGGTGGTCGACGTGCAGGGGCATATGTTCATCGCCATCTGCCTCGTGCTGCTCGTGATCTTCCTGTTCCTGCGCAAGCTTTCGGCGACGCTGATCCCGGCGCTGGCTGTGCCGATCTCCATCGTCGGCACTTTTGCCGTCATGTATATGCTGGGATTTTCCATCAACAACATGACGTTGCTGGCGCTAACGCTGTGCGTGGGCTTCGTCGTCGACGACGCCATCGTGATGCTGGAAAACATCGTTCGCCACATCGAAGGCGGAATGCGTCCGTTCGAGGCCGCGCTGAAGGGCGCGCGCGAAATCAGCTTCACCATCATCTCGATCACGGTATCGCTGATCGCCGTGTTCATTCCGGTGCTGCTGATGGGCGGTATCGTCGGACGCGTGTTCCGCGAATTTGCCGTCACGCTCTCGGTCGCCATCATCATCTCCGGATTCGTCTCGCTCACGCTGACGCCGATGATGTGCGCGCGCATGCTGCGCGGCCACCGCGAAGGCGAGAAGGAAAGCGCGCTGATGCGCGCGTTCGAGCGCCTGTTCCAGGGCATGCTGCGCGCCTATGAATGGTCGCTCGACAAGGTTCTGGCGCACAAGTTCAAGATGCTGCTGGTGACGCTGGGCACTATCGTCGCCACCGGCTATCTTTATGTCGTCGTGCCGAAGGGGTTTTTCCCGGCCGAGGACACCGGCTATCTGCTCGGGATCACCGAAGGCAAGACCGATATTGCGTTTCCGGCGATGATCGAACGGCAGCGCAAGATTGCGGACATCGTGCGCAAGGATCCCGCGGTCGACTATGTCAACTCGACGGTCGGCAGCGGCGGACCGAACTCCACCGGCAATAGCGGGCGCATGCTGATTGCGCTCAAGCCGAAAAAGGAGCGCGACAGCGCGCAGGTCGTCATGCAGCGCCTGCGCCGCAACGCCAATGTCGTGACCGGGATGCAGTTTTTCGTGCAGGGCATCCAGAACATCAATATCGGCGGCCGCATCCTGAAGAGCCAGTACCAGTATACGATGCAGTCGAACGACACCGACACGCTTTATCAGATCGCGCCGCAGATGCGCGAGAAGATCGCGCGGATTCCCGGACTTAACGACGTCGCCATCGATCTCTACATCACCAATCCGCAGATGATGGTGGAGGTCGACCGCGAAAAGGCGGCAGTCTATGGAGTCAGCATCGACCAGGTGCGGCAGGAATTGTTCAACGCATTCGGGTCGCGTCAGATCGGAACCATCTATACGCCGGCGAACGACTATCAGATCATCCTGGAGAGCCTGCCGGAATTCCAGGCCAGTCCGTCCGATCTCTCGCGCATCCACCTGAAAACCTCGAGCGGGATATCGGTGCCGATCGAGGCGGTGACCAGGCTCGTTCCGACGGTTGGGCCGCTGCTGGTCAACCACCAGGGGCAGCAGCCCTCGGTGACGATCTCGTTCAACCTGGCGCCGGGCGTTTCGCTCGGCCATGCGGTCGATGCGATCCAGCGGCTGGAGCGCGAGGAGCGCATTCCGGCGACGATCGCGACCGGATTCCAGGGCACCGCGCAGGTGTTCCAGGATTCGCTGCGCGGGCAGGGGGTTCTGATCCTCGCCGCCGTGTTCGCCGCCTATATCGTGCTCGGCATCCTCTACGAGAGCTTCATCCATCCGATCACGATCATTTCCGGCCTGCCCTCGGCGGGCATCGGCGCGATCCTGACGCTGATGCTGTTTGGCATGGACCTGTCGGTGATCGCCATGATCGGCATCGTGCTGCTGATCGGCATCGTCAAAAAGAACGCGATCATGATGATCGACTTCGCTATCGAGCGAAGACGCGTCGGCCTGTCGGCGGAAGCCGCGATCCGCGAGGCGGCGCTGCTGCGCTTCCGCCCGATCATGATGACGACGTTTGCCGCGATTTTCGGCGCCATGCCGATCGCGCTCGGCACCGGCGCCGGCGCCGAACTGCGCCAGCCGCTCGGCGTCGCCGTGGTCGGCGGCCTGTGCGTGTCGCAATTGCTGACGCTCTACATCACGCCCGTGGTCTATCTCTATCTCGACCGCATCGACCGGCATCTGAAACGCTCGCTCGAACCGCAGCTCGAGGAGGTGCCCGAGAGCGAACGGCCGCGTCAGGTGGCGGCGGAATGATTCTGGCGCGGGGACGGCGACGGGATCGCAGCCCCCGCACCGGTTCGGTCAAGACGAGAACGGCGGCGGAACGAGACTGGCGGCCGGTTAAAGCGAGAAGCTGGTCCCGCAGCCGCAGGACGACTTGGCGTTCGGGTTGTTGATCTTGAACGCCGCCCCGATCAGGTCGTCGACGAAATCGATTTCCGAGCCGGACAGGAAGCCGACGGAGACGGGATCGATCAGCACGGTCGCCCCGTTTTGCGCGATCACCATGTCGTCGTCGGCCTTTTCCCGCTCGACGTCGAATTTGTACTGGAAGCCGGAGCAGCCGCCGCCCTCCACGCTGACGCGCAGCATGGCGCCGGTGCCTTCGCTGGCGAGGATCGCGGCGATCTTGCGCACGGCCCGCGCGGTCACGGTGACGTTGCCAGAGTCCATGCCGAATAGTTAAGTGCGCCGGTCCGTCCCGTCAATCGAGCCCGCCGGACCCCGACCATGGCCATTGCCGCGCCCCCGCGGGCGCCTTACGCCTCCGACCCCGATGGCAGCCGCGGCCGGCTTTTCGCCGAGCCGCCGAGCCCCACGCGCAACGATTTCCGCCGCGACTGCGACCGCATCATTCACTGCAACGCCTTCCGCCGGCTCAAATACAAAACGCAGGTCTTCGTGTTCCACGAGGGCGACCATTACCGCACCCGGCTGACGCATACGCTGGAGGTGCAGCAGATCGCCCGCTCGATCGCCCGTGCGCTCGGCCTCGACGAGGATCTCGCCGAAGCGCTGGCGCTGGCCCACGATCTCGGCCACCCGCCGTTCGGCCATGCCGGCGAGCGTGCGCTGGACGAATGTCTGAAGGACCACGGCGGCTTCGACCACAATGCGCAGAGCCTGCGCGTGGTCACCGCGCTGGAGCGCCGCTATGCCGCCTATGACGGGCTCAATCTCACCTGGGAAACGCTGGAGGGCCTGGTCAAGCATAACGGCCCGCTGACCGACGCCGCCGGCAGGGCGAGCGGCCATTACCGCGACCGCGGCCTTCCGCCGGCCATCGCCGATTATGCCGCGCGCCACGACCTGGAACTGGCCACCTTCGCCAGCGCCGAGGCGCAGGCCGCCGCGATTGCCGACGACATTGCCTACGACGCCCACGACATCGACGACGGCCTGCGCGCCGGTCTGTTTTCCCTCGACGACATCGCCGAGGTCTCGCCGATCGGCGACATCGTGAGCGAGATCCGCAGCGTCCACCCGCATATCGAACCGGCGCGTGCCGCGCATGAACTGGTGCGCCGGCTGATCACGGGAATGATCGAGGATGCGATCGGCGAATCGCGGAGGCGGCTGTCGGCGCTGGCGCCCGCCGGCGCCGGCGATATCCGGCAGGCCGCCGGTCCGGTGGTCGCCTTTTCCGCAGCGATGGCCGCTGCGGAAACGGCGATCAAGGGATTTCTGTATCCGCGCATGTACCGCCACACGCGCGTCATGAACGTGATGGACCGGGCGCAGGACGTGATCCGCAATCTCTACCGCCATTATTGCGCCGCGCCGGCCACGCTGCCGGCGGAATGGCAGGCGGGATTCGAGCGCGGCGATGCCGCGACGCGGGCGCGCCGTATCGGCGATTTCATCGCCGGCATGACCGACCGTTTCGCGCTGTCGGAACATGGCCGCTTCTTTGACAGCACACCGGAATTGCGATAGGCGGCGCCGCCGGGCGTGCATTGCGCCGCCTGCAAATCGCGGCAGGCCGAACGGGACATGACCCAGCCGAACAATCTCTTTGCCGTCATCCGCGAACGCGTCATCGCCGCCATCGACGCGTTGGTCGCGGACGGTGCGCTGCCGAAAACGCTCGAATATGCGCGCGTCCTGGTCGAGCCGCCGCGCGATCCCTCGCACGGAGACATGGCCACCAACGCCGCCATGGTGCTGGCGAAAGATGCCGGAAAAAAGCCGCGCGATCTCGCCGAGGCGATTGCGCGCAAGTTGCGCGACGATGCGATCGTTGCGCGCGTCGACATCGCGGGTCCGGGCTTTATCAATCTGACGCTGGTCGATACGGCCTGGACCGGCGAATTGCGCAACGCCATCCGCGCCGGCGCCGCTTTTGGGCGCAACCGCATCGGTGCGGGGGAGAAGGTCAACGTCGAATATGTCTCGGCCAATCCGACCGGACCGATGCATGTCGGACATTGCCGCGGTGCGGTGTTCGGCGATGCGCTGGCGAACCTGCTGCAATGGTGCGGTCACGACGTGACGCGCGAATATTACATCAACGATGCCGGCGCGCAGGTCGACGTGCTCGCGCGCTCCGCCTTCCTGCGCTATCGCGAGGCGCTCGGCGAGGATATCGGCGATATTCCGGAAGGGCTCTATCCCGGCGACTATCTCAAGCCGGTCGGCGCTGCGCTCGTCGAAGAACACGGTGCATCCCTGCGCGGCCGGCCGGAGAGCGAGTGGCTGCCGCCGGTCCGGGCGAAGGCCGTCGCCATGATGATGCAGCAGATCCGCGACGATCTCGCCGCGCTCAATATCGGGCACGACGTCTTTTTCTCCGAGCGCTCGCTGATCGAGGACGGAGACAAGGTCGGCGCCGCCATTGGCTGGCTGCGCGAACGCGGCGAAGTCTACGAGGGCCGGCTGCCGCCGCCGAAGGGCGGTGCGGCGGAGGATTGGGAGGACCGTGAGCAGACGCTGTTCCGCTCGACCGCATTCGGCGACGACGTCGACCGCGCGCTGGTCAAGTCCGACGGCAGCTACACTTACTTTGCCTCCGACATCGCTTATCACAAGTCGAAATTCGACCGCGGCTTCCGCAACATGATCGACGTGTGGGGGGCCGACCATGGCGGCTATGTCAGGCGCATGCAGGCGGCCGTGAAGGCTTTGTCGGGCGGCAAGGCCGATCTCGACGTAAAGATCGTGCAGCTCGTCAAGCTGTTGCGCGACGGCGAGCCGGTGAAAATGTCCAAGCGCGCCGGCGAGTTCGTCACCTTGCGCGAAGTCGTGGACGAAGTCGGCCGCGACGCCGTGCGCTTCATGATGCTGTTTCGCAAGAACGACGCCGTGCTCGATTTCGATCTCGCCCGGGTGATCGAGCAGTCGCGCGACAACGCGGTCTTCTATGTGCAATACGGGCATGCCCGCTGCCATTCCGTGTTTCGCATGGCGCGCGAAGCGTTCCCCGATATTCCGGCCGATGCCGATGCCCGCGCTGCCTTGCTGGCCGACGCTGCGCTGACTCGCCTCGAAGACTCCGCGGAACGCGCGCTGCTGCGCAGGATCGCGCTTTACCCGCGCCTCATCGAAGCGGCCGGCGGGTCGCACGAGCCGCACCGGGTGGCCTTTTATCTGTTTGAAATCGCAAGTGAATTTCACGCGCATTGGACGCGCGGCAAGGACTTGCCTCATTTACGCTTCATTATCCAGAATGATCGAGAACTGACCCTGGCGCGGCTGGCCTTGGTCCAGGGCGTCATGACGGTGCTGGCATCGGGTCTGGGGATGCTTGGCGTAAGCGCCCCGCTGGAAATGCGGTGATCGGGTGCGGCGATCCGCTACGCTGCTGACGGGACAGATCGAATCGTGGCCAATGGCTCCGCGGCCGCGCATGTGCAGGCCCCCGGCCTCGACGAGATCGAGCAGGACTCAACGAGATCGAACTACATGGCGGAAGACAACGGCTACCGATCGCAGCGTCCAATCGATCCGCACCGGCGGCCGGCCGGCAGCGGCGCAGCGGGGCAGGGCGGTGACCCGCTGGCGGAACTGGCGCGGCTGATCGGGCAAAACGATCCGTTCTCCGATTTTGCGCGCAACAATGCCCGCCCCGCAGAGCCGCAGCGTCCCGCGCAGCAGGACTGGAATGCCGGCGACGCCTATCCGCATGCCGGCGCGCGCGATCAGCAACCTGCGGCCGTGCCGGATGGCTACCGGCAGCCGGCCGACTATCCCGATTACGGCGAACCCGCCGATCCCTATGCGCACGCCGCGCCGCATGGCTACGACGCGCACGGCTACGTGAGCGGCCGGCAGGCCGATCCGCGTTATGCAGCGCAGGGCTACGACGATCGATACGCACCTGCGACCGGCGATCCGTTCGCGCAGACCGGGCAGCCCGCCTACGCCGCCGATCCGCGAAGCTACGATTCCTATCAGCGCGGCATGATGCCGCCGCCGGATGAGATGTATGAGGACGCGCCGCCGGAGCGCCGCCGCGGCTTGCTGGTGAAAGGCATGGTGGTGCTGGCGCTGGTGCTGACAGGCACGGCCGGCGCTCTGGGCTATCGCGCCATTTTCAGCGATCCCGCACCGCGCGTTCCCCCGCCGGTGATAAAGGCGGATACCACGCCGACCAAAGTCGTTCCCGCCACCCAGGCGTCCGAATCCGGTTCCGGCAAGCTGATTTACGATCGCGTGGGCGAGCGGGCGCAGCCCGAGCGCATCGTGTCGCGCGAGGAAAAGCCGGTCGACCTGCAGGCTGCGCCGCCGCCGCGCGTGGTGCTGTCGAACGGGCAGAATCCGATTGCGCCGACGCCAAATGCGCTGGTTCCGCCGAATCCGCAGGCTTTCGCGACCGCGGCGGCGCCGGCTGCCGCATCGACCGAGCCGAAGAAAATCCGTACCGTCACCATCCGCCCGGATCAGCCCGGTGCCGGCGAGCCGGCGGCGCAAAGGGCGGCGCCGGCGCGCGCGGCGAGCGCGGCCGTCGCAGCGGATGAGGCGCCCGTTCGCAACGTTCCGGTCGCCGCGCCCCCGCCCGTGCGGGCCGCCGCGCCCGCCGATCCGAACGCGCCGCTGTCGCTCGTGCCGCAGTCCGCCGCACGCCCGGTCGCGACGACGCGCGTGACCTCCGCTCCGGCCTCGCCGGAGGGCGCATATTCCGTTCAGGTCACGTCGCAGCGAAGCGAAGCGGAAGCGCAGACGGCCTATCGCTCGCTGCAATCCAAATTTCCCGAGATTCTCGGTGCGCGGCAGGCGTTCATCCGCCGCGCCGATCTCGGCGAACGCGGAATTTACTACCGCGCGCAAGTCGGCCCCTTCGCTACGTCCGAACAGGCGTCGGAATTGTGCAGCAGCCTGCGTGCCGCCGGCGGCCAGTGCGTGATCCAGAGAAATTAGCCGCGCCGCGCTTGACCCCGCAGCCGCGCGGAGGCTAATCGGCGCCGATGACGGCCCGTGCCTTCATCACCGGACTGGCCGGCCGCACGCTGTCCGCGGATGAGCGGGCATTCCTGCGCGAGGCCGCGCCCTGGGGTCTGATCCTGTTCGCGCGCAATGTCGATCGTCCCGACCAGGTGCGCCGCCTTGTCGACGAATTCCGTTCCGCAGTCGGAATGCAGGCTCCGGTTCTGATCGACCAGGAGGGTGGGCGGGTGCAGCGGCTCGGTCCGCCGCACTGGCCGCATTATCCATCCGCAGGGACGTTCGGCACCTTGTTCGGGCAAGACAGCGATGCCGGGCTGCGGGCCGCCGAACTCGGTGCGCGCCTCATCGCCGGCGATCTGCATGCGCTTGGCATCGACGTCGATTGCCTGCCGGTCTGCGACCTGCGCGTGGACGGCGCCGACGGCGTCATTGGCGACCGCGCCTATGGCGCGGATGCGAGCTGCGTTGCGCGGCTGGCGCGGGCGGCGGCCACTGGGCTGATGCGCGGCGGCGTGCTGCCGGTGGTCAAGCATCTGCCGGGTCACGGGCGCGCCAATGCCGACAGCCATCACGCGCTTCCCGTGGTCGCGGCGAGCCGGGCCGAACTGGAGGCGACCGATTTCGCCGCATTCCGGCCGCTCGCCGACCTGCCGCTGGGCATGACTGCGCATGTTGTGTTCAGCGCCATTGATCCGGTCGCGCCGGCCACCACATCGGCGATAATGGTGGGTGACGTGATTCGCGCGTCGATCGGGTTCGAAGGCCTGTTGATGAGTGACGACGTGTCCATGGGTGCCCTGTCGGGATCGCTTGCGCAGCGCACGCGCGCGGTCTTTGCGGCAGGCTGCGACCTCGCGCTGCACTGCAATGGGCAGATGCGGGAAATGACGGAAGTGGCGGCGGAATGCCCGGAACTGGCGGGGGAGGCCGCGCGCCGCGCCGGGCGGGCGCTGGCGCTGCGTGCCGCCCCCGACGACGTCGATGTCGGGGATGCGCGCCGCGATCTTGCGTCGCTGATGCGGGTCATTGCGCCCGGGACCGTGCTGTCATGAGCGCCGAGATTATCGCTTTCGAGGGCGGGATTGCCGAGCGCGCCAGCGACGAGCCGGCGCTGGTGGTCGATGTCGAGGGCTTCGAAGGCCCGCTCGATCTGCTGCTGACGCTGGCACGCCAGCAAAAGGTCGACCTCGCGCGGATTTCCATTCTCGCGCTGGCCGACCAGTATCTGCAGTTCATCGAGGCCGCGCGCAAATTGCGGCTGGAACTGGCCGCCGACTATCTCGTGATGGCGGCCTGGCTCGCCTATCTGAAGTCGCGCCTGCTGCTGCCGGAGGCGAGTTCGCCGGAAGCGCAGAGTGCGGAGGAAATGGCCGCCGCGCTCGCCTATCGCCTGAAGCGGCTGGAGGCGTTCCGCGAGGTGGCGCAGAAACTGATGGACCGGCCGCAGCTCGATCGCGACGTGTTCAGCCGCGGCGATCCGGAACCGATCGCCGAAATCAAGCATCCGCAATATTCGGCGACGCTCTACGACCTTCTGTCCGCCTATGCGATACAGCGGCAGAAGCAGGCGCTCGGCCGCGTGCGGTTGGCGCCGCGCAAGGTCTGGTCGCTGGTGGAGGCGCGTGCGGCGATCGAACGGCTGATCGGCATGTCCGCCGACTGGGCCTGTCTCGACGATTTCCTGATCGCCTATGCGGTGGAGCCGGCCATGGCGGCGACGGTGAAGGCGTCGAGTTTCGCCGCGACGCTCGAACTGGTGCGTGAAGGCGTGATGGATCTGCAGCAGCACGCGGCCTTCGCGCCGCTCTATGTGCGCAAGCGCAGCGGGAATCCCGACAACCCGGGTGTGACGCCGCCCGCGGCAATGCAACGATAATCGAGGAGGCGGTGAGTGATGGCGAGCGTGGCCGCAAGGCGCATGGTGATCGAGAACGACGAGCCCGAGATGCAACGCAAGCAACGTCCGGAGGAAATGCGGCTTCTCGAAGCGCTCCTGTTCGCCAGCAGGGAGCCGCTCGACGAGAAGACGCTTGCCGCGCGCCTGCCCGCCGGCGTCGATCTGAAGCAGACGCTGGGCAAGCTGCAGGCCGAATATGCCTCGCACGGCGTCAACCTGGTGAAGGTCGGCGGCAAATGGACGTTTCGCACCGCCGGCGACCTGTCATGGCTGCTCACGCGCGAAGCGGTGCAGCCGAAAAAGCTTTCGCGTGCGGCGATCGAGACGCTGGCCATCGTCGCCTATCACCAGCCGGTGACCCGCGCCGAAATCGAGGACATCCGCGGCGTCTCCATCTCCAAGGGCACGATCGACGTGCTGCTGGAAACGGGCTGGATTCGCCCGCGTGGACGGCGCAAGGTGCCGGGACGGCCCATTACCTACGGCACCACGGAGGCATTTGTGTCGCATTTCGGCCTGGAACAGCTCGGCGATTTGCCCGGCCTGGACGAACTGAAGGGCTCTGGCCTGCTCGACGGCCGCATGCCCGCGGGCTTCAGCGTGCCGTTGCCGTCCGACGATCCGGCGTTGCGTGAGGACGAGGACCCGCTCGAACCGGGCGAACTCGATTACGGACTCGCGCCGCGGCCGGAGGCCAGCGAGGAGTAGGCTTTGCCGGAGCGCGACGGCGACACGCTCACCATCCGCCTCGCGCCCGGCGGGCGCATGCCCGCGGCGATCGCCGCGCGTCTTACCTATGAGCATGTCACGCACCGTTACGGCGACATCCTGGCCGTGCGCGATTTCAATCTCGACATCGCACCGGGCGAGATCGTCTGCCTGCTCGGCCGTTCCGGCTGCGGCAAGACCACTCTGCTGCGGCTTGCCGCCGGACTGGAGGAGCCGGCCGCCGGCCGCATTCTGATCAACGACCGCGAAGTCTCCGGCGAGGTGCGTTTCCTGCCGCCGGAGCGGCGCGGGGTCGGGCTGATGTTTCAGGACTTCGCCCTGTTTCCACACCTCAGCAATCTCGAAAACGTCATGTTCGGGCTCAAGGCGCTGCCGCGTGCGGACGCCGCGCGCGAGGCGAATATCGCGCTCGCCCGCGTCGGGCTTGCGCATCTCGCTTCGGCCTATCCGCACATGCTCTCCGGCGGCGAGCAGCAGCGCGTGGCGCTGGCGCGGGCGGTGGCGCCGCGGCCGAGCGTGTTGCTGATGGACGAGCCGTTTTCCGGGCTCGACCGCAGGCTGCGCGAGGAGGTGCGACAGGATACGCTCACGGTGTTGCGCGAGAGTCGTGTCACCAGCGTCGTTGTGACCCACGATCCGGAAGAAGCCATGCTGATGGCCGACCGCATCGTGCTGATGCGCGAGGGCGCGCTGATCCAGGCCGACACGCCGGAGGCGATCTATCGTCATCCCGCCGACCTTTTTGTCGCGCGGTTTTTCTGCGAGCTGAACGAGATTGCCGGCCGGGTGAGGCAGGGGGCGGTGGAAACCCCCGTCGGACGCTTTGCCGCACCGCAGCTTGCCGAAGGCGCCGCCGCCGTCGTGTGCATCCGGCCGCAGGCGATCCGCATTCGGCCGCCGGGAACGGGCGCAGCGGGGCGCGTCCAGCACCGGCAATTCGGCGGCCATGTCGATATTCTGGACATCGCTGTCGCCGGTCTGGACCGGCCGCTGAAGGGACGCGTGCTGCGCGACACGATTGCCGGCGTTAAGGGTGAGGTCGGAATCGAGTTCGATCCGACGGAAGTCCTTGTTTTTGCCGCCTCCGAAGCCTAGTTTGCCTGCAAACAGGCGGGGCGGGTCCGTCGCCGTGGAGGGATAAGCGTATGGGTTCCTTGAGCATTTGGCACTGGATCGTCGTGATCGTCGTGGTGCTTCTGCTGTTCGGACGCGGCAAGATTTCCGAACTGATGGGCGACATGGCGCAAGGCATCAAGGCCTTCAAGAAGGGCATGGCGGACGAAGACAAGACCGCAGATGCATCCAAGCCGGACCAGATGAAGACCATCGACCATCAGGGCGGCAATGGCGGCGCCGGCACCACAACGTCGACCGAGAACCGCAAGGCGGTCTGAAGCGCGCTAGGCGCCGTCCGCATCGGGCGAGGGGGCCGGCGCGCATGCGGCCCTCCGGAGCTGGACTGTCATGCTGGACATCGGCTGGAGCGAGCTTGTCGTCATCGGCATCGTCGCGCTGATCGTGATCGGCCCGAAAGAACTGCCGGGGGTGCTGCGCGCGATCGGTCACTGGGCCGGCAAGATCCGGCGCATGGCCTCCGATTTCCAGGGCCAGTTCCAGGAAGCCATGCGCGAGGCCGAGGTCGCCGACCTGAAGCGGCAGTTCGACGAGGCCGCGGGCAGCGCGACGAATTTCACCTCCGGTTTCGACGATCCGCTGGCCAAGGCGAACAGGGAAATCGAGTCGGCGTTGAGCGCACCGGCCACGCCGGTGCCGGATGCTCCGGCGCCGCAGGCCGACACGCCGACCCCGCCCGTGCCGGCGGTCGATGCGCCGGCTGCGGATGAAGCGGCCGATGCCGGCAAGCGCGGAGGTTCCGCGTGAACAAGCACGTCAACGAAGACGACGAGATCGAGGCTTCGAAGGCGCCGCTGATCGAGCACCTGATCGAGTTGCGCTCGCGCCTGATCAAGGCGCTGATCGCGTTTGCGATCACCTTCATCCTCTGCTTCGCCTTCGCCAAACAAATCTACAACGTGCTGGTCTGGCCGTTTGCTTGGGTCGCCGGTCCCGAGCACACCAAGTTCATCTATACGGCGCTGCTCGAATATTTCATCACCCAGATCAAGCTGGCGATGTTCGGCGCGGCGTTCCTGTCGTTTCCCGTCATCGCCGCGCAGATCTACATGTTCGTGGCCCCCGGGCTTTACCGCAACGAGCGGCAGGCATTCCTGCCCTACCTTGTCGCTACCCCGGTCTTCTTCGTGCTCGGCAGCGCCATGGTCTATTTTCTGGTCATGCCGCTTCTGGTGCGCTTCTCGCTCGGCATGCAGCAGGTCGGCGATGGCATGCCGGAAATCGCGTTGCTGCCCAAGGTCGGCGAATATCTCTCGCTGCTGATGTCGCTGATTTTCGCCTTCGGCATCGCTTTCCAGTTGCCGGTGATCCTGACTTTGCTCGGCCGCATTGGCGTCCTGAATGCGCAGCAATTGCGCGAGAAGCGGCGCTATTTCATCGCCGGCTCGTTCATCATCGCCGCCATCCTTACCCCGCCCGACGTAATCAGCCAGCTTTCGCTCGCCGTGCCGTTATGCATTCTCTACGAATGTTCGATCTATGCGGTGCGGATGGTCGAGCCGAAAGCACAGGCTGCCGCGGGCGCAGCGGCCGATCCGGGCAAGCAGCCGGCTTCATAGACGGAAGCGCACAAAGCGCGCGCCCCGGGATCGTTCCGGCCGGTGCCGTCTCTCGCTCCGCTCGGCGGACGACGCGAAATGCCGGGACACTCGTTGCCGCCAAACTGCCGCCACAATACAGGATTATATTCCTTGCGATCCCGCCCCGAG
>CAYWCE010000065.1:0-15260 GCA_964456755.1 uncultured Hyphomicrobiales bacterium
CTTGCGGTCGAATACCGACCGCTTGTTGATCTTCGCCTTCAGCCCGAGGCCGGTACGGATCGCCTGGCGCACGCATTCCTCGTTGATCACCGGCAGCATGCCGGGCATGGCGGCATCGACCAGCGAGACATGCGCATTGGGCGCGCCGCCGAACGCGGTCGAGGCGCCGGAAAACAGCTTCGAGCGGGAGGTGACCTGGGCATGAACCTCCATGCCGATCACAACTTCCCAGTCGCCTTCGGCGCCGCGGATCAGGTTCGATGGCGAAACGTTTGCAGGCATTTTTGCGATCCCGGCATATTGCGATCCCGGCGTGCTGCGAACCAGACGTGCAAACCCCGGGAGCGCGACTTTATGCTGCGGCGCGGCGGAAGCGGCAACGGGAAATTTCCGGCAGGCCGGGCGGCAATTGCCGTTTGCCGATCCGCCCGGCGGGCCAGCTCAGGACACGTCGATCCAGCGGCCAAGAGCCTGTTCGGCCACGTCGAAAGTGTCGACGAATTCCTCGAATTCCACGACACGCCCGCCGCGAAGCCGCAGAAAATTGGCGATACGGAAATTAAGCGCACGGCCGGATGCGCGCCTGCGGAACACGACTTCGGAGAGGACCGCGGCGCGGTCGCCGTCGACGAGGACAATCTTGGGAATGTAGCTTTCGATGGCATATTCGACGGCGATCATGGCCAGCGCTTCGAGTACTTCGCGCTTGCCGTCGCGCGGCCCGGTGAACGGAAAAATCTGGCGCGGACCGTAGATGACCCACTGGATATTGTCGTCGATGCGCGCGGCGACGCACTCGAAATCGCGCCGCGCATAGGCATCGTAGATTTCGTGGACAATGGCGCGCGTGTCCTGCTGGCAATCGATGTCGACCTCGGCCACGGCTCCGTCCCCTTCAAGGACTTCCTCGATTTAAGCCCGAATGCGTGCGCGCGTCACGCCGGTCCACCGGCCTTGTTCACAAGTAGCGCAGAGGCAATCGCGTTCCATTCTTCCTGCAGCGATCCGTCCGGTTCGCGCCCGGCCTGCCGATACCAGTATTGCGCATTGGGCAGGTCGCCCTCGACGCGGTGAAGATAGGCATGCACCCAGGCGGCCTGCGGGCCCTCCTCGTTCATGACGATGGCGTGCGCCTTGTCCCACTCGCTATTCGCCGCCCACCACAGGGCCTGCAGCGCAGCGGACATTCCCTCGGGCGGCGCGTTCGATGTCAGCGTGGCGCGGAAACGCTCGATCGCGGTCATGCGGCAAGGATAGGCCGGCGCGCGACCAAACCCAAGCGCGCTTGCACGAACGGGGCCGCGTGCGCGGTCAGGGAGGCCCGACCGGAAAGGCCGGAGGCAAATCGAGACGTTTTCCGATCGACTGTTCCAGCATGTCGATACTGTCGGCAAACCCCTGATATTCGATCAGCCGGCCGTCGCGATAGCGATGAAAGGCGGCGACCTTGTAGCGCATGATGCGGCCGGTGGCGCGCTGCCGCAAGGTGCGGTCGCAGATGACCGCGGCCCAGTCGTTCTCGACAATGACGAGCAGCACGTCGTTGCGAAGAACCTCCACCACCTCGTCGATACGCTGGAACGCGGACAGCAAGGCCTGCTTTCCGGCAATGCGGTTGGGAACCGGCAGCACTTCGGGTGGGCTGTGCATGATCCAGACGACATCGTCGTGCAGGAGATCGACCACGAAGTTGCGCTCGCCGCGGTCGTAGGCCTCGTAGGCGAGCCGTACCAACTTGTGAATGTTATCCGGATTCATCGGCCCCCGCTTGTCTGTGCACGCAATGCGGGAGCAACTGCCACGCGACGCCTGCGGCGTTCAATACGCATGATTACTAACGTGGAATTTATTTCGCCGCCCTGTCACCACCAGGGCGCAGGAGCGAAGCGGCCCGCCGCCCGCTCGATCACTTCGCCGAGCGAGAACAGCGTCTCTTCGTCGAAAGCGCGCCCGATCAGCTGCAGCCCGAGCGGCAGCCCATCCGCCGACAGGCCCGCCGGCACTGCAATCCCCGGCAATCCGGCCATGTTCACGGTCACGGTGAATATGTCGTTCAGGTACATTTCGACGGGATCGGCGCCGCCTTTCTCGCCGATGCCGAAGGCGGCGGACGGGGTTGCCGGCGTCAGAATCGCGCCGATCCCCCGGGCAAACGCATTCTCGAAATCGCGCTTGATCAGCGTGCGCACCTTTTGCGCGCGCAGATAATAGGCGTCGTAATAGCCGGCCGAGAGCACGTAGGTGCCGATCATGATCCGGCGCCGCACCTCCGCGCCGAATCCCTTGCCGCGCGTATTCTCGTACATCGCGACGACATCGCGCCCCTCCTCGCGCAGCCCGTAGCGCACGCCGTCATAACGGGCGAGATTGGACGAGGCCTCGGCGGGGGCGACGATGTAATAGGCCGGCAGCGCGTATCGGGTGTGCGGCAGCGACACCTCGACCATTTCGGCGCCCGCCTCCTTCAGCCATTCGGCGCCTTTGGTCCACAGCGCCTCGATCTCCGCCGGCATGCCGTCAAGCCGGTATTCCTTCGGAATTCCGATCTTCATGCCTTTCACCGACCGGCCGATCGCCGCTTCGTAATCGGGCACGTCGCGGTCGGCGGAGGTCGTGTCCCTGGGATCGTGACCGGCCATCGAGCGCAGCAGGATCGCGGCATCGCGCACGCTGCGTGCAAACGGGCCGGCCTGGTCCAGCGACGACGCAAAGGCGACGATGCCCCAACGCGAACAGCGGCCATAGGTCGGCTTGATGCCGACGATGCCGGTGAAGGCGGCCGGCTGGCGGATCGATCCGCCGGTATCGGTGCCGGTAGAGCCGAGACAGAGCCGGGCGGCAACCGCCGCCGCGGAGCCACCCGAGGAGCCGCCGGGCACAAGCGGCGTATTCGACCCCGTGCGCCGCCAGGGTGAAGTCACCGGCCCGAAGGCCGACGTTTCGTTCGACGAACCCATGGCGAATTCGTCGTTATTGGTCTTGCCGAGCATCACCGCGCCGTCGCGCCAGAGCTGCGCGGTGACGGTGGATTCGTAGGCCGGCACGAAATTGTTCAGGATGCGCGAACAGGCGGTCGAGCGCACATCGCGCGTGCAGAACAAGTCCTTCACACCGACGGGAATGCCTTCAAGCGGGCCCGGATTGCCGGATGCGATGCGCCGGTCGCTTTCCCTGGCCATGGCGCGGGCAACGTCCGGCGTCTCCAGCACATAGGCATTGAGCGCGCGCGCCTCCTCCATTGCGGCAAGATGCGCATCCGCGAGTTCAGCGGCGCTGACGCTCTTGCTGCGAAGCGCCTCGCGCGCCTGCGCAATGGTGAGAGCGGTCAAGTCGGTCATCGGCTGCCGTTCCGCTCGCCTTCGGCGCGGGCAACGGCCCGCTCGCAGAGCGGTTCTGCGCCCTTGTCGCCGCCACCCATGTCGCCGCTGCCTTTGTCGCCGCCGCCCATGTCGCCACCGCCCTTGGGGGCTTGCGCGTCCTTGGCTTTCTTTTCCAGGTGTTCGAGATAGGCGCGGTAGAACGCCTCCTCCTCGCAGGCCAGGCACATCAGACGGCCTCCTGCGCGGCGGGAGCGAGCCGCTTCTCGTAGAAGACGGAATACGGCGTGTCCGGATAGTCGAGCACGGCGCCGCAGCGGCGAAAACCGGCGCGCTCATAGACGCGCCAGGCCGCCGGATGCCGGTCTCCGGTTTCCAGCACGAGCCGCGACAGGCCCTCCCCGCGCGCCAGCGTCTCGATCGCCGTCACGATCCGTCCGCCGATCTGCCGTCCGCGCAGATCCGGGCGGGTATACATGCGCTTGACCTCGCCGATGCCGCCGGGATGGCGGCGCAAGGCGCCGCAGGCCACCGCCGCGGCGCCGGCACGCGCCACAAATACGGTCGTGTCCGGCTGCGCCATTTCCTCCGCGGTCATGTGATAGCAGAACTCGGCCGGCGTGAGCGCCAGCAGCGCGGCATTCAATTCGGCAATCAGCACGCGCACGTCGTCCTGCATCGGGCTTTCGACGGCAATGGCAATGTCCATCGGATGCCTACTCGACCACTTTCGGAACCAGAAAATAATGGTCCTGGGTCGCCGGCGCATTGCCGACGACGGTCTCGGCAATGTCGCCCTCGGTGACCTCGTCCCGCCTCTTCTTCATCGCCATCGGCGTAACCGATGTCATCGGCTCCACGCCCTCGACATTGACTTCCGAGAGCTGCTCGACAAAAGCCAGGATGGCGTTGATCTCGCCGCGCAAATGCTCGATCTCGCCGTCGTCGACGGCAATGCGGGCAAGATGCGCGATGCGGCGCACGGTGGCTGAATCGACGGACATGGGCAGGCTCCGGGCAGGCCGGGCAGCCTATAGCAGAGCCGCGTTTCGCCGGGCAACCGGTCCCGGCCCGGATGAACCGATCCGCCCCGCACCGCCACTCAGGCGCAACGATTCAAAGCCCGCCGTCTCAGCGGAGCCGACCGATACCGTCCCGACTCCAGACGATGAGCGCCACCCTCGCCTGCCGGCCGGCCGCGACGCAGGCGGAGAAGCGGAACCGAACGGCGACCCCTATGTCGACGCCCAGGACTGGCCGATCGCCGGCCTGAAAATCGACATCGTCGAACAGGGCGACAACGCCACCGCGCGCGTGAGCTTCGGGAATGACGGCGAGCCGCGCACGGTCACGCTTCTTCCGCTGAAGGCCAAGGGAAGCTGGCGTATCGACGACTTCCTCGGCCGCGAGGGTTCTCTGCGCAAGATATTGTCGAAGCAGTGAGCGGCGTCAGGACAGCCATTCGACAAAGATTGCGGTCTGCACCAGCGAGGCCAGGTTGATCAGCGCATGCAGCACGATGGTCAGCCAGAGCGAGCCAGTGCGCCAGCGCAGCCAGCCGAACACGATGCCGAGCAGGAAAATCTGCACGATGTAGAACGTTTCGTACTGCACGTGCATCACCGCCCAGATCGCCGAGGGGATGACGATGGCGCCGGCCACACCGACCGCAGAGGCGGCGAAGCCCCGGAACACGAAGCCGCGGAACACGATTTCTTCGGCAAGCGGGGCCGCCACCGCAAGCGCGACGACCAGCAGCGGCAGCGTTCCGGAATCGCGGCCCGACCGGTAAGCCTCGACGACGAAAGGCGGGATGACCGGGTTGCCGGACAGGTAGCTGGACAGGTCGCCGAGCGATACCAGAATCAGGATCAGCACCAGCCCGATGAGGAGGTGCCGTCGCTGCGGCCAGACCAGCGCGAGATAATCGGCAAAGCGGCAGCGAGCCAGACGTATCGCAAGCGCAACGACGCCGATTTCCGCCGGCGCGGCGAGAACTGCGATGAGCGAAATCACCACCGCATGCGAGGCGAAGGTCTCCACCTCCTGCGGCGTCGCCTCGTCGGTGACGCCGAGCCAGGCCAGCACCAGCACAAAGGTGACGAGCTGCACGACGGCCCAGGCGGCAATCGCCGCCGCCGTCCACAGCGTCGTCATCCAGAATTTCCACGGATCGCATGCGTCGTTTCCGGCAATGCGACCGGAGCGGGACTGAGGTTCGGCGGTCATGCGATGTCCGGCGATAAGCGTTGCGGGCGCCTTGCGGCTCGCAGGGTCAGACGGCGAAAGGCTTGCCCTTCTCCGGCACCACCACACGGGTCTTGCTGCCCTTCATCTCGGCCACGAACTTGTCCGCATTCGGCTCGATGATCGGGAAGCTGCCGTAATGGCAAGGCACGACAATGTCGGGCCTGACAAAGCGATTGACCGCAATCGCCGCCGTTTTCGGACTCATGGTGAAGCGGTCGCCGATCGGCGCAAACGCCACTTTCGGCTCGTGAATTTCCGCAATCAGCCCCATGTCGGAAAAGATGTCGGTATCGCCCATATGCCACACGGTCGGCTCGCCCGGCGCCTTGACGATCGCGCCGCAGGGATTGCCGAGATAGATCGGCAGCCCGTCGGCGATGTCGCCGGAGGAATGGTCGGCGCGCACGAGCGTCACCGTGAAACCGCCCTGCTCGGTGGTTCCGCCGGTATTCATCGGATCGAACTTTTCCAGACCCTTGCCGGCCAGCCACATGCACAGGTCGTAATTCGTCACCACCGGCGCGCCGGTTTCCTTCGAAATGGCCAACGCGTCGCCGACATGGTCGGCATGGCCATGCGTCAGCACAATGCGGGTCACTCCCCTGATCGCCGCCGCGCGGTCCGACACGAAGGCGGGATTGCCCGTGAAAAACGGGTCGATCAGCACGGCATGTTTCCCGAAATCGAGACGGAAGGCGGAATGGCCGAACCAGGTGATCTGCATGGCGCTCCCTTTGGCGAACAAATTCTGAAGAACAGGCCGGGCAAGCCTGGCGAATAGCCGCGTACCATAGCGAGCGCCCGGCGCGGATCAATCCGGCATCTTGTCAGGCGTGCGGCACAGCATCTTGGCCTGCCGCACCGGGTCTGCTAGGCGGCTATGCATGCCCGCATCCGCGCAACCGCTCGAACAGACCGCACCGCTGTTCGGTGCGCGCGGCTGTCTGATCGGCCTCGATCTCGGCAGCAAGACGATCGGCGTCGCGGCAAGCGACCCCGACCGCAAGCTTGCGACCGGAGTGGAGACCATCGCGCGCAAGACCTTCACCAGGGACGCCGCGCGCATTCTGGCACTGGCGCAGGAACGGCGCGCCAGCGGATTCGTGCTCGGCCTGCCGCTCAACATGGACGGCTCGGAGGGACCGCGCGCCCAGTCCACGCGCGCCTTTGCCCGCAATCTGGCAAAGCTCACCGCACTTCCGATCGCGTTGTGGGACGAACGGCTTTCGACGGCGGCGGTGGAGCGGGACTTGATCGCCGCCGACGCCAGCCGCGCCCGGCGCGCCGCCGTCATCGATCAGCACGCCGCCGCCTTCATCCTGCAGGGTGCACTCGATTTTTTGCGGCGATAGGCGCTCGGCACGAACAGCAGACAAAAGGGGCAGTTGCCTGCCCCTCTTGTCGTGCCGGTTATCGGCCGGTCAAGCCGGCTCAGTTCTGGTGGCGTTCCCTGGTGCTCGCTTCCAAACTCTTGCGCGGCGGGCAGGCACCGTAATAGCCGTAGCCGCGATGCGAGTCGGTGGCGACCCAGCAGCCGCCCGCTCCGGGAGCGGCGGCATAAGCCTGATAGCCGGGCTCCTCGACATAGTAGCGCGGGGCGGACGCGTAACCGTAGCTCGGGCCGTAGGCATAGCCATGGCCGTAATGGCCCGGACCGTAATAGCCGGCGCGGACATTCGCCGCCGCCGAACCGACCACCGCACCCGCCGCAAAGCCGGCGCCCGCCGCGGCCCAAGGCCGCCAGTCGCGAGCCATGCCCGCAGTCACAGTCGCGGCCGTGAAAGTTCCGGCAACCGCAACAATGGCGGCGCATTTCGTAAGGTTATTCATGTGCAAAGCCTCCTCATCGTTCGGGCGGGTTCCTCCGAACCCGCCCCTTGAGGCAACGCATCAGGTTTGCACGCGTTCCCAAGAGGATCGAACCGGCATGGCGCGGTCGAGAAGCGGCTGCGCCTGCGGCCCGATCTCCGACGCGCCAAACGTCGCACCGCGCGGCCGTTCCAGCCTCAGCCGGCTGAACAACTGCGCCGGCCCGAGATCCGCCTGCGACAGCGCCGCGGCGATTGCCACCAGCGCGAGCCGCTCCAGCGTCGCCCGCGCCCGCGCTTCCGATGCAACGGTCAATTCGTCGGCGAGCAGGTCTGCGGCAGCTTTCGCTCCGGGCAATCCGTCGACCTCGCGGCCGAGCGCCTTCAACACGGCATCGGTTTCGTCCCGCTGCGAGGCTGCGCGCAACAGGTCGAGCGCCATCACATTGCCGGAGCCCTCCCAGATCGCGTTGACCGGTGCCTCGCGATAAAGGCGCGGCAGGACGCTGTCCTCGACATAGCCGTTGCCGCCGAGACACTCCATCGCCTCGCAGATCATGGCCGGCGCCGTCTTGCAAACATAGTATTTGATTGCCGGCGTGAGCAGGCGCGCACGCGCGGCTTCCAGCGGGTCGTGCGGCGCAAGATCGAACGAACGGCACAACCGCATCACCGCGGCGAGCGCGCCTTCGCATTCGAGCGCGAGATCGGCAAGCACGTTGCGCATCAACGGCTGGTCGATCAGCCGCTTCTGAAACACGCTGCGATGCTGCGCATTATGCAGCGCCTGCGCCAGCGCCATGCGCATCATGCCGGCCGACGAGACGGCGCAATCGAGCCGCGTAAGCTGCACCATGCCGATGATGGTTCGCACGCCGCGTCCCTGCGCACCGACCCGCTCGGCATAAGCGCCGTGAAATTCCGCTTCCGAGGAGGCGTTGGAGCGGTTGCCGAGCTTGTCCTTGAGCCGGCGGAACGCGATCGCGTTGACGCTGCCGTCGGGACGAAACCGCGGCAGGAAGAAGCAGGTCAGCCCGCCGGGCGCCTGTGCGAGAATCAGAAACGCATCGCACATCGGCGCGGACATGAACCATTTGTGCCCGGTGATGCGAAAAGCGTCGCCGTCCGGCTCCGCGCGCGTCGCATTGGCGCGCACATCGGTGCCGCCCTGCCTCTCGGTCATGCCCATGCCAAGGGTGACGGAAGCCTTCTCCGGCCAGGGGCGGAAATCCGGATCGTAGCGGCGGGAGAGAATTTTCGGCAGCAGCCGCCGCAGCAGGTCGGGCTCGGCCGCGAGCGCGGGAACGGCGGCGCGCGTCATGGTGATCGGGCACATATGCCCGTTCTCCACCTGCGCGACCATGTAATAGCGGACCGCGCGCTCGACTTCCGAAGGCGGCGGAGCCTGCGTCCCCTGTGCGGTCCAGGTCATGGCATGCAGGCCGGCCTGCATGCTTTCCGCCATGAAGCCATGATAGGCGGGATGGAATTCGACCGTGTCGCGCCGCTCGCCGCGGGCGTCGTAGACCGAGCTGCGGCGCGTGCCGATTGGCGAGGCGTGCCTGCGCAAACATCGCGTCGGAGCCCCAGCGCCGGCCGAATTCGTCCAGCGCGGCCCCCGACATGTCGGCTCCGTTCGCCCCGGCGGCCTGTTGCAGCGCCCGGTCGCTCGCAAACAGGTTGAAATCGGTCAGCGGCGGCGCCTGGTTCAGCGCGTCTCCGAAAGTACCGTCATGCATTGCGGCCTCCCGAACTGCGTTATCGCGACATTTACCACCAATCGGCCGGGCCCGACGCTCCTCCTGGGGAACACGGCATTGCGGCCTTGCGGGATCCGGCCATTGTCCCTATAGAACCCGCTTTGATGAACGTTGCCGCGAAATCCTCGTTCGTCCTCGGCAGACGCCATCTGCTGGGGATCGAAGGGCTTTCGTATCGGGAAATTACCGGCCTTCTCGACCTCGCCGAGGAATTCGTCAGCCTCAACCGTCAGGTCGAGAAAAAGGGCACCAGCCTGCGCGGCCGCACCCAGATCAACCTGTTTTTCGAATCCTCGACCCGCACCCAGTCCTCGTTCGAACTCGCCGGCAAGCGGCTCGGCGCCGACGTGATGAACATGTCGGTGCAGTCCTCCGCCATCAAGAAGGGGGAAACGCTGATCGACACGGCGATGACGCTGAACGCCATGCATCCCGACATCCTGGTGATGCGGCATCATGCGTCGGGCGCGGTGGAATTGCTGTCCCAGAAAGTGGACGGGTCGGTGATCAATGCCGGCGACGGCGCACACGAGCACCCCACGCAGGCGCTGCTCGATGCGCTCACCATCCGCCGCAACAAGGGCCGCATCGAAGGCCTTATCGTAGCGATCTGCGGCGACATCCTGCATTCGCGCGTCGCCCGCTCCAATATCATCCTGCTCAACGCACTGGGCGCGCGCGTGCGGGTGGTGGCGCCTTCCACCCTGCTTCCTGCCGGAATCGAACGCTTTGGCGTCGAGGCGACCCGCGACATGCGCGAGGGACTGGCGGATGCCGACATCGTCATGATGCTGCGGCTGCAGCGCGAGCGCATGAACGGCTCGTTCGTACCCTCGACGCAGGAATATTTCGCCTATTTCGGCCTCGACCGCCGCAAGCTCGCCTATGCCAAACCGGATGCGCTGGTAATGCATCCGGGACCGATGAATCGCGGTGTGGAGATCGATTCGGCGGTCGCCGACGGCGCGCAGTCGCTGATCCGCGAGCAGGTGGAAATGGGCGTGGCCGTGCGCATGGCGGTGCTCGAGGCCCTGTCGAGGAATCTCCCCAATGCCTGACCGCAACGTGTTCGTTGCCGCACTGTCCCGCTTCACCGCGCGGCGCGCGAATTATTTCATCCTGCTCGCGGTCGTCGGAGCCGGTTTTGTGGCCGTCTCGCGCCCGCAATTGTGGAACGTGATCGTGGCGCTCGGGCTCGCGCTGCTGCTGGTCACGCTGTTCTGGTTTCTTGCCCGGCTCACCGTCAGGGTGCGTCGCAGTTTCGACACGGAGTGAGAATGCCGCAGGCGGATCGAGACCCGGCGCAAAGCTGCGCCTTGCGTGCCGGAACGGCCGGCCCGGCATGATGCTGTCCGACCGCCGCCCGATCCTGCTTGCCAATGCGCGCATCGTCGATCCGTCGCGCGATCTCGATTTTCCCGGCGACCTGCTGATCGCCGACGGCACGATCCGCGAGGCCAAGCGCGGCATCGGCGCGGCCGGCGTGCCGCAGGGCACCGAGGTCGTCGACTGCAAGGGCCGCGTCGTCGCGCCAGGCCTGATCGACATGCGCGCTTTCGTCGGCGAACCCGGCGCCGAGCATCGTGAGACGCTGGCTTCGGCGAGCGAGGCTGCCGCCGCGGGCGGGGTCACCACGATCGTCTGCCAGCCCGATACCAGTCCCGTGATCGACGACCATGCCATCGTCGATTTCATCCTGCGCCGTGCACGCGATACCGCCGTCGTCCATGTCGCGCCGATGGCCGCGCTGACCAAGGGCCTGCACGGCAAGGAGATGACCGAGATCGGCCTGCTCAAGGCGGCCGGTGCGGTCGCCTTCACCGACGGAACCAAAAGCGTCACCAATGCGCAGGTGATGCGGCGTTGCCTCACCTATGCGCGGGATTTCGATGCGCTCGTCGTGCACCACACCGAAGATCCCGACCTCGTCGGCGAGGGCGTGATGAACGACGGCGAGTACGCCGCCCGGCTCGGACTGATCGGCATCCCCAGGGAAGCAGAGACGATCCTGCTCGAACGCGACATGCGGCTGGTGGCGCTGACCGGCGGACGTTACCACGCCGCATCCGTCACCTGCAGGGAGTCGCTCGAGGTGCTGCGCCGTGCCAAGGATGCGGGTCTGCCGGTGACGGCGTCGGCGTCGATCAATCACCTGACGCTGAACGAAATCGACATCGGCCCCTATCGCACGTTCTTCAAGCTGACCCCGCCGCTGCGCGCGGAGGACGATCGCGCGGCTTTGGCCGACGCGCTGGCATCGGGACTGGTCGACGTCGTCATCTCCGACCACAATCCGCAGGACGTCGAAACCAAGCGGCTGCCGTTTGCGGAAGCGGAGCCGGGCGCGATCGGACTGGAGACCATGCTGAGCGCAGGGCTGCGCCTCGTGCATGATGGCCGGGTCTCGCTCCTGCGGCTGCTCGCGGCGATGTCGACGCGACCGGCCGGATTGCTCGGCCTGCCTGGCGGCAGCCTGCGCCCCGGCGCGCCTGCCGACGTGATCGTGTTCGATCCGGACCTGGCCTGGATTCTCGATCCGGAGGAACTGAAATCGCGCTGCAAGAACACGCCCTTCGACGAAGCGAAAATGACCGGCCGCGTGATGCGCACCGTCGTTGCCGGGCGCACCGTCTACGAATACGCTTGAGGCCGGCGGTCGAGCCGATCGCCATCCATGTTTCCGGGAGCCTCGATGGGTGCTTCGCAGTCCCTGGTGACGCTGGCGGCCGGCTTCGGCGTCGGCTACCTGCTCGGCTCAATTCCCTTTGGCCTGATCTTGACGCGCCTGTTCGGAGCCGGCGACCTGCGCAGCATCGGCTCGGGCAATATCGGGGCGACCAATGTGCTGCGCACCGGGCACAAGGGTCTGGCAGTGGCGACGCTTGTGCTCGACATGCTCAAGGGCACGGCGGCGGTGCTGGTTTTCCTGCACCACCCGGGACAGGAGACGGCCATCGCCGCAGCACTCGGCGCATTCCTCGGACATTTGTTTCCCGCCTGGCTGCGCTTCAGGGGCGGCAAGGGCGTCGCCACGTTTATCGGCATCCTGATCGGATTTTCGTGGCTGGCCGCGCTTGCCTTTGCCGCAATCTGGCTCGCGGTCGCCGGCATCAGCCGCTATTCATCGCTGGCAGGCATCGCCGCGAGCGCGGCGACGCCGCTGGTCCTGTGGCTGAACGGCCAGAATGAAGTTGCCGCGCTGTTCGTGGTGCTGGCCGCCCTCGTGCTGGTCATGCATCGCGCCAATATCAGGCGCCTGATCGCCGGCGAAGAACTCCGCATCGGGGCCGCGAAGCGTTAGCCGCGCAGCGCCGAGGACAACAGCCGTACCTTTGCCTGCACGGTGAACTCTTCCGGTCCGCCCTGGCGGGTGGCGAGCATCACCGCAAGCGGACGCCACAGCCGCTGGCGTTTCCAGCGCAGGTAACGATTATGCAGCGTGAGATAGTGACCGTAGGCGCGCGGACAATCCCGCCAGCGAAGGTCGGCGATCACCACATGCACGATCCCGCTCACGACGCGCCTGTCGCTCAGGCGTCTCGGCGCCATGGACATGCGCGGTATCAGCGGCCGCACGGCCGCCCATTGGCTGTCGCTCAGCCAGAACAGGTCAAGCGGCCAGCAACGGGCCGCGACCGTCACGGCCTCCCAACGATGGCCGCCCATACTCTTTGGCTCGTGTCTTTCCATGTCCGATCTCGCCTGCCGAGATGTCGTCGAAACGCGACACATTTGCCTGCGATGCCCGGCATACCGGGCGAACCGACGATTTTGCGATGCAAAATTTTACGCTGCACACGCGCTTGGCCGTTCGCTTGGGCCGTTCGCACCGCAATGCCGGATTTGGGCCGGGCCAAACGCATTATCAAAACCCAACAAGGTTACGCATGCCTAAACCCGTTACGGGTGGCGTGGAATTGTCATTTGTAACGGGGGCCGGGGAAACGGGGCCGGCGGGCCCTGTCGCACCTGCACGGCTTCGGTTGTATTTCATCGCCGACAAAGCGATGCTGCCGTCCCGCTATCATGGGGCATGCGTGCCGATTGCAGGTGAAGGTGTACGTCTCACGGACGAACAACGGCTCGACTGGCTGCGGCTGATCCGCAGCGAGAATGTCGGCCCGCGCACCTTTCGCGCACTGATCAACCACTTCGGCGGTGCACGCGCCGCACTCGGCGCCCTGCCCGATCTGGCCCGGCGCGGCGGCGCAGAACGGCCCGGTCGCATCTGCAGCATCGAAGAGGCGGAGCGGGAATTGCAGGCGGGGCGCCGCAGGGGCGTGGTTCTGATCGCAATCGGCGAACCCGATTATCCAGCGCGTCTGCGCATGATCGACGACCCGCCGCCGTTGCTGTCCGTGCGCGGCAATGTCGAGTCGATGCATCATGCCATGGTCGCCATCGTCGGCTCGCGCAACGCCTCCGCCGCCGGCGCGAAATTCGCCGAAGGGTTGGCGCGCGACCTTGCCGGGGCCGGCTTCGTCGTCGTCTCCGGCCTCGCCCGCGGCATCGACGCCGCCGCACATCGCTCAAGCCTTGCATCGGGCACAATCGCTGTCCTCGCCGGCGGCCACGATCACATCTATCCGCCGGAACATGCCGGACTTGCCGATGCGATCGTCGACAAGGGTGCTCTGGTCACCGAAATGCCGATCGACTGGGAGCCGCGCGGCCGCGACTTTCCGCGCCGCAACCGGCTGATTTCCGGACTGTCGCTCGGAGTGGTGATTGTCGAGGCTGCGCGGCGTTCCGGCTCGCTGATCACCGCGCGCATGGCGCTGGAACAGGGGCGTGAAGTCTTTGCCGTACCGGGTTCGCCGCTCGACCCGCGCGCGGAAGGCACCAACGGCCTGCTCAAGCAGGGGGCGACGCTGGTCACCGAAGCTGCCGACGTCGTCGCGGTGCTCAAGCCGATCATCGGCCAGCCGGTCGACTTGCCGGCGGAAGAACCCGAGCCCGAAATTCCCGCCGCCGTCGGCGAGCCGGCCGACGACGAGCGCAGAAAAGTCATCGCATTGCTCGGACCGACGCCGGTCGATATCGACGACCTGATCCGGCTGTCCGGCGCAGCACCTGCGATCGTGCGCACCGTGCTGCTGGAGCTGGAACTTGCGGGACGACTGGGCCGCCAGCAGGGCGGCAAGGTCGCTTTGCTCTGATCACCGGCCGTTGATGTTGTCCGCCTCCAGCCGCGCCATCTGCAGCAGATAGGCCAGGGTCTGGTGACCGTGCCGGTGCGCCAGCGCGGCGAGTTCGGCCGCAAGCTCGGAAATGTGCGCCGCGACCGGATCCGGCTCGCGTTGCCTGCCGGCTTTGGATGGACATGTCGGCTTCTGCATCGGGCGGGCGTCCGGCTGTTTGTTCGCAGACGGCAGGTAGCGAAACCGCAGCCTTGATTGGTTGCGGAACAAATTAATATCAATTGATGGTTGTATTTCAATACCCTTTCGCCCACCGCTCCGGATCGCCAATACGGCCACGGATTTGACACCGGGGGTCGATTTACCCATGTTCCGGCCCCAAATAAGCGGCGGATTCGGGCCAAAGGCCAGCCGCAATCGCCCTCAAGTCATTGGAATTGCATGAACATCGTCGTCGTCGAATCGCCGGCCAAGGCCAAGACGATCAACAAATATCTGGGCCCCGGCTACGAGGTTCTGGCCTCGTTCGGCCATGTCCGCGACCTTCCCGCCAAGGACGGCTCGGTCGACCCGGAGGCCGACTTCCGCATGATCTGGGAGGTCGACGCCAAGGCGCAAAAGCGGCTCAACGACATCGCCCGGGCCGTCAAGGGCGCGAGCAAGCTGATCCTGGCCACCGACCCCGACCGCGAAGGGGAAGCGATTTCCTGGCATGTCCTGGAAGTCCTGAAGGAAAAGAACGTCCTCAGGGACCAGCCGATCGAACGCGTCGTCTTCAACGCCATCACCAAGCAGGCGGTGAGCGAGGCGATGAAGCATCCGCGCGCCATCGACCGCGCGCTGGTCGATGCCTATCTCGCTCGCCGTGCACTCGACTATCTGGTCGGATTCACGCTCTCGCCCGTGCTCTGGCGCAAGCTACCGGGCGCGCGCTCGGCCGGCCGCGTGCAATCGGTGGAGTTGCGGCTCGTTTGCGACCGCGAA
>CAYWCE010000066.1:0-15217 GCA_964456755.1 uncultured Hyphomicrobiales bacterium
TGACGCGGGGTGGAGCAGCCCGGTAGCTCGTCAGGCTCATAACCTGAAGGTCGTAGGTTCAAATCCTACCCCCGCAACCAAACACACAAGGCCCGGACAAATGTCCGGGCCTTGTGTGTTTTGCGGCGGGCGCGGTGAATGAACCTGACCGGGGCCCGGCAAGCGGCGGCGCCGCGCCGCCGGGACAAGGATTCCCAAATCCTACCCCCGCAACCAAATAAATGCCGTCAAGTCAAAGGCTTGGCGGCATTTCGTTTTTTCGGTCCGTGTTGCAAAGGAACGCAAGGCGAACCCGAAACATGTCAAAGGCTTACGAGGATTGCCGGCGATTCCGTGCGACACGGATGCGACACGGAAGGGCGCGATGTTCGCCCAGTGTTCGAATCCTTTTGGCGGCGACCTTGCGTCCGGCTTGGGACACTGCTGACGCGCAGGTTTGTCGTGTGGGCTCGCTCAGTCGCGAACGACCCATTGCAAACACCTGTTCCGCAGTCGGTTTCAGCTTAGCGGCGCTTACGCCCGCTGGCCGTGACATTTTTTCCACTTCTTGCCGCTCCCGCAGGGGCACTGATCGTTCCTGCCAATCTTTCCCTTGGCTTGGGCATTTTCAATCCGCCTCTGCTGCAACGACACGCCCTCCGCGCGTAGACGCTCGATCTCTGCCGCTGGCACTCCGACAAGAGTTACATTGCGCAAGTGGGCACCGAACAGCTCTCCATCTTCGTTGTATTCAAACTCAACGAGGCGGCGATCTGTCTTATTGTCCGCGAGCATGACAACGCGCGTGTGTTCGATCGCGCCTTCCGCGTTACGTGGTGCGTCTGGAGACCAAACAAACTGGGTCATCTCCATTCCGCCATACGATGACAGCGGGCGCGCGCGCTTTAGCTCCCTATTTTCCTTCAGCGCGTTCTCGATCGACGAAGCAAGCGTGTCCCGCCAGTCGCCAGCGCCGTTTAGGATGAAACTTGATAATTCCGCTCTGTGTGGCTCGTTCGAGGAACCCAACAGATCGACAATCTCGGCTATCCGGTGTGGCATCTTCTGCCGAGGCTTCGGCGGCGCGTCTCCGACGAGAACGGCACTGAAGTATTCGTTGATCGGGGTCACGTAGCCGTCGAAGTGCATCTTGTCGGCATTCTCGGAGAGCTCTTCCGCATACTGCGTGTAGTTGTTCTCCGTGATATACATACCGAAGTGGTCCATCTCGTCATTGAGGTCGACCTTATCGGAACGACCGGCTCTGACGCGCATTTCGACGAAATGCAAAAAAATCAGCGGATTGTCGAATAGGTCGGCGTAAACCCGAAGGTCGTCGAGCGAAAGTGGCCACAACGGGCGCTGACCGACATCGATCCCGAGTGGCGCAAGATGTTGCGCGCGAGCCGCCAGCTCCGTGAAGGCATCAAGCGTAATTGTGCATACGGTCACATGCCGGAAATCCGAACGTCGCAGTTTCGCAATTTCATTGTGTTCTGCGTCCGCAATCGAGACTTCAGGCGCGCTTTCCAAGAAATCCACAAACCGGCTTCCTTGCCGGGCAGGCACTTGGAGAAGCGTACGAAGTGACGCGAGATGTGCATCGAGATCGTTTGCGGGCGATGTGTACGTGAAAGCGCCGCTTTTCACCTCGATTACGAAGAGGTGGTCTTCATAGATCAAGATGCCGTCGGCCTCATGCCATTGCGCCGGGCCGCCGGCGATTTTCCATCTGTAATAAACAGGCCGATATACACGTGCGCCAGGCATCAGCCTTGTCAAGTAGGTGACCGGCAATTCTTCAGAGACCGCCTTTTGACGGTCGTTCCACGTTTCTTTGTAGGCAGGTTCAAGCTCAACAACAACGCGCCGTAGTACGCGGTATATGTTGTCAAATAGGCTGAAGATGTCGAAGCAATGCGTCGAGCCGTTGAGCCGTATGAATGGCCGCCGCATTATCGGCCAAATGCGCAAGGGCCATCCTGTAAATTCGTCGGGGGCGAAGAATTCGGTGTCTTCGCCGGGGGAATAACTCAGCGCGTCCAGCATGGCCTTGGGCAGGACGGTATTTTTACCGACGTCGAACAGATCAAGGCCGAACATCGCGCCTGCGAACCTGTCGCGCTGCGCAGCAAGGTCGCGGTTTTCAAACACTTTGGCCATTAGTGCTTCGAAGTCTAGGTCTTGGTGCTCAGCTGCAAGCTCATCAAGCCGGGCCATCGACTTTGCGTGCAACTCTTTCATATCTCCTGCGATGTCCATGAGGCCGTGCGTAAGTCGAGTCAAAATCTTGTCGAACTCCGCCGCGAGTGCGGCTGCGTCAAGTCCGAATAACTTCAACAGAATGTCCGAATGCGGCACGAGCACATCGAGCAGCGCCTGCCGCTCATGAAGCTGGTAACGTTTGCCTCGAATATTCAGCCAGAGTGTTTCCGCGCGAAACCGAAACTGCTCCAGCTGCATATCCAGTTGCGGGTCTTGAGCCCTTCTGTGAGCCGTCAGGCACATCTGATAATCGAGCGTGAGGCGCCGGAATAATGTCTCGACATCCGCTTTCAGCTTGGTCCAATCTTCCTCGCTTACGTCGGCGGCATACTGCTCCGGCTTCACCGACACGATTACGCTTTGCACATAATCGACCATCCGGGCGGCTGCGAGCTTTTCTGAGTCACCGGCATTACTCCCGCCTAAGCCGACCACCATTGCATATTCCCACCAGCCCCGTTGAAGCAGGCGATCGGGGGGTAGGCGGGCGATCTGCGTCGCGATGGAGGCGACAAGGGCGTCAATTTCTCTGACTGTGATGGGATATTGAGCCACCATTCGGGCTTGAGCGGCCTCAGATTGCGCTTGCGTTGCCCGTGAGCGGCCTATCATCAACCGGCCGAAGCGTGCGAACTCCATAGGCCCAGCGGCGAAATAGTCGTCCGGCTTTATATTTTGGGCCTTTCTCTTTTTCGCCTTGGCCACGTGGGTTCTCCTGCGCGAGGCGACGCCATGCCCCGCGCTTTACCGCCTCGACTTCGAGCTTGACGACATCATTTCTTGAGCGTGTGCTTGGACGCTCAGCTTAGGCCCGCCGCCGTCTCTCCTAATCCGGCCACAATCATCCCAAAGCCGCAAGGTATCAACGCCAGCGCGTGCGCTGGCCCTACTTTATTCCGGCGCGGAACGTCGCTATTGCTCATCACGACACGTCGCCGCAACGCAGCAATTCGTGCGCTTTTGGTGCGAACCGGACTCCGGCAATGCACCTCGCAATTTGTTTTTTTCGCTCAGGCCGCCGCAGTCGCGATTCCATCGAGCCGCACGCGTACAGTGGCGATGCCATTCCCTGCTGCGATTATCGCAATGCCGATCGGCACCATGCCGGTGCCGGGCAGCACGATCTGTTTGGCGGTATCATCCCAGGCAACGCGCGCGCCGGCTGCGATGACTGCGCTGACGAGCTTCGGCAGCTCGTAGACGCCGCCGCCCGCCCTCACTCCGCCGCGCGCGGCTTGCGGCGCAGCGACAGGGTCGGCGCGAGCGCGCGCATGCGTTCCGCCAGCCACAGGCGCTGCGAAAGCGCGCGCTTCTCGAAACCGTGCCAGGTGGCGTAGCCGATGGCGACCGCGACCGCGAAAGCGAGCCCCATCGATCCCCAGAACGAGCCGACGGCGAGCAAAGCGAATTGCTGCACCGGCCAGCCGAACACATAGATGCCGTAGGACGCGTCGCCCCCCTTCGCAAACCAGGCCATGCTGCGCGCGCTGCCGAGCCCGATCGTTGCGGCGGCCAGCGCGAGCGCCTGCAGCGGCGTGTCGAGCGGCACGAACGCGCGCACGACGAAGACGCCTGCTAGCCCGGCCGCGCCGAGCGCGATCGCGTGCGGTGCGAGCGTTCGCCAGAACGCCGCGAGCAGCGCGCCGGCGAAAAAGTAGCTGCCGAGCTTGACGAGATCGCCGCTTTCCAGCGGCCCGATCGTATCGGGCAGGAGCGACGCGGCGCTCCATAGCGCGCCGAAGCCGAGCGCTCCGAGTGCGACGCGCGTGGCGGCGCGCCCGCCGACAGCGAACAGCGCGAACAGCAGCACGTAGAGCCATAATTCGTAAGGCAGCGTCCATAGCGGCTCGTTGACCGCCGGCCGCAGCGCGTCGCCGAACACGCCGGGAATGCGAAAGCTCGCCCCCTGCACGAACATTGCAAGGTTGTCGGCGACATATTCGACATGCGCGGCGAGGTTGGACACATTGCCGTACCAGATCAGCGTCGCGGCGGACGTCACGACCAGCACGAAAGCGAGATTGGGAAAGATGCGCAGCACGCGCGCGGCGAAGAACAGCGCCCAGTCGTTGGATTTCTGCAGCGAGCGGCAGATCAGAAAGCCGCTGAGACAGAAGAAGACCTGCACGCCGAGCTGGCCGAAATCCTCGCCATAGCCGGGCACGAGCGGCTCGGCGAAGCCGGCAAGATCGAAATGGTGGCTGAACAGCACCGACGACGCTGCGCAGAAGCGCACGAAATCGTAGCTGTTGGCTTCGCGCATGGCCGTCGCAGCGGAACCGGCAGGCTTTTCGGGGAGGAAAACGGACAAGGTCGCCCCATGGCGCGCACGCCGACCGTCCGATCGGCCGGTCCGCGCTCCTTCGCAACCTAGCGCGTTCTCCCCCGCCGGCTCAACCGCCGCCCGCCCCGTCTTGCCGACCGGTGCCGGCGATGGACGCTGGCGCAGGCGCGCGGATCGGCTATCGTCGCGTCGGACAAGGAAACCGGCATGCAGAAAACCGCCGTCGTCGTCGGGGCGCTGGGCGTCATCGGCCGCTATATCGTGGAGAAGCTGGTCGCGGAAGGCGACTGGCAGGTGATCGGGCTGTCGCGGCGGGCGCAGGAGGACGGCCCGCGTTACCGGCACATCGCCGTCGACCTGCTCGATCCCGAGGCCGCGGCAAAGCTCGCCGGCCTGTCCGGCGTCACGCACATCTTCTACGCCGCCTTCCAGGCCAGCGCGGGAAACGCTGCGGGCTATGCCTCCAACATCGGCCCCAACCGCGACATGCTGGCGAACGCGGTCACGGCGATTGCCGGTGCCTCGCGCGCGCTTAAGCGCGTGGTCCTCGTCACCGGCACCAAATATTACGGCACGCATCTCGGCCCGCTGAAGACGCCGATGCGCGAGAGCGATCCGCGCCACATGCCGCCCGACTATTATTTCGACCAGATCGACTGGCTGACGGATTTCCAGCGCGGCAGAGCCTGGGACTTCGTCGAGTTGCGGCCGCAGACCCTGTGCGGCTTCGCGCCGGGCACGGCGATGAGCATCCTGCCGGCAATCGCGGTCTATGCGGCGATCTCGAAAGAACTCGGCCTGCCGCTGCGCTTTCCCGGCTGTGCCTTCGGCACGATCTACCAGGTCACTGAGTCTTCGCACTTCGCCAATGCCGCGCTGTGGGCGGCGAGCGAGCCGCGCTGCGCCAACGAGGCATTCAACATCACCAACGGCGACTATTTCCGCTGGCGCAATGTCTGGCCGAAAATCGCGGCCGTGTTCGACATGCCGCTTGCCGATCCGCAGGCGATCGGCCTTACCCAGCACATGGCCGACAAGGGCGATCTGTGGAATGCGATGACGACGAAATATCGCCTGCAGCCCTACGACTATGCGCAGCTCGTTGCCTGGCCGTTTGCCGATTATGTGTTCAACTCGGACTGGGACGTGATGTCGGACGTGACCAAGTCGCGGCTTTACGGCTTTCACGACGTGGTCGACACCGAAGACATGTTCGTGCGCCTGTTGCGGCGCTTCCGCACGGAAAAGATCGTGCCCTGAGACGGCCTCCGCGCGGTACCGTCACAGATCGAGCGTCAGTTCGTCCGACTTTGCGCGCGAGACGCAGATCATGATGTGCGCCGCCTTCTCGTGCTCGGCGAGCACGAGATCGCGATGGTCGGGCGTACCGGCAAGCAGCCGGGTGCGGCAGGTGCCGCAGGTGCCGCTCTCGCAGGAGCTTGCGACTGCGACGCCCGCCGCGCGCACCGCTTCCATGATCGTCGTTCCCACCGGCACGTCGAGCGTGCGTCCGCTCTTCTCCAGCCGCACGCGAAACGGTCTGTCATCCGCCTTTCGGCGCTCCGGTTCGGCAAAGGCCTCGAAATGCACGGCCGAGGGCGACCAGTGCCCGGTCATATCGCGCACCGACTGCATCAGCGGGCGCGGGCCGCAGCAATAGACGTGTCCCCTGGGTCGTTCGAGCACCGGCCACAGGTCGAAGGCGCGCGCGGGATCGCCGCCGTCGTGATGAATGACCACCTGTCCGCGGAAGTCGGGCCCGCCCAGTTCCTCCCGGAATGCAGTCGCCTGCGGCGAACGCGTCAGATAATACAGTTTGAAGCGCCCGCCTTCGTTCCCGATGTGACGGACCATGGACAGGATCGGCGTGATGCCGATGCCGCCGGCGATCAGGATGTAACCCGCCGGACTTTTCACCAGCGGAAAGTCGTTGCGCGGGGCAGAGATCGCGAGCCTGTCGCCGGCCTTCAGGGTCGCCATGCCGGCGGAGCCGCCGCGGCTGTCCGGCTCTCGCCGCACGGCGATCAGGTAGCGGTCGCGCTCGCTTGGGTCGTTGCACAGCGAATATTTGCGGTTCATGCCGCCCGGCGTGCGCACGAGGATATGCGCGCCACAGGTAAAGGCGGGCAATTCGCCGGCATCGGACGGCCGCAATTCGAACAGGAATATGTCGTCGGCGATTTCAGTCGCCTGTGCGACCCGCACGGGCATCGGTGTGAGATCTGCGGCGGAAGGAACGGGCTGCATGAAGAAGCTCGTCAGGATTTGCGTGTAGCCGCGCCCGGACCAAAGGTCGCAGCATGCGGCGGGCGGTGGTTGGGGCTTGTGCAGCGCAACAGCCAGCGGGCCGGCAATCTGCCAGTTGACGCTGCCCGATATACTTAGGATGCTAACTTCTTTCCGGTCAATGGCCGGGGCGTCCGCGAATGCGAACCTCCGCGGATGCCGATGAGAGCGGTGCCGGCCCGGGCGAATTCGACCGGCATGCGCATGCTGGGGAGGCGTCGATGGGCGGGAGGTGGCTGGGCGGCATGGCGCTGTCTGTGCTTGCCTGCGCGGCCGTTTCTTTCCCAGCCGCGTCGCAGGAGACGCTGCGCGTCGCCGTGGCGCAGCGCGGCAACTGGGACAGTTCGGTCGCCGAACTCGGCCAGCGCGCCGGCATTTTCCGCAAACACGGACTCGACCTCGACATCGCCTATCCGCAAAGCGCCACGGAAGCCGCACGCGCGGTGCTGACCGGTACGGCCGAAATCGGCGTTGGGCTCGGCCTCGTCTATGTCATCGCCGCCCATGCCAAGGGTGCGCCGCTGCGCATCGTCGGCGCGCAGGCCACGGGCGCGGCCGATCTGTACTGGTATGTGAAGGACGATTCCCCGATCCGCTCGCTGAAGGATGCGGCCGGCCGCACCCTTGCCTATTCCGCCGAGGGATCGCTGACGCAGGCCGCGGTCGCCGCACTGATGGCGCAGCATGGCGTGAAGGCGAAGCCGGTAGCGACCGGCGGACCGCCGGGTACCTATACCCAGGTGATAACCGGCGAGGTCGATATCGGCTGGGCGGCGCCACCCTTCGGATTCGACCAGATCGAGCGCAAGGGCATCCGCGTCGTCGCCAGCGGCCGCGAAATCGCGGCCCTGCGCCAGCAGACCGCGCGCGTGTTGGTGACCGGCGCCTCGGTGCTTGAATCGCGCAGGTCCGCGATCGAACGCTTCCTCGCCGCCTATCGGGAAACCGTGGACTGGATGTATGGAGAGGCCGCCATCCGGCACTATGCGCAGTGGCAGCAGATGCCGGAGGAGCGTGCGCGGCGCATGCGCGAGCAGTATTTTCCCAAAGACGCGGTGGTTCCCGATACAGTGTCGGGCGTCGACCGCATCGTCGCCGATGCCCTCGCCAGAAAAATGCTGGCCGCGGCGCCGACCCCCCAACAACTGGCCGAACTGATGCAAATTCCGCGCAGACAATGACCGGCCGTTGGACATGGCCGCGAGGTCGCGGCCGCAACAGGAGCAGAAAGGTTCAGGGAGGACCGAAAATGTCAGCATTCAGAGCATTGATCGTCGCTGCCGGCGTCGCCACCGCGCTCGCGGGTCCGGCGCAGGCGCAGAGCTACCAGTTGACGCTCGCCGGCGCGAGTCCGGGCGGCCTTTGGTCCTCGATCGGAATAGGCCTCGACAAGGCGATGAAGGCCGCGTTCCCCGGCTCGACCATCACCTACCAGACCTCCGGCGGCGGCATCGCCAACGTCCAGCTTCTCGACCAGCAGAAGGTGCCGCTCGGCATCGTCCACAACATGGAACTGCGCATGGCGCAGAATGCCGAGGAGCCGTTCAAGAACAAGGTCGAGGATCTGCGCGTCATCGCCTATCTCTACAACTGGGCGCCGGTGCAGCTTCTGGTCACCAAGGAATTCGTCGACAAGCACGGGATCAAGAGCTTCGAGGACATCGCCGAGAAAAAGCCGCCGCTGCGCGTGGCAACCAACCGGCGCGGCAATGTCGTGCATGAGGTGGTCGACCGCATGTTCAAGGCGATCGGCGTCACAGCGCAGGACATCGAGAAATGGGGCGGCGCCGTCGTGCCGGCCGCCTCGCAGGAACAGGGCGACCTGATGCGCAATCGGCGCATCGACGCGATTTTCAACTCGCTGTTTGTCGGGCAGAAGTCGATCCTGGAAGTGTCGCAGGCGATCGACGTGGTGATGCTGCCGGTCCGTCAGTCGACCATCGATGCCGTTGCGAAAGTGTCCGGCGTCGACGGCTACACCATCCCGGCGAAGTCCTACGCCTTCCAGCCCGAGCCGGTGCCGGCGGTGACGCTCGGCGCCATGCTGGTCGCGCACAAATCGATGAGCGAGCAGGACGCCTACAACATCGCCAAGGCGCTGGTCGAGCATGTCGGCGAGATGCAGGGCGTGCATCCGGCGATGAAGCAGCTCACCCCGAAATTCATGACCGAGCAGAAGGCCGGCGATTTCCATCCCGGCGCCGCCAAGCTGTTCAAGGAGAAGGGACTGCTCTAGAAATACGGCGAACGCATTTCTGCGATCGGTTCGACAAACTCGGCCGGCTTCGTCCCCGACCCGCATCGGCGGAATGCGGGACGAAGCCGGCGAATGTCCATCATGATTTTCAGGTTTCTCTTCAGCACCGGCAAGACGCGAAATCCGGGAGGCATCCTCGGCGCCGCGCTGAAAGCCTATGCCGTGCTGATCGCCGTTTGGGTCATCTACAACGTCATCATTATCGTCACCGACATTTACGGGATGATGATGGTGTTTCTGTCTGCGATGCTGGTGCTGGTGTTCCTGACGCTGGCGCCGTCCGAACGCTCCACCGGCGAAAATCCCGGGCCCGTCGACTGGATGCTGGCGGCAATCGCCGCCGCATCGGGCGTGTTCTTCTGGTGGAATCTCGGCAGCATCGTCAACCGCATCACGCTGTTCGATCCGCTGTCGGCATGGGAACTCGGTTTCGGCGTCGCCATGGTGCTGATGGTGCTGGAGGCGACGCGGCGGGCGGTGGGCGCGGGGCTGACGCTGATTGTCATTGCGTTCATCGCCTATAATCTCTACGGGCACCTGCTGTCCGGCGAGCTGGCGCATGGCTATATCTCGCTCGACCATTTCATCGATACGACGGTCTATACGACCGACGCGATCTACGGCGTTCCGGTGCGGGTGGCGGCGACCTACGCATTCCTGTTCGTGCTGTTCGGCACGATGCTGGAACGCGCCGGCGGCGCCGACTTCTTCTACCGCATGGGCGCGCTGCTCGCCGGGCGGACCGCGGGCGGCACCGCCAAAATCGCGATCGTCTCCTCCGGCTCCTACGGGATGATTTCCGGCAGCCCGGTCTCCGACGTGGTCACCACCGGCTCGGTGACGATCCCGACGATGGAGCGCGCCGGCTACAGACGCGAAACCGCCGGCGCGATCGAAGTGGCGGCCTCCACCGGCGGGTCGATCATGCCGCCGGTGATGGGCTCGGTCGCCTTCATCATGGCCGAGTATACCGGCATCGCCTATTACCAGATCGCACTCGCCGCCGTCATTCCAGCCTGCCTCTATTATCTCGGCGTATTCGTGCAGGTGCATTACATGTCGAAACGGCTCGGCATGCGCGGGCTGTCGCCGGCCGAGATTCCGCCGTTGCGCGAAGCGGTGCGCAACGGCGAATTGTTTCTGGTTCCGCTCGCCGCCATCGTCGCCGGACTGGCGATGGGCTATGCGGCGACCTATGTGGCGATCTTCGGCACCGTTGCGGTGTTCCTGGTGGCGCTGCTGCGCAAGCAGACACGGATCGGACCGGTGCGGCTGTACAACGTGCTTGCCGACGCGACGCTGCGCGTGATCGGCGTCACCGCCGCCTGCGCCGCCGCCGGCCTGGTCATCGGCGGACTGGCGATGACCGGCCTTGCCGCGAAATTCTCCTCGCTGATCCTCTATGCGAGCGGGGAGATGCTGTTCGTCTCGCTGCTGGTCGCGGCTACAGTCACCATCCTGCTGGGCATGGGGATGCCGACGCCGAGCGTCTATATTCTGGCGACCGTGCTGGTCGGCCCGGTGCTGCTCAAGCTCGGCCTCTCCGTCCTCGCCGCCAACATGTTCCTGCTGTATTTCTCGGTGCTGTCGGCGAGCACGCCGCCGGTGGCCGTCGCCGCCTATGCCGCAGCCGCGATCGCCCGCGCCAATCCGATCGCGATCGCGGCGATTGCAACGCGGCTGTCGGTTGCGGCGGCGATTGTGCCGTTTTCCTTCGCCTACAGTCCGGAACTGCTGCTGGTGGGGACGACCGCGGGCATCGCCTTCGGCGTGGTGACCGCCGTGATCGGCGTCTATCTGGTCGGAGTCGGCACCGAGGGCTATTTCACCGCACCGCTCGGCGTGCCTGCGCGCGTCATGGTCGGCGCCGCGGGGCTGTGTTTCGTCGCCCCGTCGCTGCCGCTGGCCGCAGCGGGCGTGGTGCTGGCCGCCGCCGGTCTTGCGCCCGCGATTTTCCGGCGTTTCGCCCTCCGCGCAGGACCGAAGTGACGCCATGCCCGATCGCCGTCCAGTCCCGACCGCTGCAGGTGACCGATGCCGGTAAACGCTGCACGCGGCCGCTCCCGCAAGGCCGCCCAGCCGGCCGACGTCGTGCTGCCGCTGGAAACCAGCGTCGGCTACCAGATCCGCATGACGCACCGCGCGCTGCAGCGCTATCTGCAGGAGCGGATCGAGCCGCACGGCGTCACGCTCGGAATGTGGTATTTCCTGCGCGTGCTCTGGCAGGAGGACGGGCTGACGCAGCGCGAATTGTCGCGCCGCATCGGCACCATGGAGCCGACCACGCTGAATGCGATCCAGGCGATGGAACGCGGAGGGCTGGTGCGGCGCGTGCGCAGCAAGAAGGACCGCCGCAAGCTGCACGTGCATCTCACCGCGCGCGGGCGCAAGCTCAAGGACGAACTGCTGCCGGTCGCTGCCGCGGTGGTCGAGGCTGCGACCCGCTCGATGACGGCGCGCGACGTCAAAGCGCTGCTGCGGGCGCTTTACGCCATTCGCGACAATCTGGGTGAACGCCTCGACCGGGCCGGCGATGCCGACGAGGCCGCGGACTGACCGGTGCGGCGGAAACGGGGAAAACGATGGCCATCATTCGAATCGAGCCGGTGCACGATCCGAAATCGGACCTGTATTTCGTGGAAATCTACCATCCCGCCGATGCGGAACGCCCGTTCGTGACCACCGTGCCGCGCTACCGATCCGCCGCCGCGGCGGAGAACGACACGATTGCGATACTCGCGGCGGGCGCCAACAACCCGGCCGGATAGAAGCGGGCCTACGCGGACCGTCACATCGCCGTCTGGTGGTTGAGCGCGATTTCGCGCCCCTCCTGCGCCGAGCGGAGCATGGCGAGGCAGATTTCGAGCGTCGCCATGCCCGATTCGCCGGAATGCAGCGGCGGCTTGCCGAGCAGCACCGCATCGCAAAGTTCGTCGACGACTTCCGCGCGCGGCACGGCCGGCGGCGGCAGCGGCTCAAGCCATTTTTTCCCGTCGCCATAGATCATCACGCCATCCGGCATCGGCCGCAGGTCGGCGCGCTCGCAGGAGACGATGACGGGACCGAAATGGTTGTGCAGGGCGCCTTCGGATTCGGCGAGCAGTTGTGCGGTGTCGGTCGTGCCGTAGCCACGCGCATTCTTCAGCGCGATCTCCTCCTCGACCGAGCGCACCTGCCGCAGCTTCGCGCGTGCGGCGCCATAGGCGCGCACATCCCTTGCGCCACCCATCTCGCCGATCCAGTCGCAGAATTCGTCGCTGTCGAAATGGCCGTAGCCGGAATAGCCGAGGGAGGCGAAAGCACCGCCCTCGAATGTCAGGAATGCGGAATAAGCGCCCTCGGTCGGGCGGCTGCCGTCCCAGCGTCCGGTTGCAGCGCGCACGCTCAGCGCGCGGGCGCCGGCCAAAAGGCGCACGATCTCCACCTGATGCGGAGCCTGGCCGAATATGACGCCGCCACCCTGCGCGGTGTCGAGTTCTTCGGGGCGGCGCGGGCGGTACAGATAATCGGTGTAATTGAGCGCATGGATCATGCGCAGCGGCCCGAATGCGCCGCTCGCGATCAGCTCGCGCGTACGCAGATAGGGTGCATCGAAGCTATGGCTATGCCCGACCAGCAATTGCACCTTCGCCTGCCGCGCCGCGCCGATCATCGCCCGACACTCGTCGAGCGTCAGCGCCATCGGCTTTTCCACCATCGCATGCTTGCCGGCGGCGGCGGCGGCGGACACATGCGCCACATGAAACCGGTGCGGGCTTGCGACATAGACCGCCTGTATACCGGCGTCGGCGCACATCGCCTCCACGGTTTCGTAAACGCGCGCGGAGAAATCCCCGGCGAATCGGTCTCTCGCCTCCTGCCGCGGGTCGGCGGCGGCAACCAGCGAGAGGCGCGGATGCTTCGCCAGCGTGGGCAGCATCAGCATGAAGGCGCGGCCGAGGCCGGCGACGCCGAGCTTGAGCTTTCCGTCCAATCGACACCCCAACTTCGTCGCTCACGCGTAGCGGCATGAGCCGGGCGCGGTCAAATGCCGCCGCGCCCACCGGCCGCCCACCATACGGCTCCCGGCAGTTGCGCGGAACCGGGCGTCCGCATTATACTTAGGATACTAAGAGATTTTGCAGGCGGACGGGGCGGCCGGGAGGGTGCGATGCTGACACACCAGGAAAACGAATTGCTCTGCCGGGTCGAGGGAACCGCGCCGATGGGGCAATTGATGCGGCGGCACTGGGTGCCGGCGCTGTTGTCCGAACAGCTCGAAGAGCCGGACGGCAAGCCGGTGCCGCTGCGCCTGTTCGGCGAGGATCTGGTCGCCTTCCGCGACACCGACGGCCGGCTCGGCGTGCTCGATGCGCGCTGCCCGCACCGCAAGGCCTCGCTGGTGCTCGGCCGCAACGAGGATTGCGGGCTGCGCTGCCTGTATCACGGCTGGAAATTCGACGTCGAAGGCAATGTGCTGGAAATGCCGTCCGAGCCGGCGGAGAGCGGCTTTGCCGCCAAGGTCAGGCACAAGGCTTATCCGGTGCGCGAGGCCGGCGGTTTCGTCTGGGTCTATATGGGGCCGGCCGAAACCATGCCGGAATTCGAGGCGCCGCCCTGGGCGCCGACCGACAAGGCGCGCGTCTCCATCGTGCGCATCGCGTTGCCCTGCAACTGGGCGCAGATCATGGAGGGGCAGATCGATTCGGCGCATTCGTCGAGCCTGCATTCCTCCGACATGCGGCCGGCGCGCGTCGACACGGCGGCGGCGGCGAGCACGCACTGGCTGCGCCCCTCGACCGACAGGTCGCCGCGCATCCAGGTGCAGCTCACCAATTACGGCTTCCGCTATGCGGCGATCCGGCGGCCGATCGCCAACGCTGCCACGCACGATTATGTGCGCATCACCACCTATGTCGCGCCGTTTACCGCGCTCATTCCGCCGAATTCCTCCTACAATGTGGCCAGCGTGATCGTCCCAAGGGACGACACCGGCAGCTATTTCAATTTCATTGCCTGGAGCGACACACCCGACGGCGGCATCGAGCAGGAGGCCTGGCGAAAATTCTGCGTGGCGCAGGTCGGCATCGACCTCGACGAGAATTACCGGCCGGTCAAACGAACGGCGCAGAACGATTACGGGCAGGACCGGCAGGCGATGAAGCTCGGCAATTTCACCGGCATCGCCGGGATTCCCAATCAGGACATCGCCATGTGGGAAACGATGGGCCCGATCGCCGACCGCACGGGCGAGCGGCTCGGCGCCAGCGACATCGCCATCGTGCAGTTCCGCCGGCTGATGCTGGACGCGGTGCGCAAGTTCGCGTCCGACGGCCGTGTCGTCGGCCAGGTCGCGCCGCATCTGCCGCAGGCAAAGCTGCGCTCCTACCAGGGCATCGTTCCGAAATCGGACGACTGGCGCTATCTCGGCGCCTCGGAGCAGGAAGTCGCCTATCTCGAAGGTCTGGAAGAGGACGAGACCGAGCGCGAAATGTCGGGGGCCGCCGCCTGACGGCCGCCCCGCGCTCCCGGCGGCCGGCGTTAAGCCTCTGACGGAAAACGCGTATTAATCCCAATCTTTGAGCGTCCCGGCACTGGCCGGAGCGTGCGGCGATGCCTACATGCAGGCGGCGTCCAGGTCCGCCGGCCTGCGGGCGCATCTTGTCGCGTCGCCCCGCCGGCGCGGATTGCCCCCAGAGCACCGGTCCCGCCGCGCATGCCTTCCGTGATTTCGATCGAGAACCTCTCCAAGACCTATGCCTCCGGCTTCCAGGCGCTGAAGCAGATCGATCTCCGGATCCGGCAGGGCGAAATATTCGCACTGCTCGGCCCCCACGGCGCCGGAAAGACGACGCTGATCAGCGTCGTCTGCGGCATCGTCAAGCCGTCGCAGGGGCGCGTGCAAGTCGGCGGACACGACATCGGGCGCGATTTTCGTGCCGCGCGCGAACTGATCGGCCTGGTGCCGCAGGAGCTGACCACCGACGCTTTCGAGACGGTCTGGGCGACGGTGTCGTTCAGCCGCGGCCTGTTCGGCAAGAAAGCCGATCCCGCGCATATCGAGAAAGTATTGCGCGCACTCTCGCTGTGGGACAAGAAGGACAGCAAGATTCTCACCCTGTCCGGCCGCATGAAGCGGCGCGTGCTGCTCGTCAAGGCCTTCTCGC
>CAYWCE010000067.1:0-963 GCA_964456755.1 uncultured Hyphomicrobiales bacterium
AATTGCAGGCCGGGATCGGCGCAGGCCCAGGCGGCGTAGCCGATCTTCTCCCACAAATCGCGCGCCTTCACCGTTCTGGCGACGCCCTTCCTGTTGCGCCAGGTGAGATCCCAGCCGCGGTCGCTTTCCACCGCCTTGAGGAATTCGTCGGTGACGCGCACCGAATTGTTGGAGTTCTGTCCGGAGACGGTGAGATAGGCCTCCGAATCCCAGTCGGTGTCGTAGATGGGAAACTCGATATCGGTATAGCCCTGGCGCGCGAACTGGATCACGCGCTGGATATAGTTGTCCGGCACGTGGTTCTTGCGCGCCTGCCTGATCTCGCGCTTGAGCGCGGGGTTCTTTTCCGGCGAGAAACAGTCGTCGCCCGAGCCCTCGCAATTGACGCAGGCCTTCAGCACCGCGCGCAGGTGCTTCTGGTTTATTTTCGAGCCGGTGACGAGGGCGGCGACCTTCTGCTCCTCCTTCACCTTCCAGTCGATATATTGCTCGATGTCGGGATGGTCGGCGTCGACCACGACCATCTTAGCGGCGCGGCGCGTCGTGCCGCCCGACTTGATCGCGCCCGCCGCGCGGTCGCCGATCTTCAGGAAGCTCATCAGGCCCGACGACTTGCCGCCGCCGGAGAGCTTCTCGCCCTCGCCGCGCAGACGCGAAAAATTGGTGCCGGTGCCCGAGCCGTATTTGAACAGCCGTGCCTCGCGCACCCACAGGTCCATGATCCCGCCTTCGTTGACGAGGTCGTCGCCGATCGACTGGATGAAGCAGGCATGCGGCTGCGGATGTTCGTAGGCCGTGTCGGACTTCTTCAGTTCGCCGGTCCTGAAATCGACATAGAAGTGGCCCTGCGACGGACCGTCGATGCCGTAGGCCCAGTGCAGGCCGGTGTTGAACCATTGCGGCGAGTTCGGCGCGCACATCTGCATCGCCAGCATTTGCTGAAACTAGTCGAAGAAGGGGGAG
>CAYWCE010000067.1:973-15101 GCA_964456755.1 uncultured Hyphomicrobiales bacterium
AGTTTCAGGGCAGCGGCTGTTTCCACCAGCTCTTCGGGCGAACTGGCGCCTTCCGCCGGCCGCATCGAACTGCTGCCCAACACCCGCGATGGCCTTGCCGGCGAGTTCCTCGCCGCGCGCATCGGCGTTGAACGACGTGGCATCGTTGATGAGCTTGTCCTGCACGCCCGACAGCGCCGCGCGCCGCTCGAGCATGTAGCGCAACTCGTCGAAGAAGGCGGAGGCGTCGGCTTCGCTGTCGAAATAGCCGCCCTTCCAGCCCCAATAGGTCCATGTTCCGGCGAGGCGGTCGAACACCTGCCGGGCGGACCGTTCGCCGACCAGGCGCTCCGCCTCCGGCAGCAGCGCGAGCCCCGCGTCGTCGGCGACCGAGCGCCACAGGAAGGAGGGCACGTCGTGCTCTTCGAATTTCTTCAACCGCGCGGGAACGCCGGCCTTGCGGAAATATTTCTGCGCCAGAACGTCGGAGGCGACCTGCGACCAGAAATCGGGCACTTCGACATTGTCGAGGCGGAAGACGACGGAGCCGTCCGGATTGCGGATTTCGCTCGTGGTCAAACGGAAATTGATCTCCGCATAGGGAGACTGGCCGTCCTTGGTATAGCGACGTTCGATCCGCATTCTTCTTCTTCCCATTCCTATGGTCGCACACCCTGTCCGGTGCCGACACTGTCCGCAGGCGGCCTGGCCGTCCGCGCCATTGCGTGGTCCCTGTTTGAACGCCCGTACTGTCATCTGGGCCGGCGGCGTCCGCCTGCACCGGTCCCGCGTTGCTCGGCCGGCCCCGTGACGGCGACAGAAACGCTGCCCCCGCCAGGCCCTCCGGGCGGATTGTCGTGTCTCGAGGCTTGGTTGGAACCGTCGGCTGGAGACTTGTGACCGACACCGCCGGGGTGGACGCAGACCGTAGACAGACTCGCCGCTGACGTCAACCTGTAGAGGCCAAACCTGAACGAAACGCTAAATGTTGTGTCTGGCTGTTAATTTTGGGGACAGCCGCAGCACCGCAAGCGGCCATCGACAGGTGCGAGTTTGGTCACTCCGCGCGCGTTCGCCAAGCGCCTTGTCACCGATCCGTCGCAGTTCCCGGCGACGAGGCGAAATTGCGCGGAATCCGCTGTGGCTTGGTGTTGACGGCGAGGATGGGCGGTCGTCGGTCTACGGTAGCATGCAACCGCACAGAGCCCGCCGGCGGCCTGTCGCGCGCACCGATTCTCCTTTGTCGGGGAACGGCTTACGACCGCCCGCCGGACGGTTCCGGTGCGCCGGCAGGCGCGGGCGCTCGCCCGGCCCGGGGCAAGCCCGAATCCCGCATGGTCACGTCCGCGCGTCCGCGCGGCAGCGCCTGCGGGTGATCCTGTTGCAGAAACGCGACCAGCTTCTCGCGCACGTCGCAGCGCAAATTCCAGACGTCCGACGAGTTGGCTCCGCTGACCAGCGCACGCAACTCCATCGTGCGCGGCCCGGTATCGGTCACCTGCAGCCCGACCGTCTCCCCGTCCCACAATGCGGAGCCCCCGACAATCTCGTTCAGCTTTTCCCGGATGCGCTCGACCGGCGCGGTGTAGTCGACATGGAGATGCACCGTTCCAAGCACTTTCGCGGAGCTGCGGGTCCAATTTTCGAACGGCTTCTCGATAAAATAGCTGAGCGGGACGATGAGCCGCCGCAAATCCCAGATCCGCACCACGACATAGGTGGCGGTGATCTCTTCGATGCGTCCCCACTCGCCCTCGACGATGACCACATCGTCGATCCGGATCGGCTGGGTCACGGCAATCTGCACGCCGGCCATCAGGTTGGACAGCATCGGGCGGGCGGCGAAGCCGACCACGAGGCCGGCGACGCCGGCCGACGCGAACAGGCTGACGCCGTATTGCCGCACGGCGTCGAACGACATCAGCGCCGCTGCGAGCGTGATGATGACGATCAGCGTGTCGAGCGCGCCCTTGAGAATGCGCGTCTGGGTGACGTGCTTGCGCGCGAGCAGGTTGTCGCCGACATCGAGCTTGAAGCGGCGCAGATAGATATCGGCGCCGATATTGGCCGCCGTCATCGCCATCCAGCCGACCAGAACCACGAACGCGACCTGCAGCCCGCGCGTCAGGTAGAGCAGGGCGTCGGCGGGAAGCGGCGCCAGCGGCATGGCGATGCGCAAGGCGAGCACGATCAGCGCCAGCCGCACCGGTCCGCGCAGCCGCGTCAGCGATGCGGACGCGAAGGGATGCCCGCGCGCGACCCGTTCGCCGATGCGCAACGCCGCCGCCTGTACGATCAGCGCGATGAAAATCGCCGTAAGCAGGATGGATATTGCGATGAACGCGGCCGGCAGCGCCGCAAAGAAGTCGTCGGAGGTCATCGGCTGTCTCCGTCGGACGGTGGACAAAGGGCGGGTTGGGGACGGATTCGGTCGGCTCTCAGGGTCGCCGCCGCAAGGACCATCGTCGCCTAGACAGATGGACGCGGGTTTGGCATGAGACCGGAGCGATCAACCCAACCCGGCGCGCCATGAAAAAGTTCCTGCTGAAGTTTTTCACCTGGTGGAACGGGCAGACGCTCAATACCCAGCTCTGGACCTGGCTCTACGGCGAATTTGTCGGACAGGACGAATTCGGCAACCGCTATTACCGCACCAAAGGCGGCAGGATCGATCCCGCGCTCGGCTTCGAGCGCCGCTGGGTGATCTATAACGGCTATGCCGAGCCCTCGATGGTGCCGCCGTCCTGGCACGGCTGGCTGCACCATACGGTGGATACGCCGCCGACGCAGGAAAACTACAAGCCGCGCTCCTGGCAGAAGCCGCACCGGCCCAACATGACCGGCACGCCCGGCGCGCTGCGCCCGCCCGGTTCGACCCTGGCGCAGGGGCGGCGCCCGAAAGCGACCGGCGACTACAAGGCCTGGACGCCGGGGCGGTGAGCCCATCCGGCGCGGGCGAAAAGCCGCGCCCCTCACGCTGCCTCGCCGGTTCTCAGTTCATCGTACATCGTCCCATCGTTTCGTCGTTCCATACGGCATGACGGGACGTCTGCGCTCCGGGCGCAAACGCACGCGCGTGCGGGCCCGATCGGCGCCGGCCGCAGAGGCGGTCCGGCGCCGATCGTGGAGCGGGGCGGCGAAGCGACCGGACCGGTCGACGGTCCGGCGCTGTCGCCCTGCGGTGCGTTTCAGCGCCGTCCCAAAACGGCATCCAGTTCCTGCAGCGGCGTGGTTCGGACCGGACGATTGCCGCGCTGGCGCGGCATACCGGGAGGGGCCTGCAGCGGGCGCAAGCCCTGCAGCGGATCGCGCACGGCGACGCCGTCGCATTTGGGTTTGGAATTGGCCTTGATGGCTTCGTCCACCGCCGCAGCCGCAAGCACCGCCTGCGCCTCCGCCGGCGCGCCCGGAGTCTTGTCGTCCTTGCCCGCTTTCGCCTTTTCTTCCTCCTTCATCACCGTCTGTGCGAGACGGACGAGCCCGCTCTGGAAGGTGCCGGCGCGGTAATAGGCTTCCAGATCGCTGAGCGCCATGCCGAGCGGATAATAGTCGACCGGGCACTGGCTGTTGGCGAGGATGACGACGGCCTGCTTGTTGCGTCCGATGCGCATCGCCGCCTGCAGATTGTGGATGAGCTGCGCTCGCAGTATTTTTGCGGCATAGGCGTTGTTGATCCCGGTCATCCCGGTCGCCACCACGGAGAGAACCCGCGCCGTGTCGCCGCCGGTGATGCCGCCGGCGAGATTGAGGCCGGCATTGGTGAAGTCGGTGCCGAAATCGGCGGCCTGCACTTCCCGCAACAGCGCGGATTCGTACTCGGTGTAATGCATGTCGATCGCGTACATGCGCATCGCGATATATTCGTTGCGCAGCCGCCGTTTCTCGTCCGCTCCCGCGCTGGCGCTGTAACGTGCCCAGATGTCGTCGAATCCCTCCGGCGACGCCAGCATCAGCGCGGTCTCGCTGCGCGGCGCATAGAGCCGTTCCGGATCGTTCATCGAAGCCGGATGTTTGCAGGCGGCCAGCGCCAACGCGCAGGCAAGCCCGGCCAGCGTTGCGGACGAACGCCGCATGCCGGTGTTACGAGTGTACATTGTACCCCCCATTATGGGTTGGACGCCCCGTTTGGGCGCCGCGCGCCGACAAGCGCGCAGTCCGAATCTACCTGAGGTTGTCTTGCTCCAGCAGAGGGGGTTAATTGACGCGCCTGAACTGTAGGTTGCCGGGACAGTCCGGGCACGCACCGGGAACCGGCGCCGCACACGCCCGGGACCGCGCCGGCGCGCCCTTCCGCCGCCGCATTCGCCGTGTTAACGGGGGCCGCGGCGCGCAGCGGATTCTCCCGACCGCGCCGGTTTCCGGGAACGACGAATGCAGGTTGCGATGCTCAGAGGCGCCGTCATCGCGTTGAGCGCCATGGGCCTAGTGGCTGTCTCCGGCCCGTTCGCAGGCGACGCGCGCGCCCAGTTCGGCACCATTTTTGGCGATCCGCCGCCGCGGCCGCCGCGCGACGTTCCGCGCGGACCGGCGGAGCCGCCCTATCCGAACCAGCCCTATCCGCAGCCTCCGCGCGGCGGCGTGCAGTCGCAACCCTTGCCGCCGCCGCCCGGCGCCGCTTCCGTGCCGCAGGATCCGCGCCCGCAACAGGGCAGCCTGCCGCAGCAGCAGGCGCCGCAGCAGCGGCAATCGCCCGGTTTGCCGCCCGGCATCCGCCAGCCGCGCGGCACGCCGCAGCCGGCCAATACCGCGCCGCAGCCCGGCGACGAGGTAATCGCAGAGCCGCCGGCGCAGAAAGTGCCGAACGCGCACGCGATCTTTTCCGGCCTCGACAAGATCACCGGCCGCATCATTTCGTTCGACGTCGCCATCGACGAAACCGTGCAGTTCGGCGCTCTGCAGGTGGTGCCGCGCGCCTGCTACACACGCCCGCCGACGGAGATGCAGAACACGGTGGGCTTTGTCGAAGTGAGCGAGGTCACGCTGCAGGGCGAGGTGCGCCGCATTTTCGGCGGCTGGATGTTCGCCTCAAGCCCCGGCCTGCATGCGGTGGAGCATCCGATTTACGACGTATGGCTGACCGACTGCAAAGGGCCGCAGAGCCAGGTGGCCGAGGAGGCGGCGGAACCGCCGCGCCCGCAGCAGCGTCCGGCCCAGCAACAGCGCCCGGCGCAGACGCAGGCGCGTCCGGTGCAGCCGCCGCGCGTCCCGGGCGGAACCCTGGTCAATCCGCGCTGATCCGCGCCATCGCCTCGGCGCCGCCGAGGCTGGCGGGCAGAGCGAAGAAATCCGCATCGCCCACCAGCGCGCCTTCCAGCAGCCGGTGGTAGTGCCGGCGCGAAATGTCGACCGCACCGAAACTCCTCAGGTGATCGGTGACGAACTGGGTGTCGAGCAGGGCGAATCCGCCCGCGCGCAGCCGCGCCACCAGATGCACGAGCGCCACCTTGGATGCGTCGCGCTCGATATGGAACATGCTCTCGCCGAAGAAGGCCCGCCCGAGCCGCACCCCGTAGAGACCGCCGACCAGCCGGTCGCCGAGATAGGTTTCCACACTGTGGCAATGCCCGATTTCGTGCAGCCTGCCATACAGACTGCGGATGCGGCGGTTGATCCAGGTGCGGCTGCGGCCCTTGCCGGGCGCGGCGCAGCCGTCCATCACCGCGGCGAAATTGCGGTCGACATGGACGCTGAAGCGATCGGAGCGCACCGTTCGCGCCAGGCGGCGCGAGACATGGACGCCCTCGAGCGGAATAATGCCGCGCTCGTCCGGCTCGATCCAGTAGAGCGAGGGGTCGTCGGCGCTTTCCGCCATCGGGAATATGCCGCAGGCATAGGCCTTCAGCAGCACCTGCGGGGTAATTTCGGCAAATCCGGTTTCGCGGCTGGCCATCGCGGGTTCCTTAGCATTCCATTATCCAAGAAGCCGTTAAATTTTCGACATTTTGAAAACAAACCTTCGGCCCAGCGTTATGTCGACGATCTGTCGCACTCGGCGGCCATTCCGCGGATAAGCGTATGAGTACAGGTGAAGGATCGGGGGCACACGTGATATTGCTGGTGGAGGACGAAAGTCTGATCTGCGAGATGGTGCAGGAGGCGCTGTCGGAACATGGGCTGACCGTGCATGCCGTCGGCAATGCCGGCGAGGCGCTGGCATTCCTGGCATCCAGCCGTGTCGACCTGCTGCTCACCGACATCAACCTGCCGGGCGAGATGGACGGAGCGGCGCTGGCCGTGCAGGCGCGGCAGGCGCGTCCGGATCTGCCGGTGGTGTTCGCCTCCGGCCGCTGGGGGCTGCTGCAGCGGCTGACCGCGTTCCCGAATTCGGCGATTCTGCCCAAACCCTACAGCCTGAGCCAGGCCTGCCACATGGTGCAGGCGATGCTCGGCGCGGCGCAACCGTCGCTGCCGCGTCACTAGGTACGGCCCAAACGCAATCCGGGCCGGCGCTTCGAATATTCGTTCCAACGCGTTTTCTTCACGCGACCCGGCATCGCACGATCGCTCCCGCACGCGCGGCAGGCGGTCAGTCTGCGCGGCGGCCTCAGCTCTTCAGCGTCTGCAGCAAGTTCATCGGTATCGGGAAGACGACGGTGCTGGAGCGCTCGCCGGCGATGTTCTGCAGCGCGTTGAAATAGCGAAGCTGCATCGCCTCCGGCTGCTGCGAGAGGATGCGACCGGCCTCGGCGAGCTTTTCCGCCGCCTGCAACTCGCCCTCCGCGTCGATGATTTTCGCGCGCCGCACGCGCTCGGCCTCGGCCTGCTTGGCGATGGCGCGGATCATCGATTCGTTGATATCGACATGCTTCAGTTCGACATTGGAGACCTTGATGCCCCAGGTGTCGGTCGAGGCGTCGAGAATCTGCTGGATATCGGCGTTGAGCTTGCCGCGCTCCGCCAGCATCTCGTCGAGGTCGTGCTGGCCGAGCACGGAGCGAAGCGTCGTCTGCGCGAGCTGGCTCGTCGCCTCGTTGAAATATTCGACCTGCACGATCGCCCTCTGCGGGTCCATGACCCGGAAATAGATCACGGCATTGACCCGTACCGACACGTTGTCGCGCGAGATCACGTCCTGCGGCGGCACGTCGAGTACGCGCGTGCGCAGGTCGACGCGGACCATCTGCTGGATGAAGGGGATGACGAGGATCAGACCGGGCCCCTTCACCTTCCAGAACCGGCCGAGCAGGAACACCACGCCGCGCTCGTATTCGCGCAGGATGCGGAACGAATACGCCAGCAGGACGATCAGGGCGATGATTGGAAGAAAGGTTCCGGTGATCGCGGTAATGAGATCGAGCATGCGCGCCTCCAAGGATTAGCCGGGTCCGACGGTCAGGGTGAGGCCGTCGCGCGCCATGACGCGAATACGGTCGCCCGGGGAAAATGCCTGCATCGCGCGGGCGTTCCACAATTCGCCGCCCACCTCGACCCGGCCCCGGTCGTCCGTCCACGACAGGACGCGTCCTTCCCGGCCGAGTATCTCTTCGGCGACCGTCGGCTGCCGCCGCGCCCGCAGCGCCGCGCCGATCACCGCAAAGGTCAGAGCCGCGCTGGTAATGGCGGCGCCGACGATGACGGGAATGGAAACGCGGAAATCGATGGTCGATCCCTCCGGCTCGAACAGAAAGAAGGCGCCGAGCACGAAGGCGACCAGTCCGCCGATGCCGAGAATGCCAATTCCGGGCGTGAATACTTCGGCGATCATCAGCGCCATTCCGAGCAGCAGCAGTCCGAGCGCGCCATATTCCACCGGCAGCACCGACAGCGCCGTCAGTGCGAGGATCAGGCTGACGCCGCCGACGGTGCCCGGAACGAACGAGCCGGGGCTCCAGAATTCGAACAGAATGCCGTAGACGCCGACCAGAAACAGGATGAAGGCGATGTTCGGATTGGCGATGACCGAAAGAAGCTTTGTGCGCCAATCGGCTTCGACCACCTGCACTGCGGCATTCTTCGTCGCCAGCGGGCGCTCCTGGCCGTTGACCGAGACCTTGCGGCCGTCCGCCTGCGCCAGCAGGTCGGTGACGCTGGCGGCGACGATTTCGACGACGCCCTGTTTTTGCGCTTCCGTCGCAGTCAGCGTTGCGGCTTCGCGCACCGCCTTTTCCGCAAAGTCGATATCGCGTCCGCGTAACTGGGCAAGGCTGCGCAGCAGCGCGACGACGTCGTTGATCGCCTTTTTCTCCGCCGAGGTGGGTTCGTCTTTCTTCTTCTCGTCTTTCTGCTGCGGCAGACCGGGCAGGCCGCCCATCTGGATCGGCGTCGCCGCGCCGAGATTGGTGCCCGGTGCCATCGCTGCAAGATGCGAGGCATAGACGATGAAGGTGCCGGCGGAGGCCGCACGCGCGCCGCTCGGCCCGACATAGACGATGACCGGCACCGGCGCAGCCAGCATGTCGCGAATGATGTCGCGGGTGGCGCTGACCAGGCCGCCCGGCGTATCGAGCCGCATTACGATGGCCTCGGCGCCGTCCTTGCGGGCGAGATCCATCGCCTTGGTCATGACGCGGGCGGCGGCGACGCTGATCGCGCCGTCAACGTCGACCACAAGCACGCGGCCCGATTGTGCCGTCTGCGCGGCGGCGACACCGGCAAACCCGGCGAACCCGGCCATGCATGCCAGGATCGACACAGGCTTGAGAACCGCCGCAAGCCACCGGACCGCCATTGCCGCAGCCATAAACCCAATATAGCCGCGAGACCGTACGATTGCGACTGCCTCGCGCGCCGGCCGATCCGCGGGCAATCTGTCGCGGCGGCCGGTGCGGCCCGGCTCGGACCCGTCAGGCGGCGCCTTTTTGCGGTATGTCAGCGGCCGCCTGCTTCATCGCGCCGGCCAGCGTCACGTAAGTCTGTGTCCAGGCATCTCTGACCGGTGGCGTGAAGGCGTCGCCCAGGCCCTGTTCCAGCGTCCAGAGCAGGGCGGCACCGACCGGATCGTAATGAGCGTCCTTGACGCCATAGGCGCCATGCCGGCGTCCGAGGTCTTCGACCGCCGGCAGGATTGCCTCCACCTGATGCAGATTGGTCACCGCCGTCACCAGCATGGAGATCAGCTTCTTCTTCTGTTCGCCGAGATCGGCGGGAAACATCGGCCGCACCTCTGGCGCGATGGCGAACAGCCGGTCGTAAAACAGATCGGCGGCGGTGTCGGCGATCGGCACCACTTTGGCGAAGGAATCCTGCACGAGTTTGACTTGTTCCGGGGTCACGATGTGTCTCCTTTTGCGGGTGTTGCCGGCGGCCGGCGCGGGGCGCCGGGGATGCCGTCAGTCGAGCGCGATGCGGATGACGACGCCGCCCATAACGTCGCCGAGCTTGAAGTCCTTGCGCGGGCTGTCGTCGTGTCCGTTGTGACAGGACACGCAGGCGGGCGAACTCGCAGGATCGGGATAGACGGCGGTGAAATATTTCTTTCCGCCCAGCGTCTCGTCGCTGTAGAAATTCTTGCCCTTGTTTTCGGCGACGAAATTGAGGCCCTTGCGTTCGACCTCGGTGCGCGGCGCGTTCTGCTTGTTCACCGGCCACAGCGACAGCAGCGAATAGCTGAACAGCTTGGTCTTCTCCGACACTGTCTCTGCGCCGAAGCGGAACATCTGCGCCGGCAGCGGCAGCGCCTTCTTGTCCATGAAATGCTCGTCGGCGACGATCACCTTTTCTTCGTTCTGCAGGCGATTGACCACGCGCGCGGTATAGACGGCGCGGTCGGCCGCCATCACCGCATGCAGCATGTCGGCGACACTCTGCACCGGAACGCCTTTCGGTTCGCCCTTGCCGAACCATTGTGCGGACGCCGCGGTTGCGCCGACCGCCGTTCCCGCGGCGATCAGCGCCGCCAGACTCGATTTCAGTATACGGACCGTCATGTCATTCTCCTTCTGCTCGTCGATGTGATCCGGCACCGGTTCATTTTCGGGCGCGCGCCCGCTCTTCCTGCCGCCGCTTCGCCCAGTCGATGCTTTCGATGCGGATGGCGGACTGTCCCTTGAAGTTGCGCTCGACAAGCGCGCGGTCGGCGAGCGCGTCGAGGGTGAATTGCAGCCCGTGGCAATGGCCGCAGACGCTGCGCGCCATCTTGTCGTTGGGGCGCAGGTTCTCGTTCTGGTTATGGGTTACGAAGTTTGCGCGCGAACCGTCGGCGCGGCGCACCTCCGCAGCCGGCATGTGGCAGGTGGCGCAGGACACGCCGCTGCCGCGCGGCAATGCGCCGGACGCTTCCTTCTTGAACAGCTCGTAATGCGGGGAGGCAAAATACGCCCGGGTGTGCCGGTCGTCGTGGCAGCCGGCGCAGGCGTCGACCTGTGCGCGCACCGGATCGAAATCGTGCGCGGCATGGCAGGTGTTGCAGCCGAGGACGCTGTGCGCAGCGTCGGCGCGCATCGGAATGCGCGCCTGCGCCGGCGTCATCGGCGCAAGCGGGGTCTTGTGGAAGAGGCCGAAGGGGCCGTCATTGGTGGCCAAGAGGCCCTCGCGCAGGCGCATGCCGTGCTTGCCCTCGGTGAAGGTGCGCGCCTGGTCGGCATGGCAGTCGGCGCAGGCGGCAAGGCCCGGCGCCGCGATCCAGCCGCGCTCCGCTTGCGTGTGGCAGCCGGAACAGTTGACGCCGGCCTGCGCATGCACGTCCGCGGCCCAGGCGCGTAGGGCGTCTTCGTTCATATGCGCGCGCGGCGCATCGGCGTCGGCTGCGGCGAGCGGCTTTGCCGCCTTCAGCGCGGCATCCTTGCGCGCGAGGAACGCGGCGAGGGAAATCGTCTGGGTTTCGAGCTGGTCCGGCCGATTGTAATGCTTGACGAGGAAATCGGCGTAGAGCGCGCGGTTGTCGTGGTAGTTGTGGCAGCCGGCATTGGCGCAGGTGGCGAATGCGAGTCCCTTGTGGCTCGGCCGTTCTTCGCCGATATCCTCGTGGCAACGCAGGCAATAGTCTTCCGGCAGCGTCAGCCCCATGGCGTGGGTGATGCCGGGGCGGTGCTCCTTGTGGCAGGTCACGCATGAGCGCGCGTCGAGAATGGCGACGCGATCGGCATTGCGCGGATCGGTGAATTTTGCCTTCGGATGCGCGTCGCCCTCCGCCTTTAGCTGTGCGCCGTGACAATTCTCGCAAGATTGCTGCAGCACGGCGCCGCCGCCGAACGGAGTGGTGTGACAGGCATCGCAGGCCAGTTCGATCTGGTGATGTCCGTCGGTCGTGCGTCCGACCAGCAGAAAAGCGCGATTGCCGCCATAGACAACGATCGTCATGACGATCGCCGCCGCAGACAGTGTGAGCGTTATCCAGACGGTCCAGAGGATCAGGCTGCGCGACATGTCTGCAAGCTCAATAGGCATAGACGGTCACGATGTGGATGAAGAGCAGGAGCGGCAGCGGCCAGAATGCGAAAATGTGCAGCCAGGCCAGCGCCTGTCGGCGGGAGGGTATCTGCCGCGCCTGCAGCCTGTGCTCGATGGCGGTGACCAGGCCGGCCGCCGCGCCGGCGACGGTCACCGCAAGGAAGGTGAGCATCAGCCAGCGGTTGAGATTGACGCCGAGATGAAAGCCCGTGTGCAGGAACAGCACGCCGAGCGCGAGCGTGCCCGCCAGCGCATGCAGCAACCGCCAGACGCGATAGCCGCCGAGCCAATGCCAGCCGGCGCGTTTGCGCAGCGACATGAATGCGACGAGCGCGGACAGACCGAGCAGCGAGAAGCCGGTAATCTGCTTGGTCGTGGGATCGGTCCACAGACGATCGATGCCGATGCCCGCCTCGAAACTTGTCGAATAGGGCCAGTGCGGCGCCAGCAGCGTTGCGAGCGCGATCGGCAGCGCCAGCAGCGCGGCTGCGGCGAGGCCGCGGGCGCCGAACGCTTTTTCCGGCGCGGCCTTGCCGCCGAGCAATTGCTGCAGCAGCGGGCGGCAGCTTCCGCACACGCTCGATGCGCTGGTTTTCAGGCTGAGCGCCTCGACGCTGCAGGCGCCCTGCGCGATCGCCTCGCCGAGCTGTCCGCGCGTCACCCCGGTGCAATTGCACACCGTCGCCGCCGCCGGCCACTGCGCGACGGGCTGCTCTCTGCCGTCCGCGAACAGGTTGCCGGAGCGGCGGAAACGCCAGATCTGCCAGGGCCACAGGAAGGCGCGATCGCGGATCGCCTGCTGGATACGGCCGGCCTGCGGCCACGGCCCGACAGCGATGGCGCCGGCGAGACGGAAGCGGCGCACGGCGAGGCGGCGATAGAGCGCGCGGCTGTCGTCGCTGTAGGCCGGTGCGGCGAGGTCGATGCGCTGGTCGAGTTGCTCGATGTCGCCCATGCTGAATACGTCGGTGCCGACCACCTTCAGCCTGGTCGACGGCACCGAGCCGCCGTAGCGTGCGGCTTCTCCGGCGATATGCGCGGCGGCGACCGCCGCCTGTTCCAGCCCCGGCGCGACCAAGCCGCAGACATGGCCGTCGTGTTCGGCGCATTCGCCGACCGCATAGACGTCCGGCGCTGAGGTCCGCATGGCGTCGTCGACGGCGATGCCGCGGCCGACCGCGATGCCCGCGTCGCGCGCAAGATCGATATTCGGGCGCACGCCGGTGCAAACGATCACCGTATCGCAGTCGAGGGTTTCGCCGCCGGACAATACGACCGCTTCGACCCGTGCCTCGCCGTCGATGCGCCTGACGGCGCACAGGGTACGCAGATCCAGACCCATGGTTGCGATCTGCGCCGCAAGCAGGCGGCCGGCGGCCTCGTCGAGCTGGCGGGCCATCGGCCGGTTCTCGTGCTCGATCACGCTGGTCGGCACGCCGCGCCGCGCCATGCCGCGGGCGGCCTCAAGCCCGAGCAGGCCGCCGCCGACGACGATTGTGCGGCGCGAGCGCAAGGCGCGCGCGAGCAGGCGCTCGACATCGTCGAAATTGCGGAAAGTGTAGACGCCGGCCAGGTCGCGCCCTGGGATTGGCGGAATATGCGGCGAGGAACCGAGGCAGAGAACCAGCTTCGCATAGCGCCAGCGCCGGCCGAACTGGTTTTCGACCGTGCGCGCCGCGACATCGATGCGAACCACGGTGTGCCCGTCGTAACGGGTGAACGGCGCGTCCGCGCCGAACGCGTCGTGCTGGTAGACGCGGCCGATCTGCACCTCGCCGGCGAGAAACGGCGTAAGCCGGACACGGTTGTAGGGCTGCCAGCGCTCGGCATTGAACAGGATGACGGGGAGGCCGCGGCGCGAAGTCTCTTGCGCAACACGCAGTCCCGACGGTCCGCCGCCGACCACGATGACCGGGTCGGCCGCCGGCTGCGGCGTTGCCGCAACCGTCGTCGCATCGCCGGGCAGGCGGCGAAGAGCGATCGTATCCGGCGTGAAAAATCTGCGTGCGATCTGCATTGCGGCCCCGATGACATGCGAGCGACGGCGCACGGATCGATCCGCACGAAATCGCCCAGCCTCGGCCGCGTTGCCGATCCCCGCCCGTCATTGGGCCTTGCGGCAGCGCGTCGACCCGCGCCGCCGGACTCTCCTTCGCTACTTCCTTCGCTACTGCAGCAAAGAGCATGCCAGCGCGCAGGCCACGGCCGGCACATCGAAAGTCCAGAAATCTTCGAGAGTTGCGAGTTCGGCCGTGACCGCACCGAAGGTGCGATGCCTGCCAATTGTCAGGCATTTGCAACTGTATTGTGCGTTGCAAAATAAATGATCAGCCTGCGTTACGCGCGGGCAATCAGCGGTCCATACCGCCTTCGGCGAGAAAATGTTCGAGCCAGTGAATGTGGTAGTTGCCGTCGATGATGTCCTGATTGCGCACCAGCGTGCGAAACAGCGGCAGCGTGGTCTCGATGCCGTCGACCACGAACTCGTCGAGCGTGCGCTTGAGCCGCATCAGGCATTCGGTGCGGTTGCGGCCGTGCACGATCAGCTTGCCGACCAGCGAATCGTAATGCGGCGGGATGCGATAGCCCTGATACACTGCGGAATCCACGCGCACGCCAAGCCCGCCGGGCGGATGATAGGCGGCAATGGTGCCGGGCGAAGGGCGAAACGTGTAGGGATTTTCCGCGTTTACGCGGCATTCGATGGCATGGCCGCTGAAGCGCACGTCCTCCTGCTTCAGCCCGAGTTCCGCGCCGGCGGCGACGCGAATCTGTTCGAGGATCAGGTCGATGCCGGTGATCATTTCTGTGACCGGGTGCT
>CAYWCE010000068.1:0-14967 GCA_964456755.1 uncultured Hyphomicrobiales bacterium
TGACCGCCGACCTCAAGCGCATCGACGAAATCCGCCGCGAGGTCGGCATGGTGTTTCAGCATTTCAACCTGTTCCCGCATCTGACCGTGATGGAGAATCTGACGCTGGCGCCGATCTGGGTGCGCAAAATGCCGAAAAAGGAAGCCGAAGAGGTGGCGATGCACTATCTGCGGCGGGTCAAAATCCCCGAACAGGCGTTGAAATATCCCGGCCAGCTTTCCGGCGGCCAGCAGCAGCGCGTGGCGATCGCGCGCGCGCTGTGCATGAGCCCGAAAATCATGCTGTTCGACGAGCCGACTTCCGCGCTCGATCCGGAAATGGTCAAGGAGGTGCTCGACACCATGGTGCAGCTCGCCCAGGACGGCATGACGATGCTGGTGGTCACCCACGAAATGGGATTCGCCCGGCAGGTGGCCGACCGCGTGATTTTCATGGACGAGGGGCAGATCGTGGAGGCGAATGCGCCGGAGGAATTTTTCTCAAATCCGAAGCACGAGCGGACGAAACTCTTCCTCAGCCAGATTTTGCATTGAGGGCGCCGATCCGACTAGCGCAGGGGATTGGTGATCGGCCCGTCGGAATCGTTCGCATCGTCGGCGCCGGAAATGGCGGCTGCCGTGCAGGCCGAGTCGTTGGGAAAGTCGCCGGAAGACGCATCGTTGTCCGCCAAAGGATTCGTCACCGGGCCACCGATGTCGAATGAAGATCGCGTCCTGGCGCGGATCGTTATCGTTTGCGTCCAGTTCAGCTCGCTTTTCAAGTCGTCATAGGCAATTTCGTATTGCAGCGGCTGCAGCATATTGGCGCCGGCCAGCGCATAGGGGTCGGGATTGCTGCGATGGAAGGGAAACGGATCGTTGACGATCAGGACATTTCCGTTGTCGCGATAGCCGACGATAAGCGCGACGTGCTGCGGAGCGGATGGCGCGACGCCGGATGGGTTCAGCGGCGAAATGCCGACGACCACGGGATGTTTGTTGTCAATCTCGGCGCGCAATCGTGACTTCGACAATTCACAATAATGCACCTTTGCGGAAATTCGCGGTGCGCGTCCGCCCAGCCTGCGCACGGTGCTCGGATAGCGGCGAAGCGAGTCCGCCATGTTGGCCATCGTGCCCGCTGAAAATACGCAGCCGGATTGCGTGCAGCCGGTGCTGCAAGCGGGAAAGAGCAAACCGACAATTCCGCACTGAAAGTCGCCATAGGGATTTGCATTCGGCACCCGATAATGCCGATAAACCATCTCGCTCACGGCCGCCCAGCACCAGACTTGCGTCTCCTGCAAAGCGGGTCGAATTCCGAGAACTTCATCCGCAGATCGAGCGACATTCGGCGTGACGAACGTCGCGCCGACAATCGTCAGGAGCAGAGCCGCTCGCCCGCAGAAATACGAAATCGTCTTCATGGCAAGTTCAAAGCGCCATCTTAATATCAAATCATCATGCTGAAAATGGGCGCATTCGCGAAATCTCAAAGCGCCCCGATCGGAATCTTCAGATAGCTCCGCCCGTTGACCTCCGGCTCGGGCAGGCGCCCGCCGCGCATGTTGACCTGCAGCGCATGCAGGATCAGTCGCGGCAGCGGCAGCGTGCGGTCGCGCGCGGTGCGGATTTTCACATATTGATCCCGCGTCGGGCCGTCCCTGAAATGAACGTTCGTCCGCTTCTGCTCGGCGACGCTCGACTGCCAGCGCGCCTCGCGCCCGCCCTGCTTGTAGTCGTGGCCGGTGAACAGCCGCGTGTCTTCCGGCAGGGCGAGGATACGCATGATCGAGTCGTAGAGCGTCGCCGCGGAGCCGCCGGGAAAGTCGCAGCGGGCGCTGCCGGTGTCGGGCTGGAACAGCGTGTCGTGAATGAAAGCGGCGTCGCCGAACAGGTAAGTGACGGAGGCGAGCGTGTGGCCGGGCGAAAACATCACGCGGCCTTCGAGCCGGCCGATGCGCAAGGTGTCGCCGTCGGCGAACAGGCGATCCCATTGCGAGCCGTCGGCCGGGAAGTCGGGCAGGTTGTAGATGTCCTTCCACAGCTTCTGCACGTCGACGACGTGCTCGCCGATGGCGATCGGCGCGCCGAGTTTGTTCTTCAGATAGGCGGCGGCAGTGAAGTGATCGGCATGCGGATGCGTGTCGAGGATCCAGTCGACGGTCAGGTTGCGCGCGCGCACCGTCTCCAGCATGCGATCGGCGAATTGCGTGGAAATCCGCCCCGCCTTTTCGTCATAATCCAGCACCGGATCGACGAGGGCGGCGTGTCCGGTTCCGTCCTCGATCAGATAGGCGATGCTGCCGGTCTCCTCGTGATAGAATCCGGTGACGTCGGGTTTTCCGCTCATGAGGCGCTCGCTGCTGCGTCAGTGTTCATAGATCATCTTGCGCGTCATGCCGCCGTCGACGGTGAAATTCGCGCCGGTCACGAATCCGGATTGGTCCCGGTCGAGCAGGAAGGCGACGATTGCGGCGACATCGTCCGGCCGGCCGACGCGGCCCGCCGGATGCTGCGCGTGATCCTTGCGGCGGAGCTTTCCGGCCTTGCCGGTATCGATCCAGCCCGGGCTGACGCAGTTGACGCGGATATCGGGCGCGAAGCTGACCGACAGCGCGTGGGTGAGGGCAAGGAGCCCGCCCTTGCTGGCCGAATACGATTCGGTGTCCGGCTCCGACATCAGCGCGCGGGTGGAGGCGATGCTGACGATGGCGCCGCGGCTCTTGCGCAGCGGCTTCTCCGCCGCGCGCGCAAACAGGAAAGCCGCAGTCAGGTTGACGTCGATGACGCGCCGCCAGTCGGCAAGGGACAGCTTGCCCACCGGCTTGCGCACCATGATGCCGGCGTTGGACAAGAGTCCGTCGAGCCGGCCGAATGCCTGCAGCGCCCGCGCCACCGCGCGTTCGGCGGTTGCCGGATCGGCAGCGTCTCCCTCGACCGGGGCGAGGGTGTCGCTTTCGGCGAAAGCGCGTGCGAGTCCGCTGCCGGGCAGATCGACCGGCGCGACTGCCCAGCCTTCGTCGAGCAGGCGGCGCGCAATGGCGCGCCCGATGCCCTTTGCGGCGCCGGTGACAAGGACCGCCGGGCGCTGCCGTGCCATGCCTAGCCCTTCGGCCCGGGTTCGATCGGCGTATCGGAACGCGAGGCCCATTCGGTCCAGGAGCCGTCATACAGGCTCTTCGGCTCCTTGCCGATGGCTTCGAGCCCGAGCCAGAGGATTGCGGCGGTCACACCGGAGCCGCAGCTCGTAATGATGGGTCTGTCGGGATCGACGCCCCCCTTCGCAAACGCGGCCCTGATGCGTTCGGGGGCGGCGAGGCGGCCGTCCTCGACGATCTCGCCAAACGGCACGTTCAGCGCACCCGGCATGTGGCCGGAGGGAAGGCCGGGGCGCGGTTCCGGGGCGGTGCCGGCGAAGCGCTCGGCCGAGCGCGCGTCGACCACCTGTGCGCTGCCCTCGGCCAGCGCCTTTCGCACGTCGTCGAGGCCGGCGACGGCGGCATGGTCGAGCCGTGCCGTGAAATGTCGCGGCGTGCGCCGCACCTCGCCGAATTCGACGGGACGGCCTTCCGCCTTCCATTTCGGCAGGCCGCCGTCGAGGATATATACGTCGCGCACGCCGAATATGCGGAACGTCCACCACACGCGTGCCGCCGAGAACAGGCCGACGCCGTCGTAGACGACGATGGTCTGCCCGTCGCCGATGCCGAGCCGGCGCATCGCCGAGGAAAACGCCTGCGGCGTGGGCAGCATATGTGGCAGGTCGCTGTCGCGATCGGCGATGTCGTCGATGTCGAAAAACACCGCGCCGGGAATATGCGCGTCGAGATATTCCTGGCGCGCGTTCCGGTTCTGGTTGGGCAGGAAATAAGTACCGTCGACGACAACGATATCGGGCGCATCGAGATGCGCGGCGAGCCAGTCGGTGGTGACGAGCGCGCGGCTCGCGGGTGGACGTGTTTCGGTCATGCGATCCAATGTGGGGTTGATGTCAGCCTGACAACGCAAGCCGCACGCGGCGGTTCTGCTTGCCTTTCTTTTCGATCTGCGTGACCTGCACCGCGCCGATCTCGCCGGTGCGGCGCACATGCGTGCCGCCGCAGGGTTGCAGGTCGAAGCCCTTAATTTCGATCAGCCGCACCCGGCCGGTTCCCATCGGCGGCTTCACCGACATGGTCTTGACCAGGCCGGGATTGGCGGCGAGCTGCTCGTCGGTGATCCAGCGGCTGGTCACCGGCGCATCCGCCTCGATCATTTTCGCAAGCTTGGCATCGATCGCCGCCTTGTCGAGGCCCGCCTCCGGGATGTCGAAATCCAGCCGGCTCTCGCGCTCGCCGATGGCGCCGCCGGTGACCGGGTAGTGCAGGACCGCGGACAGCAGATGCAGCGCGGTATGCATACGCATCCGCGCATGCCGCGGCTCCCAGTCGATCACCGCATGCACCGGATCGCCGATTGCAAGCGCGGCGGGGCCGCCGGCGGGCAGATGTGCGATTTCGCTCTTGCCGGGATCGGAAAAGACGGCGGATTCGATCAGGATCGTATCGCCCGATCTGGTGATCAGCGCGCCGCTGTCGGCGGGCTGTCCGCCGGAGAGCGCATAGAACACCGTGCGATCGAGCACGATGCCGCCGCGCTCGGTCAGGCCGACGACGGTCGCGCTGCATTCCTTCAGATAGGCGTTTTCGCGGAACAGGCAGTCGGTCGGCATGGTCGGTGTCGGGCGAAGGGTCGGGCGAAAGGTCAAACGAAGGGAATGTCGATCTTGCTGCGGCGCTCGATCCATGCGGGCACCGGAAGTCCCTTCGATTGCAGGAATTGCGGATTGAACAGCTTGGATTGGTAGCGGGTTCCGTAGTCGCACAGCACGGTAACGATGGTGTGGCCCGGGCCCATATCCCGAGCCAGTCGGATCGCACCGGCGATATTGATGCCGGAGGAGCCGCCAAGGCACAGTCCCTCGTGCTCGATCAGATCGAATACGATCGGGATCGCTTCCTCGTCCGCAATCAGATAGGCGCGGTCGACGCGGATGTCCTCGATGATCGGAGTGACGCGCCCGAGCCCGATGCCTTCGGCAATCGAGCCGCCCTCGCTCGCCTTGGCCGTGCCGGTGGTGAACAGGTTGTACATTGCCGCCCCGCGCGGATCGGCGACGCCGATGACGATGTCCTTCTTCTTCTCGCGCAGGAAGCTGGATACGCCCGCGATGGTGCCGCCGGTGCCGATCGAGCAGATGAAGCCGTCCAGTCTGCCCTGTGTGTCGCCCCAGATTTCCGGGCCGGTGGAGACGTAATGTGCCTTGCGGTTGTCGGGATTGTTCCACTGGTCGGCGAAGATCGCGCCGTTCGCCTCGTTCGCCTTCAACCGTTCGGCGAGCCTGCGCCCGACATGCTGATAATTGTTCGGATCGGCGTAGGGCACCGCCGGCACCTCGACCAGCTCGGCCCCGCAGAGCCGCAGCATGTCCTTCTTTTCCTGGCTCTGCGTGTCCGGGATGACGATCAGCGTGCGGTATCCGCGTGCATTGGCGACCAGCGCCAGTCCGATGCCGGTATTGCCGGCGGTGCTTTCCACCACCAGTCCCCCCGGCCTGATCTCGCCGCGCTTTTCCGCCTCAAGAATCATCTGCCGGCCGGCCCGGTCCTTGACCGACTGGCCCGGATTCATGAACTCGGCCTTGCCCAGAATGGTGCAGCCGGTCAGTTCGGAGGCGCGGCGCAGCTTGATCAGCGGCGTATTGCCGATGGCTTCGACGATGCCGTCGCGAATATCCATTGTACTCCGTCCCGGCCGGTGAGGGGCCGAACCTAAAGGACGGGTGCTGCCCCGACAAGCCGTCCGCCGACCGGCGACGGACGGGGCCGGATTGCGGATTTCTCCGCGGCGCGGCAGCCGGCCGGGCCGCTCCCCGGCGTTGCATACAATGCGCCGCACCCGCGCAAGACATCCGCAACCATAACAGGTCATTCATGAATTGCGTACGAACGCGTTCACGCATTCTTTGCGGCGTTGCGTCCATCATTCCGGCGCGGGGCCGACCATGGCTGGTACCAGCGTTGCACTGATTTGGTGGGATTCGATGAGTCTCGACGTCAACACGCTCTTTCTTGTGACGATCTATGTCGAGGCCATGCTCGGGCTGTTGCTGCTGTTTGCCTGGGTGCAGAATTCCAACATCAAAGCGGTCGCATGGTGGGGTTGCGCGCATCTGATGCGTGCGGCCTCCGTGGTGCTGTTCGGCATGTATGGCAGCGTCTCCGACGTCGTCTCCATCGACATTGCCAATGCGCTGCTGTTCACCGCCTTCGCCGTCACCTGGACCGGTGCGCGCGTGTTCGACGGCCGTGCGCCGCAGCCGATCGGCCTGCTCGGCGGCGCCGCCCTGTGGCTGCTCGTCTGCCGCATGCCGATGGTCACCGAATCGGTGGAAGCGCGCATCCTGATCTCCTCGGGCATCATCACCACCTATACCTGGCTCACCGCCTACGAATTCTGGCAGGGTCGCAGCGAACCGCTGGTGTCGCGCTGGCCGGCGATCTTCATGCTGTTCGCGCATGGCGCGCTGTTCCTGCTGCGCACACCGCTCAGCGCCATTCTTCCCTGGTCGGTCAACGCGCAGGTGTTCGAGAGCGTGTGGATGACGGTGCTCAGTTTCGAGGCGCTGCTGTTCACCATCGCCATCGCCTTCATTCTGCTCGCCATGGCCAAGGAGCGCACCGAACACCGGCACAAGACCGCGGCGCTGATCGATTCGCTCACCGGTATCGCCAACCGCCGCGCCTTCCTCGAAGGCGGCGCCATGCTGGCACGCCGGGTCGATTCCGATCCGCGTCCGGCGGCGATGCTCTTGATCGACCTCGACCACTTCAAGCAGATCAACGACAATTTCGGGCACGCGCTCGGCGACCGCGTGCTGCAGGTCTTCGCCGAATCCGCGACCCGCAATGTCAGTCCGTTCGATCTGGTCGGACGCCTCGGCGGAGAGGAATTCGCAGTCCTGCTCGACGACGCGAGCCGGGAAAAGGCGGTGACCGTCGCCGAGAGCATTCGCACGACCTTCGCCGAGCAGGCGCTTGATGTCGACGGCCGGCCGGTCGCGGCCACCGTCAGCATCGGCGTTGCGCTGTGCGACAACGGCCCGCTCGATGTGCCCGCGATGATGGCACAGGCCGACCAGGCGCTGTATTTCGCCAAGGAGCGCGGGCGCAATCGTGTCGAAGTGGCTTCGCTCGAACTGGTTCTCAAGCTCGACTCCAGTTCCCCCTCCCTGCGCATTCCCGCGCTCGCCTCCCGCGACGCAGCGTGACCTGGAGTTGCGTCCGCGACGCGGCTGCCGTGCTTATTCCCCGGCCCTCGAAATAAAGTCCGATGGGCATTTTCCCACCGCAATGACGCGTGCCGTGCGCGCGGCGACTGTCGACCGGCATTTGCCGGCTTTTATGGCGCCTCAGGTCGCCGACGCCATGCACGGGCCGCCGCCGGCCCCGATCTCCCGCATTGCATTCGCGTCCATGCCGGACCATCATCGCTGCAAATAAAACACGGGAGGATCTCATGCCATTCATCACGGTGCGCGCGCTGGCTGTCGGGCTCGGCCTGCTTGCGCTGGGGTTTGCGGGCCCTGCGGCGGCGCAGACCTATGGCGTCGCGACCATGCAGCCCGGCACGCTCAATCACACCACCGGCTCGGCGATTGCCAAGGTGCTGAAGGAAAAGGCCAACCTGAATCTGCTGGTGCAGCCGACCGCCGGCGAATCCGTGCTGCTGCCGATGGTGGCGCGCGGGGAGGCCGATCTCGGCATTGCCAACATCATGGAAACGCAACTGGCCGCTGCCGCCAACAAGGATTTGCGACTGATCGGCACGGTGCACAGCCTGCGCGGCGCTTTCTTCGTGCGCAAGGATTCGCCGATGAAGACCATGGCCGATCTGAAGGGCAAGAAGGTCGTGTTCGGCTATTCGGCGATGAAAACCATCGACCCGCTGGCGCGCGCGATACTGGCAAGCGGGGGGCTGACCGAGAAGGACATCACCCCGGTGCTGGTGCCCAATGTCGTGCGCGGCGCCGACGACTTCGTGGCGGGAAGCGCCGACATGTTCTTTTTCGCCTTCGGCGCGCCGAAAGTGCGCGAGGTCGACGCGACGGTCGGCGGCATCCGCGCGCTGGAAATACCGGAGAGCGGGATGGCCGCGTCGAGGAAGATCGAGCCGGCGGCCTATCTGACGCAGGCGCAGCCCGGTCCCTTCTTCATCGGCGTTGAGAAGCCGATGGGCGTCTATACCTGGGACAACATGCTGGTGACCAACGCCAAGGTGGCCGACGACGTGATCTACAAGATCGTTGCGACCATGGAGGCCAACAAGGCCGATCTGGTGTCGGTGCAGCCGGCGCTGCGCGAATTCACCGCTGCCGCGCTCTACAAGAAATACGATATTCCCTATCATCCGGGCGCGCTGAAATACTTCAAGGAAAAGAATATCGAAGCCAGGGCGCTTCAATAGTCGCGTGCGCGGCGGGCGCATCGACAACAACGTCACTTGAGCAGGGCGCTCCCGCTGCGCGCGGGAGCGCCGGGGCAGACGGGACCGACGGGTGAGCGACGATCGCATTGTGCCGGACGCGGAGGAATTTCGTTCCACCGCGCCCGGACCGGTCATGTTTTGGACCGGCGTCATCCAGGCGCTGCTGGTCGGTTGCGTCGTATTCTGGGTGCTCGACGTCCCGCGCGTGGTGTTCAACCTTTCTTTCTACACCGAACAGCTTCTGGCGGTTTGTCTGGGGCTGACGCTGGCGCTCGCCTATCTGGCCGGGCGCGGCCGGGCGCATCACTGGACCGACTGGATTCTCGCCGCGTTGTCGTTGGCCGTCTGCGCCTATATCGCCTACGGCTATCAGCGGCTGACCGACGAGGTTGCGCTGCTGACGCGCGAAACGCTCGTCGTCAGTATCCTGCTCACCGGCCTCGTGCTGGAAGCGAGCCGCCGCATATCCGGCATGGGCTTTGTCGGAATCATCCTGGCGATGGCGGTCTATGTCTATATCAGCCCGCACCTGCCCGGCGATTTCGCAACGCGTCCGGTGTCGCCCGAGCGCATGGTGTCTTATGTCGGCCTCGATCTGAACGGCATCATCGGCAACATCCTCTCCGTCGCCGTCCTGATCGTGATTCCGTTCACCATCCTCGGTCAGGTTCTGGCGCGCACCGGCGGTGCGGAATTCTTTGCCGATCTGGCCATGTCGGCGATGGGACGGCGGCGCGGCGGGGCGGCAAAAATCTCCGTCGTCGGCTCCGCCCTGTTCGGCATGATTTCCGGCAGCGCGGTCAGCAACGTGCTCGCGGTCGGCATCGTCACCATTCCGACCATGATCCGTTCCGGTTTCGACCGTTTCCGCTCGGCGGCGATCGAGGCGGTCGGCTCCACCGGCGGCCAGCTGATGCCGCCGGTGATGGGTGCGGCCGCCTTCATCATGGCGGAATTCCTGCAGGTGTCCTACGGCACGGTGTGCATCGCCGCCGCGCTGCCGGCGTTCCTCTATTATGCCTGCGTGTTCTTTCACGTCGATCTCGAAGCTGCCAAGCACAATATCGGTGCGGCGCAGATCGACGAGACGCCGGCCTTTGGCGAGGTGATCCGCTCCGGCTGGCACTTCCTGCTGCCGATCGGATTTCTGGTCATGGCGCTGCTCTATCCGGAATATTTGCGGCTGACGCCGGAAAAGGCCGCCATCGTCACGACCGGCCTGCTGATCGTTTTCAACCTGATTTTCGGCTATCGCGGGCGCCGCGCCTCGATCAGGCAGACATTGGTGGCGATCGCCGGCACCGGCGGCGTCGCGCTCGATATCATTCTGATCGGTGCCGCCGCCGGCGCCATGGTCGGCATCCTCAGCATTTCCGGTCTTGCCTTTGCGATGACGCTGCAGCTGCTGGCGCTCTCCGGCGAGAACCTGTTCGTGCTGCTGCTGCTGATCGCGGTGCTGGCCTTCGTGCTCGGCATCGGTCTGCCCACGGTGAGCGTCTATATCCTCACTGCAACGCTGCTGGCACCGGCGCTGATCAAGCTCGGCGTCACGCCGATGGCCGCGCACATGTTCGTCATGTATAACGGCATACTCTCCATGATCACGCCGCCGGTGGCGTTTGCAGCCTATGCCGCCGCCAATATCGCGCGGGTGCCGGGCTGGAAGGCGGGCTGGATCGCCTGCATGGTCGGCTGGAGCACTTTCATTCTGCCGTTCCTGTTCGTGCTGACTCCGAGCCTGCTGATGGACGGCACGCCCGGCGAGATACTCTTCAACCTGGGCCGGGTCTTGTTTGGAATTTTTCTCGGTACCGTTTGTGTGGTCGGCTTTTCGTTCACCGCGCAGGGGCCGGCCGGCCGCGTGATTTACGCGGTGTTCTCGCTTGCGGTGGTAGTGCCGCCGGCCGCCTTCGACGGCGCGATCTGGATCAACCTCGCCGGGATCGCCGCCGGCATTGCCGCGCTTGCCATTGACTATCTGCGCCGCCGGACACTAGAGAATCCTTCCGCCGCCGCGCGCTGAGCGCGGCTCAAGCAAGACCGGTGCCGCCGATGACCGAGACGACAGCCGGTGTCTCCGGCGGGCAGTTTCTGCAAAAGTTGCACGGCGGCGGCTTCGTGCTGACGGCGGAAATCACCCCGCCGGTCTCCTGCAGCCGCGCCGATCTTCTTGCCAAGGCGCTGCCGCTGAAGGGGCTTGCCGACGCGGTCAACGTGACCGACGGGGCGGGCGCGCGCGCGCATATGAGCGCGCTTGCAGCCGCCGCCATCCTGGCGGAGCAGGGGATCGAGCCGGTCCTGCAGCTCACCTGCCGCGACCGCAACCGCATCGCGCTGCAGAGCGAATTGCTCGGCGCTGCGACGCTCGGCATCCGCAATCTCCTGGTTCTGCGCGGCGACGATCCGGGAAAGGGGGACCAGCCCGACGCCATGCCGGTCTTCGATCTCGATACGCGCGCGCTGATCGCGCTGGCCGCAACCATGCGCGATCGCGGCGAATTGCCTTCCGGTCGCAGGATCGCCTCTCCGCCGGCCTTCGTGATCGGGGCGGCCGACATGCCGATCGATCCGCCGCCGGGATGGAAGCCGGAGGCGCTGCGTGCAAAAGTCGACGCCGGCGCGCAATTCGCACAGACGCAGTTTTGCATGGACGTCGCGCTGGTGGAGCGCTACGTGCGGCGGCTTGGCGAAGAGGGGCTGACCGGGCGTCTGCGCCTGCTGATCGGCATTGCGCCGCTGCGCTCGGCGCGTTCGGCGCTGTGGATCCGCGACAATCTGTTCGGCTCGGTCATTCCCGACGCGCTGATCGCGCGGCTCGAAAGCGCACAGGATGCGGCCGCCGAGGGCGCGCGCATCTGCCTCGAAGTGCTGCGGCAACTGGCGGCCATCCCCGGGGTCGCCGGCGCCCACGTCATGGCGCCGGGCCGCGACGAGATCGTGCCCGAGATCATTGCGCGGGCGCGGTCGGAAGGGATCGCCGGTCCGTAGCGCGGATGCCCGCCTGACTGATACTCGCTGCAGCCGCGCTCCTCGGCAAGGAGCGGGGCTGCAGCAAACGCGGACAGGTCAGGCGCCGCCGGCGGCTGCGCGGTGCATCAGCCGCCGAAAATGCCGGACACGGCATCCTTCATGCGCCCCAGCACCGATTTTTTCTTGCGTTTCTGCGGTGACTTTTTCGCGGCCCTGGCAGGCTGTTTCTTTTTCGCGGACTTCCCGGTTTTTTTGGTTTTCTTCGCCTTCTTCGTTTTCTTCGCCTTCTTGCCCTTCTTGGCCATCAGCACCCTCCGTGTGATTCGCATTGCCCAGAGGATGTGCAGTGTAGGCGTGTTCGTGCCGCGTGTAGAGGGCTGCAGTTGCTGTCGGTGGGGACTTCAACCGGTCTGCGCGGGCCCGGCCGACGCAGCCACGATGCGCAAGACGTTGACACCGAGCGCAGGAAGTCCGAGCGCAAGTAGGCCAAGCGCAAGTAGGCCAAGCGCAAGAAGGCCAAGCACAAGTAGGCCGAGCGCAAGAAGGCCAAACGTAGGCAGGAGTGGCTCCCCGGGCCGGATTCGAACCAGCGACCAACCGGTTAACAGCCGGTTGCTCTACCACTGAGCTACCGGGGAACGCGACGCGCTATAACAAAAGCATGCGGCCGTTGCAAAGCGTCTCCGCGCCGGTGCAGCCGGCGGCGGGAACAGTGCCGCCGCGTTCGGTTTCAGTGCGATCGTGGCGGCGCTATCGTTACGGCACAGTCGTTACGGCGCAGGAATGGAGGCCACGACCGGAATTGAACCGGTGTACACGGTTTTGCAGACCGTTGCGTAACCACTCCGCCACGTGGCCTTCGGCTTGTGGCTATATAGGAGGGGGCGGGGCCGGGCAACATGGCGCCCTGTCGCTCGCGACCTTGCCTTTTCCCGGAGCTTGCCGCAAAACGCCCCCGATCCCGGGATTTGCTGACAGGGGCCGCCCGATGGCCGATTTCACTGCCGCGCGCCGCATGATGGTGGACGGCCAGATTCGCACTGCCGACGTGACCGACCTGCGCGTCATCGGCGCCTTTCTGCAGGTGCCGCGCGAGCGGTTTGTCGCCCCCTCCCGCGCCGCGCTGGCCTATCTCGATCTCGACCTGCCGATGGCGGAGGAGGGTGGCGCCCGCAAAATGCTCAAGCCGATGGTGCTGGCCAAGCTCATCCACCTGGCGGAGATCGCCGATTCCGACCGGGTGCTGCTCGTCGGCGCGGGGACGGGCTATTCGGCGGCGCTGGTATCGCGCCTTGCCGCCCAGGTGGTGGCATTGGAGCAGGATACCGCACTGTCGGGGCTTGCGGAACGGATCGTACCCGGCTTCGCCACAGGCGCGGTGACGTTCGCGAACGGACCGCTGGTGGCCGGTTGGGCGGCGGGTGCGCCCTACAATGTCATACTGATCGAAGGCGCCGTCGAGATTTTGCCCGAGGCGCTGACCGGCCAGCTGGCGCCCGGCGGACGGCTTCTGTGCATTCGCGGCAGCGGCCCCGGCAGCAAGGCTTGGCGCTACCGCGCTGGCGAGCGCGGCATCAGCGGGGCGCCGGTATTCGATGCGTCTGCGCCGCTGCTCCAGGGCTTTGCCGCCGCCCCCGCCTTCGTCTTTTGAGCCCCCGGGGTCGCGGCGAAGTGTAGCCGAAAAGCCCCAAATCTTTGTTTTCCCAGCTTTCGTCGTGCCGAGACTGTTCCCGGTCTCCGGCTGCCGTTATAGGTTATTGTGCCGGGGGGCGACTGTGCCTCGAGCCGGGGGCGGGTCGTGTGTGCTCGGAGACAGCGCGAATGCTGAAGTCGTTTCGGGGGCTGCTGTGCGGGATGCTGGCAATGGCATTCGCCGATGCCGCCTGCGCGGAGACGATCGAAGGCGCCCTGGTCCAGGCCTATCAGAACAATCCGCAGATCAATGCCCAGCGCGCGGCTCTGCGCGCGACCGACGAAAACGTACCCCAGGCGCTCTCCGGCTATCGTCCGCGCATCAGCGCCACCGGAACCTACGGCACGCTCTATACGCAGACCGAATCGCAATCGCGGACTACGACCGGCGCCACTGTCGTCTCGCGCCAGGGCGGCTCCACTACGCCCAAGACGTTCGGGGCAACCGGGACGCAGACCCTGTTCGACGGTTTCCAGACCGCCAACCGGACGCGGCAAGCGGAAGCGCAGGTCTTCGCCGCACGCGAGACGCTGCGCGTGATCGAGCAGACGGTCTTGCTCGATGCGGTCACCGCCTACATGAATCTCCTGCGCGACGGTGCCATTCTCGATCTGCAAAAGCGCAACGTCGAGGTGATCCAGGAACAGCTTCGCCAGACGCGCGATCGCTTCAATGTCGGGGAAGTGACGCGCACCGACGTAGCGCAGGCGGAATCGCGGGTCGCCGCCGCGCAGTCGCAGATGCTCGCCGCGCAGGCCAATTACACCACCGCGCGCGCCGCCTACCGGCGCGTCATCGGCGTCGAGGCGGGCCGGCTCTCACCGGGCGCGCCGGTCGACCGGCTCTCGCCGCGCACGCTGGACGGTGCGGTGGCGCAGGGCATTACCGAAAATCCCGCCGTCGGCGCCGCCGAACACGGCGTCGATGTCGCCGCGCTGCAGGTGAAGGTGTCCGAAGGCGCGCTTTATCCGAGCGTGACCGTCTCCGGCAGTGTGCAGAAGGGCTACGACACCTCGCTGTCGACGGTGGAGAGCCTGCAGGCGTCGGTCACCGGGCAACTCACCGTGCCGATCTACCAGGGCGGGTCCGAATTCTCGACCATCCGGCAGTCGAAAGAGACGCTGGGCCAGCGCCGGCTGGAACTGGCGCTCAACCGCGATCAGGCGCGCGCCAATGTCGTGCAGGCCTGGGGACAGCTCGATGCCGCCAAGGCGCAAATTACCGCAACGCAGGCGCAGGTCGCCGCCGCCGAGATCGCACTCAACGGGGTGCGCGAGGAGGCGCGGGTCGGTCAGCGCACGACGCTTGACGTGCTGAATGCGCAGCAGGAACTGGTCAATGCCCGTGTCGCCATGGTGACCGCGCAGCGCGATCGCGTGGTGGCGTCCTATTCGCTGCTGGCGGCGACCGGCCGTCTCTCGGTTGCCTCGCTCGGATTGCAGGTGCCAATCTACGATCCGGTGACGCATTACCGGCAGGTGCGCGATGCCTGGTTCGGCGTGCGCACGCCGGACGGGCAATAGCCGCGGAACAAAGAAGCGGGACAGGAAGCGTCGTGCCGCGTCGGTGCACCGCTTGCGTTTCCACACCTTCGTATTGCGTTGGAAAAAGGCCATGCGATACTCCGCAGGTCCGGGGGTATTTTCGCGGTACTCTAGGGAATGATTCGGTACGCCAGCCGGTCGGGGCCGGGTGGGCGTGAGCGGGGGTGCGGCAATGACCCAGCCGGCGAAGGCGCAAGAGCCCTCGATGGAGGAAATTCTCGCCTCCATCCGCCGCATCATTTCCGACGACGAG
>CAYWCE010000069.1:0-14849 GCA_964456755.1 uncultured Hyphomicrobiales bacterium
TTCCACAGGTCGCGTCCGACGGACGAATTGCGCCATGCCTGTTCGTAGTCTGTAAGCGCGTCGCCGGCGCGGCCGGCGGCGAGCGCGGCCGCGAGATGCTCGGCGGCGAGCATGCCCGACGCCATCGCATTGTGCGTGCCCTTGATGCGCGGCACGTTGACGAAACCGGCGGCGCAACCCACCAGAGCGCCGCCCGGGAAGACGAGCCTCGGCACGGACTGATAGCCGCCCTCGGTGATTGCGCGCGCACCGTAGGCGATGCGCTTTGCGCCTTCGAAAGTGTCGCGCACCGAAGGATGCGTCTTGAAGCGCTGGAATTCCTCGAACGGCGACAGATACGGATTTGCGTAATTCAGATGCACGACAAATCCGACGGTGACCAGATTCTCCTCGTAGTGATAGAGAAACGAGCCGCCGCCGGTACGGTTGTCGAGCGGCCAGCCGAAGCTGTGCTGCACGAGTCCGGGCTTGTGTCTTGCCGGATCGATCTGCCAGATTTCCTTCAGGCCGATGCCGAATTTCTGCGGCTCGCGCCCGCTGCCGAGATCGAAGCGGGCGATCAGCGACTTGGTCAGGCTGCCGCGCGCCCCTTCGGCAAACAGCGTGTATTTCGCGCGCAGCTCCATGCCGCGCGTGAAGCCGTCTTTCGGCTTGCCGTCCTTGCCGATGCCCATGTCGCCTGTGGCGATTCCGGCAACTTCGCCGTTCGCGCCGTACAGCACTTCCGCCGCGGCAAAGCCGGGATAGATTTCGACCCCGAGCGCTTCCGCCCGGGCGGCGAGATACTTGCACACCTGGCCGAGCGAGCCGACCAGGCAGCCGTGATTGCTCATCAGCGGCGGTGCGAGGAACAGCGGTATGCGAATCGCCGCCGAGGCGGTGAGCCAGTGGAAGCGGTCGGCTGCGACCTCGGTCCGGAGCGGCCGTTCGGGATCGTCGCGCCAGTCCGGCAGCAGGCGGTCGAGCGCTGAGGGATCGATCACCGCGCCGGAGAGAATATGCGCGCCGACCTCCGAGCCTTTCTCGACCACCACGACCGAGAGATCGGGCGAGATCTGCTTCAGCCTTATGGCGGAGGCGAGACCGGCCGGGCCCGCCCCGACGACGACGACGTCGAATTCCATCGATTCGCGGTGGGGAAGCTCTTCGCTCATGACCGGTTGCCGGGCGAAAGGTTGAACGTTCTTCCCGAGAGCCATTCCATGAAACGGCGCAACTGACAACCGTGCAGTTTGCGCAAGAAATGCCGTTGCGCTCAAGCATTAGTGATGCGTCGCGGCGTTCCAATGAGGCGGAGGCGCCGTCATGATCCGCCGCCATTCGCGTACGGAGTCTTGCATGACCGGAATTCAGCCGTTGCTGCCGCGCCGACCGGTTCCGCCGCTGTCGTTACCGCTTGTGGGCGGCGGACAATTCGATCTCGCCGCCGAACGCCCCACGCATTTCACCATGCTGGTATTCTACAGGGGCCTGCATTGTCCCATCTGCCGCACGCAGCTCAAGGATCTCGATGGCAGGCTCGGCGAATTCGAGAAGCGGGGCGTCGCTGCGGTCGCCGTGTCGACGGACGATGCCGAACGGGCCGGCCGGACCCGAACCGACTGGGGGCTGTCCGCACTGCGCATCGCCTGCCAACTCGAACTCGCCGCGGCGCGCTCCTGGGGACTTTACATATCCGCCGGGCGCGGCAAGACGTCGAGCGGGGTGGAGGAGCCGTCGCTGTTTTCGGAACCCGGTTTGTTTCTTGTGCGGCCCGATCGAACGCTGTATTTCGCCAGCGTGCAGACCATGCCCTTCGCGCGTCCGCATTTTGCCGATATCCTCGGCGCCGTCGATTTCGTCGTCGCCAGGGATTATCCGGCGCGCGGCGAAGTGACGACGCTGCCCGCAGCGACTGCCTAGTGCGCTGCGCGGCGCGTGCCTGCGGCTTTGGGCCGGGAGATCGGGAGACCCGATGACGGGTAACGAGGCCGCGATGCGCGACCTGCTTGCCTTCTATCTGGAGGCCGGCGCCGATGCGCTTGTCGGCGAGGCGCCGGTCGACCGGTTTGCGGAGCCTGCGCCCCCGGCTTCGGCGGCGCAGCCTGCGGCGAAACGCGAATCGGTCGCGCCGATTCGCGATGCGGGTCGCCCCGCGGCGGCGGTCGCCGCCCCGCCGCCGCCCGAAGAGGCGATCATGGCGGCGCGTGGCGCGGCCGGGAGCGCGGCTTCGCTGGACGAGTTGCGCGCCATCCTCGAACGTTTCGAGGGCTGCGCCCTGCGCGCGACGGCCAAACAGCTCGTCTTCGCCGACGGCAATCCGAAAGGGCGCGTCATGTTCGTCGGCGAGGCGCCCGGGCGCGACGAGGACATCGAAGGCCTGCCGTTTGTCGGGCGCTCGGGAAAATTGCTGGACCGCATGCTGGCGGCGATCGGTCTCGACCGCAGCAAGGTCTATATCGCCAATATCGTGCCCTGGCGCCCGCCGGGTAACCGCACGCCGACGCCGCAGGAGGCGGCGATCTGCCTGCCGTTCACGCTGCGGCAGATCGAGCTGGCCGATCCCGACATCCTCGTTTGCCTTGGCGGCCCTTCGGCACAGACGTTGCTCGGCATCAAGGACGGGATCCGCAAGGCGCGCGGACGCTGGTTCGGTTTCGACACCGGCAAGCGCGAGATCCGCGCGCTGCCGACATTCCATCCCGCCTACCTCTTGCGCCAGCCGCTGGAAAAGCGGCTCGCCTGGCGGGATTTTCTGGCGATCAGGAAAGCGCTGGCGGAGACGGCGAGACCGGCAGAACGGGCGCCGGCGCAATAAGCGGCCCGCATTGCTGCGGACCGCTTACGCATGAGGGCTGCCCTCAGCCCGCGACCGCGAACTTGATCGCGAACAGCACGGCAAGCACCAGCACCGCAGGCGAGGCTTCCGACACCTTGCCGGTGACGATTTTCGCCAGCGCATAGGTGATAAAGCCGAGCCCGATGCCGGTGGCGATGGAATAGGTGAGCGGCATGGCAATCGCCGCAACCACCGCCGGGGCATATTCGGTAAGGTCGTCCCAGTCCATCTCGGCAAGCCCGCGCGTCATCACGCAGGCGACGTAGAGCAGCGCCGCCGCCGTGGCATAGGCCGGGATCATTGCCGCCAGCGGCGAGAAGAACAGCGCCAGCAGGAACAGGAGCGCGACCACCACCGCGGTCAGGCCGGTGCGTCCGCCCGCCTGCACGCCGGCTGCGCTTTCGATATAGCTCGTCGTGTTGGAAGTGCCGACCAGCGAGCCGGCCACCGTCGCCGAGGAATCGGCGAGCAGCGCCTGCGGCATGCGCGGCAGCCGTCCCTGCTTGTCGAGCAGGCCGCTGCGATGCGTCACCCCGATCAGCGTGCCGGCGGTGTCGAACAGGTCGACGAACAGCAGGCTGAACACGACGATCAGGAAGGTCAGTTCCAGCGCGCGCGAGAAATCGAGTGCCAGGAATGTCGGCGCGATCGAGGGCGGCATCGAGACGATGCCGGTAAATTGCGTCAGCCCGAGCGGAATGCCGACGATCGACACAATGAGAATGCCGATCAGCGTTCCGCCGGTGATCCTGTGATAATTCAGCGCGGCAATGGCGATGAAGCCGACGATCGCAAGGATCGCCGCCGGCTTGGTCAGGTCGCCGAGCGTGACCAGCGTGGCCGGGTGGTCGGCGACGATGCCGGCGCCCTGCAGTGCGATGATGCCGAGGAACAGGCCGATACCGGCGGAGACCGCAAGCTTCATGTTGCGCGGAATGGCGTTGATCACCCATTCGCGCACCTTGAAGATCGAGATCAGCACGAACAGCACGCCGGAGCAGAACACCGCCGCCAGCGCCTGCTGCCAAGAATATTTGTAGGTCAGCACCACGGTGAAGGCGAAGAAGGCGTTGAGCCCCATGCCGGGGGCGAGCGCGATCGGGTAATTGGCGTAGAGCCCCATGATCAGCGTGCCGATCGCCGCCGCAAGACAGGTGGCGACGAAGACCGGGCCCTCGGGCATGCCCGCAGCGGCGAGGATTTTCGGATTGACCAGCACGATATAAACCATCGTGAGGAATGTCGTCAGCCCGGCTATCGCCTCGGTGCGCATGTCGGTGCCGTGCTTGCGCAGCCCGAAGTAGTTGTCGAGGAAGCCTTCGAACCCGTTACCGCTCCTGGCCGCAGGCTTTGCCGCGGCGGACTGTCTTTGCTTGGCCATGATTTGCCCCTTGCCCAGATTCCTACGACTAAAGTTACACCGGCCGGCCCTGCGTTGCCTTCGCCGTCGGCGGAGTTGTCCACCGGAGGAATTATGCAAACGGCGGGCCGCTGCGCTGCGGCGCGGCATGCGGTCCGTGGACAATCCGGACGATTTTTGATTGTCTGTCGCGCGGGGAGATCGAGGCGTCCTGACGAAGGGCCGATCGCATGGACTTCGATCCTGTCTTGCTGGCGCGTATCCAGTTCGCCTTCACCGTCACCTTCCACATCATTTTCCCGAGCTTCACCATCGGGCTGTCGGCCTATATCGCCACGCTCGGCGTGTTGTGGCTGCGCAGCGGCGAGGAGCGCTACCAGCGCCTGATGCGCTTCTGGACCAAGATTTTCGCGGTCTCCTTCGCCATGGGCGTGGTGTCGGGCATCGTACTCTCCTACCAATTCGGTACGAACTGGAGCCGCTTCTCGGTGGTGGCCGGCAATGTGGTCGGCCCGCTGATCGGCTACGAGGTGCTCACGGCCTTTTTCCTGGAGGCGACCTTTCTCGGCATCCTGCTGTTCGGTTTCAGGCGGGTGCCGCCGGGCCTCTACGTGCTTTCCGCCGCCATCGTCGCCGTCGGCACGACGCTGTCGGCATTCTGGATCCTTTCCGCCAACAGCTGGATGCAGACCCCCGCCGGCCACGAAATCCGCGACGGCATTGTCTATCCGGCCGACTGGATCGCGGTGATCTTCAATCCGAGCTTTCCTTATCGTTTCGCGCACATGCTCAATGCCGCGTTCCTGACGACCGGGTTCGTCGTGCTCGCGGTCGGCGCGCGCTATCTGCTGGCGGGACGGCTGGTCGAGGAGGCGCGCACCATGCTGCGCATGGCGGTCGGCTTCGTGGCCATCGTCGCCCCGCTGCAGCTTCTGATCGGCGATCTGCACGGGCTCAACACGCTCAAGCACCAGCCGATCAAGGTGGCGGCGATGGAGGGCCATTGGGACGGCAGCAAGCCGGGCGATTTCCATATCTTCGCCTGGCCGGACGAGAAGGCGGAGACCAACCGTTTCGCCATTTCCATTCCGCGCGGCTCCTCGCTTGTTCTCACGCACGACCCCGACGGCCTGTTTCCCGGCCTGACCAGCGTGCCGCCCTCGGAGCGCCCGCCGGTGCCGCTCGTCTTTTTCGCATTCCGCATCATGCTGGCGATCGGATTTTTCATGATCGCCGCCGGCCTCTACGGCGCGTGGCTGTGGTGGCGCGGCCGGCTGTTCGAGACCCGCTGGTATCTGCGCATCGTCGCCGCCACCTGGTGGACCGGCTTTGTCGCCGTCATCGCCGGCTGGGTGGTCACCGAAAGCGGACGCCAGCCCTGGGTCGTCTACGGCATCCTGCGCACCGCCGACGCCACCTCGCCGGTGCCGGGCGCGAGCATTCTCGGGACGCTCGTGCTGTTCGTGTTCGCCTACGGGATCGTGTTCTCGATGGGCATCTATTACATCAACCGCCTGATCGCCAAAGGCCCGGAGACCGAAGCGCTGGAAGAGCCGGAAGGCCTGCCCAGCCGTCCGCTTACCGGTGCGCATGACCGCGCAGGCCGCACCGTGCCGGGAGCCTGACCATGGAATGGTATCTCCCCGTGATCTGGGCCGCGCTGATCGGCACCGCGGTCGCCATGTATGTGATCCTCGACGGCTTCGACCTCGGCATCGGCATCCTGTTTCCGTTCTCGCGCAGCGAGATGGAGCGCGACCAGATGATGCGCTCGGTCGCTCCGTTCTGGGACGGCAACGAGACCTGGCTCGTGCTCGGGGGCGGCGGGCTGTTCGTCGCCTTTCCCGTCGCCTATGGCGTGATCATGCCGGCTTTCTATCTGCCGGTCATTCTGATGCTGCTCGCGCTGGTATTCCGCGGCGTTGCATTCGAATTCCGCATCGTTTCGCGCAGCAAGACCTGGTGGAACGTCGCCTTCGTTCTCGGCTCGACGATCGCCGCGTTTGCCCAGGGCATCATTCTCGGTGCGCTGATCCAGGGCGTGCAGGTGGAAAACAACGCCTTCGCCGGCGGGCATTTCGACTGGCTCACGCCGTTCTCGGTAACGTGCGGCGTCGCGCTGATCGCCGGCTATGCGCTGCTCGGCGCGACATGGCTGATCATGAAGACGGAGGGCGCGGTCGCCGAGCGGGCGCGCGGCCAGGCCAGGCTGCTGCTCCTCGTCGTGCTCGCCTTCATGGCCGCGGTGAGTCTGTGGACGCCGCTTGCCATCGAGCGCATCGCGGAACGCTGGTTCACCCTGCCGAACTTCTATTATCTTTGGCCGATCCCGCTGGTCACCGCGCTGGTGGCGCTCGGCATCTGGCGCTGGCTCGGTGCCGGGCGCGACGTGCTGCCGTTTTTCGGTTCGATCGCGCTGTTTCTTCTCGGCTATCTCGGGCTGGTGATTTCCAGCTATCCGTATCTGGTGCCGCCGTCGCTGACCGTCTGGGACACGGCGGCCGCGCCCGCGAGCCAGATTTTCATGCTCATCGGCACGCTGTTCCTGCTGCCGATCATCCTCGGCTACATCGTCTTCGTGTATTGGCTGTTCCGCGGCAAGGTGCGCGAGGGCGAGAGCTATCACTGAGCGCCGTCACCGCGCGCCGTGTTCGGGCGCCGTCGCGTGTCGCCGTCCAGGTTTTGCCGTCCACGTGTTGCCGTTATTGAGCGTCGTTTGCGGCGGGCGGCGCGGCTGCCGGGCGAAGCATGGCCCAGCCGACCCTGAACAGCGGCAGGCGGCCCTGGATCGGACGCTCGAAGGCGCGCGGCAACTCGACGACCATGTCGGGAAACAGCGCCTTGATCGCCGCGGGCGGCGTGCCTGTCGCATCGGTCGCCGGCCAGACCACGATCGCGCCATGTTCGGCGATCTCTCCACGCGTCACCGCCCCGCCCGGTCCGTCGTCGACAAACAGCGCGGGGCGGCTGGGCGCGAGCAACGCGATCAGCGAGGCAAGCCGTGTGTCGCCGGCGACGATTTTCAGCGGGCGGCCGGTGCGCCGTTCGAAGGTTTCGGAGAAGAAGCGGGTCATCTCCGCCGCCGGCTGCGTGATGCGCATGTCGATGGCAAGCGTCCATGGCAGTAACGCAACCGCGCCGGCCGCCAGCGCCGGCGGAACCAGCAGCAGCGTTGCCCAGGCGAAACCGGCGATACGCTGGTGATGCAGCCGGACGACGTCGCCCGCGGCCATCACCACGGCGAGCCCGGACAATACGGTCAGTGCGCTCGTTGCCGAAGGCGCAGATGTGCCGCCGGCAAAAGCGGCGGCGATGACGGCAAGCGCCGGCGCAAGCGCGAAAAAGTAGACGAAGCGTCGCGCCAGCGGATCGGCCGGCTCGCGCGCGATCGGCACCGCCTGCGCGCGACGCATGCGCGTCATGTTGGCGGCGATGGCGACGAGAACGGCCAGACCGGCATGGCTGAGCACGAAAATCGCGAGCAGCCGCAAGCCGGCCTGCGCATTGCGGCCGAGCGATTGCGGGGCGAGTGCCTGGCCCAGATGCGGGACCATGCCGCCGCTTGCCTGATCGATCCACATGAGGTGGGGAAACAGCAGGCCAACGGTCAGGATTCCGGCGATCCAGGGATGCACAGTGGTGCGGAACTGCGCCTGTCCGCGCGCGGTCGATGCCGCAAACGCCACGATCGACAGCAGCAGGATGACGCCGAGATAGGTCGTCAGCAGCAACAGCCCGATATCCACCGCCAGCACATACCAGTAGGCGCGCTGCTGCATTCCGACGGCGCGCCAGCAATGCAGCAGCGCCAGCGCCCATAGCGGAACCGAAAGGATTGCCGGCCCGAAATCCGGCGTGGGGATGCTGAGTGCGGTGATGCCGGCCATCAGCAGCACCGCGAGAGTTGCATGGGTGGCGCCGACGATCAGCGATCCGAGCGTGAACACGGCCCAGAAGGCGATCAGGATGCAGAGCTGCGACAACACATAGACGCCGGTCAGCCCGCCGATGCGAAAGGCGATTTCCGCCAGCCAATAGGCGAGCGGCGGCCCCCGCTCGCTGCCGAAATGAAAATTCTTGCCGATGGCGATGACATCGGCGACGTCGCCGGGCGGCGCGGCATAAAACAGCGCCGGCACCAGCGTCCACAGGACCGCCTGCGCCAGCGCCGCAAACCAGAAGACAAGCCTCGGGTGGGTCCGCAGCAATTCGACATAGAGGGAGACGGTCAGCATTGCGGCGGAGCGGTGGCGCGGCCTTGGCCGCAGGTTCGGAGCAGCAGAGATACCCGTTCCCCGGTCACAGAGGCAACCGATCCCCCTCCGCGGCGGATAACGGGACGGTATCGCCGTAAGCCGCGGCGACGGGCGAAAACGTGCGGCGGTGATGCACCGTCGGCCCGAGCGACTGCAGCGCGGCGAAATGTTCGGGAACGCTGTAGCCCATGTGCCGCTCGAACCCGTATCCGGGATGGGCCACGCCCACCTGCTGCATCAGCCGGTCGCGGGTGACTTTGGCGACGATCGAGGCGGCGGCAATGGACAGAACCAGCGCATCGCCGGCGACGACCGGCTCGCATGCGCAGGGCACGTCGATGCGGTCGCGCCCGTCGACATAAACGAGCTTCGGACGCACCGGCAATGCAGCCACCGCCCGGGCGAGCGCCCACAGCGAGGCGCGCAGGATGTTGTCGCGGTCGATGCGTTCGATCGAACCGATGGCGACGGCCACCTCCGCGCCGGCGCAGATCTTCGCATAGAGCGACTCGCGGTCTTCGCGGCTGAGCTTTTTCGAATCGTTCAGGCCGCGCGGAATGCGCTGCGGGTCGAGGATCACCGCCGCCGCCACCACCGGACCGGCCAGCGGCCCGCGCCCGGCTTCGTCGCAGCCGGCGACCGGCCAGATGCCGCGCCTGAGAGCTGCGCGCTCGCGCCGGAAGGTCGGCTTCGCGATCTGATCGTTGAGCGGCAAGCGCGGAGTTGCGGGACTCATGCCGGCGATGCTGATCGCACCGCGGCGCGTATGGCAACCCCTAATCCGGCAGGCGCAACCGCCCATCCGGCGCGAGTGGAAACTGGGGATTGTGCGCGACCTCCCACACATGCCCGTCGGGATCTGCGAAATAGCCGACATAGCCGCCCCAGAAGATTGTTCCCGCGGGCTTGAGAATGACGCCGCCGGCGTCGCGCGCCGTCGCCATGACCGCATCCACCTCGTCCGGGTTCGCGCAATTCCACGCGATCGCGATGTCGCGACCGGTCGGCGGGGCATCGCCGGGTTGGAGGCCGGCATCGCGCGCGAGCGAGTCGCGGCCGTATAACGAGAGCGCAACCGCGCCCGCCTGGAAGAATGCGACCTCGTCTCCGGCGGCGCGGAATTTCCGCACGAAGCCGAGCCGCTGGTAGAATGCCGCCGCGCGTGCCAGGTCGGCGACGCCGAGCGTGATCAGACTGACATGTGCATGCGGCCGGTTCATCGGCGTTTCCCGTCTGGCTCCTGGCGCCGGTTTATGTCTTGACGCATGTCTTGGCGCATGTCTTGGCGCATGTCTTGGCGCATATCGTGGCGCGTGCCTTCAGCGCGTGCCTGGCCGGCGGACGAAACACTGGCTCCGGGGCGTCTGTCGCGCGGATTTGCGCGGCAGGACGAACGGGCAATCCGTGCCGGCGGGGGTCGGCCGGATTGTGCGTTCACCGCCAGAGCGCCGCTTTACGCAGCGTCATCGGCGGCGCCCCGGAGGCTAAAACAGGCTGAGCTGATCGGCCTCCTTGGCCGGTTTGCGGAAATGCTCGGTCGTCAGTCGCGCGCGTTCGCGGTTGAGACCGATCTTCTCGCAATGGGCCTCGAAGCGGCGCCCGATCATCCAGGCATAGGGCCCGGTGCCGGACATACGCTTGCCCCAGGCCGAATCGTAATCCTTGCCGCCGCGCATGTCGCGGATCAGTTTGAGCACATGGCGATAGCGGTCGGGAAAATTCGCCATCAGCCATTCCTTGAACAGGTCGCGCACCTCCAGCGGCAGGCGCAGCAACACGTAGCCTGCGCCGCCGACCCCGGCCTGCGCCGCGGCGTCGAGGATGCGCTCGATGTCGGCGTCGTTGATTGCCGGAATGACCGGCGCAACCATGACCGAGGTGGGAATGCCGGCCTCGGAAAGGCGGCGCAGCGCCTCCAGCCTTCGCGCCGGCGTCGCCGCGCGCGGCTCCATCGTGCGCGCCAGCGCGGGATCGAGCGTCGTCACCGAGACGGCAACTTTGGCCAGATTGCGCGCGGCCATGCGTGCGAGGATATCGATGTCGCGCACGACCAGCGCCGATTTGGTGACGATGCCGACCGGGTGACCCGCGCGCTCCAGCACTTCGAGGACGCGCCGCATGATCTCGTATTTCTTCTCGATCGGCTGGTAAGGGTCGGTGTTGGTGCCGATGGCGATGGTGCGCGGCACATAGCCGGGCGCCGCCAGTTCGCGCTCGAGCAGCGCCGGCGCGTCCGGCTTCACGAACAGCCTGGATTCGAAATCGAGGCCGGGCGACAGGCCGAGATAGGCGTGCGTGGGCCGCGCATAGCAATAGACGCAGCCATGCTCGCAGCCGCGATAGGGATTGATCGAGCGGTCGAAGGAAATGTCGGGCGATTCGTTGCGAGTAATCACCTTGCGCGTGGCGTCGACCTGCACGCTGGTCCTGAACGGCGGCAGATCTTCCAGACTCTGCCAGCCGTCGTCGAAGACGATGCGCGCCACCGGCTCGTAGCGGCCGGAGGCGTTGGACAATGCGCCGCGTCCGCGGCGGCGTTCGGCGCCAATGCGTGCCTCGGCAAGCTCGAGGCTGTCGGTGACGATGCGGCCCTGACGATCCGACTTTGCGGCAAGGTTCGGCCGTGCGGCTCCGCGCGGCATCTTTCCGATGCGCGCAAGGCTCCCCGCCGGGCCGATCCCGGCCGCGTCCGCGTAATTTGCGATTGCGGCAGGGTCCGCCATCGCGCCGCGGCCGCGCGCTTTCCCGGCGCCTGCAAAGTCGCCCGCCGGCGCGGAGGGCAGCATGACCTGCGACGCCGGCGGGTTCCTCAGGGCTGCGGATGCGGATGATCGAGCCATGAATATATGCCTAGCGTAACGATAGGAACAAAACAAGAACTATTTTACGACCATGACGTTCCTGTTGATCGCTCACGATTTCGTGGCATCGCTGCACAAAGACCGCATGATGTGGCGCGGAGGGGCCCAAAAATGCTGAGCGTCATCATCCCCGCGCACGATTGCGGCCGCATCCTCGTGCGCACGCTCGCCTGTCTCGTCCCCGCCGCGACCGCCGGGATCCTGCGCGAAGTGATTCTGGCCGATGCCGGCTCGCAGGACGATACCGAGGCGATCGGCGACATTGCGGGCTGCCGGTTTCTGTCGCTGCCCGGCGCGCCCGGCATGCGGCTGCGGCGGGCGGCAGAGGAGGCTCGCGGGACGTGGCTGCTGTTTCTCCGGCCCGGCACCGTGCTGGAAAGCGACTGGGTCGCGGAAACCGAGATGTTCATGGCGTCGGGAATTGGCGCTGCCGCGACATTCCGGCCGATGACGGGCCGGCCGGCCTCGATCGCCGGCGAATTTGCGATGCTGCTGCGTGCGGCGCTCTCGGTGCGATTTGCATCGCCGCAAGGTCTGCTGATCGCCGGCCCCTTTTACCGGCAATTGGGAGGCCATCGCGACGGGGTGGCCGATCCCGAACGCGACCTTCTGCGACGCATCGGCCGCAGCAGGATCGTGCTCCTGACTGCGCGGGCGGCGATGCCAGTTACTTGACTCCGTCAACTATTTTTCCGAACATGCTCCGGCAACCATGCCGGGACGCTCCCAATGACGCCGGACCCCGATTTCGCCGCCCAGGTCGAGCGGGTGCGCCATTTCAACCGCTTCTACACGCGGCAGATCGGCGTGCTGCAGGGGAAGTGGCTGGAGAGCCGGTTCTCGCTCACCGAAGCCCGCGTCCTTTACGAACTGTCCCGCCGCGAGCGCGCCACCGCCTCCGACATCGTCGAAGAACTGGGCATCGATCGCGGATATCTCAGCCGGATCGTCGCGAAATTCGCCGAGGACGGCCTGATCTCGCGCCGGCGCGGGGCGAAAGACGGCCGTCAGGTGCAGCTCGCGCTCACGCCGAAGGGACGCAGAGACTTTGCGCCGCTCGATCGACGCTCCAACGATCAGGTCGGCGGCATGCTGAAGAAATTGACGCCCGCCGGGCGCGCGCGCGTCGGGGAAGCGATGGCCACAATCGAGTCGATCGTCGCCGGCAACCGCCCGGCCGTCCGCCAGCCCGTTCTGCGCCCGCACCGGCCCGGCGACATGGGCTGGGTGGTGGCGCGGCACGGCGAAATCTACGCGCGCGAATACGGCTGGGACAGCCGCATCGAAGCGCTCACCGCCGACATCGTCAGCGCGTTTCTGAAAAACTTCGATCCGGCGCGCGAGCGCTGCTGGATCGCCGAGCTTGGCGGCGAGCCGGTCGGTTCGGTGTTTCTTGTGCGCGATTCGCAAGACGTCGCGCGGCTGCGTCTTCTGATCGTCGACCCGGTTGCGCGCGGACACGGCATCGGGCGCAGCCTGGTCGACGAATGCATCGCGTTTGCGCGTCAGGCCGGCTATCGCAAAATCACGCTGTGGACGCACGCCGTTCTGACCGCCGCACGCGCGATCTACAAGCAGACCGGCTTTACCCTTGTCGAAGAATGGGTGCACGACGAATTCGGCAAGCCGGAAGCGAGCGAGACCTGGGAACTGGAACTCTGAGCATCGCGGCAGGCGCGCGGCAGACGGCTCCCGCAAAGGTATGCCAAGGCCTGAGGCTGGCGCGGCTCGACGCGGCTGGCCGCTTGCGCGCCTGGCTTATACCGTCGCGCCCTGTGCTTTTGGCCGCCGCAGATGCTCGTCGAGCCGCGGCATGATCTCGACGAAGTTGCACGGGCGGTAGCGGTAATCGAGCTGATGCACGAGGATTTCGTCCCAGGCGTCCTTGCAGGCGCCGGGGGAGCCGGGCAGGCAAAAAATGTATGTGGCGCCGGCCACGCCCGCAGTGGCGCGCGTCTGGATCGCGGACGTGCCAATCTTGTCGTAGCTCACCATGAGAAACAGCGTCGCGAAGCCGTCCATGTGCTTTTCGAATAGCGGCTCGACAGCTTCCGGCGTCACGTCGCGGCCGGTAAAGCCGGTGCCGCCGGTGCTGATGACGACGTCGATTGCGGGATCGGCGATCCAGGCCTTCATCTGCGCGCGGATTTTCTCAACGTCGTCGGTGACGATCGCGCGGCCGGCAACGATATGACCGGCCTTTTCGATTCTGTCGCAAAGTGTCGCACCCGACTTGTCCTCCGCCATCGCGCGTGTGTCGGAAACGGTGAGCACCGCGATTTTCAGCGGCACAAACGGCTTGCTATCGTCGATTCCGGGCATGCGGCTGTCTTTCCGGTCCCGGCCGGGACGATCCCGGCCATGCAGGATTGTCGCTACAGATTCGCCGCGCTGAATGTATTGCAGGCGGCGACCCGGCCCTCCTTGAAGCCGATCGTGAACCAGCGCTGACGCTGCGCCGAGGAGCCGTGCGTGAACGAGTCGGGCACGACGGTGCCCTGCGTCTGCCGCTGCAGGCGGTCGTCGCCGATGGCCGCCGCCGTCTGCAATGCGGCCTCGATGTCGCCCGGCTCGAGGAATTTCCAGCGCTGGTTGGAGCGGTTCGCCCACACCCCGGCGAAACAGTCGGCCTGCAATTCGACGCGGACCTGGATACGGTTGGCTTCCGCGCGGTTGCCGACCTGCTGCTGCATCTGCTGCGCCTTCGGCAGCACGCCGAGGATGTTTTGCAGGTGGTGTCCGACCTCATGTGCGATCACATAGGCCTGCGCGAATTCGCAGGCCTTGCCGGTACAGCCGCGGAATTTCCGCTCGATGTCGCGAAAGAAGGTCGTGTCGAGATAGATGCGCTGGTCGAGCGGACAATAGAACGGCCCCATCGCGGCATGCGCGGCGCCGCAGGCCGAGCGGGTCGCGCCCGAGAAGATGCGCAGCTTGGGCGGCCGGTAGGTCTGACGGTTTTCCTTGAAAATCTCGTTCCAGGTATCCTCGGTATTGCCGAGCACTGCGGCGATGAACTGGCCGGCCTGGTCGCTGGGCGGCCCGCTTTGCGTGCGCGGCTGTTGCGGCGCGCGCTGCTCGATCGCCGGTCCGCCGCCCGACAGAATTTCGGCACCGCCGATCAGGATGCGCGGATCGATGCCGAGCGCCCAGCCGAGCAGCCCGAGCACGATAATGGTGCCGATGCCGAGACCGCCGCCGCGGCCGGTCGGGAAACCCATGCCGCCGCCGAAACCGCCGCCGTCGCCGCGGGCGTCCTCGACATTGTCGCTGCGGCGAAAATCTTCCCAACGCATCTGCACGATCCTCCTCGCGTTTCGGCGGGCGCGGTCATCGCGCCGTATACCGCATCTTCACACATTGATAAGCGCTGGCGCGGCGGACGGCAAAATTTGCCGGGCGATGTACCAAAATCATACGCCACAACAATGCTTTAGGTCCGTCGACATTAAGTCGATTTTTACCGAACCCGGCCATGATCCGCGCAGTCGGTTGTAGGTCCCGCGTCGCCGATCGCGTCGCCTGAGTCAGCGTTCTGAGTCATGGTAGCGTCG
>CAYWCE010000070.1:0-14107 GCA_964456755.1 uncultured Hyphomicrobiales bacterium
ACCGGCAACGGATAGCAGGAGCACAGCGTGCACACGACCATGTTATGGCGCTGCGGCGGGTTCTCCACCACCATCATGTGCTCGCCCTGCCGGCCGGCATAGCCGACCGACAAGATGGCCGCATTGGCGTCCTTCAATAGCCAGTTCTTGTAGGCGGGATCGGCCCAGGCTTTGGCGACGACGCGGGCGCCGTTGCGCGGTCCGACCTTCTTCTCGTAGGTCTCGATAAGAAGGTCGAGCGCGGCGGGATCGACATAGCCCTTTTCGGTGAGGATGGTCTCCAGCGCACGCACGCGCAATTCGGTTTCCGACAGTTCGGAATGCTCGTGATCGTGGCCGTGGCGATGATCGTGGTCGTGTCCCATGATGCAATTCTAACCGATATGATGAAGGATGCCAGCATGACCGGACCCCGGACACCCGCATGACCAGAATCGCCGACCGGATCGACCGTTTCAGCACCTCGGTGGGCCGCGCCGCCGCCTGGCTCGCGCTGGCGATCGTGGCGGTGCAATTTTCAGTCGTGGTGCTGCGCTATGCCTTCGGCACCGGCTCGATCTGGCTCACCGAATCGGTCCTCTACAGCCACGCCGCGCTGTTCCTGCTGACGGCGGCCTGGACCCTGCGCGAGCAAGGCCATGTCCGCGTCGACATTTTCTACGCCTCCGCCCCGCCGCGACGCAAAGCGCTGGTCGATCTTCTCGGCGCGCTGTTCCTGCTCATCCCCTTCGCGCTCGCGCTCGGACTTCTGTCGCTGCCTTATGTCGCGCGCTCCTGGTCCGTACTCGAACGTTCGCGCGAGACCAGCGGCCTGCCGCTGGTGTTTCTGCTGAAGACGCTGATCCCCGCCTTTGCGCTGATGCTCGCGCTGCAGGGCGTCGCCCAGGCGATTCGCGCGGCGGGCGCAATGCGCAGCGATTCGGGCGCGACATGAGCGGAGCGGAAATCGTCGCCATTATGCTCGTCGTCGCCATCTGCGCGGCCCTGCTCGCCGGCTATCCGGTCGCCTTCACGCTTGGCGGGATATCGCTCCTGTTCGCGCTTGCGGGATATCTTGCCGGGCTGTTCGACCTGATCTTCCTGGCGGCGCTGCCGCAGCGCGTGTTCGGCGTCATGACCAACGACGTGCTGCTGGCGATCCCGCTTTTCATTTTCATGGGAGTCATGCTGGAGCGCTCGCGCGTTGCCGAAGACCTGCTGGAGACGATGGGACGCCTGTTCGGGCCTGTGCGTGGCGGTCTGGGCTATTCGGTGGTGATCGTCGGCGTCATGCTCGCATCCGCAAAAGGTGTCGTCGGCGCGACCGTGGTGACGATGGGCCTGATCGTGCTGCCGGCGATGCTGCGTTTCGGTTACGATCCGCGGCTTGCCGCGGGCACGGTGGCGGCCACCGCGACGCTGGCGCAGATTTTTCCGCCGGCGACCGTCCTGGTGCTGCTCGGCGACCAGCTCTCCAACGCCTATCAGGCCGCGCAGCTTGCCGGCGGCGTGTTTGCGCCGCGCACCGTCTCGGTGAGCGACCTGTTCGCCGGAGCGATATTGCCCGGCTTCGCGCTGGTTTCGCTCTATCTCCTTTATCTTGCGGCAATGGCGACTTTCTTCCCGAAATCATCGCCGGCCATCCCCCCCGATCCGCGAGCGCCGCGCGGATGGGCGATGGTGCGGCGGCTTGTCGAAGTTCTGGTTGCGCCGCTGCTTCTCGTTCTCGCCGTACTCGGCTCGATCCTCGGGGGCATTGCCACGCCGACCGAAGCCGCCGCCATCGGCGCGGTCGGTGCAACGCTGCTCGCCGCCCGGCGCACGAAGCTCTCCGAGGTGATGCGCCCGGTTATCGGCAAGACCGCGCAGATGACCAGCATGATTTTCGTCATTCTGATCGGCGCCACCATGTTCAGCCTGGTCTTCCGCGGATTCGGCGGAGACGACCTGGTGCATCGCGGCCTGTCCGATCTGCCGGGCGGGGCCGCCGGCGCGGTGATCGCGGTGATGATCGCGATATTTCTGCTCGGCTTCGTTATGGACGCCTTCGAGATCATCTTCGTCGTCGTGCCGATCGTCGCGCCGGTCCTGCTCGCCATGCCCGGCATCGACCCGGTCTGGCTCGGCGTGATGATCGCGGTCAATCTGCAGACCTCCTACATGCACCCGCCGCTCGGGCCGACGCTGTTCTATCTGCGCGGCGTCGCGCCTCCGGAAATCACGACCGCGCATATCTATGTGGGGATCGTGCCTTATGTGGCGATCCAGCTTGTCTGCCTGGTCATCCTCTGGTTCGTTCCGCAGATCGCGACGGCGCTGCCGCGGCTGCTCTATGGCGGATGACAGGCGGCGACCGCGGTCTTAAGAAAGCTGGAGACGGGGATCGGACATGCAGGCGGCAAAAATCTTCGACATTGCCGGAGCGGTGGCGCTGGTGACCGGCGCATCGAGCGGGCTCGGCGCACGCTTTGCGCAGGTGCTGGCGGCGAACGGCGCGCGCGTGGTGCTGGTGGCGCGGCGCGCGGAGCGGCTCGCCGAGCTGCGCAACAGGATCGAGGTTGCGGGGGGCACGGCGATTGCGGTGGAGGCCGATGTGCTCGACCGCGCCGCGATGCGGGCCGCCTTCGATGCCGCCGAAAAAGCCTTCGGCCCGGTCACCATCCTCGTCAACAATGCCGGCATCGCCCATGCCGACCGCGCGCTGGACCTGTCCGAGGCGCAATGGCGGAAAGTGCTGTCCACCAATCTCGACGCCGTGTTCTTCTGGGCGCAGGAAGCCGGCCGCCGCATGATCGCGGCAAACAAGAAGGGTTCGATCGTCAATATCGCCTCGGTGCTGGGCTTTGGCGTCTCCAAGGGCGTGGTCGCCTATGCGGTGGCCAAGGCCGGCGTCGTGCAGCTCACCAAAGCGCTGGCGCTGGAATTGTCGTTCAAGGGCGTGCGCGTGAACGCGATCGCGCCGGGCTGGTTCGTCACCGAGATCAACGCCGATTATCTCTCCGGCGAGGAAGGCCGGGCGAAGACGCGCGAAATTCCGGTCGGCCGTTTCGGCGAGGACGGCGATCTCGACGGCACGCTGCTGCTGCTCGTATCGGGCGCGGGCGCCTATATTTCCGGCGCGAGCATCGTCGTCGACGGCGGGCAATCGGTGGCGCTGAGAGGCTGATCGGCCGGTCGCAGTCCTGGCCGGCGGCTGCTGCGCAAGGCCCGAGAGACATTGGTGAGGACGAAAGCAATGGACTTCAACATTTCCCCCGAACTCGAAGACCTGCGCCGCCGCACACGCGCCTTTGTCGATGCGCAGGCGATCCCGCTGGAAAACGATCCCGCCAACTACGACGATTACGAGAATATCCGCCTCGATGTGCTCGAAGGCCTGCGCGCGAAGGCGAAGCAGGCGGGGCTGTGGGCGCCGCAATCGCCGGCGGCGTTTGGCGGCATGGGCCTGCCGATCGTGGCATGGGCGGTGATGTACGAGGAGGCGAACCGGTCGATCTTCGGTCCCAGCGCCTTCAACTGCCAGGCGCCCGACGACGGCAACATGAACGTGCTCGCGCGCGTCGGCACGCCGGCACAGAAGGAGAAATGGCTGCGCCCCATTGTCGAGGGGAAAGTGCGCTCCGCTTTCGCCATGACCGAGCCGCATCCCGGCGGCGGCTCCGATCCTTCGATGATCCGCACCCGCGCGGAAAAGCGCGGCGGCAAATGGGTCATCAGCGGGCACAAATGGTTCATTTCCGGCGCCGCGGAAGCCGCGCATTTCATCCTGATCGCGCGCACCTCCGAGGATGCGCGGCGCGGGCTCACCGCGTTCCTGTTCCACAAGGACCAGCCCGGCTGGCGCATCGTGCGCCGCATCGGCAATCTCGGGCCGGAGGAGCACGGCGGCACCTGCGAACTGACATTCGAGGGGCTCGAAGTGGCCGACGAGGATGTGTTGATGGGCGTCGGCGACGGCCTGAAGATGACGCAGATCAGGCTCGGCCCGGCGCGGCTGACGCATTGCATGCGCTGGCTCGGCCTTGCCAAGCGCTGTATGGAAATCGCGCAGGCCTATGTGAAGGATCGCGAGGGCTTCGGCATCCGGCTTGCCGACCGCGAAAGCGTGCAGATCAGGCTCGGCGAGGTCGCCCACCAGATCCAGGTCGGCCGCCTGCTCACCATGCATGCCGCCTGGAAACTCGACCAGGGCGACCGCGCGCGCAAGGAAGTCTCGATGGCGAAAATCCACGTCGCCGACACGCTGCATCTGGCCGCCGACACCGCGATCCAGCTCAACGGCGCGCGCGGCTATTCAAGGGACACGGTATTGCAGTGGATTTACCGATGGGCGCGGGCGGCGAAAATCGTCGACGGCGCATCGGAGGTGCACAAGATGGTGCTCGCCCGCTTCATGCGCGAGCAGGGTACCGATTTCTGGCGCTGGGGGGTGTGAGGCCGCTTTGCGCATGCGGAAAATTGCATGGGTCATCTGCGCAAATGATATGACTCATTCCGTTTGCTCATTTCCGTTCTTCTTCCGCAGCAGGTAAGACCTGTTCCATGCATGCCGGGGCAAGTTCCACTCCAGACGCACATCTGGATTCCAGCTATTCGTGGGTTCGTCTGTCCGTTGCGCTCCTGATCGGGGCCATCGGCAGCATCGGCATGTGGTCGGTCGTTGTCGTGCTGCCGGCGGTGCAGGCCGATTTCGGGGTTGCTCGCGCCGACGCCACGCTGCCCTTCACGCTGGCCATGCTCGGATTCGGGGTCGGCAATGTGGCGATGGGACGGCTCGCCGACCGGTTCGGCATTCTCGTGCCGATCATGTGCAGCGCGCTGTCGCTGCTAACCGGCTATGTCGCCGCCGGACTTTCCCCGAGTCTCGCTGTGTTCGCGGCGGCTCATTTCCTCATCGGACTGGGCGCGGCCGCGTCCTTCGGTCCGCTGATGGCGGACATTTCGCACTGGTTTCGCCGGCGCCGCGGCATTGCGGTCGCCGTCGTCGCCGCCGGCAATTACCTCGCCGGGACGCTGTGGCCGACGATCCTTCACTATTTTATCTCGACGGCGGGATGGCGGCCGACGCATATCGGCATTGGGATTTTCTGCATTCTCGCGCTCACCCCGCTGGCGATGACGCTGACGCGGCGCACGCCGTCCCACGACGCGATGTCGGGCATGACACCCCCGGCGGGACGCCACACCGCTCTCGGTATTTCGCCCGGCTCGCTGCATGCCCTGCTCTGCGTCGCCGGTCTCGCCTGCTGCGTGGCAATGGCAATGCCGCAGGTGCATATCGTCGCCTATTGCGGCGATCTGGGTTACGGGGTCGCACGCGGGGCGGAAATGCTGTCGCTGATGCTCGGCTTCGGAATCGTCAGCCGCATCGCCTCGGGATTCATCGCCGACCGCATCGGCGGTCTCGGCACCTTGCTGGTCGGGTCGATCCTGCAGGCGGTGGCGCTGTTTCTCTACCTGATCTTCGACGGACTGATCTCGCTCTATGTCATCTCCGCGCTGTTCGGCCTGTTCCAGGGCGGCATCGTGCCGAGCTATGCCATCATCGTGCGGGAGTTCTTTCCCCCACGCGAGGCGGGCACGCGGGTCGGCGTGATCATCTTCGCCACCGTGATCGGCATGGCGCTCGGCGGCTGGATGTCGGGATGGATATTCGATCTTACCGGCTCCTATGCCGCAGCCTTTGCCAACGGCATCGTGTGGAACCTGCTCAACGTCACAATCGCGCTCTGGCTGTTGCTGCGCGCGCGCGGGGCCGGATATCGCCTGGCGCATGCCTAGCGCCTTTCATCCCCTTGCCCAGTCCGGTGGCGTCGCGTCCGCGTGCATGATGCCGATATAAAAGAAGCGGTGGTCGGGCGTGCGCTTGGGCGAATCGTTCTGCGTGAACACGATTTTCAGCCCGGCCCGCGCGATCATGTCGCGGAAGGTGTCGACGGTCGAGCCGCAATTGTTCTCCTGCAGTACGATAACGCCCTGCGGCTTCAGATGCTGTCCCACCGTCGCGAAAAACGTGCGGTGCAGGCGCCATCCCGGATCGTGGGCACGCAGTTCGTCCTCGAAATACGTGTCGTCGAAATGCGGGGGATTGCTGACTACGAGATCCCAACGCTCCGAATCCGGAATGTCCTTGAGATTGTCCGAGTGATACACGGCCACACGCGATTCAAGTCCGTTATCCGCGATGCTGCGGCGGCAGGCTTCGACGGCTTCCGGGTTGATATCGGCGAGGCACAGGCTCTCGCACTGGCCGTGTGCCAGCATCGACAAGCCGATAAAGCCGGGTCCCGCGCACCACTCGAAGGCTCGTTGCTGAACGGGCATCCCGCGTCCGCGCAGTATCGGGATGAAATCCTGTCCGAAATAGGTTCCGCCGCCGTCGAGGTGGCGCTTGTAGTGTACGCGGATGCCGGCATAGCTCACCTGGCGCCAGGGAGCGAATTTGCGGCGCAGCGGTTTGATGTAGCGGCGCTTGAAGCGCTTGAAAGGATGCAGCACTGACGGTCTGTGATTGCGGTGTCGGAACCAGCCTTAACCGCGGGCGCGTGGATGTCAAAGGCTCACGCGGCGGGATCGCTGCTGCGATGCGCCAAATTGCCTGGGGGGCAGGAAGGCGGCAATTTCCTTGTTGCGAGCCGATCGAAAAGGAAATTGACCGGTGCGCGACCAAATGTCAGCATTACTGACATATCTGCCCTTGCCTATCTGTCGTGCAGAGGCAATCCGCCTCTGGCGGCGTTATCGGCGGTGACGCACATTAGCCTGCGGAGATCAGCGTATGACCTTGCGGCCGGTCACCCTCGACGACAAATACGACCTGACCAAAAGCCCGGTTTTCGTCACCGGCTATCAGGCCATCATCCGTCTGTGCCTGATGCAGAAGGAGCGCGACCGGCGCGACGGCGTCAATACGGCGGGCTATGTCACCGGCTATCGCGGCTCGCCGCTCGGCGGCCTCGACCAGCAATTCGTGCGCGCTGCGCGTCATCTTGCTGCCGCCGATGTCAGGTTCCAGGCCGGCCTGAACGAAGATCTTGCCGCAACCGCTCTGTGGGGCAGCCAGCAGGCGGAATTGCGCGGCGAGGGAAAGTTCGACGGCGTTTTCGGCATCTGGTACGGCAAGGGCCCGGGCGTCGACCGCACCGGCGACGTTTTCCGCCACGCCAATTTTGCCGGCTCCTCGAAATACGGCGGCGTGCTGGCGCTGATGGGCGACGACCATACCGCCGAATCTTCCACCACCGCGCACCAGTCCGAATACCATTTCGTCGACGTGATGATCCCGATCTTCAATCCGGCCGGCGTGCAGGAGATTGTCGATTACGGTCTCTACGGCTTTGCCATGTCGCGCTATTGCGGCACCTGGTCGGCGCTCAAATGCATGCATGAGACGGTCGAGTCGACGGCGGTAATCGACGGCAGTCTCGACCGCGTCCGGATCGTCACGCCGGACGATTTCCAGATGCCCGAAGGCGGACTCAACATCCGCCTGCACGACACCATCCTCGGTCAGGAAGCGCGCCTGTACGACTACAAGCGCGACGCCATGCTCGCCTTCGTGCGTGCCAACAAGATCAACCGCCCGATCACCTCGGGCGGACCGAACGCCAAGATCGGCATCATCACCACCGGCAAGGCCTATCTCGACGTCCGCCAGGCCTTCGACGAACTGGGTATCGACGAGGTTCGCTGCAACGATCTCGGCATTCGCCTCTACAAGGTCGGTTGCGTCTGGCCGCTGTCGCGGCAGGAACTGATGGATTTCGCGCAGGGCCTCGATCTCATCGTCGTGGTCGAAGAGAAACGCTCGCTGATCGAAGTGCAGTTGCGCGAAGAGCTTTATGGCGCGCCGCATCAGCCGCAGTGCATCGGCAAGAAAGACGAGCGCGGCGAATGGCTGTTCCCGGTCAAGGGCGCGCTCGATCCGAACGAGATCGCGATTGCGGTCGGCGACCGCATTCTGGCGCGCGGGCATGACGACGAGATCGCCAACCGCGTCTCGCGGCTGAAACAGGCCCAGCACGCACTGCGCGATATCCAGGAAGTGGCGCAGCGCATCCCCTATTTCTGCTCCGGCTGCCCGCACAACACTTCCACCGTGGTTCCCGAAGGCATGCGCGCCTATGCCGGGATCGGCTGCCATTACATGGCGCAGTGGATGGACCGCTCCACGCTCGGCTACACGCAGATGGGCGGGGAGGGTGCAAACTGGATCGGCGAGGCGCCGTTCTCGACGCGCACGCACGTGTTCCAGAATCTCGGCGACGGCACCTACAATCACTCGGGGTATCTGGCGATCCGCGCTGCCGTCGCCTCCGGCGTCAACATCACCTACAAGATTCTCTATAACGACGCGGTGGCGATGACCGGCGGCCAGCACCACGAGGGGGCGCTGACGGTGCCGCAAATCGCGCGTCAGGTCGCCGCCGAAGGCGTCAGGCGAGTCAGCGTCGTTACCGACGAGCCGTGGAAATATCCCAGCGACACCGAATGGCCGCGCGGCCTCACCGTGCATCACCGCGACGCGCTGGACGCCGTGCAGCGCGAGCTTGCCTCCGTTCCCGGCACGACGGTGCTGATCTACGACCAGACCTGCGCCGCCGAAAAGCGACGCCGGCGCAAGCGCGGCCTGTTTCCCGACCCCGACAGACGCGTGATTATCAACGAGCTTGTCTGCGAAGGCTGCGGCGATTGCGGCGTGAAGTCGAACTGCGTCTCGGTGCAGCCGCTGGAAACCGAATGGGGCCGCAAGCGCACCATCGACCAGTCGAGCTGCAACAAGGACTATTCCTGCATCAAGGGATTTTGCCCCTCCTTCGTCACGGTGCACGGCGCCAAACCGCGCCGCGGCACGGGGGTGGCGGAAGAGCAGGGCATGCCGGCCTTGCCGGATCCGGTCCAGCCCGCAATTGGCCGCCCCTACGGCATCGTCGTCACCGGCGTCGGCGGCACCGGCATCGTCACCATCGGCGGCGTGCTCGGAATGGCCGCGCATCTGGAGGGCAAGGGTGTCGGCATCATCGACATGGCCGGTCTCGCACAGAAGGGCGGGGCGGTGTACAGCCACATCCGCATTGCCAACGATGCGGCGGACATCCACGCCATCCGTATGGCGGCGGGCGGCTGCGACCTCGTACTCGGCGGCGACATGATCGTGGCGGGCAACAAGAAGGTGCTGGCGACCGTCCGACACGGTGCCACGCAGGTGATCGCCAATCTGGCCGAGTTTTTGCCCGGCGATTTCACCCGCAATGCGGATTTCTCGTTGCCGACCGAGCGGCTCAAGCGCGCGCTTGTGACCGCGGCGGGGCGCGACAACGTTGCTTTCGTCGATGCGACGCGGCTCGCCACCGCTCTGCTCGGCAATTCCATCGCCACCAATATCTTTCTGGTCGGCTATGCCTATCAGAAGGGCGCGATCCCGCTTTCGGCCGCCGCGATCGAGACGGCGATTGCGCTGAACGGCGAGGCGGTGGCCATGAACCAGGCCGCCTTCCGCTGGGGACGCCGGGCCGCGCTCGACCCCGCCGCGGTGGAAGCGCTGATCGCGCCTTCGGCCGCAGCCAAGGACGACAACCGGCGCCTGTCGCAGTCGATCGAAGAGGCCATCGAGCGCCGCGTCGCGTTCCTGACCGCCTACCAGAGCGGTCGCTATGCGCGTCGCTACCGCCGTCTGGTCGAACGCATGCGCAAGGCCGAAGCGGAGCGGACGCCGGGCAAGACCGGGCTGGCCGATGCCGTGGCGCGCTATCTGTTCAAGCTGATGGCCTATAAGGACGAATACGAGGTGGCGCGCCTGTATACGGACGGCAGCTTCCGCCGACAGGTCGCCTCCGCCTTCGAGGGCGACAATCTGCGCTTTGAGTTTCACCTGGCTCCGCCGCTGCTGGCGAAGACCAATCCCGCTACCGGCGAACCGAGGAAAATCAGCTTCGGGCCCTGGATGCTCGGCGCTTTCGGCCTGCTCAAGCGTTTCCGGTTCCTGCGCGGCACGCCGCTCGACCCGTTCGGCCATTCGGCGGAACGGCGGACCGAACGGCGGCTGATTGCGGACTATGTGGCGCTGCTCGAGGAGATCGAAACCCGCCTCAGCGCCGACAATCACGCGATTGCGGTCGGTCTTGCCGCCATCCCGGAGAAAATCCGCGGCTTTGGCCCGGTCAAGGCACGCCACCTGAAGGCGGCGCGGGCCGATATGGCGGCGCTGCTCGAGCAATTCCGCAGCAATGCCGAACCGTTGCTGAAGGCTGCGGAATAAGGACCGTCCGCACGTCATCACCTTGTTGTCAAACGCTTGAGCAATTGCCGTCCGCACGGCCATAATGGGTTTCCGACAGGCCCTGGAGCGGAACCCCCATTGATCCCGGCTGACCATCTGCGCCGCATCGCTTTCTGGTCGCGTAGTCTGAACGAGGACGAGTTCGAGCGCGCACGGCGTGGCATCGTCGAAAAGAGCTATGCGCAGGGCGATTACATCTGCCATCGCGGCGACCGGCTCGACAGCTGGACCGGACTGGCGAGCGGACTGATCAAGCTCAGCACCACCTCGATCAGCGGCAAGACGGTGACGCTGGCCGGTCTGCGTGCCGGCGGATGGTTCGGCGAGGGATCGCTGATCAAGGACGAAGCGCGCCACTACGACCTGGTGGCGCTGCGCGGCAAGCGGCTCGCGCTGATGAACCGGGCGACCTTCTTCTGGCTGTTCGAGAACAGCGCTGCGTTCAACCGCTATCTCGTGCGCCAGTTCAACGAGCGGCTGGGTCAGTTCATTGCGCTGGTCGAATACGACCGCACGCTCGGCGCCACCGGCCGGCTCGCGCGCAATATCGCCTGGCTGTTCAACCCGGTGCTCTACCCGAATGGCGGGCGGCACCTGGAAATCACGCAGGAAGAGATCGGGCTCCTCTCCGGGCTGTCGCGGCCGGTCACCAACAAGAGCCTGAAGACGCTGGAAGCCAAGGGCTTGCTGCGAATCGAGCGCGCCGGTCTGACCGTGCTCAATCTGGAGCGCCTGCGCGAATACGACGAAGACTGACCGTCGTCCTCGCAATGCGGCAGCTTGTCCCAGGCAAATGCCCGCCGGCGGTATGGCGTTCCGCGACGCGGAATGCGGCCCCGCGCGGTCCATTGCAAAGCCTTCGAAGTATTCGAAATCCCGGGCGTACGGGAATGCATAAGCCGCGGGCAGCCTTAGCGAATAGAGGCGCGCCTTGTCTGTCAAGTGCGAACTTGTCGAAACATTTTTTTGCTGCCATTTGATGTATAAAGAAAATTCCGGGGAACAGGATCGCCAACCGGAGCGGTCAACAACGACAGGCGCGGCCAACGCGCGGTTCCAGACAAAGGGAGGACGGCGCCGTGGCGAATGTGTCCGCCGCCGAGGCGAATACGTTTCCGAAGCTGTTGATTCAAAATGCGCGTGTGCGCGGCCACAAGCCGGCATTGCGGCACAAGGATCTCGGTATCTGGCAGACCTGGACCTGGGCGCAGGTGCTTGACGAGGTCCGCGCCTTCTCGGTCGGGCTGGAAGAGCTCGGGCTCAAGTCCGGCGACAAGCTTGCCATTATCGGCGCAAACAAGCCGCGGCTTTACTGGGCGATGTGCGCCGCGCAGGCGCTCGGCGCCGTGCCGGTGCCGCTCTATGCGGACTCGGTCGCCGAAGAGATGGCCTATGTGCTCGAACATGCCGAGGTGACGATCGCCATCGCGGAAAACCAGGAGCAGGTCGACAAGATCATCTCCGTCTCCGAACGACTGCCCAGCCTGCGTCATGTCGTCTATGACGAGCCGCGCGGGCTTCGCGACTACGACCATTCCCGGCTGAGCTGGATCGACGAGGTACAGAAGGTCGGCCGCGCCAAGCTGCAGGATCCGGCACGCCGCGAGCGCTGGGAGCGGCAGGTCGCCGAAGGCAAGGGCAGCGATCTCGCCATCATTCTCTACACCTCCGGCACCACCGGCCGGCCCAAGGGCGTGATGCTGACGCAGGACAACGTTCTGATCTCCGCCCGCAACGGCAACCTGTTCGACAATCTCGGCGAGGACGAGGAAGTCATCGCCTATCTGCCGCTCGCCTGGGTCGGCGACCACATCTTCTCCTACGCGCAATCCTACGTGGCGGGCTTCTGCGTGAATTGTCCGGAAGCGGGCGAGACCGTGGTCGAGGACCGCCGCGAGGTCGGCACCACCTACGCTTTCGCGCCGCCGCGCATCTACGAAAACCTGCTCACGCTGACCATGGTGCGCATGGAGGACGCCGGTGCGCTGAAACGGAAAATGTTCCGTTTCTTCATCGAGTTCGCGCGCAAATGGGGCGAGAAGATTCTCAACAAGGAAAAAGTGCCGCTGTGGGCGCGGCTCGTCTACATGGCGGGAGAATTTCTGGTCTATGGCCCGCTGAAAAACCGTTTCGGGCTCTCGCGCATCCGCGTCGGCTATACTGCGGGCGAGGCGATCGGGCCGGAAATCTTCCGCTTCTATCGCGCGCTCGGGATCAACCTGAAGCAGCTTTACGGACAGACCGAGGCCTCCGTCTACATCACTGCGCAGCCCGACGGCGAAATCTATGCCGATACCGTCGGCAAGCCGAATATCGATGTCGACGTGAAGGTCGACGAAAACGGCGAGGTGCTGTTCAAGTCGCCCGGCGTTTTCGTCGGCTATTACAAGGATCCGGAAAAAACCGCCGAGACCAAGACGCCGGACGGATGGGTGCGCACCGGCGATGCCGGTTTCTTCGACGCACGTACCGGCCATCTGAAAATCATCGACCGTGCCAAGGACGTCGGCCGGCTCAAGGACGGTACGCTGTTCGCGCCGAAATACATCGAGAACAAGCTCAAATTCTATCCCAACATCAAGGAAGCGGTGGCGTATGGCGACAAGCGCGACTTCGTCGCCGTCATGCTCAACATCGATCTTGTAGCAGTGGGAAGCTGGGCCGAGCGCAACAACGTCGTGTACGGTTCCTACCAGGAACTGGCCGGCCATCCGCTGGTCTACGACATGATCGAAAAGAATGTCGCCGAAGTGAATCGTTCGCTGGTGGAAGAAGGCGCGATGGCGGGCGCGCAAATCAGGCGGTTCCTGATCCTGCACAAGGAACTTGACGCCGACGACGGCGAACTGACCCGCACGCAGAAAGTGCGGCGCGGCTTTATCGCCGAGCGCTACCTTCCGCTGGTGACCGCCTTGTATGACGGATCGAACGAGGCGGACATTTCCACCGAGGTGACGTTCGAGGACGGCCGCAAGGGCACGATCGCCGCGCGGGTGAAAATTCGCGACATGCGCACCGAACCCGCACGCGCGCTGGAGAAGGCGGCATGAGGGCGCCGAGCCAGACCGACATCGCCGCCGGCGAGGTGCTGCTCTCGGTAGAGAATGTTTCGCTGTCCTTCGGCGGCGTGCACGCCATCCGCGACGTCTCCTTCGACATCCGCAAGGGCGAGATCCGCGCCATCATCGGCCCGAACGGCGCCGGCAAGACCTCGATGCTCAATGTGATCAACGGCTTCTACACGCCGCAGAAAGGCCGGATCACGTTCAAGGGGCAGACGCGCTCGAAAATGCGCCCCTATGACGCCGCGCGCGGCGGCATCGCGCGCACGTTCCAGAATGTCGCGCTGTTTCGCGGCATGACCGCGCTCGACAACATCATGGCCGGCCGCACGCTGAAAATGCATCGCGGGCTGTTCTGGCAGTTGCTGCGCTACGGCCCGGCATTGCAGGAAGAGGTGGAGCATCGCCGCCGCGCCGAAGAGATCATCGACTTTCTTCACATCGAGCATATTCGCAAGGTGCAGGTCGGCCGTCTGCCCTACGGACTGCAAAAGCGCGTCGAGCTTGCCCGCGCGCTGGCGATGGAGCCGGAATTGCTGCTGCTCGACGAGCCGATGGCGGGCATGAACCTGGAAGAGAAGGAGGACATGTCGCGCTTCGTGCTCGACGTGAACCAGTATTACGGGACCACCATCGCCCTGATCGAGCACGACATGGGCGTTGTCATGGACCTGTCCGACCGGGTGGTCGTGCTCGACTACGGACAGAAGATCGCCGACGGCACCCCCGACGAGGTCAAGAGCAATCAGGCGGTGATCGACGCCTATCTCGGCGTGGCGCATTGAGG
>CAYWCE010000071.1:0-11032 GCA_964456755.1 uncultured Hyphomicrobiales bacterium
GCAAAACCGAATAGGGGCGGTGCGGCGCGCAAGCGCCAGGTCGGTCCGGACCGAACCGCCCGGGTAGGTTGCACCAGGCGCCGGGCAACCGGCGTCGCAGAGGAATGGCCGTCACGCACGCTTTGCTTGCGAAGCGCGCCATACAGAACCCGGCTTACAGGCTGGCTGACGATTGTCTGCGAGGGCCCGGCGGCAAATCCCGCCGGGCCCTCTCCCGTTTCCGCGATCGTTGCCGCGCTTCGCCTGCGGCATCGACGGCGCGCGGCGGACCGAAGCGTTTCGTTAAGACATTCCCGGCTCCGGAATTTTCCGGCGCGATTCGTTCTTTTCGAACGGAGCGCGAACGATAGCGGCACATTTGCGGACGCACGGCACAGCGAGCGAATGCGCGCGGTTAACGGAATTGCAAAACGCCCGCGTCAAGCTGGCCGTCTGCCGTCCGCAACCGGATCGGGGATGCACATGTCTGAGACCAGAACGGTCGCCAATGCCGGTCGCGCCTGCCGCCGCTGCGGCACACCCATCCCGCAGGCCGATCTCATCTTCGAGAAATTCCGGCGCTGCTATTATTGCGGCCGCTTCAATCCGCTTGCCGGCGCTCAAAGGCGCGCCGTCCTCGCGCATGCGGCCGCGGTCGTCGCGCTCGCCGTACTGACGGTGTGGTGGAGGCAGGCCTTCCTGTAACCCCATGCAAGACAGTGCAGGCCCTGCGGGAAGTTCGGCGCCGGATGTGCCGCACTCCCCGCCTGCGAACGCGGCAGGCGCAAACGCTGCGGCGTCCCTCCGGCATTCGCGCGAGAGCGTCGGCTTCGCGCTCGGCTTTCTCGGCGTTTGCATCTTTGCCGGCTCGCTACCGGCGACGCGGCTTGCCGTCGCCGCGCTCGATCCGTGGTTCGTCACCGCCGCGCGCGCAGCCATTGCGGGATTGTGCGCGCTCGCCCTGCTGCTTGCGCTGCGCCGGCCGTTGCCGCCGCGGCATGCCTGGCCGAAGCTGATCATTATCGTTCTCGGCGTGGTGTTCGGATTTCCGTTTTTCTCCGCACTCGCCATGCAGAACGTGCCGGCTTCGCACGGCGCGGTCGTGCTCGGCGTGCTGCCGCTCGCCACCACCGCCGCGGCGGTGGTGATGACGCATGAACGGCCCGGCCTCGGCTTCTGGATCGCCGCCGTCATCGGCGCGATCCTGGTAATCCTGTTCGCGATCCGCCAGGGCGGCAGCTTCTCGGTTTCCGAAGGCGACGCACAGCTCGTGCTCGCAATCATTTCCGCCGCGCTCGCCTATACCGCCTCGGGGGCGCTGACGCGCGACATGCCCGGCTGGGAAGTCATCAGCTGGACGCTGGTCGCCTCGCTGCCGTTTTCGCTCGCGGCATGCTGGCTGCTGTTTCCCGCCGACATTCACGCCGTGCCCGCCGACGCCTGGGGCGGACTGATCTATTCGGCGGTGATGGCGCAGTGGATGGGCTTTTTCTTCTGGAATGCGGGGCTTGCGCTCGGCGGCATCAGCCGCGTCTCGCAGGTGCAACTCGTGCAGCCCTTCGTCACCGTGGCGCTGGCAGCGATCTTCAACCGCGAAATCGTCGGCTGGGAGACGATCCTGTTCGCCGCCGCGGTGGTGGCGACCGTTGCCTTCGGCACCCGCATGCACGTTGCGCGAAAGCCCGCTTAGCGCGCGTCGAACATGGTCGAGGGCAGCCACAGCGCGATCTGCGGAAACGCCGCGATCAGCGCCACCGCCACGCACATCAGCGCGAAGAACGGCAACGTATAGGCGCCGATGGTGAAAATGTTGCGTCCGGTCATGCCCTGCAGCACATACAGGTTGAATCCGACCGGCGGCGTGATCTGCGCCATCTCCACCACCAGCACCAGATAGATGCCGAACCAGATCAGGTCGAAGCCCGCGCGCTCCACCAGCGGGATGATGATCGCAGTGGTCAGCACCACCATCGATATGCCGTCGAGAAAGCAGCCGAGCAGGATGAAGAACACTGTCAGCACGGCGATGAGCTGCCATTGCGACAGGTTGAACGCGGCGATCCATTCGGCAAGGGCGCGCGGAATGCCGGTGAATCCCATCGCTGCGGTGAGATAGGCAGCGCCGGCAAGGATGAAGGCGATCATGCAACTCGTCTTGGTGGCGCCGAGCAGCGCCTCGACGAAGGTGGCGCGCGTCAGCGTCTCCGACCACCACGACAGCGCCAGCGCCAGCACCACGCCGACCACCGCGGCTTCCGTCGCCGAGGCGAGCCCGCCATAGATCGAGCCGATCACGCCGAGGATCAGCAGGATTACCGGGATCAGCCGGCGCGACGCCGCGATGCGGTTGCGGAAAGAGACCGGCGGATCGCGCGGCGGCATGCGGCGCGCGGCGACGATCGACCATATGCCGACAAAGCCCATGAACAGCAGTGCCAGCAGGATGCCGGGCACGACGCCGGCGATGAACAGGCGCGCGATCGACTGGTCGGTCGCGGTGGCATAGACGATGAGGATGATCGAGGGCGGGATCAGCAGGCCGAGCGTGCCCGAACCGGCCAGCGTGCCGATCGCCATGCGTTCGTCATAGCCGCGCTTGAGCAGTTCCGGCAGCGCGATGCGGCCGACGGTGGCGCAGGTCGCGGCGGAGGAGCCGGAGACGGCGGCGAAAATTCCGCAGCCGACGACGTTCACATGCAGCAGCCGTCCCGGCAGCCGCTGCAGCCACGGCGCCAGCCCCTCGAACATGTCTTCGGACAATTTGGTCCGGTAGAGGATTTCCCCCATCCAGATGAACATCGGCAGCGCGGTGAGATCCCAGGAATTCGACGCCGACCACATCGAGGTGGCGAGCACCTGGCCCGGCGGCGTCGCGATCTTGGTCATCACCGCGACCAGGCCGGTGGCCGCCAGCGCCAGCGCGATCCACACGCCCGAGCCGAGAATGAAGAACAGCAGCAGGATCAGCAGCAGGGCCAGTTCGACGACGCTCACTCAGCCCTCCTTGCCCAGCGCGATGGCGTCTTCGTTGCGGCGGAACGTCGGCCCGCCCTCGCGCAGCACGGTGACGAACTCGTCGATCAGCGCGACGGTGAGCAGCAGGATGCCCGCGGTCATCGCCGCCTGCGGAATTGCGAGCGGCACCGGGATCAGGCCGGGAGAGACCTCGTTGAACTGCCAGGAGACATAGGCGAAGCTGCCGATATTCCAGGTCATGTAGGCGGCGAAGGCGGCGGAGGCGCCGAACGCCCACAATTCGAACAGGCGGCGGCGATGCGCGCCGAGCGAGGCCAGCAGCATGGTGATGCGGATATGCGCGCCGGATTTCAGCGTCGCCGCCAGCGCCAGGAAGCTCGCCGAGGCGAGCAGATAGCCCGCGATTTCCGCAAGCGAGAGAATGACGAGGCCGTAGGGCGGAAAGCCGAACAGCTTCAGCGTGCCGTCGACGATGCGCGCGGCAAGCTGGACCCCGACCATCAGCATGATGGTGACGAGGCAGAGCGCGGAGAGCCACAGCGCGATGCGATAGAGGGCGTCGAGAAAGGCGCGCATGCGCTTCAGTGCCCCTGCAGGCAGCGACGGCCGGCGCGCGCGGCATGCATGGCCCGCCGGCAGGCGGGGCGGTCTTCGTCGATGGCGTGCTGCATGTCCCCCTGCCCGCCCCTCCCCCGCAGGGGGAGGGAGAACCGTTGCGGCCGCGCGCCGGACGCGAATGGCGGCGGCCGCGCGCCTTACTTGCGGTAATTCGCGAGCAGGGTCTTGCCGTCTTCGCCGGCGGAAGCTTCCCATTCGGCGGCGATCTTGGCGCCGATTTCGGAGAAGCCCTTCTTCAGCGCGGCGGACGGCGTCACCACGGTGACCTTGTTGTCCTTGAGCACCTGGGTCTTCACTTTCGTCTCTTCCGCCGAAGCGGCCCAGCCGCGATCCTCGGCGGCCTTCGCCGCCGCCGTCAGCGCCTTTTTCTCGGCATCGCTGAGCTTGTCGTAGGCGGCCTTGTTCACGAACACCATGTTGCGCGGCAGCCAGGCCTGGGTGTCGTGATAGTGGGTGAGGAAGTCCCATGCCTTGGAATCGACGCCGGTCGAGGGCGAGGTGATCATCGCTTCGACGCGGCCGGTGGAGAAGGCGGTCGGAATGTCCGGCACCTCGACCTGGGTCGGGATCGCCCCGCCGAGCTGGGCGATCTGCGCCGTGAACTTGTTGTAGGTGCGGAATTTCAGGCCCTTGAGATCGTCGATCGATTTCAGCTCTTTCTTGGCGTAGATGCCCTGCGGCGGCCACGGCACCGAATAGAGCAGGACGAGACCTTCGGAAGCGAGCTGCTTTTCGAGATAGGGCTTCTGCGCCGCATAGAGCTTCTTCGCGCCGTCATAGCCGGTGGCGAGGAAGGGCACGGAATCCACGCCATAGACCGGCGCCTCGTTGGCGGCGAGCGAGATCAGCGCTTCGCCGATCGGCGCGGTGCCCTGGCGCACGGCGCGCTTGATCTCGGGATGCTTGATCAGCGAGCCCGCGGCATGCACCTGGATTTTCAGCGAGCCGCCGGTCGCCTTGTCGACGTCGGCTGCAAACTGCGCAATGTTGCGGGTATGGAAATTGCCTTCCGGATACGGCGTCGGCATGTCCCATTTGGTTTGCGCCGCGGCGGCCCCGGTCAGGCCTGCGCTTACGACCGCAGCCAGCATGGTACGACTGACAATCTTCATCTTACTCTCCCTTGCGGACGGCTGGGTGGCCGCCTCGGTGATGGCCAACCCTAGCAGGGTGGCCTGCCCTTCGAAATACGCACCTTCAGAGACTTGCTGCCGCACGCGCTGCCTGGTCGTAATGCCCCGACAGCGCGCGCATCATGGCCGCCACTTCCGACAGCCGCCGCTCGTCGCTGCCCGCCCCTTTCACCGGAGCGACCAGCAGCGCTTCGCGGATCCGCGTATAGTTCTTGATCACACCGTCGCCCTTGCGGGTGAGCGCGACGTTCTTCTCGTTGCCGGCGCGGCCCGAGGCGACGAGCCCGAGCCCCTCCAGCTTCTTCACCGAATAGGTGACCAGATGGGTGTCCTCGATATTGAGCACGAGGCAGATGTCGGCGAGGCGCTTGGCCTTGCTGCGGTGCGCGATCGTGTGCAGCACCAGCACGTCGAGCGGCGAGAGATCGGGAATGCCGGCCGCCGCCATGCAGCGCACCATCCAGCGCTCGAAGGCGTGTCCGAGCAGGATCAGGCCGAATTCCAGTTCCGACAGCGCGGGCATGGCGCCGGCGGCCAGATGCGCCGAGGAGACGATCGGCCCGAGATTGTCGTCGGCTTGCGGTTTCATGCCCTGCCCCCCGCGACGGCAGGGCATGCTAGAAGCTACGCATGATTTGTCAATAATTTATAAGCGATTTGTTGCCCGTGATGGGCTGTGCCTCAGCCCATCATCCGCTCGGGCAACCAGGTCGCCAGCGCCGGAAACAATGCCAGCAGTGCAATCATCGCCAGCATGATGGCGATGAATGGGATGGTGCCGGCGATCACGTCGCTTAGCGACCCGCCCTGTCGCAGCGACTGCACGACATAAAGATTGAGGCCGATCGGCGGCGTGATCAGTGCAAGCTCGATCAGGATCACCATGACGATGCCGAACCAGACCGGGTCGAAGCCGAGCGCGAACATCACCGGCGCCACGATCGGGACGGTCGTGATCATCATCGACAGCGTTTCCATGAAGCAGCCGAGCAGCAAATAGAAGACGACGATCGCGACCAGCATCTGCCATTTGGAAAGCCCGAGGCCGGTGATGAAGTTGGTCAGCGCTGCCGTCAGCCCGATTGCGGAGATGACGAAATTGAGGAAATAGGCGGCGATGATGATCAGCATTACCATCGCCGTGGTCTTCATTGTGTTCTCGAACGCCTCGAGCAACACCGCGAGGGAAAGCCGGCCGGAGGCCCAGGCGAGGCCGGTTGCGGCGATCACGCCAAGCGAGGCGGCCTCGGTCGCCGTCGCCAGCCCGGCATAAATCGACCCGACCACGATCATGAATATTCCGAGCGGCGGCACCAAATGAACGATGCTGGCCAGCCGTTCGCTCCAGGGAACGCGCATCGTCCGCCCGCCCCATTCCGCACGCATCAGGCAGATGGCGACGATCGCAAGCATGAAGAGCAGGGCCATCGCGAAACCCGGGATGAGACCGGCAAGATAGAGGCGCGGCACCGAGGTATCGGTCAGTACCGCATAGATGATCATGTTGATCGAGGGCGGGATCAGGATGCCGAGCGTGCCGCCGGCGGCGAGCGTGCCGAGAAACAGCCGCTCGTTATAGCCATGCCGATGCACGAGCGGCAGCGCCACAGTTCCGATGGTGGCGGCGGTCGCAACCGAGGAGCCGGATGTCGCGGCAAACAGCGCGCAAGCGCCGATATTCGAATGCATCAGGCCGCCTGGGATCGGCGAGAGCCATTTGACCATCGCGTCATACATACGGTCGGCCACGCCCGCGCGCAGCAGAAGTTCTCCCATCAGGATGAACATCGGGATCGCGACCAGCAGGAAATCGCGCGATGCCGACCAGGCGACCTCGCCCATGGCCAGCGTCAGCGGCAGCGTCGAATACATGCGATCGAGAATGAGACCGAGAACGCCGATCGCGGCGGCGACGGGCAGCGCGAGCGCCAGAAGCGCCAGCAGCAGGATGAGGGTGGTTACCAGCATCGGCGTCAGGTGTCGCGCTTGAGCGGCTGCGAGCGCACGGCCTGCGACAGCTCTGCCTGTGCATCTTCCCGGATGCTGCGGGCGCCGGCGAGCCTGTGAACAAGCGCCAGATCCCCTGCGGCGAGCGCAAGGGCCGCGCGCAACAGCAGCGGCAGCCAGGCGAACAGGAACAGGCCGAATCCCAGAAGCCACAGAAGCTGCGGAATCCACAGCGGCGTGCCGAGCGGCGTATTCGCCCTGGCGGCGAACAAAAGCGAATCCTGCAGCACCTTGCCGGCGAAGAATGCAAGCAAGCCGACAAAGAGGCCGAGCAGCAGCAATGCGGAAAGATCGAGCAGGGCGGCAACCGCGCGCGGCAGGCGGATATAGAGCGCGTCGACCCGCACATTGGCGCGTTCCAGAAGCGCGAAAGCAAGCGCCCAGGACGTCGCCACCGCAAAGGCATAACCGGAGAGCTCATCCGCGCCGCCGACGGAAAACGAAAAGAACTGGCGGCCAAAAACGTCGACGCCGACCAGCAGGGCGCTAGCGAAGATCATCGCTCCCGCGCAACGCACGCCCGTGCGCGCCGCCATCTCTGCCGCCTGCTGCCATCGTTGCAGAATACTCACGAGCCACCGCCTTTGTGCAAGGCGCGGGCTGCCCCGCGCCCTGCAATCGCAATCGCCATCAATGACTCTTTGCGGTGAGGCCTACGATCTTGCCGACCGTCTCGTTCCAGGCCGGCACGCAATCGCCTTGGCAGCGCGCCGCCCATTTCGGCACCACCGTCTCGCCGAGAATCTTTTTCAGCAGCGCCTTGTCCGCATCCGACACCGGCACCAGCGTCATTTTCGCCTTGACGCCCATGGTGCAGCTAGGCTTGCCGATATTGCAGTCGAAGCCCTGCTGCGTTTCCGTCTCCGCCGCCTTCCAGATGCGGTCTTCCAGCCTGACGATCTCGGACTTGATAAAGTCGCGCATCTTCGGGTCGAGGCTGTCCCAGCGCTTGGCGTTCACTGCGTGCATGACCTGACTCCAGCCCACCGGCAGCGCATAGATATGGGTCGCGACTTCGTACCACTTGGCGGCGTTACCGGACAGCGTGCCGGTCACCGCACAATCCACCACCTTGTTCTGCAAGGCGGGGACGACCTCGGAAAATGCCAGCGTCACCCCGGTGCCGCCGACCGCCTCGACGAATTCGGCGAGCGTGCGATTGGCGGTGCGGACCTTCTTGCCTTTCAGATCGGCGAGACCCTTGATCTCCCCGTTACAGAAGATCACCTGTGCCGGATAGGGCCAGATGCCGAGCACTTCGAGACCGAATTTCTCGCGATAGAACTTGGCATAGATCGGCTTGTAGGCGTCGGACACCTTGCGTGCGGTGGCCACGTCGGGGGCAAGTCCGGCGAGGTCGATCGCCTCGTTGCGCGAATCGTCGCCGGCGACATAGCCGAGCACGGTCGAGCCGAAATCGATCACACCGAGCCGCATCAGACGGAAAATCTCCGCACCTTTCAGCCCCATTTCGTTGAACGGCGTGATCTCGGCGGTGATGGCGCCCTTGGAGCTTTCGGAAATGTCCTTGCTCCAGAACGGCTGCTCGTAATTCTTGTATTGCGACAGGCTGCCCCAGGCGCCGACCACCTTGAGGTGGGTCCGGGGCAGGGTTTGCGCCGCCGCATAGCCGGCGAGGACGGTCACACCGGCGAGCGCATACAGCAAAGTCCTTGTCGAGATTGACATGATCTATTCTCCCCTCATTGCTCCGCGGCCATCCCTCAGAGGACGGCCAGATGCGAGTTCTTCAGATCGGTGACGAGCATGCGTCCCGGCGCGTGCGTGATCGCCAATGGCGGACGCGCGATCGCGATTGCGGCCTGCGGCGTCACCCCGCAGGCCCAGAAGACCGGCAATTCTCCCGCCTCGACCGGCACGGGATCGCCGTAATCGGGCTTGCCCAGATCGTGGATGCCGATCGCCTCCGGCGCGCCGATATGCACTGGCGCACCGTGCACGGCCGGCAGCCGCGCCGTGACGAGAATGGCGCGGATCGCATCGGCCGGCCGGAACGGGCGCATCGAAACCACCAGCGGCCCGCGGAAGCGGCCGGCGCTCTGTGTCGCCGTTGTCGTGCGATACATCGCAACGTTGGTGCCGCGGGCGATATGCCGGACCGGGACATCGCTCTGCAGCAGCGCTTCTTCGAATGAGAACGAGCATCCGATCACGAAGCTGACCAGGTCGTCGCGCCACAATGCCTCGATGTCGGCGACTTCCTCGGAAAGCGCACCGTCGCGCCAGACGCGGTAGCGCGGCAGGTCGGTGCGGATATCCATGTCCCGGCCCAGAGCGGGAATGGCGCTCGCTCCCGGCTCGGAAACCCCGAGCAAGGGACAGGGTTTGGGATTGGCAACGCAGAAACGGAGGAATTCCTCGGCCCAGTCGCGCGGTAGCACGACGAGATTGCCCTGCACGTAGCCCGGCGCAAGTCCCGATGTCGGACCGTCAAGCGCACCCGAGCGGCAGGCAAGCCGCACCTGGCTTCCGCTTGCGAATGGCCCCAAGACTGGATCGGCCGCAACGCTGGCATGGCGCATGAAGATCGCTCTCCCCCTGTCCGTTCAGCGCAGCATTCGCGCCTGATGTTGTCCAATCGCAATTTTGGATCGAATTTGATAAGGTACATTTATCAGGCATCGCACCGTCGGGGGATTGTCCATGATCGATTTCAAATCGCTGGAAACGTTCGTATGGGTCACGAATCTGCGTAGCTTCCGCGGCGCCGCCGACAAACTGCATACGACCCAGCCCGCGGTTTCGATGCGGATCGCACAGCTTGAGGATTTCCTGCGCGTGCGGCTATTGGAGCGCGACCGCCGGCTGGTGGCGCCGACGCAGAAAGGCCAGGAGCTTCTCGGCTATGCCGAGCGGCTGATCCGGCTGCGCGCGGAGATGATCGAGACGGTCGGCGACCGTTCCACCATGCGCGGAATCGTGCGGCTCGGCGTTTCCGAATCGATCGTGCATACGTGGCTGCCCTTGCTGATCGAGCGCGTGAACACCGCCTATCCAAATCTCGAACTCGAAATCGAGGTTGATATCTCGCCGAACCTGCGGGATCGTCTGGTCGCAAGAGACCTCAACCTCGCCTTTCTCCTCGGCCCGATCAGCCATCCCAATGTGCTCAGCCGCCCGCTCTGCTCTTATCCCCTGGCATTCGTGGCCAGCAGTCGTATCCGCTTCCCGCAGGCCACAGTGCCGATCGAGGCGATCGCGCAATGGCCGATCATCACATTTTCCCGCAACACGCAGCCCTACATTGCGGTTCGCGAGATATTCGCTCGCACCGGTCTGCGCGCCACCATTCACGCAAGCGCGTCGCTTGCGACCGTGGTGCGGATGGCGCTCGACGGAATCGGCGTTGCGATCATTCCGCCGGCGATCCTGCACAATATCGACGCGGCCGGAAAATTGCGGCCGCTGAAGACCCGCTATGAATTACCCAGTCTCAACTTTGTCGTCAGTTGGCCGAACGGGCCCGACAGTTTCGCAGCGCAGAAGGTCGCCGAGATCGCCATGCAGGTCGCGCGCGGCGGCAATGCCGCGCGCCGGAAAGTGCGCCAGTCCGCCGGCGGAGGCGCGTCCGCGCGCCGCGACTGATAAGCCTGCCTTATCGAACACTATCGAAATTTGCGATTGGACGATATGAAGCGCCGCGTGGTTTCTCATCGCCCAGATCCGACAGCCAGACAGGATTTTCCGTAATGACGCGCGCATCGCAATGGGATTTCTGGATCGACCGCGGCGGTACTTTCACCGACATTGTCGGGCGGCGGCCGGACGGCTCGCTGGTCGCGCACAAGCTTCTTTCGGAGAATCCCGAAGCCTATCGCGACGCCGCGGTGCAGGGGATCCGCGACCTGCTCGGCCTCAAGCGCGGCGCTGCGATCCCGCAAGACCTGGTCGGCGCGGTGAAGATGGGCACAACGGTGGCCACCAATGCGCTGCTGGAGCGCAAGGGCGAGCGCACGCTGCTGCTCGCCACAAAAGGATTCCGCGACGCGCTGCGCATCGGCTACCAGGCGCGGCCGAAAATCTTCGCCAGGCAGATCGTCAAGCCGGACATGCTGTTCGAGCGCGTGGTCGAAATCGACGAGCGCGTGCGCGCCGACGGCACGGTCGAGCGCTCGCCCGATTCCGCTGCGGTGCGCGCCGCGCTCGAAGCGGCGCGGCGCGACGGCATCGATGCGGTCGCCATCGTGTTCATGCACGCCTACCGCTATCCCGGACACGAAAAGACCGTCGCCGCGCTGGCGCGCGCGATCGGGTTTCCGCAGGTCTCGGTCAGCCACGAGGTCTCCCCGCTGATCAAG
>CAYWCE010000071.1:11131-13596 GCA_964456755.1 uncultured Hyphomicrobiales bacterium
CCGATCCTGCGCCGCTATGTGACGCAGGTGGCGGAGGAGATGGCGGGTCGCTCTTCTTCACCTCCCCCCTTGAGCGGGAGATCGGCGAGCCACGGCGCGTCGAAGACGCGCGCGAACGCGCTTGTGGCGAGCCGGGAAGAAGGAAAGCCGCAAGGTCGGGCGGCGAGCGCCAGCGCCCGGCAACATCTCAGCCGCCTCATGTTCATGATGTCCTCGGGCGGACTGACCGCCGCCGACCTGTTCCAGGGCAAGGACGCGATCCTGTCGGGTCCCGCCGGCGGCGTCGTCTCCATGGCGCAGACCGCGCGCGAGGCCGGCTTTGCCCGCGTCATCGGCTTCGACATGGGCGGAACCTCCACCGACGTTTCGCACTATGACGGCGAATACGAGCGCGCCTTCGAGACCGAAGTCGCCGGCGTGCGCATGCGCGCGCCGATGATGCTGATCCACACGGTCGCCGCCGGCGGCGGCTCGATCCTGCATTTCGACGGCGCGCGCTTTCGCGTCGGTCCGGATTCGGCCGGCGCCAATCCCGGGCCGACATGCTACCGCCGCGGCGGCCCGCTCGCGGTCACCGACGCCAACGTGATGACCGGCAAGCTGATCGCGGATTTTTTCCCGAAAATTTTCGGGCCCGGCCAGGACCAGCCGCTCGACGAGGGCGCGGTGAAGCGCGCCTTCGCGGCGCTGGCCGGCGAAGTCGGCGGCAAGTCGCCGGAGGAGATCGCCGACGGCTTCATCAGGATCGCGGTCGAAAACATGGCCAACGCGATCAAGAAGATTTCCGTGCAGCGCGGTTACGACGTGACGCGCTATGCGCTCAACTGTTTCGGCGGCGCCGGCGGCCAGCATGCCTGTCTCGTCGCCGACGCGCTCGGCATGACCCGCGTGCTCATTCACCCGTTCTCCTCGCTGCTCTCCGCCTACGGCATGGGGCTCGCCGACATCCGCGCGACGCGCCAGCAGGCGATCGAGGAGCCGTTCGGCGAAAAAGCGCTGAAATCGCTGCGGCGCGTCGGCACGAGCCTCGGCACGCAGACTCGCGACGAAGTCGCCTCGCAGGGCATCGCTCCGTCCGACATCGCGGTGATCGTACGCGCGCATATCCGCTATGCGGGGACGGACACGGCGCTGATCGTGGAGGCGGGGCGCCTCCCGCAGCCTGAAGGCGTGAGGGTGGCGAGCCGCCGCGCTGTGCGCGGCAAGCGCCCCGTTTCAGGGGGGATGGAACTCGACAAGATGCAACGCGCATTCGAAAAGGCGCACAAGGCGCAATTCGGATTCATCGACCGTCGCAAGGAACTGGTGATCGAGGCCGTCTCGGTCGAGGCCATCGGCGGCGGCGCCAGGTTCCGCGAGCGCAGGTCGAAGACCACGAGAGGCAAACTTCCCGCCCCGGCCCGCCGCACCAGATTCTTCTCCGGCGGCAAGTGGCAGCGCGCCAACGTCTACACGCGCGACCGGCTGAAGCCCGGCCACAAGGTGAAAGGCCCGGCCATCGTCATCGAGCCGCATCAGACCGTCGTGGTCGAGCCCGGATGGCAGGCGGAGCTGACGGCGAAGAACCATCTCGTGCTCGCGCGCGTCGTGAAGCTCAAGCGCGCGAGCGCCATCGGCACCAGAGCCGACCCGGTCATGCTGGAAGTGTTCAACAATCTGTTCATGTCGATCGCCGAGCAGATGGGCGTGGCGCTGCAGAACACCGCCTATTCGGTCAACATCAAGGAGCGGCTCGATTTCTCCTGCGCGGTGTTCGACGGCAACGGCTCGCTGGTCGCCAACGCGCCTCACATGCCGGTGCATCTCGGCTCGATGGACCGGTCGGTGGAAACCGTGATCCGCGACAACAAGGGCAAAATCCGCCCGGGCGACGTCTATGCGATCAACGCGCCCTATAACGGCGGCACGCACCTTCCCGATATCACCGTCTGCACGCCGGTATTCGACGACCGAAAGAAAAGCATCCTGTTCTGGGTCGCCTCGCGCGGCCACCATGCCGATGTCGGCGGCATTTCGCCGGGCTCGATGTCGCCCAACGCCACGACCATCGAACAGGAAGGCGTCTATCTCGACAATTTCAAGCTGGTCGATCGCGGCCGCTTCCGCGAGCAGGAGCTGCATGCGGCGCTGACCGGCGCAAAATATCCGGCGCGCAATCCGGTGCAGAACATCAACGACCTCAAGGCGCAGATCGCCGCCAACGAAAAGGGCGTGCAGGAACTGCGCAAGATGGTGACGCATTTCACCATGCCGGTGGTGAGGGCCTACATGAAACACGTGCAGGACAACGCCGCCGAAAGCGTGCGGCGCGTGATCGACCGCCTGCACGATTCGTCGTTCGCGCTGGAGATGGACCAGGGCACCTTCATCAAGGTGAAGATCACGGTCGACAAGAAGAAGCGCGAGGCCACCGTCGATTTTACCGGCACCTCGCCGCAGCAGCCGACCAATTTCAACGCGCCGGA
>CAYWCE010000072.1:0-13269 GCA_964456755.1 uncultured Hyphomicrobiales bacterium
CCTCGCGCAGGAATTCGAGATCGTGCGGGGCGAAGTCGACCACCAGCAGCCGGCCTGCGGGTTCCAGCACCCGCGCCGCCTCGCGCAGGGCGCGCGCGCCGTCTTCGAGGAAGTGCAGCACCTGGTGAACGATCACCACATCGAAGGATTCGCGCGGCAGCGCCAGATTGTAGATGTCGCCCTGGCGCACGCTGCAATTTTTCAGACCGGCGCGGTCGAGCCGCGCGCGGGCGAGCGACAGCATCGCCGGCGACAGATCGATGCCGAGCCCGCGCTCGATCTGCGGGCCGAACAATTCGAGCATGCGCCCGGTGCCGGTGCCGAGATCGAGCAGCGAGCGAAACGGCTTGTCCTGCAGCGCGTCGACAATGGCCGCCTCCACCGCCTCGTCCGGCGCATGCAGCTTGCGGATGCGGTCCCATTCCGCCGCATGGGCGGCGAAGTAATCCTGCGCGGCGGCCGCGCGCGCCGCCCGCACGGCGGCAAGCCGCTCGCGGTCGCGCGACAGCGTGGGATCGTCGGGATCGAGATAATCGGAGATGAGCCGCACCATGTCGGCGCCGCCGCTGCGGTCGGCGACGCGGAAGAACGCCCACGCGCCCTCGCGGTGACGCTCGATCAGCCCGGCTTCGGCGAGCAGCTTCAGATGGCGGGAAATGCGCGGCTGCGACTGGCGCAGGATTTCGGTCAGGTCGGAGACGGTCAGTTCGGCCTCGGCGAGCAGAGCGAGAATGCGCAGGCGCGTGCCCTCGGCCGCCGCCCGCAGCGCCGCATGCACCGTCTCGAATGGCAATTTGCTCGCCACTGCATGTTCCTCGCAATCCATATAAGGATATCTTTATACGATTATTCGATGGGATCAAGCCCACTTTTGCGGCTTTCGCTTCGATTCCTCGTCCCGCGGCGGCGGATCGCCCCGCAGCCGTCCCAATGCCGGCCGATCTCCACGCACGCTGAAATGCGGCGATGCAGCCGGGTTCGGGCGGATGCCGGTTCGTATGGAGAAATGCCGCAAAGCCAAAAGCCGGAAGGCCTTGCCCGGCCTCGATTGCATCGATGCCGGACCGGTTGGCGACCTGCGCGGGAATGCCCGCCTACAATGCCAGTTCCGGCCGGCCGCGGTCCGCCACCGCCATCCGGCAGCGACCGCCGCAGAAGCGGCCGATCAGGTCGATCAGATCGGCGGCGGCCGCCTCAACGTCGCCCCAGCCATTCGCCTGCACGGTGACGACGGCGCGGCCGGTGGCGGGCGTGATCAGGGTGCGCGCGTCCTGCCGCCAGTTCCAGCGCCGGCACAGCACGTGCCGCGTGTCGGCAAACACCACCTCGCCCGGTTTGGGCGCCTGAGTCTCGACTTCGCCGTCGTCGCCGAGATCCGACATGTCGACGAAGGTGTCGGTCTCGCGCGCAGGGCGAAACGACAGTGGCGGGACGACCAGGTCGAGATTGTCGGCGCCGAGCGGCAGCACATGCGCGACCGACACTGCGTTGTAGAGATCGACGAAGCTGTTGATCCGCCCGAGCGGCCGTCCGGCCAGCACATTCTTCATCAGCCGCTCGACCGATGAGCGGTAGCGCGTCTGCTTGATGCCGAAAGCCCTGTACGCCGTGCGCCAGGCGGCCACGCCCGGAATCTGCGACAGTTCCGTGCCGGCCCAGCGTTCGCGCGCCGCCTCTTCGCGCGCGGCGACGATGCGCTCCAGCCCGGGCGGTCGGGCGACGGCGATTGTCAGGTTCTCGGCGACCACCGCGGCAAGGCGGAAATCCGGAAACGCGTCTGCGACGGCGGCGATGGACACGGCGATTGTCATGCGATGATCTGCGTCAGTGCTGCGGCGGGCCGGGCCCCTGTAAGGGAACCCTTCCGGCGCGCGCACGGCCTGTCAACGGGAGGTCTCATGAGCGGCGAATTCGGCATCCGCGAGGGGGAAGTGGCGGTCGCCCTGCCCGAGCGCTTCGACGCCTCTCTTTATTACATCGGCCGCATCCACACCCCGTGGACGACGCGCGCGCAATGCCCGAAAAACCCGCGCGAATCCGACGCCGTCTGCACGATCGAGGTCGACCCGCGCTGGGAGAAGGGGCTGCAGGGGGTGGAGACCTGCACGCATCTGGTGGCGCTCTACTGGATGGACCGCTCCCGCCGCGACCTCGTCGTCCAGGTGCCGCGCCATTACGGCACCGGCCGCGGCACGTTCGCATTGCGCTCGCCGGCGCGGCCGAATCCGATCGCGCTCAGCGTGGTGCGGCTCGTGAAAGTGGAAGGCACACGCCTGTCGGTCATCGGCCTCGACTGCCTTGACGGCACACCGCTGATCGACATCAAGCCCTATTTCGCCTCGCACGACGCGATCCCCGACGCCGTGGTCGGCTGGCACAAGGACGGCTGACCGGGGTCCGGGATCGGCCTGCAGGCGCTCCCGCCCTCTTCTCCTGCGAGGACAGGGCCGGCCTGCGCGCGCCGTGCCGGTCCGGAAACGACGGTCTGTCCCGCTGAACCTTTCCCCCAGCCCCCGCCACCCATGCGCGAACAATGCAAACGCAGGGGCGCGCCATGTCGAATTTCCGCACTGCAATCGCCGCGGGCATCCTTTTCGCCGCCGCATCGGCCTCCGGCTCCGCAACGGCCCAGACCTTTGCCGGCCATGCCGCTTTTCCGCTCGGCCTTCTGCCGCTGGCCGCGCCCTCTTATGCGACGCCCGCCGTCGCGCCGGCCCCGGGCGTCATGGTCGAGGACGAGGAGACCGAGGCCAGTGCGCCGCTCGCCGAGCATCTGCGCCGCCAGATCGTCGCCTATCCGACACGCGAGGCGGCCGGCACCATCGTGGTCGATACCCCGAACACCTACCTTTATTTCGTGCTCGGCGACGGCCGCGCGGTGCGCTACGGCATCGGGGTCGGCCGCGACGGGTTCCGCTGGTCCGGCATCCGCACCATCGAGCGCAAGGCCGAATGGCCGGACTGGCATCCGCCCGCCGACATGCTCGCCCGCCAGCCCTATCTGCCGCGCATGATGGCCGGCGGCCCCGGCAATCCGCTCGGCGCGCGCGCCCTCTATATCGGCGGCACCGTCTACCGCATCCACGGCACCAATGCGCCGCACACCATCGGCAAGCGAGTCTCCTCGGGCTGCATCCGCATGCTCAACGAAGACGTGACCGATCTCTACGAACGCGCGCGTGTCGGCGGCAAGGTCGTGGTCCTGCCCGACGGCGGACCCCGCCTCGCCTCGTCGCGCCCGGCGCAGCGCTGAGCCTCGCGCAGCGCTGCCCCCCGCGCAGCGCATTGGACATTGCCACCCGCACGATCATGATCCCGTCCGGCGCAACCGGACGGGATTTGCACATGCGCATTGCAGCAATGGCCGCGGGCGCGGTCGGCGGCTATTTCGGCGCACGCATGGCGGCGGCCGGGCACGACGTGCATTTCATCGCCCGCGGCGCGCATCGCGAGGCGATCGCGCGCAACGGTCTGACGATCGAAAGCACGCACGGCAATCTGCATCTGCCGAAGGTCAGCGTCACCGACGATCCCGGCACGGTCGGCCCGGTCGATATCGTTCTGTTCGCGGTCAAGCTCTGGGACACCGAGCAGGCGGCCGAGCAGGCGCGCCCGCTGATGGGTCCGCAGACGCGCCTGATCACGCTGCAGAACGGCGTCGACAGCGTGGAGCGCATCGCCCCGATCCTCGGCGCCGAGCGGACGGTCGGCGGCATCGCCTATATCGCCACCGTGATCGGCAAGCCCGGCGTCATCGGCCATACCAGCCCGTTCGCGCAGATGCGCTGCGGACGCATCGACGGCAGGCCGGATGCGCAGCTCGACGCATTCGAACAGGCGGCGAAAGCGGCCGGCATCGACATCGCGGTCTCCTCCACCATCGACCGCGACCGCTGGGAAAAGTTCGTCTTTCTCGTCGCCCTTTCCGGCATGACCGCGGCCGCGCGTTCCAGCATCGGCCCGATCGTCGACGATCCCGATACCCGCGCCTTTCTGCTGCGGCTGATGCAGGAAACGCTCGCGGTCGGGCGCGCCCGCGGCGTCGACCTGTCCGACGACTATCTCAAGGGCCGCATGGATTTCGTCATGAAAGCGCCGCGCGACATGAAGGCGTCGATGGCGCACGACCTCGAACGCGGCAACCGGCTGGAGCTTGACTGGCTCGCCGGCAAGGTGGTCTCGCTCGCGCGCGAGCTTGCCGTGCCGGTTCCCGCCAACGAGGCCGTCTATGCCCTGCTCAAGCTGCACCGCATGGGCCGGCAAGCCGGTTAGGCCAGGACCGAGGGCCGGACCGGCCGCGACCGCCGCGGCCCGGCGGCCCATTCAATCTCGCGCCGTCTTGCACTAACATTCCGACTTGGCGCCCTGGGCGCGGTTCGGTGCACCGGCATGGTTGCGATCCTCGGTCGGATACTGGCGGGCGCGCTGATCGTCGCGCTCTCCTTCGGCGTCAGCCTGTGGACGATCGACCTGCTCTGGCCGCCACGGCCGCCTGCGCCCGCCCGCCTGTCCACGCTCGAACAATTGCCGCCATTGCCGGCGACCACGCGGCAATCGCTGGTGATCGCCCCGGTCTCCATCACGCTCGGCGCGATCCGCGACGCGCTGGAAGCCGCCGCCCCGCGCGACCTTGCCGGCAAGAACGCCAATCCGCTGAGCCAGATTCTGTCCAAGGCCGATATCGGCTGGAACGTGGAGCGCTCCCCCATGCAGGTGAGCGGCCGCCCCGAAACGCTCACCATCGCCACGACCCTGAACGGTGCGCTGCGCGTTACCGGGCAGATCGGCACCGCGGCGGCCAATCTCGGCGGCGGCATTACCGGCCTGCTCAACGAAAATCTCGGCCGCAACGTGCAGAACCTCACCGGCCGCGTGCTCGACCAGCGCGCCGACATCCGCGGCAATGTCGCGGTCAATGCGCGCCCGGCGCTCGGGCAGAATTGGCGGCTCGATCCGAATCTGACCGGGCAGGTCACCGTCGGCGAAGGCTCGCTCTCCATCGCCGGCGTCAGGCTCAGTCTCTCCAAGGAAGTCAAACCTCTGCTCGACCGCGCGGTCGGCGAGCAGATCGGCGCGCTGCAGAACCGGCTGCGCAACGATCCCTTCCTCGAACAGGCGGCGCGGCGCGAATGGGCGAAAATGTGCCGCTCGATTCCCCTCGGCGGCGGCGACACCGGCATCCCGGCCCTGTGGCTGGAACTGCGCCCGACCCGCGCCTTCGCCGCGCAGCCGCGCATCGACGCCCAATACGTGACGCTGACCGTCGGCGTGCAGGCGGACACCCGCATTGCCGCCGCCCAGACCAAGCCGAACTGCCCGTTCCCCGGTCAGCTCGAACTGGTGCCGCCGCTGGAGCAGGGCCGCGTCAATATCGGCGTGCCGATCGACATGCCGTTCACCGAGCTGAACAAGCTGCTCGAAACGCAGATGAAGGGCAAAACCTTCCCCGAAGACGGCAGCGGCCCGGTCGCGGTGACCGTGCAAAGCGCGAATGTCGCGGCATCCGGCGACCGCCTGCTGATCTCGCTTCTGGTCAGGGCGCGCGAGAAAAAGAGCTGGTTCGGATTCGGCGCCGGGGCGACCGTGCATGTCTGGGGGCGGCCGGCACTCGACCGCGCGCAGCAGATGCTGCGCCTGACCGACATTTCGCTTGCGGTGGAATCGGAGGCCGCGTTCGGGCTGCTCGGCGCGGCGGCGAAGGCGGCCATGCCCTACCTGCAATCGGCGCTGGAGAAGAATGCGACGGTGGATCTGAAGCCCTTCGCCGCCAATGCGCGGCAGAAGATCGAGGCGGCGCTCGCCGAATTCCGCACCGTCACCACCGGCGTGCGCGTGGAAACCGGCGTCACCGCGCTGCGCCTGGTCGGCATCGAGTTCGATTCGAAGACGCTGCGCGTGATCGCCGAAGCCGACGGCAATGCGCGCGTGACCGTGAGCCGGCTGCAGTAGCTCACACCGCCCCGAGCGCGCGCGCGAGCACGATCAGGATCATCAGCGGCGCGCCATAACGCAGCGACAGCCGCCACAGCCGCGCGACCGGTGCGGAACGAAGCCCGGACGCCGCCACCGCGTCGGCGTCGCGCCAGTGCCAGCCGATATACAGCGCGATGGCAAGCCCGCTCAACGGCAGCATGACGTTGGAGGCCAGATAGTCGACCGCGTCGAGCACGGGCATGCCGAAAATGCGCAGCTGCGACCACACGCCGAAGCCGAGCGAACTCGGCACCCCGAGAAGAAATCCCGCGCCGGCCACCGCCAGCACCGCGCGAAACCGCGGCATGCGCCAGCGCTCGATGGCATAGGCGACGGGTATCTCCAGCAGCGCCACCATCGAGGTCAGCGCCGCCACCACCAGCAGGCCGAAAAACGCCGTCCCCACCGTCTGCCCGCCGGTCATGCGCACAAAAATTTCCGGCAGGCTGACAAAGGCCAGCCCCGGTCCCTGCGAGGGACTGATGCCGAAGCTGAACACGGCGGGAAAGATGACGATGCCGCCGAGAATCGCAATCAGGGTGTCGCCGCAGGCGATGGTGACGGCGGCGCGCGGCAGGTTCGACTGCCGCGGCAGATAGCTGCCATAGGTCACCAGCACGCCCATCGCCAGCCCGAGCGAGAAGAATGCCTGCCCCACCGCAGCGAGATAGACGCCGGGCTCCGCCAGCCGTGTCCAGTCCGGCACGAACATGAAGGCGAGCCCGCCGCCCGCGCCGGGCAAGGTCAGGCTGTGCAGCGCAAGCGCCAGGACGATGACGCCGAGCAGCGGCATCAGCAACTTGTTGGCGCGCTCGATCCCGCGCTCGATCCCGCCCGTCACGATCGCGACCGTGATGACGAAGATCGCCGCCTGCCACACAACAGGCTCGATCGCGCTTGCGGTAAATCGCTCGAAATGCGGCAGCGCCGCGCCCGCCTCCGCCGGGTTGCGCATGAGCGCGAAGTCGGCGAAATATTTCAGCGCCCAGCCGGAAATCACCGCATAGTAAGTGAGGATGGCGAAGGATACCGCGACCCCGGGCAAACCGGCCATCCGCCACAGGCCGCCGCGGCCCATGGCGGAGAAGGCGGAGACGGCTTCGCGCTGGGTGGCGCGGCCGAGCGCAAGCTCGGCGAGGATCAGCGGCAGGCCGATCAGGACGATTGCGCCGACATAGACCAGAATGAAGGCCGCGCCCCCGTTCTCGCCGGCCACGAACGAGAAGCGCCAGATATTGCCAAGCCCGATAGCGGCGCCGAGCGCGGCCAGCACGAAGCCGCTCTGCGTTGCCCATTGCGCGCGCGGCGCTGACTCTGCATTCATGCCATGCGGCCTCCGTCCGCATGGCGGACCTTGGTCGCATGGCATAATTCAGCTTTGACCTGGAACAAAGCGGCGGATTTGCCGCGTCCCCTCAGGCCGCGACCGCGACGCAGGCCATCGCGATCCGCTCCACATGCCTGTGGTCGGTGCCGCAGCAGCCGCCAAGCACGGCAAGCTGCGGAAAGCTCCGGCGCAGCTCGCCATAGCGGCGGGCGAGATCGACCGGATCGCCGATGTCGAGATCGGGCGCGGCATCCAGCTCGGCATGACTGCGCATCGAGGCATTGGCGCGCAATCCGCGCAGGCGCGCGGTCCAGGTCTCGCCCCGGCGCAGCGCGTCCTGGAAATGCGCCGGATGCGCGCAGTTGAGCATGTAATAGGCCGGCGCATTGCCGGTCTCGCGGTCGACCTGCTCGACGGCGTCCCGCAGCGTCTGCCCGCTCGGAAGGCGGCCGTCGGTCTCCACCGTGAAGGAGATCACCGCCGGCATGCCGGCCGCATGCGTCGCGCGCACGATGCCGATCGCCTCCTCGACATAGTTGATGGTAAAGGCGCTCACCATGTCGGCCGCGCTGTCGCGGAAGAGTTCGACCTGGAAGCGGTGATACGCCTCCGCTTCCCGCACCGACATCGCCGCATCGACCCGATAGCCGTCGCCGCGCGGACCGATATTGCCGGAAATCACGATCGGCGTCTGCGCCGTCTCGTGCCGTGCGCGCAGCTCCGCCAGCAGGCCGATGCTGCGGCGATTGATATCGGCGAGCGCCTCGCGGTCGTAGCCGATCCGCTCCGCCCAGTCGGGATTGGCGCGCCAGGTGGCGCTTTCCAGCACGAAGCCGATGCCGGCGGCCTTCGCCATCGCGATATAGCGTTCGTAATAGGCGCGCAGATGCGCCGTGCCGGCCGCGTCCTTGAGCAGGTCGAAGGAGGCGAAATGCGGCAGTTCGATGCCGTCGTGGAAGACGAAGGTCGTCTCCATGCCGCCATCGGTGAGAAAGACGCGGCCGGAAAGCTGGGGAAGGCCGGAACGGTATTTCGACATGACAATTCCTTTCTGCTGTTCTGCTGACGAAACGCTGCGCCGTCGCGGAAGAATTCCGCGCAGCGCGGGAGCGGAGCGGGAGCGGCCGCCGTTTCGGTCGGCGCGAATTGCGCAAAAGCTTCGAGATGTATCTTGCGCGCGCGGCGGACCTTATCCGCACGCGCGGATCGTGCTAGTGAGATCGCGGTCCACTTGCCGGCGGACCGGAAAGTCGCCGGAATACGGGAAATCCGGCCGATGCCGCGGCACACCGAATGCGCCGGGTGCCGTCAACTGGACTCATGGTACAGTTACGCATGCTTGAGAAATCCGCACCCGATACCGCAACCCGCAAGGGGCGCGACACCCGCGAGCGCATCCTCGAACTGGCGGAAACCGCCGTGCTGGCCAAAGGCTTCGCCGCGACCTCGATCGAGGAGCTGATTGCGGCGGCCGGCATCACCAAGGGCGGCTTTTTCTATCATTTCCGGGACAAGGGCGAGCTCGCCAAAGCGATGATGCTGCGCTACATCGAGCGCGATTCCGAACTGCTCGACGACATTTTCCGCCGCGCCGACGAACTGAACGAGGATCCCCTGCACGGCTTCCTCGTAGCGCTGAAAATGTTCGCCGAGATGATGGGCAACCTGCCCGAGGCGCATCCCGGCTGCCTCGCCGCCTCGTTCTGCTACCAGGACCAGCTCTTCAACCAGGAAATCCGCGACCTCAACCGGGGCAGCGTGCTGGCCTGGCGGCGGCGCTTTCGCGACCGGCTCGACCTGATCGCCGCGCGCTATCCGCCGCGCCGCGAGGTGGATTTCGAGGCGCTCTCCGACATGGCCGCGTCGCTGGTCGAAGGCGGCCTCATTCTCGGCCGCCTGTTCCGGGACGTGTCGGTGCTGCCGCGGCAAATCCTCCTCTACCGCGATTACGTGCGCGCGATATTCGCAGGCGACTGAGGCGCGCGCGCCGGCGCGGCAGGTCCGGTTGCTACACCTTGCGCCCGAACAGCGCGATGACGCCGACCGGAACGACGAATCCGAGCACGGCGGCGATGATCAGCAGTACGCCGAGTTCGCCGTATTCGCCGCGCGCCACCGGGAAAATCTGGTTGAGATACTTCGTCTGCAACTGGCCCGCGACCAGCGCCATGTTCATCAGCGAGGCCATCAGCGCGAACCAGGTGGCGCGGCGGCCTTCCGGCGCATAGAAGGCGATCAGCGTGAGCAGCGGGATCATGCTGAGCTGGGCGAAGGGCGAGCTTGCCGCAGCGTCGACGATGGCGATGGTGCGCGCGCCGAAGCCGAACTGCGCCTGCGTCCATTCGTGGATGCCGTAATAGAGCCCGATATTCGGCAGCGAGAGGATCGCGCCGGCGGTCGCCAGCCAGAACAGCGTCCATTTCACCGAATATTCGGTCAGCTGCTTGGCGAACATCCACATCGCAACGATGGCGATTACGGCGGCGGTCTGGCGCAGGCCGCCGTAGAACGCCTCGTCGAACTTCAATATGTCCAGCGTCCACCAGAAATAGCCGTCGCCGACACCGGGGGTGGCGCGGAAGGCGAAGATGATGATGGTGGTGAACAGGATGGCGCGGCGGCTTGCCGGGTCCAGCTCGCGCGTCACCAGCACCAGCATGACGCAGATCACACTCATGGAAATCACGAAGATGATTTCCTGCGCATAGGGCACTCCGCCGAGCGCCAGCGCCAGCACGGTGGCGCCGAAGGCGATGCCGCCGCCGAGAATCCGCCAGTCGAGCGGACGGCGTTCGCTCGTCTCCACCCGGATCAGAAACACGCCGGTGACCGAGATCAGCGGCACGATCAGACCGAGCAGGAACACCGTCTCGCGCGAGAAATAAAAGGCGAGCACGCCGGACAGGCCGGCGACCGCGACGATGCCCGCCGACAGCGACAGCCGCCCCAGCACCTGCACCATGCCCAGTTCCGCGCGCACGTCGTGCTCGGGGCGCGGCGCGCCGTCCGCCTCCCGGCGCGCCACCACCTCCGTCGACATGGCGTCCGCCACCACGTCCTGGATCACGGTGCCGATCACGATCAGCGAGGCGCCGAGCACGAAAAGCTGGTTCGGCGGCAGAAAGGCGATCCAGCCGCCGGCCGCCCCGGCCAGCGTGATCATGCCGGCGGCGGTGAACAGCGCCCCGATCACCACATAGCTGCGCCGTTGCGAGCCGAAAATCGGCACGCTGTCGACGAGCTGGCCGAACACCATCTTGATGGTCCAGGGCAGCGTCAGCCACACGCCGATGCCGGCGAGTTCGGCGGGGCTGAGCGTGAGGCGCTCCTTCACCCACATGTCGCGGGTCACGTCGATCAGGCCGGTCGCCCCGTAGGCGAAATAGACCATCAGCAGCGGCATGTAACCGAGCCGCAGCGCACGGACCGGGCGCAGAAAATTGTCGAGCAGGGTGCGAATCCTTTGCCGGCGGAACGCCGCCTCATAGCACGGGCGCGCGCCGGGCGCAGAGCCGGTGCGCGCGCCGGGCGGTCCGCGGGCGGCGCACTCGCATTGACAGTACGGCGGCCCGCTCTACATTAGCCGCGTTCCGAGGGGTGCTCCGGAAGGGAGCTGAGAAACCGCCCGCCTGCGCCAGTGCATAGCAGGCACCGCGGAAGACCCTTTGAACCTGATCCGGGTCATGCCGGCGAAGGGACTGGGACTTGAGCGCGTATCCCCTCGCATGCTGGCCCGCCCCGCGCATTCCGCGCGCCCCCTTTGCTGCGGCAGGAGCCCGTCATGCAACGTTCCGAATTTCTGGCAAAGTTGATTGGTCCTGTATTTGTTGTGATCGGTCTCGGTATCCTGGCGAACGACGCTGCGTTCCGCGCGCTGGCCGACGAGTTTATCCGCAATCCGGCGCTCATCTATATCGCCGGCCTGATGACGATCGTGGCCGGTCTCGCGCTCACGGTCACGCATAACGTGTGGGTGCGCGACTGGCGCATCATCATCACGATTTTCGGATGGCTCGCCGTCGCCGGCGGCGCATTGCGCATCCTCATGCCGCAGCAGGTGGCGCTGATCGGCGGCGCGGCGTTCGACAGCGCGGCGACGCTGTCGGTCGGCGGCATTGTCGTGCTGCTGCTCGGCATCGTCCTGTCCTATTACGGCTACCGGCAATACATCCCCCGCCCGGCGCCGGTGCGCGCCGCCGCGCGCCGGCCGGTGCGCACCGCGTCAGTACGGAGAAAGAAATGAACGTCCACGATCCGGATTTCGTCGCGCCGAAGGTCACCACCGGTCCGCTGCCCGCCTCGCGGAAAATCCATTCCGCGCCCGACGCCGCGCCCGATCTGCGGGTACCCTTGCGCGAGATCGCGCTCGATGCGGGCGCGGGCGAGGCGCCGGTGCGGGTCTACGACCCCTCCGGTCCCTACACCGATCCGGATGCGGTCGTCGATGTGGAAGCCGGCCTGCCGCGCCCGCGCGCCGCATGGGTGCGCGAGCGCGGCGGCGTCGAGGACTATGCGGGCCGCGCCGTCAAGCCGGTCGACAACGGCAATGTCTCCGGCAAGCACCTGGCGCGCGCCTTCCCCAATACGCCGATGCCGCTGCGGGGCGTCGGCGACGCGCCGATCACCCAGCTCGAATGGGCGCGGCGCGGCGTTATCACCAAAGAGATGATCTATGTCGCCGAACGCGAGAATCTCGGCCGCAAGACGATGCTCGACCGCGCGCAGGCAGCCCTTGCCGACGGCGAGAGCTTCGGTGCGGCGATCCCGGCCTTCATCACCCCGGAATTCGTGCGCGACGAAATCGCGCGCGGCCGCGCCATCATTCCCGCCAACGTCAATCACGCCGAACTGGAGCCGATGATCATCGGCCGCAACTTCCTGGTGAAGATCAACGCCAATATCGGCAATTCGGCGGTGACCTCCTCGGTCGAGGAGGAAGTGGAAAAGATGGTGTGGGCGATCCGCTGGGGCGCCGACACGGTGATGGACCTCTCCACCGGCCGCAATATTCACAACACGCGCGAATGGATTTTGCGCAACGCGCCGGTTCCGATCGGCACCGTTCCCATCTACCAGGCGCTGGAGAAAGTGAACGGCGATCCGGTCAAGCTCGACTGGGAGGTCTATAAAGACACGTTGATCGAGCAATGCGAGCAGGGCGTGGACTATTTCACCATCCATGCCGGCGTGCGGCTCGCCTATGTGCCGCTGACCGCGAACCGCGTCACCGGCATCGTCTCACGCGGCGGCTCGATCATGGCGAAGTGGTGCCTGTCACGGCACAAGGAAAGCTTCCTCTACGAGCGCTTCGACGAGATTTGCGACATCATGCGCAAATACGACGTGTCGTTCTCGCTCGGCGACGGTTTGCGCCCCGGCTCGATCGCCGACGCCAACGACCGCGCACAGTTTGCGGAGCTGGAAACGCTCGGCGAACTGACGCAGATCGCCTGGAACAAGGGCTGCCAGGTGATGATCGAGGGCCCCGGCCATGTGCCGATGCACAAGATCAAGATCAACATGGACAAGCAGCTGAAAGAATGCGGCGAGGCGCCGTTCTATACGCTCGGGCCGCTCACCACCGACATCGCGCCGGGCTACGACCACATCACGAGCGCGATCGGGGCGGCGATGATCGGCTGGTTCGGCTGCGCCATGCTCTGCTACGTGACGCCGAAGGAGCATCTCGGCCTGCCCGACCGCGACGACGTGAAGGAAGGCGTGATCGCCTACAAGATCGCGGCGCACGCGGCCGACCTCGCCAAGGGCCACCCGGCGGCGCAGCTTCGCGACGACGCGCTGTCACGCGCGCGCTTCGAGTTCCGCTGGGAGGATCAGTTCAATCTCGGCCTCGACCCCGACACCGCGCGCGCCTATCACGACGAGACGCTGCCGAAGGACGCGCACAAGGTGGCGCATTTCTGCTCGATGTGCGGGCCGAAATTCTGCTCGATGAAGATCACGCAGGA
>CAYWCE010000073.1:0-13059 GCA_964456755.1 uncultured Hyphomicrobiales bacterium
AGGCGGGGACGTTGAGATAGCTGTCGCGCGCGGGCGGCGGGCCGATGCACACGCTTTCGTCGGCGAGCCGCACATGCATGGCATCGGCATCGGCGGTGGAATGCACCGCGACGGTCGGAATGCCCAGCTCCTTGCACGCGCGCAGCACGCGCAGCGCGATTTCTCCGCGATTGGCGATGAGGATTTTGTCGAACATCACTCGATAATCATCAGCGGTTCGCCGAACTCGACCGGCTGCCCGTCCTCGACCAGGACTTGCGTCACCGTTCCCGAGCGCGGCGACGGAATCTGGTTCATCGTCTTCATCGCTTCCACGATCAGCAGCGTGTCGCCGGCCTTCACCTTGCTGCCGACATCGACGAACGGCTTGGTGCCGGGCGAGGGCGCGATATAGGCGGTCCCGACCATCGGCGAGGTGACCGCGCCCGGATGCTTGGCGAGATCGCCCGCGGTTGCGGGTGCCGCCGGCGCCGGGGCTGCGGCATGAACGGGGGCGGCGAGCGGTGCGATGGCGCTCGTGCGGCCGCCGCCGCGCGCAACGCGAATGCGCGCGCCGTCCTGTTCGACCTCCAGTTCGGAGAGGCCGGTTTCCTCCAGCAGCTTGGCGAGCTGGCGGATCAGATCCTGATCGATCGGGGTCTTGCCCTTGGTCATGTCGTCTTTCCGCGGCTTGGCCGCCATGTCAGCTTTTCGGTGCGGCGGCGAGGCCGGCCAGGCCGTCGATGGCCAGCGCATAGCCGGCGATGCCGAAGCCGCAGATCACCGCCTTTGCGCCGCGCGAGACGAAGGAGCGGTGGCGGAATTCTTCGCGCGCGTGAATATTGGTGAGATGTACCTCGATCGCCGGAATCTTGACCGCCAGGATCGCGTCGAGAATGGCGATCGACGTTGTCGTATAGCCGGCGGGGTTGATCAGCACGCCGACGGCGCCTTTGCCCGCGGCTTCCTGAATCCAGCCGACAATCTCGCCTTCGTGGTTGGACTGACGGAACTCGACCTCAAGCGCGTGCCGCGCGGCGGTCCGGCGACACAGCTCTTCGACATCGGCGAGCGTGGCGCGCCCGTAAACCTCCGGCTCCCGGGTTCCCAGCAGATTGAGATTGGGACCGTTGAGAATGTACACGGTTTTCGCCATGACGGCCTGCGCGGTGAGTTCGCTGCGACGCCGGCCGGCGGCGCCGGCCATGAACCGAAGATCAATTCGGGGAGTTGTTTATAGGGTGCGACGCGGGCGAGGGGAAGCCTCGGGGCGGCCGGGACGGGCCCCTGTGCGCAACGCTCTTGCGTGCGATGCGGGGTGGAATTCCGGCGTCGTTAACAGATTGCCTTGCCGCAACGCGCGGTGTTGATTTTTTCGCCGAGCGTCTCGGCGCCGACCGCGCCGACCATCACCTCGTTGCCGATGACATAGCTTGGCGTGCCGTTGATGCCGAGCGGCTCGGCCAACCGGAAGCTTTCCTCCAGCGTCGCCTTGATCTCGGGACCGGCCATGTCCTTTTCCAGCCGCGTCATGTCGGCGCCGACTTCCCTGGCGACGGCCATGGCGCGCGCCTTGTCGATCGTGCCGCGGCCGCTGAGCAGCTTCTGGTGGAATTCGAGATATTTCTTTCCCGACTTGTCCTGCATGCCAAGAGCGATGGCGACCTGCGCCGCCTCCACCGATTGCTGGCCGAGAACCGGAAACTCCTTGAGCACGACGCGCAACTTCGGATCCTTCTTCATCAGATCGAGCATGTCGGACAGCGCGCGCTTGCAGTAGCCGCAATTGTAGTCGAAAAACTCGACCATGGTGACGTCGCCCTTGGGATTGCCGAGCGTCACCTGGCGCGGCGAATTGAACAATATCTCGGCATGTTCCTTGATCGCGGACTTCGCCTTCTCGGCCTCCGCCACCGACTGCTTCTTTTCCAGTTCGCGCATCACCTCTTCGAGCAGTTCCGGATTCTTGAGCAGATAATCGCGGATCACGCTCTCGACTTCGCCGCGCTGCTGCGGGGTCAGGCCCTGCGCCTGCACGCTTGCGATCGCGCCAACGAGCATTGCCGCGGCAGCGAGCGCGCGGAATACGGGGCGGGACGGGGTCGGCATGGAAAGCGGTCCTTCTCTTGATCAGCGCAGCCCGGTCGAGCGCGGCCGGACGCTGACGATGTCGTCGGCCTTCACCCAGCCAGGCGAGCCGACGGGGAATCGGGTTCTAGCACGCGCGGCCAGTTCGCGCGCAGTCTTCACGTCGCCGCGCATGTAAGCCGATTGCGCGGAGGCGAGGTCGGCTTGCGCCAGGTCGCCCTTGCGGCCATAGGCCATGGCAAGCTGGTTGAAGCCGTCCGGCGATTCCGGCTCGCGCGCGAGCGCGTTGCGCAGCATGGCGATGGCTTCGTCCGCATGCTGCGGGTTGCCGCCGGCGACCAGCGCCTGGCCGAGCATGATCTGGATCAGTTCCGGGCGCGGCGCCAGCGCCACCGCGCGGCGCAGCGGGCCGATCGCATCGGCCGGGCGTCCGGTTTCCAGCAGCGCCTGGCCTTTCAGTTCGTGGAAATACGGATTGCCGGGTTGCCCGGCGATCAGCGCGTCGATCTGCGCAATCGCGCTGCGGATATCGGCGTGCCGGTAGGTCGAGATCGCGCGCGCATAGCGCGCCGGCAGGCTCTGGTCGCTCTGCGGATAGCGCCGCGCCACCGAATCCGGCCGGTCCATGAAGCCCGCGATCTTGGCGCGCATCATGTCGTGGCGAAGCTGCAATTCGGGCGGATCCTTGCGGTCCCAGTAAGGGCTCTGGCGCGCGACGCCTTCCAGCGCGGCGACGCGCTGGGCCGGCATCGGATGCGACTGCGCATAGGGATCGATGTATTTCGCCGTGAACATCATCTGGTCGACGAAACGCTTGAACGTCTCGTACATGCCCTTGGGCGATTGCCCGGTCGCGGTCAGGAACTGCACCGCGGCGCGGTCGGCCTGATCCTCCTGCTGGCGCTGATAGGAAAGCACCGAGCGGCGCGCCAATTCCTGCGAGCCGTAGATCGCCGCAACGCCGGCCTGGCCCATCTCGCCGCCGCCCGCGCGCGCGCCGGCGGCGATGGCGCCCATGCCGAGCAGCATGCCGATCACCGCGGTGGTTTGTGCGTTGGCAAGCTCCTCGCGCAGCTTGGCGAGATGGCCGCCGGCAATATGCGCGATTTCGTGCGCCAGCACGCCGATGATCTGGTTCGGCGTCTGCGCTTCGGCGAGCGCGCCGGTATTCACGAAAATGCGCCGCCCGTCCATGACGAAGGCGTTGAAGCTGCGGTTGTTGATCAGGACGACGCGGATATTCTGGCCCGACAGGCGGGCGGCGCGCAGCAGCGGATTGGTGTAGTCGCGCAGAAGCTGCTCGATTTCCGAATCGCGGATCAGCGGCAGCCCGGCATTGAGCGGGCGCGGCTGCGCCTGCGCCGGCAGGCTTGCCGCGCACATCGCCAGCGCCGCGAGCATGCCGATCGCAGACCGTGCTGGCCTGCGCCCGATGGGACTGATAGGAGTTCCGGCGGTCAAGCTCATGCGCGGGCTCGATGGGGTCGCATGCAACCTAGAGAGACGACGGGAGGCGGTCAAATCACGCCAATGTCACGCTGTAACCACGCTGTAACAACGGCACGCCCCGACACGGTCACGCGTAACGTTGTGCGGCGCGCGTCCGTCACCAACCCGCCGAATGCGGCAGGAGCGGGGCGGGGGCACGCAGCGGCGCGCCGCGCGCCGCAATGCCGCCTCTGCGGCTGAACCGGCGCGCTCATGCTCGAAAAAGCCAAATCCCTGCTGAACGGCAGCGCAGACGGTTCAGGTCCGCAACCCTCCGCGCGCAGCGCGGTTCCGCCTTTCATGGTCATGGACGTGATGTCGGCGGCCGCGCGCATCGAGGCGGCGGGCGGCCATGTCATCCACATGGAGGTCGGGCAGCCGTTCGCGCCGGCTCCGGCCTGCGCCATTGCGGCGGCGCGACAGGCGCTGGCGGGCCGCATCGCCTATACCGAGGCGCTCGGCCTTCCTTCGCTGCGCGCACGGATCGCGCGCCATTACCGCGAACGCCATGCGCTCGATCTCGATTCCGAACGCGTTATCGTCACCACCGGATCGTCGGCCGCCTTCGTTCTCGCGTTTCTTGCGATGTTCGAGCCGGGCGACCGCGTCGGCATCGCCAATCCCGGCTATCCGCCCTACCGCCATATCCTCACGGCGCTGGGCTGCGAGCCGGTGCTGATCGAAACGTCGGCGCAGACCCGCTGGTCGGTCACGCCGGATGCGCTGCTTGCCGCACATGCGCGCACGCCGCTGGCGGGGGTGCTGATCGCAAGCCCGGCCAATCCGACCGGAACCATGATGCGCCCGCAGGCGCTCGCCGCGCTGATCGCGGCCGCGGAGCAAGCCGGCATTCGCTTTATCTCCGACGAAATCTATCACGGCCTCGACTATGCTTTCCCCGCCGAGACCGCGCTGCGGCTGTCCGGCAATGTCGTCGCGATCAATTCCTTCTCCAAGTATTTCTGCATGACCGGCTGGCGCATCGGCTGGATGGTTGCACCCGAGCGCATGGTGCGTGCGATCGAGCGGCTGCAGCAGAATCTCGCCATCAGCGTGCCGCACCTGTCGCAGATTGCGGCCGAGGCCGCGTTCGAGGGCCGTGCCGAGATGGAGGCGGTCAAGCACGGCTACGAGGCGAACCGCAAAATCCTGATCGACAGACTGCCGCAGGCGGGTCTCGACGTCTTTCTGCCGGCCGACGGGGCGTTCTACCTGTATGCCGATATCCGCAAATTCTCCGGCGACAGCCCGGATTTCGCCCGCCGCATGCTGGAAGAGGCGCATGTGGCGGCGACGCCGGGCGTGGATTTCGATCCGCACGACGGCCGCCATTTCATCCGCTTCTGCTATGCCGGCGCGCGCGAGGACATGCACGAGGCGGTGATGCGGATCGGGCGCTGGCTCGGAAGCGGGCGATTTGCGTGACCGAATGCCGCGCGCCGGCGCGCCTTGACTTGCCTCAACCCTCCGATTGCCCACAATGGCATAAGGAGGCGCCGCAACCGTGCTGCCGACAGGGAATCAAACAGTGAGCATCAGGGACGTTCTGCTTTATATCCTGCCCGATAGCGGTCGCGGCAACGATGCCACCGTCGCATTCGCCGCCGGACTGGCCGGGCAATTCCAGGCCCGCGTCACCGGCGTGACCTTTGCGCTGCAGACGGAGCCGCCGGTGAGCCTTTATGCGCCGGTGATCGACGAGGCTGCGGTGGAACGCGAGCGCAACGCGAACCGCGCGCGCGCGGAAGCAGCGCTCGCCGGGGCGGAGCAGGTCTTCGCGCGCGCCGGACGGCCCTTTCTCGGCATCGCCCAGCCGGCCTTTCCCGGGGACGTCGCCTCGTTCCTGATCGAATTCGCGCGCGTGCGCGACATTGCCGTCCTGCCCAACCGGACGGAAAAGAATTCCGGCGAGAGCGAACTGATCGAAGAGGTGATGTTCGGCTCCGGCCGCCCGCTGCTGCTGGTGCCGGACGCCGGCAGGACCGCGTTCGGCACCGACAATGTGATGGTGGCCTGGGACGGCAGCCGCGCCGCCGCGCGTGCGGTCGGCGACGCCATGCCGATCCTTGCCGCGGCGAAGGCGGTGCATGTGATCACCGTCGGCGACGAGAAGGACATGGACTGGCGGCTGCAGGTCGACGAGTTCCTGCGCCATCTCGAGCAATGCGGCGTCAAGGCGCGCGCGCGCAACGTCTCCTGCGCGGGCCTCGATATCGGCCGCGCCCTGTTCCGCGAGGCGGCTGCGGCCGATGCGGACCTGCTGGTGATGGGCGGCTACGGACATTCGCGCGTGCGCGAATTCATCCTCGGCGGCGCGACGCGCAGCGTGATCGAAGGCGCGCCGCTGCCGATTCTGATGTCGCATTGATCGGCCGGCGGCGGAGCGGAAGGAGCGGCGGCGATGCGCCGCGCCGGCTCCGGCGGGGCCGCGCCGGCAGTCCCGGCAGTCAGAACTCGACGTCCAGTTCTTCCAGTTCGTCCGGTTCGAGCGCCGCCGCCGCGACCCATTCCTGCATGAACGGCATGGTCATGATGGCGCTGCAATAGGCGGCACATGCGGAATCGAGCGTCACGTCATAGGTGAGAAAGCGCGAGCAGACCGGCGCATACATGGCGTCCGCCATGCAGGGCCGGTCGCCGAACAGATAGGCGCCGCGGTAGGTGGACAGGCAGTCCTGCCAGATTGCGATCACGCGCTCGATGTCGGCGAGCGCGCCGGCCCAGACCTTGAAACCCGGATAATGCGCCTTGAGGTTCATCGGCAGTGCCGAGCGCAGGTTGGCAAAGCCGGAATGCATCTCTCCGCAAATGGCGCGGCAATGCGCGCGCGCGGCGCGGTTTGCGGGCAGCAGGCCGGCGGCGGGAAATGTCTCGTTCAGATATTCGCCGATGGCCAGCGTGTCCCACACCTTGACGCCCTCATGCGTCAGGCACGGCACCAGAAAAGAGGGGGAGAGCAAGAGCAGTTCCGCCCGTGTGGAGGGATCGTCGCTCGGCAGCGCGATCTCCTCGAATTCGAGCCCGGCCATCTTGCACAGCAGCCAGCCGCGCAACGACCAGGAGCCGTAATTGCGGCTTGAGACGGTGAGCGTCGCTTTGGGTGCCGCCGCGGACATAGGTCATATCCCCCGCATTCGGCCCGCATGGCGGGCCGCGGATTTATCCCCGGCGATGGTTTTATTATCTCGCAGCGCAACAAAAAATGCACTAGCATTTTTTCGAGGGGTTGGGGCGACCCGTCGCCGGGCGGCCGCCGCGACGTGCAAGGGGAATGCTGTACCAGGCTTATCAAGCCCACAGCGACGTCATGCTGCCGCTTCGCCTGTTTGCGAATGCGGCCACGGCTGCGCTCACGCAGACCATGAACGGGTCGGCCGGACACCCGCTGCTGCGCGGGATCGGCACCCTGAATGCTGCCTATGAAATGATTGCGCGCGCCGGGCTGACGCATACGCGCCCGCCCTACGGCATCGACAGCGTGCGGGTCGGCAATCGCGAGGTGGCGGTGCGCGAGCGGGAGGCGCTCACGACGCCGTTCGGCACGCTGCTGCATTTCAGGAAAGATATCGACGCGGCGCAGCCGCGCGTGCTGCTGGTGGCGCCGCTCTCCGGCCATTTCGCGACCCTGCTGCGCAACACCGTGCGCACCATGCTGCCCGAGCACGACGTGTTCATCACCGACTGGCACAATGCGCGCGACATTCCCGCCGCAGCCGGCCGTTTCGGCTTCGACGATTATATCGGGCACCTGATCCGTTTCCTGGAGGCAATGGGCCCCGGCGCCCATGTCGTCGCCGTGTGCCAGCCCTGCGTTGCCGCGCTGGTGGCCACCGCGGTGATGGCGCAGGCGGGCAACCCGGCGACCCCGCGCAGCTTGACGCTGATGGCCGGGCCGATCGACACGCGCGTCAATCCGACCAGGGTGAACGCGCTTGCCAATGCCAGGCCGATCGAATGGTTCGAGACCAACCTGATCGCGACCGTGCCGTTCCGCTACAGGGGCGCGCAGCGCCGCGTCTATCCCGGCTTCGTGCAGCTTGCCGCCTTCATGAGCATGAACATGGAGCGGCATGTGAAGGCGCACCGCGAGCTATACGATCATCTGGCCAAGGGCGAGACGGAAAAGGCGCAGGCGACCAAGGAATTCTACGACGAATATTTCGCCGTGCTCGATCTTGCCGCCGAATTCTATCTGGAAACCGTGCGCATCGCCTTTCAGGAGCATCTGCTGCCGCGCGGCGAACTCACCTATTGCGGCGGGCGGGTGGAGCCGGCCGCAATCCGGCGAACGACGCTGCTGACGGTCGAAGGCGAGAAGGACGACATCTGCGCCGTCGGGCAAACGGTGGCGGCACACGACCTGTGCTCGAAGCTCCGGCCGTATCGCAAGAAGCACCACATGCAGGCCGGGGTGGGCCATTACGGCGTGTTTTCCGGCTCGCGCTGGCAGAACCAGATTTACCCGATCCTGAAGAACGTGATTTTGGCGAGCGACTAGGGCGGCGTCCTCGGGAGCGCGCACCGCGTCCGTCGATCCGGAAAATATCCTGATTTTTCCGGTCCGTTTTTGACGAAGGTGCGGTGCCGCGGGCGGCGTGTCCTGATGCCTGCAGCTTTGCGTCAATGCAAAGCGGGATGGGTCGAAAATGGGATAAATGCCGCAATCGCCGGCGGAATTATTCGGTATGGGCTTCTCCGGCTCGCTGCGACAGTCGGATTGGTCCGGCAGGATCGCGTGTGCAAAGCTGGACGGGGAAATGCGAAGGTTTCGACGGGAGCAAGCATGACGGAAAGGAGAGTCCTCATTGCCGCTACGGCAATCTATCTGGCATCGCTTGCGGCCTTTTTCTTTTGGATACGCGGCCCGGTATCGGAGCAGTTGTCGCTCGCGCTGCTCTTCCTTCCGATCGCGCTTCCCGCGCTGGCGCTCGGCATTGCGTGGTCCGTCTTCATGGTCGGGATTGCAACCGGTGTCCCGCTCGTGAGTGTCTCGCATGCGTTGATGCTCGCCAGGCAGCAATGGCGGGGGGCGATCGCCGTGACGCTGATCGCGGCCGTCTCGGTCGCATGGGGCGCGTTCGTTTTGCTGCGGTAACCGGCGGCAGATCGGGCGGCAACTTCATTCGCAGGACGACAACCCAACGCCCCGGTTTTTCCGCGCGCCCACGACGCTTGCGGTGCAACTTGTATGCTAGGTTTCGGCAGTCATCCGTTCGCAGCCGAGAAAGCCGCCATGCCACGGGAAAATCCGCGAATAACCGAAACCGCCATGCTTGGCTGGCGCGACGCTTTCGCGGCGTTTTTCCGCATGCCGCTGGTGTTCGGCACAGCCATACTCGCCGTGCTGCTGCTCAACGTCGTCACGTTGCCGCTGATGCCGCCGCCGAAGCAGGATCCGGGCCTTGCCGATCATGCGATCGGCGGCATTGTCGCGGTCGTGCAGGGATTCCTGATGACGCCGGTCGCCATTGCGGTGCACCGGTTCGTGCTGCTCGACGAATTGACGCCGAACTATGCGTTGCGGCCCACGCAGCTCCGATTCATGCGATTCTTCGCCTTTACCGTTGTCTTCCAGCTGTTGATGACGGTGCCCGCCATCGTCATGTCGGCGACCGGCAAGGCCGGGGGGTGGGTTGCGGGCATCGGCGGTTTCGTCGGGTTTGTGCTGTTCGTCGCCGCCGTCATTCTTTCGCTTCGGCTTCTGATTCTCTTTCCCGCAATCGCCGTCGATACACCCGGCGCACGCTGGAACAACGCGCTGCTCGACAGCAAAGGCACCGCGTGGCGCACATTCTCGATTGCGCTGTTGTGTTCGCTCCCGATGATCGCCGCGATGCTGCCGCTCTATTATCTGCTGGCATGGCCCGACGGGCCGGGCATGGCCGGGGGGATCGCGCTGTCGCTGGCGCAGGCGGCGATCGGCGTGTTCGGGATTGCCGCCTTCGCCGCGATCGCCTCGCATCTGTTCGCGGCCTATAGCGACCGGCTGAACGAACGGCAATAGGTCAGCGCAACGCCGCCGCGATATTGCCGCCGTCCACCGTCGTCACATCGGCGGTGGTCTTCAGCGCCTGCGCCTGCGCGAGAAAAGCCTGCGCCACGTCCTCGGCGGTGACCTCGCGGCCGAGCAGGTTGCCGGACATGTATTCCTTTTCTGACACGCCGCGCGCCTTTGCGCGCTCCTTCACGAAGTCGTCGGTGAGCAGCCCGGAACGGATGCGGTCGGCGTTCACCGCATTGGCGCGGATGCCGTCGGCGCCGTAATCGAGCGCATATTGGCGCACCAGAAACAGGGTCGCCGCTTTCGGCAGGCCGTAGGGGCCGAAATTCGGTCCCGGATTGACCGCCTGCTTGGAGACGTTGAACAACAGGCAGCCGCCGGTGCCCTGCGCCAGCATGATTTTGGTCGCCGCCTGCGCCACGCGCTGATGCGCGAAGAAATTCAGTTCGAAGCTCTTGCGCAATATCTCGTCGGACACTTCGCCGATGCGGCCCTGCCAGGCCGCGCCGGCGTTGGAGACGAGGATGTCGAGTCCGCCGAAATGCGCGGCCACCGCATCGAACGCCGCGCGTACCGAGGCGTCGTCGGTCACGTCGCATTGCAGGCCGAGTGCCGTCCTTCCGATCTCCTTCGCCCGTTCTTTCGCGGCATTTTCGTCGAGATCGAGCAGGGCGACTTCGGCGCCGGCGGCGGCAAAGGCGCGCGCGGTGGCCGCGCCGATGGCGCCTGCCGCCCCGGTCACGACGGCGATCTGGCCGGCCAGCGGCGGCGCCTTGGCCGCGCCGAGCTTGGCCTGTTCCAGCGACCAGTATTCGCAGTCGAACATGTCTTCTTCGCCGATCGGCGTGAAGGTGCCGATCGCTTCGGCGTCGGTGATGCCCTCGACCGCGGCTTCCGCAAGGTCGGCGGCGACGGCCGCGTCCTTCTTGCTGCGGCCGAGGCCGAACAACCCGAGGCCGGGCACGAGAATCACGCGCGGGGCGGGATCGAGCATCGTCTTGGTGCCGCCGAAGCGCGCGTTGTTGCGCTGGAAATAGGCGATGTAGCCGGCGACATATCGTTCCGCCGCCTGCCGCGCCTCGTTGCGGAACGCATCGAGCTTGCCGGCGTCCGGTGCCGGGGCGATCATCGGCCAGTCCTTGGTGCGGATCGTGTGGTCGGGCGTGATGACGCCGGCCAGCGCATAGCGGCGGACGTCTGCGCCGTTGACGAAATTGAGGATCGCGTCGCTGCTGCGGAAATCGAACACCAGCCGCTTCCAGGCGCCTTCGGTCTTCTCGTCCTTGAGCGCCACCGCGCCGCGCAGGAGCGGCGCCACGTCGGCGAGCCGCGCCGCGGCTTGCGGCAATTGCGCGGTGACGAACACCGCCTTGCGGTTCTTCTGCAACCGGTTCTCGGCCAGCGTGACCATCGCGATCATGCGCTCGTAGGCTTCCCGCGCATTGCCGCCGAAGGTGAAAATGCCGTGCTTGTCGAGGATCAGGCCTTCGACGTTCGGATTTTTCTCGAACACCGCGGCGGATTCCTTCGCAAGTCCGAAGCCCGGCATGATGTAGCGCACGAAGCCCATGCGCCCGTCATAGATTTCCTCGCACAATTCGCGGCTGTTGGGCTGGTCGACGATGCCGAGCACGGCCGTGGCATGTGTGTGGTCGACGAAAGCGTGCGGCAGAAAGGCGTGCAGCAAGGTCTCGACGGAGGGATTCGGCGCCATCGGATCGAGCAGGTTCGCCCGTTGCAGCTTCACCATGTCCTCGTCGGAAAGCGCATCGAGCGCGCGCAGCTTGCGCAGATTGGCCAGCCGCACCGCCGGCAGGCCGGCGGGCTCGATCGTGCCCATGTCCCAGCCCGATCCCTTGACGCACAGAACGTCCGTCTCCTCGCCGTGAAGATCCTTCATGCGGGTCTTCAGCGAGGTGTTGCCGCCGCCATGCAACACGAGTTTCGGGTCGGAGCCGAGCAGGCGCGTGGTGTAGACGCGCAAGCCCAGGTCGCGCGGCAGGCCGGCCTGCGCATAACGTTCGACCGTGGCCTTGGCGTCGCGGTCGTTCCAGGCGGATTTCATCGTCGGCTCCCCAATGCGCTCGTCGGCGACGGCCGCGTGTTTGCGGACCGCCGCTCAGGTTCGAAGCTGACGCATATAGTCAGCCGCGGCGCGACCACCAGCCGATGCGGCGCGGCTTGTCGGCGCTCTCGGCATGATCCTGCGCCGGCATGTCCGGCGCGGGCGGCGCTTCCGGCGGTGCGGGTGGAGCTTCGCCGCCGCCGCTGCCGAAGGCCGGGGCAGGCTCGCGGATGGTGGAACGACGGCGCGGCGCCGCGTGCTCGCGGTCGGTGCGGAACGGTTCGTCCTGCGGCTCCGGCGCCTCGGCCGCGATCCGGCCGCCGCTGCGGTGCTCGTCCTCGCCGGCGCCGTTTCCCTCGCCGTAGCGGGGCTCGCGTTCGGGAGAGTCGGCGGCATCTGCTGCGAACTCGCCTTCGGTCTGCTCGTCGCCGCCGCGCTGGCGGCGGTTGCGACGTCCGCCGCGGCGCCCGCGGCGGCGCTTGCGCGCCGCGCCTTCCTCCGCCCCGGCGCGTTCGTCGACGTCCTGCGCGCCTTCGGCTTCGGCAACGTTGCCGGATTCCTCGGCGTCGTCCTCCTCGTCCTCCTCGGCATGCTCCGCCGCATGCTCGGCGGTCTCCTGCGCAAAGCTCTGCTCGCGCTCCTCGCGTCCGCGTCCGCCGCGCCCGCGCCGGCCGCGCCGCCTGCGGCGGCGTCCGCCGTCCTCGCTGTCGGCCGCCGCCTCGGCTTCGGCCTCCTCCTCGAACGTCTCCTCTTCGGCTTCTTCCTCGGGCCGCTGCAGCGCGCTGTCATATTGCACCGCCAGCGCCTTGGCCTGTTCGACGCTGAGCACCTGCTCGCCGCGGTCGATCGCATAGGCGGGCTGCCCGGTCATCGTCGGGTCGGTGGTGATGGTGATGGAGACGCGAAAACGCTCCTCCAGCCGGCGCAGATGCGCGCGCTTGTGGTTGAGCACGTAAATCGCGACGTCGGCGCGCGTGCGCACGATCAGATTGTGCGTTGCCCCCTTCATCAGCGTCTCGTCGAGCGCGCGCAGCAATTGCAGCGCGACCGAAGAGACCGAGCGCATGTGGCCGGTGCCGCCGCAATGCGGGCAGACCTCGGTCGAGCTTTCCAGCACCGAGGTGCGCAGACGCTGGCGCGACATTTCGAGCAGGCCGAAATGAGAGATGCGTCCGACCTGAATGCGGGCGCGGTCGTTCTTCAGCGCTTCCTTCAGCTTGCGCTCGACGATGCGGTTGTTGCGCTTCTCGTCCATATCGATGAAATCGATGACGATCAGCCCGGCCAGGTCGCGCAGGCGAAGCTGACGTGCAATCTCGACGGCGGCCTCGGAATTGGTCTTTAGCGCCGTTTCCTCGATCGAATGCTAGCGTGTGGCGCGGCGGGAATTGACGTCGATGGCGACCAGCGCCTCGGTCTGGTTGAGCACGATATAGCC
>CAYWCE010000074.1:0-12607 GCA_964456755.1 uncultured Hyphomicrobiales bacterium
ACCAGATAGAAGCAGGGCAGATTGTTTTCGCGGGCGATCTCCTGCGCGCGCACGTGCTTTTTCACCGTCACCGGATAATAGGTGCCGCCCTTGATGGTCGAATCGTTGGCGACGATCATGCATTCGCGCCCCTCGATGCGGCCGATGCCGGTGATGATGCCGGCGGCATGGATCGCGTCCTCGTACATGCCGAAGGCGGCGAGCGGCGACAATTCCAGAAACGGCGAGCCGGGATCGATCAGCTTCAGCACCCTTTCGCGCGGCAGCAGCTTGCCGCGCGCGGTATGACGCTCGCGCGATTTCTCGCTGCCGCCGAGCGCGGCGCGGGCGCGGCGCGACAGCAATTCCTCGCGCAGCGCGCTCCATTGCTGGGCGTTCGACTGATACTCGCGCGCGGTGCGGTCGACCGCGGTCTCGATCTGGGCCAAGCCTTGCCTCCCCTTGCTCTTGCGCGCGGCGATCCGCCCTGCCGGACGCGAAACTGCGCAGGGAACTTAGGCCGCGGGCGGTCGACAAAGCAACGCCGGCCGCGGGCGTCGCGGCTGCGGGAACGCCGGAGCCGCATGCAACGTTGTACACGCATCGCGCGGACATTGCCGCAGGCGGGCGCAAGGCCGCCGGCGCGCGGCGTTCCGACCCGCAGCCATGCCAATCGTCCGTGGCAATGGCGCATTGCGGCCGGCACCGGTCCGCGCGACCCGGACAAATCAGGCGACACAGAGAGGAATACACATGCGAATTGCACATCTGATTTCGGTCAGCGCCGCAGCGCTGCTGATCGGCATTGGCGCCGCCGCCGCCCAGAGCGAGCGCCCGAACGGCACGCGCGGCACCGCCGCCGAACCCCCGGCGGCGATCCAGAACGCTCCGGCCGAGAAAATCGCCCCGAAGATGGACCGGAGCACCACCGGACAGGGTCAGTCCGACCGGCCCGGCGCAGCCGCACCGTCCGGTTCCCAGCCCGACGGCGAGCGCGCCGGCAGCCGTCCCGGCGGCCAGCCCGCCACCGGCGCCTCGGGCGGCGCCGACACGCGCACCGACACGCGCACGAATACGCGCAACGACACCACCGGACAGGGCGCGGCCGGCACGCGCGCGGCGCTGACCAGCGACCAGCGCACCAAGATCACCACGGTGATCAGGGAGCAGCGCGTGCAGCCGGTCACCAACGTCAACTTCTCGATCTCGATCGGCGCAACGGTGCCGCGCACCGTCGAACTGCATCCGCTGCCCGCGACCGTGATCGAAGTCTATCCGGCCTGGCGCGGATACCACTTCGTTCTGGTCGGCGGCGAGATCGTCGTCATCGATCCCGGCACCTACCGGATCGTGGCTATTCTCGAGGTGTAAATGCGGCGGTCACACAACCGTCATGCAACGGTGCTACGGGGTATTCGCCCCGTAGCCGGCCGCCGAACCGGGCCCGGAGCACCGGAACCCGGAGCGAAGGCGGGCTTGAAATTTCCCGATCGGGAACCATCTTGGAGGACGACGCATCGGATGCGTTAATCGTGAGACGCGCCAGCTATGCGATGCGTCTTGTGAAACAGGCCGATGGTACGGCACGCCGATTGCGGCGTTCGCAGCTCGATCGTATTCCACGCAGCCGGACGGACGGATGTACTCCGACGTGCAGCGTGAACGAAAGCCCGGCCCGCGCGCCGGGTTTTCTGTTTTTCGGCGGACTTCATTTGCGGAAGCAACGAAGCCCGGCCAGAGCCGGGCTTCGCGGCATGGTTTCGGACGCTTAGGTCAGGCGCGCACCTCCTGCCGCTGGAACGCGACATAGCCGGCCGTGAACAATACGATGCTGGCGGCAGCAAGCGCCACCACCTGCGGCCAGGCCAGCAGCAGGCTCTGCACAAGCGGCAGCGGCGAACCGATCACCGCACCCTGCAATTGTTCCATGAAGACCGGACCCAGCGTACGCGTCGACGGAGAGAGCAGCACCATCATCGCCTCACCGAACAGATGGTTCGGCGACAACCGCGCCAGCGCCTGTTGCCATTGCAGCGTCTCCGGCGTCGCAAGTCCGAGTAACGCGAAGCGCTCGTCCGGTGGCGCAATTACTTGAGCGATCGCGGGTCCGATCATTGGCCACAACACCGCCAGAAACAGCCACACGCCGAGCGCGACCAGCGCTGCGCTCGCCGCCGACCGCAGCAAGATCGACAGCAACATGGCCAACGCCAACCAGACCGCTGCATAAAGAATGGCAACAACCAGGAAGGCGAACGAGCGCGCGATCTCTTCTCCGCCCGGCGGCACGCCGAGGAAGATGAGGCCAAGTCCGATCACCAATAGCCATAACGCGGCCAGACTGATCGCGACGGTGCCGAGCCCGGCCAGGAATTTCCCGGCCAGCAGGGCATCGCGATAAATCGGCTGCGCCAGGATGCGCGACAACGTGCGACGGCCGTGCTCACCGTTGACCGCATCGAAGCCAAGCCCGATCGCCATCAGCGGAATGAGAAACCCGAGAATGGCGACGAGGGACGGCAGCGGCGAGCGATCGACGGTAAACAACCGTAACAGCAAAAACGGGTCTTCGGCCGTGCTCTGCCGCAAAGTATCGATCGCGGCATAGAGCGAGGCAAAGGCGGTAAGCACGATCAGCCATTCGAGCACGCGCATACGTACGCTGGAAAGGTGATCGGCCAACTCCTTCATGGCGACGACGCCAATGCCCTGAAAGGGAGAGCCTTCACGCCGCATGACGCACCTCCGCCGATTCGATCTGCTGCTTAAAGAAGCGCGCATAGATGGCCTCCAGGCTCGGCTCTTCGACCGACAGCCTGGTCAGCACGCCGTCGCCGGATATGACCGCACGCGCGGCATCCGCCCGAACGTCGCGATCGGCGGTCAAGCGATATTGCCGCGGTCCGGACTGCTGTACGCCGCTGACGCCAGGAATGCGCGCCAGCAACGCTTCCAACCCTTCGCCCTGCGCCTCAACTTCGACGGCAAATCCCCCACCCAGCACCTTGCGCGCCAGTTCAGGGACTCCGCCGGTCAGCACGATACGACCGGCCTGAAACAACGCAACGCGGTCGCACACGCGCTGCACCTGGTCGAGCAGATGCGACGACAGCAGCACGGTGATACCCTCGGACTTCAGCTCGCGGATCAGGTCCAGGAACTCAAACGTCGATTGCGGATCGAGGCCGGAGGTCGGCTCGTCGAGAATCGCAATATCGGCCTGCTTCATGATGATTTCCGCTAGCCCGAGACGTTGACGCATGCCGCGCGAGAAGGTCGCAACGCGCCGATGGGCGACATCCGCGAGACGAACGCGCGAAAGCGCTCTTGCGATGCGATCCTCGCGCTCTGCGCGGCCAAGGCCGAGCAGTTTCGCCGTATAGGCGAGATTCTCGATCGCTGTCAGGCTGTCGTAGAAGCCGACCTGGTCGGGGAGATAGCCGACGCAGCGCTTGACGGTGAGCGGCTCACGTGCCGGATCGTGACCGAGTACGCTGACGCGGCCGGCAGTAATTTCGGTCAGCCCAAGCAACATCAGGATGGTTGTGGTCTTGCCGGCGCCGTTCGGACCGAGCAGCCCGAATGTCTCGCCCCGGCCGATCGACAGATCGATGCCATGCACGACATCGATCTTGCCGTATCGCTTGACGAGACCTTGCGCCGAGATGACGGGCGCGCTCATCGCCGACCGAACCTGGCAATCGCGCCGACCATGAGCAGCAGAGCTGCGGCGATTATGCCGGCGCCGGTCATGCCCCACAGCGTCGAGGTGGTGACGGTGACGCGAAACTGCGATTGTCCGGTCTCTTCGCGTGAAGCGGCGCGAATCGTCGTCATATAGTCGCCGTTGAGCGACTTCTCCGACGGGGTGATGCGCGCCTGAACCTCCCGCTGCGCGCCTGGCTCGATGCGGTCGATCGTCTTCGGTTCGAATTCGATCTTCCAGCCGCTCGGCGCCGACGCCGACAGTTCAACCTGATCCGCCGGAGCGGAGCCGCTATTGGCGACGAAAACCGGCATGGTGGTTTCGCTACCCGCACCGGCACGCATGCTGACGAGACCGTCACGCCCCGACACCTGGAGCTGCGGCTGACCGACGATTTCCAGCGCCAGTTCGGCCTTTGCCGTGGCATCTTCGGCGACAACCGTCACATGCACCGGGTAGCGGCCGGCATCGGCGCTAGAAGGTGGACGCACGGTCAGCTTCACATCCTTGGACTGACCTGCCTCGATGGGAATTGAGGACAATTCCTGACTGCCGTAGGCCTCGGTGAACGATGTGCCGAAATGGCGAGGCGCATTGGCCGCCAGGCTGATCGTCAGATTGCGGCCGCTATCGTTCTTGATTGCGAGCTGGAATTCGAAGCTCGAACGCGGCGAACCGCGCAAAGACGGCAGGCGCGGCTCGAGACTGAGTTTGGCCGGCAATTCCTTGGCCAACGTGACCGCAAGCGGCAGTGTCACCTCCTGCCCGACACCGGATGCCTTTATCGTCAATGTCTGGCTGCCGGCGGAAGCCGTTTCGGGGATGTCGAGCCTGAGCTGCAGACCGACGCTTGCGTTGGCGGCCGGCATCGCCGCCGCCACCGGTTGGCCGCCGCCAAGCACGGTTGCGGTCCAGCCTGCCGGAACGCCCTCGACCGAGAGCTGAAAACGCTGCGGCGCGAGGCCGTAATTCTGCAGCCGCAGCGGTACGGTGGCAGTCGTGCCCGGGCGGGCGGTTACGGACGGATAGTCGGCGATGAGATAGAGACCTTTGAGGTCTTTTGGCGTTTCGGCCGCTGCCGACCCGGTCAAGATCAAGGCAAGTAACAATGCAAATGAAAGCGCTGTCACGATCCCTCGCATCGTGGCTTCTCCCATCTCAAAGATTGATACCGATCCGTTCGCTCCGAAGAGCAAAGGCGGGCGGCGAAATGGGAATCCAATATGGCGGGGTCAAGGTCGGGGCATGGTGCTGAGACGCCCCGTCGCAGCCGGGCGCAGCGGCAAGGCGTCACGCTTCGTTGCCGGCCATTACCCAGGGTTCGTCGCGGCCGGCCTGCTCCCATTCCTTCCAGGCCGGCAGCGCCGACACCGCTTCCATATAGGTGCGGGCGACGGTGCCGACGGGAATGGCGTAGCTGAGGAAACGCGAAACCACCGGCGCATACATGGCATCCGCGGCGCCGAAGGCGCCGAACAGGAACGGCCCGCCCTGCCCGAACCGCCGGCGGCAGTCGCTCCAGATCGCGTCGATGCGCGCGACATTCTCCTGCACCTCCGGCGTCAGGTCGAACCGCTTGCGACGGTCGCGCCGCATATTCATCGGACAATGGTTGCGCAGCGCGGCAAAACCCGCATGCATCTCCGCCGCAACCGCGCGCGCCAGTCCGCGCGCCTTGATATCCGACGGCCAGATCCCCGCCTGCGGAAACCGGTCGGCCAGATAGTCGAGAATGGCGAGCGATTCCCAGACCGCCACGTCGTCGTCGATCAGGCAGGGCACCTTGCCCGAAGGCGAATGCCGAAGAATTTTCTCGCGACTGCCCGGCTCATAGAGCGGGATCACCATCTCGTCGAAATCGATGCCGGCGACCCTCATCATGATCCATGGCCGCATCGACCAGGACGAATAATTCTTGTTGCCGAGAATAAGTGTCAGCGCCATTGCCCGCTCCCCGATTGGCAGGGCCGCGAGATTGCTGCGACGCGGCACTCCGGCGCAAGCCAAATTGCGTGATCGCCGCAATCAGCCGCGCGAATGGATCACGCCTTCGGCGCCGGCGGCTCCACCGGCGCCCCGGCGCGGGCCCAGGCGCCGAACCCGCCGCGTATATGCGCCACCGGCTTCAGCCCCATCTGCTGGGCGGTTTGCGCGGCCAGCGCGGAGCGCAGGCCGCCGGCGCAGAAGAACACATAGGTCTTGTCCTGCGCGAAAACGTCCTTGTGATAGGGGCTTTGCGGATCGATCCAGAATTCCAGCATGCCGCGCGGACAATGGAAGGCGCCGGGAATCCTGCCGTCGCGCTGCAATTCGCGCACATCGCGGATGTCGACAAACTGCACGTCGGCGCGTCCATGCATGGCGCGCGCCGCATCGACGTCGAGCGTCGCGATTTCTTTTTCCGCCGCCGCGACAAGCGACTGCGCGCTGACGTTTATGGTCTGTGGCATCGGCGCTCCCGCTGCGGCCGCCATCCCCGCCGGCAGGCCACCCTCCCCATCGCCGGAACGCCGGCGCGGGTCAAGCGGTCGCAAAAACGACAACGGCGCGGTCGAGGCCGCGCCGCTGCCGGGGACTTTGCATGGATCAGGTTCACATTGCCGCATAAACGGCAATCACCGCCACGACCACGAGCGCGCCCCCTGCCCACAAGATCGTCGACAGCGTCGATTCACGCGGTTGCGACTCGTTCTGGTGTTGTGTCGACATGACGTTACCTCCGTTGGGGGTACTGCGGAGGACCGGCGGGCGGCCTTAATTGCCGCCCCTGGAAAACCGGCCTGCCACAGGCCGCTTTACAACTTTAGTATAAGACAAAAGTTCGGAACTGCTACAACTTTCAATTGCATTCGGTTATGGCAAATAGCCGCACGGGAATGTCAACGCTACTGACCTAGTCCGGGGCCCCTCTCATGCCGCTGCTCTCCGCGCCCGACATCGCCGCGCTGGTCCTGTTCCTGGCCGCCTGGACCGGCTACCACATCGCGCTGGAATGGACCGCGTACGGGCGCGGCGGGCTCAATTCGCGCATGAACGTGCATCGCGACGAATGGATGCTGCGCATGCTGGCGCGCGACGTGCGCATCGTCGACACCCAGATCATGGCGTCGCTGCAGAACGGCACCGCCTTCTTCGCCTCGACCTCGCTGATCGCCGTCGGCGGCGCGCTGACGCTGATGCGCGCGACCGAAGACATCATGGTCATCGCCGCCGCGCTGCCGTTTGCGATGGAGACTTCGCGCGCGCTCTGGGAATTGAAGGCGATCGGCCTTGCGGTGATTTTCGTCTATGCCTTTTTCAAATTCGCCTGGTCGTACCGGCTGTTCAACTATGTCGCCATCATGATCGGCGCGATGCCGCCGATGGAGGACCGCGACCGACCGCATGCGCAGGCGCATGCGCTGCGCACGGGTCGACTGTGCGCGGCGGCAGGGCGGCATTTCAACCGCGGCCAGCGTGCGTTCTTTTTTGCGCTCGGCTATCTGGGATGGTTCATCGGCGCGTGGCCGTTCATGGCGGCCACGATTGCCGTCGTCATCGTCATGTGGCGGCGGCAGTTCCGCTCCGACTCGCTGCGGTCCCTGCTCGACGCGCCGTCATGACCGACCGGCGAAGACAACCCGGTCAAGACAGATGGATCAGCACCGAAACCACAGACACCAGCACCACCGCGATGCCGGTCGCCCCGATCAGCAGCGCGGTCTCGATGCGGTGCAGCCTGCGCTCGCGGACGCTGTCGTCCGCCCGTGCGGCCTGCAGCTCGGCAAGCGACGATGAGTGCGTTTCAAATGACATTGACGTCCCCCTTCGAACCGAAGCCTTCCCCCGAAGGCTCGTGGTGTCATCCTGGAGGGTCCGTCCGTAATAACTGGTTAACGGACTCGGCGAATCGTCCGGACCAGTAACAAGCTACCATGAAGCGCGGGCATCGCGCTGCCCGATCTGCCGCCGCGACCGCGCCTGCAGGCTTTGCGGCCTCAGCCGCCCGCCGGCCGCGGCGCAGGAAACAGTTCGGAGGTACGACCGGTCAGCCGGTAGGCGAGCAGGCCGACCCATTCGTGCGCGGCGGCGTCGATGGCGCCCAGACCCCAGGCGACGGAGGCGGCAAGACCCGGGATGCGGCTGCGGCCGGTCGACACCCAGTCGACCGGATAGGGCTCGACCTCGAAACCGGCCTTGCGGAAAACGCCGACCGCGCGCGGCATGTGATAGCTCGACGTCACCAGCAGCCAGCGCTCGCCCGGTTTCGGCGCGACCAGCGCCCGGGTAAAGCGCGCATTCTCCTCGGTGTTGCGCGATTCGCGCTCGACCAGGATGCGCGTGCGCGCGATGCCGAAGCTCTCCCAGAGCTGCATGGCATAGTCGGCCTCGCGCGGACCGCCCAGGATGCGGGCGCTGCCTCCGGTATAGACGATGCGCGCGTTCGGATAGCGGCGGGCGAGCGCGGCGATTTCGGTCATGCGCTCGGCCTCGCTGCCGAGCGCGACCGTGCCGCGCGCTTCGGAAATGTCCGGGTTGACGGCCCCGCCGAGCACGACGATGCCGTCCGGCGCGCCGCGCGCCGGATCCCAGGCGGGAAAGCGGTTTTCCAGAACGCGCAGCAGCGTCCCGCCGAGCGGGGACAGTCCGAGCGCGACAAGCAGCAGCACGCTGGCGACGGTGAGCCTGCGTCCGGCGCGCGCATAGCGCGTCGCCATCAGCACGATGCCGGCGACGGCGAGCACGAACAGCACATTCGAGGGCCGCGTGAAGAAGGCGAACAGCTTGGAGAGATAAAAGAACATGTCCGCTCCCCTGCCTGCGACCGACCTTTGCGGGCCGCCCGCGCCGCTTCAGCGCTGCGACGTCTTCCAGTCCTCGTAGCGCTTTTTCGCCTCCTCGTTGGGCGGATACAGGCCGGGCAGCTTCACGCCGCGCTCGACCTCCTTCACCACCCACGATTCGTAGCGCTCGTGCTCGGCGCCCTCATGGGCGATTCCCTCGACGAGATTTTGCGGGACGACCACCGCGCCGTCGTCCTCGCCGACGATGACGTCGCCGGGGCAGATGGCGCAGCCGCCGCAGCCGATCGGCTCGTTCCAGCCCACGAATGTCAGCCCGTTGACGGAAGCCGGCGCGGCGATGCCCGCGCACCACAGCGGCAGGCCGGTCGCCAGCACGCCGGTCTTGTCGCGCATGACGCCGTCGGTGATCAGCGCCTGCACGCCGCGCTTGACCATGCGCATGCACAGGATGTCGCCGAAAATGCCGGCATTCTGCACGCCCATGGCGTCGGCGACCGCGATGCAGCCTTCCGGCATGTCCTCGATCGCCGCGCGCGTGGAAATCGGCTTGCTCCAGCTTTCCGGCGTCGCCAGATCCTCGCGCACCGGCACGAAGCGCAAGGTGAAAGCCGGCCCGACCACGCGCTTGCCGGGCACCAGCGGCATCGGCCCCTGCATCCAGGTGCGGCGGATGCCCTTCTTCAGCAGCATGGTGGTGACGGTGCCGGTGGTGACCTGGCGCAGGATGTCGAGCGTTGTCATCGGTTACTCCGGAAGGAAAGTCGTCAGGCCGGGTTCAGGCCGATGCGCGCATCGCGGCGGCGCAGCAGCATGACGAAAGGAATCGCGAACAGCACCATCCACGCCTTGCCGACGACCTGGCCGGTCAGGAATTCGAGCGAGCCGAAGGCGAGCCAGAGAAAGACGACGGAATCGACGACCAGCCCGACCATGCCGGATGCCACCACCGCCGCGATCAGGCGCCGGCGCGCCAGCGGCGTGTAGACGGCGAGATCGGCGAATTCGGAGATAAGGAAGGCTGTGGCCGAGGCCACGACAAGGGCGGCGGGCGCGATCAGGCCCGAAAGGCCCGCCCCGATCAGGACCGCGGCGACCGAGGCCCACACGCCGAGCCGGCGCTGCACCAGATCGCGCAGCACCAGCGCGGCGCCGATCATCAACACGCCGGAGGGCGCCATGACGCCGGGCGCGACGGGAATGAGGCAGGGACCGTTCGGCGCGCAGACCGTGCCGACATTGAGGATCATCCAGTTGGCGGCAGGCACCGTCAGGCAGAACAGCAGCAGGAAGACCGAGCCCTCCAGCCAGCGCTGCGATTCAAGTCTGTGCATCGCGACTCATCCGTTTCTTATGACCGTCCATTGCGCCCAGCCGTCCGCGCGCAGCCGGCAGGCAGGACATTCGCCGCAGCCATAGCCCCAGTCGTGCCGCCGCGTGCGCTCGCCGAGATAGCAGCTATGCGTCTCCTCGACCACGAGATCGAGCAGGGCGTCGCCGCCGATGGCACGGGCCAGCGCGAAAGTCTCCGCCTTGCCGATCCACATCAGCGGCGTGTGCACGACGAAACGCCGGTCCATGCCCAGCGTCAGCGCCACCTGCATCGCCTTGACGGTGTCGTCGCGGCAGTCGGGATAGCCGGAATAATCGGTCTCGCACATGCCGGCAACCAGATGTTTGAGGCCGCGCCGGTAGGCCAGCGCGCCGGCAAAGGCGAGGAAGACGAGGTTGCGGCCGGGCACGAAGGTGGTGGGCAGGCCGCTTTCGGCGATTTCGATTTCGCGTTCGCGCGTCAGCGCGGTCTCGGAAATGGCGCCGAGCGTATCGAGCGCAAGCACATGATCGCCGCCGAGCCGTGCCTGCCAGGCGGGGTTCAGCGCGGCGAGGCGTTCGCGGATGCGCGGACGCACGCTCAGTTCGACGGCGTGGCGCTGTCCGTAATCGAAGCCGAGCGTCTCCACCCGCGCAAAGCGCTGCAGCGCCCAGGCGAGGCAGACGGTGGAATCCTGTCCGCCGGAGAACAGCACGAGGGCGGGTTCGCTAGACACAAGCGGTTTTCCGGACCGGATCGACACGTTGAAACGGCAACCCGCCTAATCCCATTGCGGCGACCAGGCCCAGTCGACGATGCGCCCGCCCGGGCGCGCCAGCGCGGCGATCCGGCTCATCTCCGCGTCGGACAGGGCGAAATCGAAAATCGCGATATTCTCAGCCAGCCGCTCCACCTTGCTCGTGCGCGGAATGACGGCGATGCCCTGCTGCACGAGGTAACGCAGCGACACCTGCGCGGCGCTCTTGCCATGGCTGCGGCCGATGCCGGCGAGCGTGGCGTCGCCCCGGGTGCCGCCGCGCGCGATCGGCGAATAGGCGACCGGCGCCATGCCGTACCCGCGCGTCGCGGCGATCACCTTGGTCTGGTCGAGATAGGGATGGCATTCGAACTGGTTGCAGACCAGCGGCTCGGTAGCCAGCCGGTTCGCCTCCGAAAGCAGCGCGACGGTGTAGTTCGACACCCCGATATGCCGCGCCAGCCCCTCCGCCTTCATTCGGCAGAGCGCGGCCATGGTCTCCGACAGCGGAATTCCCTTGTTCGGCCAGTGCAGCAGCAGCAGGTCGATCTCGCCGAGCCGCAATTGTCCGATGCTCTCCTTCACCGAGCGTTCCAGCAGGCGCGGCGCCAGATTGTCGGGCGCCACCTTGGTGACGACGAACACCTCGTCGCGCCTGATGCCGGAGGCGCGCACGCCCTCGCCCACTTCGCGCTCGTTGCCGTAGAGCTGCGCGGTGTCGAAATGCCGGTAGCCCAGCCGGATCGCCTGATCCACCAGTCGCACGCAATCGCGTCCGCGCAACTCCCAGGTACCGAGACCGACGGCGGGAATGCGCGCACCGCGGGCTTCGATCACCTGCATCGGCGGGCCTCGCTGGATGAATCGGACAGAAGAGACGCGACCATGCCTCCGCCCGGCAATGCTGGCAATGGCGGCCGGTTCAGCGTCGCGGCGACGGCGCCAGCGCGGCGAATACCAGATCCGGGGCGCTCTCGATCACCTTGAGCAAGGCGCGCGCCGGGCCGCGCGGGGCGCGCTTGCCCTGCTCCCAGTTGCGCAGCGTCTCGATCGGCACGCCGATACGGGCGGCGAATTCGGCCTGGGTCAGGCCGGTGGCGGCACGCACGCGCCGGGCATAGGCGGCATCCATCGCCGGCGCTTGCGCCGCGGCCTTCGGCTGGCGCAAACCGGGCGGCGCAAGACGCGCCAGACGGGCCGCCAGACGACTGGGCGGCGCATCGGCCTGTTCCGGCACCGGCCGTTCCCGGCCGTCGGGCAGGATTTCGACCACGCGCCCGTCGGATTTCAGGCGCAGGCGGGGAAGCCGGGTATCGGTCACGGTCATCGGCAGATTGTACGTCATTGAATCGCTAATTTAGCCTAAACAGGGTCAGAGGGCTACTAGGCTTTTGACCTATTAGTTCATTGAACTACTAGGTCAATGGACTATTTGGCAGTGAACCGTTTTGCAGCAACCGCGCCGCCCGCTCCCTGATGTCGTCCGGAAACGCGCAGGCGCGGCGCACCGTCCGGTCCAGATGCACGGCCGTCAGCTGCGTCTGCGCCGCCAGATCGCCACCGTCCTGCAGGCGCATCTCATGCGAGAAAACGATCGCCTTGTCACGCAGTTCGAGCAGCCGCGTGTGCACAGCTAATGTGTCGCCGGCGAATAGCTCGCGCCGGTAGGACACGGTCTGCTCCACCGCGGCCATGCCGCGGCTGCTGTCGCGCAGGCGCTGCGGGGTCAGTCCGAGCGCGGCGAAAAACTGCCAGGTCGCCTCGTCGAACTTGCCCACATACCACATGACGTTCATGTGGCCCATGTGATCGCAATGCCAGGGATAGACGACGCCGCGATAGGTCAGGAGCGGCTCGTGCATCGACGGTTCCCTCACTTCGTCTTTTCGAACAATTCGCGGCCGATCAGCATGCGGCGGATTTCGCTGGTCCCCGCTCCGATCTCGTAGAGCTTGGCGTCGCGCAGGATGCGTCCGGCCGGGAAGTCGTTGATGTAGCCGTTGCCGCCGAGGCACTGGATGGCGTCGAGCGCCATCAGCGTCGACTTCTCGGAAGCGAACAGGATCGCGCCG
>CAYWCE010000075.1:0-498 GCA_964456755.1 uncultured Hyphomicrobiales bacterium
TGCTGAAGATGGGCGGCTACGGCTTCCTGCGCTTCTCGCTGCCGATGTTCCCGCTTGCCTCGGCGGATTTCGCCCCGCTTATCTTCGCGCTGTCCGTCATTGCCATTGTCTACACCTCGCTGGTGGCGATGATGCAGGACGACATGAAGAAACTGATCGCCTATTCCTCGGTGGCGCATATGGGATTCGTCACCATGGGGATTTTCGCGGCCACCGCGCAGGGCATCGGCGGCGGCATTTTCCAGATGGTGTCGCACGGCATCGTGTCCGGCGCGCTGTTCCTGTGCGTCGGCGTCGTCTATGACCGCATGCATACGCGCGAGATCGCCGCCTATGGCGGTCTGGTCGAACGCATGCCGCTTTACGCCGCCGCCTTCATGGTGTTCACCATGGCCAATGTCGGGCTGCCCGGCACCTCCGGATTCGTCGGCGAGTTCCTCACCCTGATCGGCACCTTCAAGGTCAACGTGCCGGTGGCGACGCTGGCCACCCTCGGCG
>CAYWCE010000075.1:508-6600 GCA_964456755.1 uncultured Hyphomicrobiales bacterium
CGGCAGCCTGTCGGCGGCCTGTGCGCTGTGGCTCTATCGCAAAGTGATTTTCGGCAAGCTGGAAAAGCCGAACCTTGCCGCCATTTCCGATCTCGGCTGGCGCGAGACGGTCGTGCTGGCGCCGCTTGTCGTCGCAACCATCCTGTTCGGCATCTACCCAAAGCCGGTACTCGATCTGTCGCAGGCCTCTGTCGCCGCGCTGGTCCAGCACTATAACGACGCGGTGACGGGCAGGAAGACCGCCGAACTCAAGCCGCGGGCATCGGACTGATCAATGAGCGAGTGGACGCAATTCTCCGATCTGATTCCGGCGCTGCCGGAGCTTGTGCTTGCGGGCGGCGCTATGGCGTTGTTGATGCTCGGCGTCTATCGTGATCGCTCCGCGCCGGTCGTCAATCTCGCCGCGATCATGATTCTCATTGCCGCGGCGGCCACGGTGATCTGGTTGCCGGCGGGACGCCTGACCGCGTTCGGCGGCAGTTTCGTCGTCGACGATTTCGCGCGTTTTCTGAAAATCCTCGCCTTCGGAGGCTCCGCCGTCGCCATCCTGATGTCGCAGACCTACATGGCGCGCGCGCGGCTTGGCAAATTCGAATACCCGGTTCTGATCGTGCTCTCCACCACCGGCATGGGCATGATGATCTCCGCCGGCGATCTGATCGCGCTCTATCTCGGTCTCGAACTGATGAGCCTTTCGCTCTATGTCGTTGCCGCGATCAACCGCGATTCCGCGCGCTCGACCGAAGCCGGCCTGAAATATTTCGTGCTCGGCGCGCTCTCCTCCGGCATGCTGCTCTACGGCGCCTCGCTGGTCTACGGCTATACCGGCACGGTTTCCTTCGCCGGCATTGCGCAGGCGGCTTCCGGCGGCGGCCTCGGCCTTCTGTTCGGTCTGGTTTTTGTGTTCGTCGGCCTGTGCTTCAAGGTCTCGGCCGTGCCGTTTCATATGTGGACGCCGGACGTCTACGAGGGCGCGCCGACGCCGGTCACCGCGTTTTTCGCGGCCGCGCCCAAGGTCGCCGGCATGGCGCTGTTCATGCGCGTGGCCGTCGATGCTTTCCCGACCATCGCCGTGCAGTGGCAGCAGATCGTGGTCTTCGTCGCCATCGCCTCGATGGCGTTGGGATCGTTCGCGGCCATCGGGCAGCGCAATATCAAGCGGCTGATGGCGTATTCGTCCATCGGCCATATGGGGTTCGCGCTGGTCGGGCTGGCCGCCGGAACCGCGGAAGGCATCCAGGGCGTGTTGATCTATATCGCCATCTACATGGCGATGACGCTCGGTACTTTCGCCTGCATCCTGTCCATGCGCCATAACGGCCGCATGGTCGAGGAGATCGCCGACCTCGCCGGTCTCGCCCGCACCAAGCCGGCCATGGCCTTCTTCCTCGCCATGCTGCTATTCTCGCTTGCCGGCATTCCGCCGCTGGCCGGGTTTTTCGCGAAATACTATGTGTTTCTCGCCGCGATCAAGGCCAACCTGTTTGCGCTTGCCGTCATCGGCGTGCTGACGAGCGTGGTCGGCGCGTATTACTATCTCGCCATCGTCAAGACGATCTATTTCGACGAGCCGATGAAGAGTTTCGAGCCGATGCCGGGCGAACAGGTTGCCGTGCTGACGGTCGCCGGCCTGTTCAATCTGCTGTTCTTCGTCTATCCGGCGCCGCTGCTCGATGCGGCATCGGTTGCCGCGAAATCCCTGTTCTGAGCTGATGACCTTTGCGCTCGGCCCGCGTGCCGCCGAAGCGGGATACCGCATCGCCGCCTACGACAGCATCGGTTCGACCAATGCCGAGGCGATGGCGCGCGCACGCGCAGGCGATCCGGGGCCGCTCTGGATCGTGGCGAAGGCGCAGAGCCGCGGACGCGGGCGGCGCGGGCGCGCCTGGTCGACCGAGCGCGGCAATCTTGCGGCGACGCTGCTTATTCACACGCGCGCGCCTGCAGCAGTCGCGGCAACGCTTGGATTTGTCGCCGGGCTTGCACTCGCCGAAGCGCTCGATGCACTTGCGCCCGGCCTGGACGTCGGCCTGAAATGGCCCAACGACGTTCTGGCGCGCGGCGAAAAGTTGGCCGGCATCCTGCTCGAATCCGAACCGATCGCGGACGGCGCCGCCGTCGTCGTCGGCATCGGGGTGAACGTCGTCGACGCCCCGCACGGCCTTCCTTATCCGGCCGTATCGCTTGCGGGGCTTGGGATCCGGATGCCGCCGGAGCGGTTATTCGCCGCGCTGTCCGAGGGCTGGATTGGCCTGCACCGGCTGTGGAACGAAGGGCGCGGGCTGCCGCAAATCCGCCGGCACTGGCTCGCCCGGGCTGCGGGTCTGGGCGAGCGCGTCGCCGTGCGGGCCGGAGAGGGCGTGATCGCGGGGACGTTCGAAACGCTCGACGACGAAGGGCGCATGATCGTGCGAACGGCGGACGGGCGGGCGGTGCCGGTCGCGGCGGGCGATGTCTATTTCGCGCACGCGGCAACGCTGCACGAGACGGTGCGGGAGAACGGCGGATGCAGTCCCGGGAATTGGTCTTTGCCCCGCTTGGCGGCGTCGGCGAGATCGGCATGAACCTCGCGCTTTACGGTCTCGGCGACGAACGGCGCCGGACCTGGCTTGCCGTCGATCTCGGCGTGTCGTTCGCATCCGAAGAGCATCTTCCAGGCGTCGATCTCATCCTGCCGGACATCCGCTTTCTGCTCGAAGACCGGCGCAACCTTGCCGGGATCGTGATCACGCATGCGCACGAGGATCATTTCGGCGCGTTGATCGACTTGTGGCCCAAACTGAAGGTTCCGGTTTTTGCGACGCCGTTCACCGCCGCCCTGCTCGAGGCCAAATGTGCAAGCGACAACCAGGCGCCGGTCATCCCGGTCACCGTGGTTGCGCTCGGCAGCCGGTTCGAGGTCGGCCCGTTCGATGTCGAACTGGTCTCGATGACGCATTCGATCCCGGAATCCAATGCGCTGATCGTCCGCACGCCGCACGGCAACGTGCTGCATACCGGCGACTGGAAGCTCGATCCGGCTCCGGCGATCGGGCCTGCGACCGACGAAGCCAAGCTCAGGCGGCTGGGCGAAGAGGGGGCTCTCGCCATCGTCGGCGATTCCACCAATGCGGTTCGGGAAGGGCGCTCGCCTTCGGAAAGCGACGTCGCCGAGGTGCTGGCCGGGCTGATCCGGAGCGCCCCGGCGCGCGTGGCGGTGACGACATTCGCCTCCAATGTCGCGCGTATCCGTTCCGTGGCGCAGGCCGCGCGGGCCTGCGGGCGCGAGGTCGTCGTGGTCGGGCGCGCGATGGACCGCGTCATCCAGGTTGCGCGCGAGACCGGGTATCTCGACGGCATCCAGCCCTTCCGCGGCATGGACACCTATGGCTATCTGCCGCCGGACAAGGTGGTCGCGCTGTGCACCGGCAGCCAGGGCGAACCGCGGGCGGCCTTGTCGCGGATCGCGCAGGACGATCACCCCGAGGTGACGCTGACGCGCGGCGACCGCGTCATCTTTTCGTCGCGCACCATTCCCGGCAACGAGCGCGAAGTCGGCCGCGTGATCAACGGACTGATCGACCAGGGGGTCGAGGTGATCACCGATCGCACCCATCTGGTGCATGTGTCCGGACATCCGCGCCGCGACGAGATGACCGACCTGATCGGCTGGGTGAAGCCGCAGATCGTCGTGCCCGTGCATGGCGAGGCGCTGCATCTGCACGAACATGCCGCGCTGGCGCGGCAGGCGGGTGTCCGCACCGTGCTGGAATGCCGCAACGGCGACATCGTGCGACTGGCGCCCGAGCCGGGCATCGTCGACGAGATGCCGTCCGGCCGCCTTTACAAGGACGGCACGTTGCTTGTCTCCGCCGACAGCCGGATGCTGGCCGAACGCAAGCGCATGTCGTTCGCCGGTATTGTGACGGTTGCGATTGCGGTCAGCGAAAAGGGAGCTTTGCTCGGCGATCCGGACGTCGAACTCTACGGCATTCCGGACAAGGACGCCGCCGGCGACAGTCTCGCCGACATTGCCTACGACGCCGTCACAGAGACGATCGAAACGCTGCCGAAGCCGCGCCGGCGCGACCCCGATGCGTTGGCGGAATCGGTCCGGCGGGCCGTGCGCGGCGCGCTTGCGGCGCGCTGGGGCAAAAAGCCGGTATGCGTTGTGCATGTGCTGACGGTATGATGCAGCGGGAGAGGGCGATGATCGGACGGCTGAACCATGTGGCGATTGCGGTGAGAGACATTGGCAAGGCGGCGCGCCTGTATCGCGAAGCGCTGGGAGCCGAGGTTTCCGACGCCGTGCCGCAGCCCGAGCATGGCGTCACCACCGTGTTTATCACGCTGCCCAACACGAAGATCGAGCTGCTGGAACCGCTCGGCGCCGATTCCCCGATCGCGAAATTCCTGGAGCGCAATCCCGACGGCGGCATGCACCATGTCTGCTACGAGGTGGCCGACATTCGTGCCGCGCGCGACCGGCTGCAGCGGCAGGGCGCGCGCGTGCTGGGCGACGGCGAGCCGAAGATCGGCGCGCACGGAAAGCCGGTCCTGTTTCTGCATCCGAAGGATTTTTGCGGCACGCTGGTGGAGCTGGAACAGGCGTAGGACGCATGTCGCTGACGACCGGGCTCGCCATTTATTTTCTGATCTGGTGGATCACGCTGTTTGCGGTGCTGCCCTGGGGCGTCCGGTCGCAGGGCGAGGCGGGGGGAGAGATCGCGCCGGGAACCGACCCGGGCGCGCCCATGATCGCCGCCGTCGGCCGCAAGCTGATCTGGACCACGCTGGTGTCCGCTGTCGTGTTCGCATGTCTGTATGCGATCTACAGCTACCGGTTGATCACGCTGGACGATCTGGCCGCCTTCCTCGGCGTCATGCGCTAGGATGCAGGCCCGCGGTCACGACGCCGCCGAGCATCGCGGGTTCGGTGCCGAGGAACGGCTTTTCTGGGCCGAGGATCGGCAGTTCTGCGCCGAGGAACCGCACTTCCAGTTGTTCCGTTGTGAAAACGGCGATGTTGCGATGCTCAAGGAGGGCTGCCATGCCCCATGCGCGCTATTTCGTGATCCAGCACGGGGATGACTGGACCATCCGCTTTCACGACGAGGAATTCGGGCCCTATCGCAGCCGGCACGAAGCGATGCTGTTTGCCGTCGATGCGGCCCACAAGCTCGGCCGGAACGGGGAAGTGTCCGAGGTGTGCCTGATGGGCGACGACGGCCATTTCCGTCCCGAGTGGCGTTACGGCAGCGACCCTTATCCTCCAACGCTTTGATGTTAAAGGAGAAAAAGTCAGTTTCCGGGCCCGCCCGGGGCGCGCGAATTTGCCCGCGCGGCGGGGGAACGAAATGATGCCGGCGCCGTTGCAATGACGCGGTCCGACCCGTCGGCCGCACGTGCGCCGGATGGTCTACACCCCTCCCCCCCGAAACAGGCCGTCCGGCGCTTTTTTCCTTGCATGTCCAGGCAGGTGGGCGCGCGGCGCCGGATGCGCGTTCGTGCCGCGAAAGCCGCTGCTGGAAGTCCAGAAAAAGAAAAGAGCAGGGCCAAGCCCTGCTCCAAATCGTTACAAGCGCTTCCGGTCTGCATCCTTGCCGGATGTTCCTTCCCAAGCGCCGGCGGCGCATTTTGCGCTCGCAATCCTCCCGAGACTTGGACCGCTATCGGGGCAACCGCCCCGAGGTGGGGGGCAAGCTACCCAAACCGCCCCCTTTCGGCAAGCGAAACCGTCGCAGGATAGCGCCGACCCGGGCGGGCGCCGCGGCGCAGGCCGGCCTTGTGTTTTGCGGGACGTTCCGGTTTCACTCCGGCTCCCGACACCGATTCCGGACGCGCCATGCGACTGTCCCGCTATTTCCTGCCGATTCTGCGCGAAACGCCGAAGGAAGCGGAGATCGTTTCGCACCGGCTGATGCTGCGTGCGGGCATGATGCGGCAGGAGGCCGCCGGCATCTATGCCTTCCTGCCGCTGGGACTGCGGGTGCTCAACAAAATCTGCGACATCGTGCGCGAGGAGCAGAACCGTTCCGGCGCCATCGAAATGCTCATGCCGACGGTCCAGAGCGCCGAACTGTGGCGCGAAAGCGGGCGCTACGACGCCTACG
>CAYWCE010000075.1:6610-12550 GCA_964456755.1 uncultured Hyphomicrobiales bacterium
AGGAGATGCTCACGGAAATCTTCCGCGCCTATGTGCGCTCGTACCGCGATCTTCCCCTTAACCTCTATCACATCCAGTGGAAATTCCGCGACGAGGTACGCCCGCGCTTCGGTCTGATGCGCGGCCGCGAATTTCTCATGAAAGACGCCTATTCCTTCGACCTCGACCAGGACGGCGCCCGTCACGCCTATAACCGCATGTTCGTCGCCTATCTGCGCACGTTCGCGCGCATGGGTCTGAAGGCGATCCCGATGGTGGCGGAGACCGGACCGATCGGCGGCAATCTCAGCCACGAATTCATCATCCTCGCTTCGACCGGCGAGAGCGAAGTCTATTGCCACAGCGACTATCTCGATTTCGAGACGCCGCCCGCAGACGTCGATTTCGACAATGCCGCGACATTGCAGGGCATCGTCGATCGATGGACCTCGCTTTATGCCGCCACCTCCGAGAAGCACGATCCCGGCGCATTCGCAAAGATTCCGGCCGGCAAGCAGGTCTCCGCGCGCGGCATCGAGGTCGGCCACATCTTCTATTTCGGCACCAAATATTCCGAACCGATGAAAGCGGCGGTTGCCGGTCCCGACGGAAGCGAGAAGCCGGTGCATATGGGTTCCTACGGCATCGGGCCCTCGCGCCTCGTCGCCGCGCTGATCGAGGCGTTCCACGACGACGCCGGCATCAAATGGCCGGAGCCGGTGGCGCCGTTTCGCGTCGCCATACTCAATCTCAAGCAGGGCGACGGGGCGACCGACAAGGCCTGCGAGACGCTTTATGCGAAACTGCGCGAAAAGGGCGTGGACGTACTCTATCACGATCTCGACGAGCGCCCCGGCTCGAAATTCGCAACCGCCGACCTGATCGGCATCCCGTGGCAAGTGCTGATCGGACCGAAAGGTCTTGCAACCGGCCAGGTCGAGGTGAAGAAGCGCGCCGACGGCAGCCGCGCGACGATGAGCCCGGATGATGCCATCCGGAAGCTCTCCGCATAGTGCCGTCCGGCGTGCGCCGCGACATTTGTGCCGCGGCACGGCCGCGCGGAGACATCCGGCGCCGTCGGGGCAGGATTAATTGTGTGCTTCGGCGGAAATTCGGTATCTGGCGGTGGCTTGAAACCGCCAGAATCTGCTGAAATTGGCGACAGGACCAATCATGAGCGAGCCCTCCGGCACGCGCGCGTTCGCGCCATTCGAGTGGATGCTGTCGCTGCGCTACCTGCGTGCGCGGCGCAAGGAGGGATTCATCTCCATCATTGCCAGCATTTCGTTCCTCGGGATCATGCTCGGCGTCGCCACGCTGATCATTGTCATGGCGGTCATGAACGGCTTCCGCAAGGAACTGCTCGACAAGATCCTGGGCCTCAACGGCCATCTGCTGGTCCAGCCGCTGGAATCCCCGCTTACCGACTGGCAGGCGGTGGCCGAGCGCATCGGCGCCGTGCGCGGCATCCGTCTTGCCGCGCCGATCGTCGAGGGCCAGGCGCTTGCATCCTCGCCGTTCAACGCCTCCGGCGTGCTGGTGCGCGGCATTCGCTCCGCCGATCTAGAGAAACTGACTTCGGTGGCGCGCAACATTCGCCAGGGATCGCTCGAAGGCTTCGACGACGGGCAGGGGATTGCGATCGGCCGCCGGCTTGCCGACCAGCTTTCACTGCGTGGCGGCGACAATCTCACGCTGGTCTCGCCGCGCGGCGCGGTGACGCCAATGGGCACGACGCCGCGCATCAAGGCCTACAAGATCGCCGCCGTATTCGAGATCGGCATGTCGGAATACGATTCTGCCTTCGTGTTCATGCCGCTGCCCGAGGCGCAGGCCTATTTCAATCGCTCCGGCGACGTCACCGCGATCGAAATCTACACCGACAATGCCGACCGCGTGCAGGAATTCCGCAAGCTCGTCGCCGACGCCGCGCAGCGGCCGATCTTCATGGTCGACTGGCGGCAGCGCAACGCCACCTTCTTCAACGCGCTGCAGGTCGAACGCAACGTGATGTTCCTGATCCTCACGCTGATCGTGCTGGTCGCCGCGCTGAACATCATTTCCGGCCTCGTCATGCTGGTGAAGGACAAAGGCCGCGACATCGCCGTGCTGCGCACCATGGGCGCAACGCAAGGCGCGATCATGCGCGTGTTCCTCATTACCGGCGCATCCATCGGTATCGTCGGCACGCTGCTCGGCTTCGGCGTCGGGTATGTCGTCTGCCAGAACGTGGAATCGATCCGTCGCTTCCTGTCCTGGCTCACCTCGACCGAGCTGTTCTCGCCGGAATTGTATTTTCTCTCGCGTCTGCCCGCCGACATGGATCCGGGCGAGACCGCGGCCGTGGTGGTGATGGCGCTGTCGCTGTCGCTGCTGGCGACGTTATATCCGTCCTGGCGCGCGGCGCGGCTCGATCCGGTCGAAGCGCTGCGTTACGAATAGGCGCGCGGCATGGCGGAGGCGCAAGACCCGGTCCTGTTTCTGCACGCGGTCGAGCGCCGCTACAGGCAGGGCGACGCTGCGCTCGACATCCTCACCGGCGCCGACCTCGCTTTGTGGCTCGGCCAGTCTGTGGCGCTGGTCGCGCCGTCCGGCTCCGGCAAGTCGACGCTTCTGCACATTGCCGGTCTGCTCGAACATCCCGATGCCGGCGAGGTGTTCGTCGACGGCGCGCCGACAAGCGGGTTGTCCGATGCCGAGCGCACGCGAATCCGGCGCACCGAGATCGGTTTCGTCTATCAGGCGCATCATCTGCTGCCGGAATTCTCCGCGCTGGAAAATGTCTTGATGCCGCAGATGATCCGCGGGCTTTCCCGCAAGGAAGCGCAGAAGCGCGGCAGCGAATTGCTAAGCTATCTCGGTCTGAAGGACCGGATGACGCACCGCCCCGCCGAATTGTCGGGCGGCGAGCAGCAGCGCGTCGCCATCGCGCGCGCGGTGGCCAACGCGCCGCGGATTCTTCTCGCCGACGAACCGACCGGCAATCTCGATCCGCACACCGCCGAGCATGTGTTCGAGACGCTGCGCCAGCTCGTCAAGGCCTCGGGCCTGGCCGCAATCATCGCCACCCACAATCTGGATCTGGCGCGGCGGATGGACCGGCGCGTGACGATCCAGGAGGGGAAGGTGGTGGAGATGAACTGACGGTTGCTGCCGCGGCGGGGCTCGGCCGCCCGTCAAAAAAAGAGCATGCGTATTCCGGCGGCGAGCAGCAGGATCGCCAGAATGACCCGCAGCGCCGGCGCCGGAATCCTGATGGCGCCGAGCCAGGAGCCGACCAGTCCGCCGAGACCGACGGCGGCAAGCCAGAGCGGCATCTGCGCGGGCAGCGCCGCCATCGTCGCCCATACGCCCGCGAATGCCGCCGAGGAATTCAGCAGGTTGAAGGTTGCCGACACCGCAGCCGATTGCCGCGTCGTCACCCAGCCGAGGCTGAGAACCAGCGGGGCGAGGAAAATGCCGCCGCCGACGCCGGTGACCCCCGAAACGAATCCGATCGCGCCGCCGGCGACGAGCGAGGGCAGGAATGGCGGCCGGTGCGGCGCGTCGCGGTCGGCGGCCTCGGCGCGGGCTGCCGAGCGGGTGACCTGAAAGGCGGCGACGATCAGCAACAGACCGACCGCAGGCTGGTAGACGGCCGGCGGAAGCTGCGTTGCACCCCCCAGCAGCGAGAAGGGGACGCCGAGGACGGCAAAAGGGTAGCAGCTTCGCAGCGTCAGCAGACCCAGCCGGTGAAAGCGGATGCATCCGATCCCCGCGACCAGAATGTTGAGCGCCAGCGCCGTGGGCTTGATGATGTCTGGGCTCAGGCCCGACAGCCCCATGACGGCGATATAGCCGGTGCCGCCGGCCTGCCCGACCGAGGCATAGAGCACCGCGACGATGGCCAGTATGCCCGCAAAGCCCGCTTCCCAGACCATGCCTGCCGTTCGTCCACGCGGTGCACGGCCGGAGCGGGCCGCCGGCCCCTGTCGTAGCGGCTCGCAGGCGCGCGGACCAAGGGAATTCGCGCCGGCGAGGGGGTACGGCCGGCTGGAACTGGGTGGCGGAGGCGCCGTGAAACGGACCCGCGGCCTCGTGTTGACATGAGAACAAAAAAAGAACTATGTTCTCTCTCCGTTCCTTAGCGATTCCGGAGATTGCCATGTTCCGCGCCCTCGTCGAAGAAGCCGCCACCCTGGCCTCGCTCGCCCTGTTTATCGGCATGATCGCCATCTGGGCGCAGGTTTTGGCGACACTCTGAGGGCACCGCCGTCCGTCTGCGCCGGCAGCCGGGCTCCCGTAATGCCGCCGCGACCGGCGCACCCGCCATTGCCGCGAAAAGCGGGAAAACAGGAAAACACCCTGCGCGCAGGCGCCTGCGCGGCGTTCGGTCGGCGGGCGGTTCGGTCCGGATGACGGAGCAGGCCCCGCTGCCGAATTCGTCCGAACGGGCGGTTGAAAAGGCGGATGAATCGCAGGCGGCAGCGCCCCCGGGGTGGACATTTCCCGCGCGCATCCCACCATCGCGCAGTACGACAGAATCGCGAGGTCTCCGTGGCCGGTCCGGGTTTCGTGCACCTGCATGTGCACTCGTCCTATTCGCTGCTCGAAGGCGCGCTGACCATTGCGCGGCTCGCCGAACTTGCAAAAGCCGACCGGCAGCCCGCGCTTGCGCTCACCGACACCGACAACATGTTCGGGGCGCTGGAATGCTCCGAGAAGATGGCAGCGAGCGGCATCCAGCCGATCGTGGGCTGCTGTCTGTCGGTGGATTTCGAAGACGAGCAGCGCGATGCACGCAATCCGAACCATCAGCGCAAGCTGCCGCGCATCGTGCTGCTTGCCGCCGACGAGGCCGGCTATCGCAGCCTCATCAGGCTCAGTTCGCGCGCCTTTCTGGACACGCCCGCAAACGAGCCGCCGCATCTTCGCCTCGGTTGGCTGGAGCAGGAGCGCGGAGGCATCATCGCGCTGACCGGCGGCCCCGGCGGCTGTCTCGATCTTGCTATCGCCGCGGGCCAGACCGATCTCGCCGCCGCGCGCTGCGAGCGGCTGGCGGGGCTGTTCGACGGCCGCCTCTATGTCGAATTGCAGCGGCACGGCACGCGCGAGGAGAAGCGCTGCGAGCCTGCCTTGCTCGAACTGGCCTATGCCAAAGGCTTGCCGCTGGTCGCGACCAACGAGCCGTTCTTCGCCGAGCAGGACGACTATGAGGCGCACGATGCGCTGATCTGTATCGCCGAAGGGCGCGTTCTGGCCGAAAGCGGACGGCGCCAGCTCACCCCCGAACACCGGTTCAAGACGCGCGGGGAGATGATGGCATTGTTCTCCGACCTGCCCGAAGCGCTGGCGGCCACGGTGGAGATTGCGCAGCGCTGTTCGTTCCGGCCGAAGACGCACAAGCCGATCCTGCCGCGCTTTACCGTCGGCAAGGACGCGGTTGACGAAGCCGGGGAATTGCGCAGGCGCGCGCAGGAGGGGCTGGCGCGGCAGATCGCGCTGCACGGCGTCGCGCCCGGCACCGGCGAGGACGATTACCGGCGCCGGCTCGACTTCGAGCTGGATGTTATCGCGCGCATGAAATATCCGGGCTACTTCCTGATCGTCGCCGACTTCATCCAGTGGGCCAAGGCGCAGGGAATTCCGGTGGGGCCCGGCCGCGGCTCCGGCGCCGGCTCGCTCGTCTCCTATGCGCTCACCATTACCGACCTCGACCCGATCCGGTTCGGCCTTCTGTTCGAGCGCTTCCTCAATCCCGAGCGCGTGTCGATGCCGGATTTCGACATCGATTTCTGCCAGGACAGACGCGACGAGGTGATCCGCTATGTGCAGGAGCGCTACGGGCGCGATCAGGTGGCGCAGATCATCACCTTCGGCACGCTGCAGGCGCGCGGCGTGCTGCGCGACGTCGGCCGTGTGCTGGAACTGCCCTACGGCCAGGTCGACAAGCTCTGTAAACTGGTGCCGCAGAACCCGGCG
>CAYWCE010000076.1:0-3559 GCA_964456755.1 uncultured Hyphomicrobiales bacterium
ATTGCAGGCCGCGGTTGGTGTATTTCTTGGCGATGGAGATGACGAGGCGCAGGTTGGCCTCGACCATTTCCTTCTTCGCCTGGCGCGCCTCGCGCTCGCCCTTCTGCACGCTGTGCACGATCTTGCGGAATTCGCCGATTTCCAGCCCGGTCTCGCTCGCCAGCGCATGGATTTCGGTGCGGATCGCCTTCACCTTCTCCTTGTCGCGGGCGATGAGATTTTTCCAGCCGCGGGCCGAGAGCTTGGAGACGCGGTTGAGCCAGCGCGGATCCAGCTCCGAGCCGATATAGTTTTTCAGAAAATCGTCGCGGGCGACGCCGTGGCTCTCCGACAGCCGCATCAGCCGGCCCTCGAAGCCGACCAGGCGCTTGTTGATGTCGTAGAGCTGCTCGACCAGCGAATCGATGCGCGCCTGGTTGAGCCGCAGCGACTTCACCGCGGTGATGATCTCGTCCTTCAGCTTCTTGTATTTGCGCTCCTGCGCGGGCGAGAGCGAGGTGTTCTTCAGGCGGAACTCGATGTCCTGCTCCTGCAGCCGGCGCAGGCGCTTGTATTCGCTCGCCACCGTGTCGAAGGTCTCCAGCACCTTCGGCTTCAGCTCGGCCTCGATGGCGGCCAGCGACATCGAGTTTTCGAACTCGTCGTCCTCCATGTCGGCTTCGGCGGCGAGTTCGGCGGGATCCTTCTCCTCGCCATTGCCGTCGGCGGCAGCGCCGGGGGCCGGCTGCGGCTTGAACGGGGTCGGCTGCGGCGGCGCACTCGGCGGCGATGCCTGCTGCGCAAGCCCCTCTCCGCCCGCATTCGCGCCGGGCAGCGGCTGGCCGTCGGGGCCGACCGGGGCGGGCATGCTCTTGGCGTCCGGCCCGGCATAGGTCGCTTCCAGATCGATGATGTCGCGCAGGAACACCTTGCCGTCGTTGAGTTCGTCGCGCCAGATGATGATCGCCTGGAAGGTGAGCGGGCTTTCGCACAAACCCGCGATCATCGCTTCGCGTCCGGCCTCGATGCGCTTGGCGATGGCGATCTCGCCCTCGCGCGAGAGCAGTTCGACCGAGCCCATCTCGCGCAGATACATGCGCACCGGATCGTCGGTGCGCTCGGACGGCTCCTTCTCGGACTTGACCAGCGGCTTGGCGGTGACCTCGACCAGCTCGCCGCCCTCCTCCTCCTCGTCCTCTTCCTTCTCGCCGTCGTCGTCTGCGGCCTCGTCCTGCTCGACGACGTTGATGCCCATCTCCGAGAGCATGGCGTAAATGTCCTCGATCTGGTCGGAGGACACTTCGCCCGAGGGCATCACTTCGTTGATCTGGTCGATGGTGACATAGCCGCGCTTCTTGGCGTTCTTGATCATCTTCTTGACGGCGGCGTCGGAGAGATCGAGCAGCGGCAGCGGCGCGTCGCTTCCGGGCTCGGCGTCCTTCTCGGCGGCCTCGTCCTTGCCGGCCTTGGCCTTGATGGCGTCGGAGCGCGGGGGCGGGGCTTTCGCGGTCGTCTTGGCAGTCAATTTCTGTACGGACATTTTCGGGGCGACCATCGTGGAAGCGGGCTTTGCGGGCGCAGGCTTGACGGGGGACGGTCTGCCTGCGGACGGCTTGGAGGGGCGCCCTGCGGCTTTCGCCGGCGCGGCTTTCGGGGCGGACTTGCCGGGCTTGGCCGCGGCGGTTCGGGCGGGGGAGCGGGCGGCCTTGCCGGCCTTGCCGGCAGGCGCGCGGCCCTTTGCGGCTCCCTTTGCCGCGCCCTTCCCGGACGCCCTGCTTGCCGTCTTCGCCATCAACGCTCTCCCGCGGCGGCCGCCGCCTTGCGATGCCCCTCTACCCTATGCAGGGAGAATCTCCTGCACCCGGAGCCTCGCCGCCGGACCCCTGTGGGCCGAAACCGCCGCGCCGGCGCACGCAGGTTACGGGCCGAATCACGTCCGGACTGTCAGGGCTCCCTAACGAAGGCTCCCTTAAGCCCGGATTAACCCTGTTAACAACCCGGAAATTCGCGTGAAATCCGGAAAAATTCTAGAAGCTTCGCGCGGGACGCCCCGAGAGAGCGCCAAAGCCTTCGATCAGCGCCTCGGAGCCTTCGAGCGCCTGCAAGCGGCCCTGCACATCCCTGATCCAGGCCAGATTTGCCTCGCTGGGTTCCTCCCCGAGCGCGCGTTCTGCGTCCTTGAGCTCCCTATTTAACGTCCGCTTCTTGCGATGCAAGGTAAGAACGTGGCCCCACCATTGTGCCACGTCCTCCTCCGCCGCCGCCTCGTGCGCCGGCCAGTCGGAACTGTGGGTGATGGCGTTGCGCACCCGCTGCGCCAGGGCTTCCAGCCCGCGCCGCACCAGCGCGGCCTGCAGCGTGGCGGAGCCGAGGCCGGGATCGTCGGCGCCGATTTCCAGGATCGCGCGGCGCAGCAGGTCGGCGTCCGGATGCAGGAATTCCAGTTCCGCGAATTCCTCCGCATGCGTCTCCAGCAACCACGGATGCTGGATCACCGCGAGCAGGATCAGCGCCTCGCGCGGCGGCAGCGCGCTCTTGAAGCCGCGGATCAGCGGACTTTGCGGCAGGCGCGGCGACAGCGGGGCGAGCGGATGGCGCTGCGGCGCCCCGTTGCGCAGGAGCGGGCGCACATTGTGCATCGCCTGGCGCCCGCCGCCGGCGCGCCGCGCGCGCGCATAGGGCTCTGCAAAGGCGGGCGCGAACAGGGTGCGGATGCGCGCCTCGAATTCCTGCCGGTAATATTTGCGCACCGCCTCGTTGCCGATGCCGGCTATGACCTGGCCCAGACGCGCTTCGAGCGCGGCACGCCGCTCCGGCGTCTCGAACGATGCATTCTCCGTCTCGCGCGTCCACAGCATTTCCGCGAGCGGGCGCGCGCCGGCAAGCACTTCATTGAGCGCCTCGCGTCCGCCGGAACGGGCGAGGTCGTCGGGATCCTGTCCTTCCGGCAACAGCGCGAATTTCAGGCTTTTGCCCGGCTGCAGCCGCGGCAGCGCAAGATCGATCGCGCGATAGGCGGCGCGGCGGCCGGCCTTGTCGCCGTCGAAGCACAGGGCGGGCTCGTCGGCCATTTTCCACAGCAGGCCAAGCTGCTCCTCGGTCAGCGCGGTGCCGAGCGGGGCGACGGTGGCGGCAAATCCGCAGGCGACCATCGCAATCACGTCGACATAGCCTTCCACCGCGATCACCTGCGCACCATCGTGGGCGGCCTGCCGGGCGGGGGCGCCGTTATAGAGCATCGCGCCTTTGTGAAAGAGCGGCGTCTCCGGCGAATTGAGGTATTTCGCCGGCGCTTCGGGATCGAGCGCGCGCCCGCCGAAGGCGACGATCCGCCCGCGCCAGTCGGCGATCGGAAACATCACGCGGTCGCGAAACCGGTCATAGGGCACGGGGATGTCGTCGCCGGCAATGACGAGGCCGGCCTCGATCATGTCCTCGACCGCAATGCCGTGGCTGCCCAGATGCTCCTTGAGCGCAAAGCGTTCGGGCGGCGCATAGCCGAGGCGGAATTGCAGTCGCGTCGCCGGCGCGATGCGGCGGTCGGCGAGAGAGCCGCGCGCCCGGGGTCGGGCGCGCGGGG
>CAYWCE010000076.1:3569-12251 GCA_964456755.1 uncultured Hyphomicrobiales bacterium
CCTTCGCACCGGCGCGCGCGGCGAGCGTCGCCGCGAAGGAGTTCGACGCCAGTTCGACGACTCCGTGCAGCGTCCGGCGGCGTCCCTCGCGCGCCTCGTCCTCGCGCGAGAGCTTGGGTACCGGCAACCCGGCCATGCTTGCCAGCCGTTCGACCGCTTCGGGAAAGCTGACGCCTTCGGTTTCCATGACGAAGCCGAAAATGTCGCCGTGCTTGCCGGAGGAGAAATCGTGGAAGAAGCCCTTCTGGTCGTTGACCGTGAACGAGGGCGTCTTTTCCTGGTTGAAGGGCGAAATCCCCTTCCATTCGCGACCCGCTCTTTTCAGTTTCACGCGCCGGCCGACAACTTCCGAAACCGGAAGTCGGGCGCGCAATTCGTCGAGAAACTGGGGCGGGAAGCGCATGTCGGCTCGGGCGCGAATCGGGGCTGAATACACATCATAGCGGGCGATTCGGGCGCCGATTGCGGCTGAACTCCATTTCAACGCTATTTCCTTGAATTGGCTGGTTTTTCCCGGATATCCCCTCTTTCCACAAGGCCCCGGCCAATGATCGCGCGAACCCGCCCGTCGAACCTTTGCGACGGCCGCCGCAACTCAACCTCCATTGGGAGGACGGACATGCGAAAAATTCCGATCGCCGCCATCGTTGTCTTGATGTCGTCAGTGTGGACCGCCGCGCCTGCAAGGGCGCAAGCCGCCGCGCCGGCCGACACGCAGACTGTCAATGCCTGCCTGAAGAAATCCGCCAATTCCGGCGAGTTCGGCGGCAACTGCATCGGGATCGTCGCCGATCCCTGCATCAAGACGGCGAGCAAGACGAATTCCTACATCGACGATTCCAAAAAATGCGCCGCGCGCGAGCTCGCTGTGTGGACGGCGCTCTCGACCGAAGCGCTCAGACGCGCCAATCCCGCCATCGAAGCAAAGAAGAAGGCGGCACTCGCGGACTCGCAAAAGAGCTTCGCGCAATCGCGCGACACGCTCTGCCCGATCTTCGACAATGTCGATCCCGACATGGCGCTGGGCGGCTCGCTCTATTGCCGTTTGCAGGAGACGGCGCGGCACGCCTTGCTGCTGCGCAGGCTGGCGGACGCTGTGAACGTGCATTGATCGCGCTCAAGCGGGCGATCGGTCGGTGGTTGCGATCCAGATTCCGCCGAAAACGGCGAACAGCCCGACAAACAGATTTGCGGTGATGCCCTCGTTCACAAGCACGGCCGCCAGCAACATGGCCGCGACCGGATTGACGGTCATCGTGTTGGCGACACGCGTCGGGCTCGCCCGCTGCAAGGCCAGAACCCAAAGCAGGAAAGCCAGCGCGCCACCGGCGGCGCCCAGATAGAGGCCTGCGGTCCATTCCCGCCAACTGAAGACCTCGAGTGCGGCGAAGCTGCCCGACCAGGCGCCCGCGGCCAGCAGGAATACCGCCCCCGACGCCATCCCCGCGGTGACAAAGCCGAGCGGGCTGGAGCGGCGCATGAAAGGCCGGGACCACACGTTGTAAAATGCCATGCAAAGCACGGCGCCGAGCATGATGAGTTCGCCGCGCCACGCCCCGGCCGGCGCATAGGAAACGCCGCTCGCCAGCGCCACCGCCACGCCGCTCATTGCGACGACGACGCCGGTCGCCTTGCGCGCCGTCAGCGGCTCGACGCCGAGCGCCGCGCCGACCAGCATAGTCTGCAGCGGCAAGGTCGCAAGGGCAAGGCTCGCCCGCGCCGCGGTGGTGTATCCGACCGCCACATTATAGAGGATGAAGAAGACGCCGAAGAATCCCGCCCCAAGCGCGGCAACCGCCGGCCAGTCGGACCGCGCCGGCCATTTCACGCGCAGCATCAGCGCGAATGGCAATAGGCACAGGAATCCGAGACCAAATCTCAGAGTGGCGATCGCAACAGGATCGGCGCTCGTCACCAGATAGCGCGTCACCGCCGCGGCCGTGCCGCCTAGCGCGCTGGAAACAACCGCAATCGCAACGCCCGTCCGTTCGATCATGCGGCCCGCGCCATAATCTCTCGCGCCGGATATTATCGAGGCGGACCGGCTTGACAATTACGCGGCGGGTAATCATGGCGGAACGTACGCAATTTTCGGACAGGCTGCAGTTCTGGCGTCGGCATCGCGGCTTCTCGCAGCTCGCGCTTGCGCACCGCGCCGGCGTCTCGCAGCGCCATCTAAGCTTTCTCGAGTCCGGCCGCACCTCCCCGAGCCGCGACATGGTGTTGAGACTTGCGGCGGCTCTGGATCTGCCGCTGCGGCAGCAGAATGCGTTGCTGCAGGCTGCTGGCTTTGCCGCAATGTGGAGTGAACGGCCGCTCGGCGCGCCGGAGATGCAGGAGATCGGGCACGCTCTCGATTTCATGCTCGCGCGGCAGGAGCCTTATCCCGCTTTTGTCGTCGACCGGCGCTGGAATCTCCTGCGCGCGAACGAAGGGGCGTTGCGTCTTGTCGAGTTTCTGACCGGCGGCGCAGCCAAAGCCGAGACCGAGCAGCCCGTCAATCTCGCAGATGCTTTGCTTTCGCCCGAAGGCTTGCGTGGCATGATCGCCAATTGGCCGGAGGTTGCAGCCTATTTCCTGCGGGGCGTGCAGGCGGACGCGCTTGCCGATGCATCGGCGGAGACCGCGGCATTGCTGCGGCGGCTGCTGGCCTATCCCGACGTCGCCGACCTGCAGCAGATGCCGGCCTCGCAGGCCGCGCCAGCGCCCGTGCTGGCAATGCATTTCGTCAAGGACGGCGTGTCGCTGAACCTGTTCACCACGATTTCGACACTGGGCACGCCACAGGACGTGACTGCGCAGGAAATCCGCATCGAGAATTTCTATCCGGCGGACGAGGCGACGGCGACGCACCTGGCGGCCTGGAAACGGCCTTGAAACGTGCAGCCGCGTTACAGGAAATGCGAAGGGCGGATCGACGAACGCGGGACGCACGAGAGCGGCCGGGCGGCGATAGATCAGGACAGCTTGCCCTTCACCAGCCCGCTCGCCTTGCCGAAATCCATCTGTCCGGCGTATTTGCCTTTCAGCGCGCCGATCACCTTGCCCATATCCTTGACGCCGGCGGCGCCGGTCTCCGCGATCGCGGCATCGATGGCGGCGGAAATCTCCGCATCCGACATCTGCTTCGGCAGATAGGCCTGGATGATGGCAATCTCCTCGGCCTCCTGCTGCGCCAGTTCGGGGCGGCCGCCCTTCTCGTACATTTCCTTCGATTCCTGGCGCTGCTTGATCATCTTCTGAAACACGCCGAGCAGGTCGGCGTCGGCCAGCGGGCCCTTGCCGGCGCCGCGCGCCTCGATATCGGCATTCTTGATCGTCGAATTCACCAGGCGCAGCGTGGAGATACGGCGCTCGTCCTTCGCCTTCATCGCCTCTTTCAGTGCGTTGTTGATGTCGTCGCGCAGCACGTCGTTCTCCTTCGCGTCGGTCAGGCGGCACGCGGCCCGAACAGGATCACCGCAGCGCCAAGCATGCAGATCGCGGCACCGGCAAAATCCCAGCGGTCCGGCCGCGTTTCCTCCACCGCCCACAGCCACAGCAGCGAGGCGGCAATATAGACCCCGCCATAGGCGGCGTAAGCGCGGCCCGCATAGGCCGAATCGACCAGGGTCAGCAGCCATGCGAACGCCGCCAGAGAGGCGAGGCCGGGCACAAGCCACCACAGCGGTTTGCCCAGCCGCAGCCAGCCCCAGAAGGCGAAACAGCCGGCAATCTCGGCCAGAGCGGCGCCGGCATAGACGGCGAACGAGGTCATACCTGCGAGGTCATTCTTGGCTTTCCGCGCTTGCGGGACTATGTAAGCCGCCGATGAGCGACAGACCAGACAATTCAGGCTGGGCCGAGCCGAAGCCCACCGCCCTGCTCGCACTCGCCGACGGCACGGTGCTGGAAGGCATCGGGCTCGGCGCCACCGGTTCCGCCGTGGGCGAGGTCTGCTTCAACACCGCCATGACCGGCTACGAGGAAATCCTCACCGACCCCTCCTATGCCGGCCAGATCGTCACTTTCACCTTCCCGCATATCGGCAATGTCGGCACCAACGAGGACGACATCGAGACGGTGAACATGGCGGCGACGCCGGGAGCGCGCGGGGTCATCCTGCACGCCGCCATCACCCGGCAGTCGAATTATCGCGCCACGCGCCATCTCGACCAGTGGCTGAAAAGCCGCGGCATCGTCGGCCTGTGCGGCATCGACACGCGCGCGCTGACCACGCTGATCCGCGAAAAAGGCATGCCGAACGCCACGATCGCGCACGAGCCCTCCGGCAAATTCGATCTCGACGCGCTGAAAAAAGAAGCGCGCGAATGGCCCGGACTCGAAGGCATGGACCTCGTGCCGATGGTGACGAGCGCGCAACGCTTCACCTGGGACGAGACGCCGTGGGTCTGGGGCAAGGGCTACGGGCGGCAGACCGATCCGGAATTCCACGTCGTCGCCATCGATTACGGCATCAAGCGCAACATCCTGCGGCTTCTCGCCGCCAACGGCTGCAAGGTGACCGTGGTGCCGGCGCAGACCGCCACCGAGGATATCCTGGCGCTGAAGCCCGACGGCATTTTCCTTTCCAACGGTCCGGGCGATCCGGCGGCGACCGGCAAATATGCGGTGCCGGTGATCCGCAGCATGATCGAGCGGGACATCCCGACCTTCGGCATCTGCCTCGGCCACCAGATGCTGGGGCTGGCGCTCGGCGGGCGCACGGTAAAGATGCATCAGGGGCATCACGGCGCCAATCATCCGGTCAAGGATCTCACCACCGGCAAGGTCGAGATCACCTCGATGAATCACGGATTCGCCGTGGACAAGGATTCGCTGCCCGCCAATGTCGAGCAGACCCATGTCTCGCTGTTCGACGGCTCCAATTGCGGGCTGGCGCTCAAGGACAAGCCGGTCTTTTCGGTACAATACCACCCGGAAGCCTCGCCCGGGCCGCGCGATTCCCACTATCTCTTCAAGCGTTTCGTGGAATCGATGCGCACGCGCAAGCAGACCCGGTCGCAGCAGGCGTAACCCGCGCAATGAGGTTTTGGTTACGTTTTCGCAGTACCAAATCCGGGTATCCAGGGTCTTGGTCATGGTCACGCGCAAGGTCACCCCGCTGGCACGCCGCTTTTCCGACGACGGCTCGATTCCGAACAACCCGGACCTGCCGTTCGTCGCCTATCGCGGCGCCTTCAATCTCGCCGGTACGCCCAACCCGGAAGAGGTGCTGGAAAACACCATCGCCGGCAACGGCTGGGGCAATATGTGGCGCAACGGCATCTACGAATATGCGCATTACCATTCGATGATCCACGAGACGCTGGCGATTGCGCGCGGGCGCGCCAGGGTGCGCTTCGGCGGCAGTGCCGGCGAGGAGATCGATCTGGGCCCCGGCGACGTCGTCATCCTGCCGGCGGGCACCGGACATCAATGCCTGTGGGCCTCGCCCGACCTGATGGTGATCGGCGCCTATCCGAATTCCGGCAAGCTCGATCTGTGCCGCGGCAGCAAGGCGGAGCGCGAAAAAGCGCTCGGCACCATCCCCGACGTGCCGCGCCCCGACAGCGACCCGATCTACGGCAAGGACGGCCCGCTCATGGAACTGTGGCCGGGCTGAGCCGTTGGCATCCGTCGGTCGCCGGCGGCCGGACGGGGGATCCGATTGACCGCATCGCGCAAACGCATCCATCGTCCCCCGGGCGCGGCCTCCGGCCCGCGCCCCGCCAACGATGCCGCCGGAACGCCGGCAACAGCCTTGCCCGACTGGATTTCCTTTTTCGATTCGGACCATCCGATCTACGTCAACGCGCGGCACCGGCAGGTGCATGCCGCGCTCGTGGCGCAGGGGATCGGACAATACATCGCACGGCCGGACGTGCGCGCCATCGACTATGGCTGCGGGGAAGCCTGGCATGCCGAGCGCATCGCCGCACAGACCGGTAAACTGATCCTGTGCGAGGCGGCGCCGCAATTGCGCCGGACGCTGGCACAGCGCTTCGCCGGCAGCGACAGGATCGCGGTGATGGAACCCGCCGCGGTCGCGGCGCTGCCCGCGGCCAGCATCGACCTGATCGTGCTCAACTCGGTGGCGCAATATCTGACGCGCGCGGAGACGGAGATGCTGTTCGGGCTGTTCCGCCGGCTGCTGCGCAGCGACGGCGTGCTCGTGGTCGGCGATGTGGTGCGGCCGGAAGTGTCGGCGATCGCCGATGCGGCCGCATTGCTCAGGCTCGCCGCCGGCAACGGATTTTTCCTTGCCGCACTGTCCGGATTGCTGCGCACGCTGCTGTCGGGCTATTGGCGGTTGCGGCAGGCGGCGGGGCTCACGCGCTACAGCGAAGCGCAGATGACGGCGATGCTGGAACGGGCGGGCTTTTCCGTGCGCCGCGCCCCGCGCAATATCGGCCACAATCGGGCGCGCATGACCTTTGCGGCACAGCCGGCGACCGATCGCTAAATTTTTAGCGATTGCGCCAACCGTATTTCAGCGTTCCCCCGATACCTTCGCACCCGGCCCGGTGGCGGAGCGGCGACGCGCAGGTCGTGCAAGACCCCTTAGCCTGGTTCGATTCCAGGCCGGGCCTCCAAACTCTTCAGGATCTTTGTGCGGCTCCGACCGTGTCGGCCATGGTTGCGCCGCGTTCGCCCAGCGGTCTTTCGCGCGCGCCGACGGTCGTGTCGCGCGCAGTCTGATGTTCGATCGCGGCATTAAGCTCGGCACCGACTAGAATGACGATTGCCGTCATCCACAGCCACATCATCAGGCCGATGCCGGCCCCGAGCGAACCGTAGGTGGCGTCGTAATTGGCGAAGTTGCCGATATACCAGGACAGCAGCGCGGAGCCGCCGAGCCAGGCGAAGGCTGCGAACAGGCTGCCGGCGCTCACCCATTTCCAGCGCGCATCGCGGCGGTGCGGGCCATAGCGGTACAAAACGGCGAGCCCGAGCAGCAGGATGGCCAGCAGAATGGGCCAGCGCATGGCCGCCAGCAGCGTTTCGCTCCAGTCGCCCAGCCCGACAGAGGAGAGCACCGCCGGAAGCACGACGACCGCGCCCAGCGCCAGCATCGACATCGCAATCGAGGCTGCGCTGAAGAACAGCGAAATCAGGGTCAGCCTGAAGAAGCCGCGCCGGTCCTCCTCCTCGTAGATGATGTTGAGCGCGTCGATCATCGCTTTCATCCCGGCATTGACGCTCCACAGCGAGAGCGCCAGCCCGAACGCAAAGGCGAAGTTCAGTTCGCTGCCGCGATCGACCAGCCTGTTCACCTGGTCTTCGAGTATGCCGAAAGCGCCGGGCGGCAGGAGCGCGGCGGCATAGGCGAGCTGGCGGCTGACGGTGACCGGATCGGCGAAAATCCCGTAGGAGGAAATCAGCGCGGCGATCGCCGGAAACAGCGCCAGCAGCCCGTAGAACACGATGCCGGCGGCGATGGCGAGCACGCGGTGGCGCCCGATATTCCGGTAAGTGCGAGAGACAATGTCCTTCCATCCGGACCAGGGTATATGCGTCGGCGAGGCGGCTTCGCGGCCGCGCCCGCTTTCCCGCGCGCGGATGCGCTGGATCGCGGCGCTTTCGCCGGAACTGCGCGCCGCGCCGAACGCCGCGTCGTCGGCCGGCGCCGCGCGGCGGCGGTGCGGCCGGTCGCGGAGCGCCAACGCGCCGAGCGCCAGCGCCATAGCACCGATTACGAGGTCCGGCAGACGGCTCCTGTAGCGCTGCGGCATGGAAGGTGACCCGATACGCCCGATAACGCCGGCATCGCGGATAAGTTGCCCGATCCGCCGCGCGGGCCTTCCCTCCCCCCCGATTCTGGTCTAAAGAGCCCGCGCGCGGGGATCACCCGGCGCCGGGGGCAAAGGACGCGCACAAAGCGCGCCCTTTTTTTGTGCCCGTTTCCCGGGTCGTTCCGGGCCGGCTCTGCGGAGCCGGACCTGGAATCCAGACGCACGCTTTGCCACTGCCTCTGGATTCCCGGCGCGTTGCGCTGCTGCCCTGCGGCCTGCGGCGCGCGTACCGGAATGACGGCAAGACATCGCGAGCCGAATGCCCAAACGCACCGACATCCAATCGATCCTGATCATCGGCGCCGGCCCCATCGTCATCGGCCAGGCCTGCGAGTTCGACTATTCCGGCACCCAGGCCTGCAAGGCGCTGAAGGAAGAGGGCTACCGGATCGTGCTGGTGAACTCCAATCCGGCGACGATCATGACCGATCCCGACCTCGCCGACGCCACCTATATCGAGCCGATCACCCCCGACATCGTCGCCAAGATCATCGAGAAGGAGCGTCCCGACGCGCTCCTGCCGACCATGGGCGGACAGACCGCGCTCAATTGCGCGCTCTCGCTCAAAAAGATGGGCGTGCTCGACCGCTTCAACGTGCAGATGATCGGAGCCACCGCGGAAGCCATCGACAAGGCCGAGGACCGCGAACTGTTCCGCGAGGCGATGACGAAGATCGGGCTTGCCACGCCGCGCTCGCATCACGTCAAGACCTTGCCCGACGCGCTCAAGGCGCTCGACGATATCGGCCGGCCGGCGATCATCCGCCCGAGCTTCACGCTCGGAGGCACCGGCGGCGGCATCGCCTATAACCGCAGCGAGTTCATCGACATCGTCGAAGGCGGCATCGACGCTTCCCCGACCACCGAAGTGCTGATCGAGGAATCGGTGCTCGGCTGGAAGGAATTC
>CAYWCE010000077.1:0-12034 GCA_964456755.1 uncultured Hyphomicrobiales bacterium
TTCATTGGCCCGACATCGACGAAGACCTGAGCATTGCGGGAATGCTGAAGGGTCGACGGGCGAGATGATGTCGCATTCGACGCGCAAGCGCATCGCAGACAAGTCTACGCAGTCTGCGCGAAATAATGCCCGCGCGCTCGCCATGCTGCGCAACAAGCATGTGGAGATGCCGGCAAGGAAGCACGACAATTTGCCGGTGTGATCTGGCTAGATCAGTTTCTTCCCGCAGGCGTTCAAGAGCGCTTGCACATTTTCCAAGGTTTCCGTGTCGAAAGAAATAGGCTTATGTTGCGCATACCTTTCTTGAAAGAAGCGACCAATTTCCTTTTTTGTGACTGTGACCTTTCCGAGATCTGTGGCGATTACCTTCGCGCCGGCAACCGACAGTAGCTTTTCAATCGCTTTGCCAGCAAGTCTCGGCACGCCGAAAGCAATTGTCTGAACTTGGTCAGATAACTTCCATTCCTCTTTATATCGAGCGGCGGCGGCATGAGGCCGTCGCCATGCGTCCGCCCGACACCATCATTGTCGATGGCCGCGCCTATAGCTGGCGGCATCTGACCGAATTGCGCCGCCGCCAGCTTGAAGCCTGGCGCACGGCGCAGCCGCAGCAGCTTGCCTTGTTCGAACTAAAGACGGACCGCCGTCCCGCGTCCGAGCGAAGCGCGGCGGGCCGCTATCAGGAGCCGACCTTTCTCAATCTCACTCCGTAAGCGCGCCAGCGCCACCGGCGTCCGCATTCTTCTTGTTGTTATCCCTCGATCTTTCGCGAACTTGCCGGACCGCGGCTTGCCGTCAATCGCCGGCCCGCACGACTGCCGCCCTGCGGCACCGTATTGGCGATGACGGCTGTGCCAATGCGATGTCGGTCCCTCATCAATCGCCCAGGTTGACTGACTCAACATCGAATCCCGAGGCCGCGAGGTCGTCCTCAGAACCATCCGCAAAATTGAAATCGGAGACGACCACAAAACGAACATCGACTCCCATAATCGCCTGCGCGCTACGCATTGCCGTCAGGAGAGGTGCTAGTCGAGTGTCCCCGCCGGCGATACCCCGCAACATCTCGCCGGCATTGCTCAGCAAACCAGCAAGCCCGGTGTGGACTATGGCCTGATCGGCGAATGTTATGAACTGGTCCGACCATACACCTGTGGCGCGGCGCGTACTCAACTCGGAGATGGCCTCTGAAATTTTCGGTTCGAAGCTCGATGATACGTCAACAACCGCGACGCAAACCGGACCAAGCTCATGGGCCTCATGCAACATGCGGAGCAATACAGAGATGCCGGTGCCGCCCGGCCTTACATCGAGGATAACGTCCGAAGGCGGCGCTGACAGATCATGTCGGGGAAAGTATTCAACAATCGTGCTGAATAGGCGCGGGCGAAACTTTCGACGGTACCTTTCCGCGGTCGCTTGGTAGTCGCTGACGCTGTATCCGCCTTTCTCAGAGTGCTTGGGGTCGATTATCCAAATAGCGTCCCCGGTCGCGGTCGGATTCTCCCACAGCGAAATGTCGGGCATGTCGCCCCCGTCGCGGCGACGAAACAGTTGATAGAACAAGAACAGTTCTTCGTTGCCTCGCGACAGCCGAACAACGGGCCGACTAGCCTTGGCGTATTTCAGCTCCCAGCGCCTCCCGGTTTGCTCGTCTTCGGTGACTTCGAGGAGAGCGACGCCAAATCCGCCCGTGGCCATGGTGCGGATGATGCGGCATAGAATCCAGAGTTCGTAAAGCTGCGGGCGATGCCGGAAGATATCGATTTGCAAGAGATCAGCGAAATGGTCGGATCGCTCCCAGTCGGCCAGGAACTTCAGTTTTTCGATGAAGATTCGGATCGGCTCTCGTTCCGAATCCTCGATGCCCCGGCGCGAACTGTGGAGACGGCGCTCGGCATGTCTGATATCCCGCACAAATCTGTCATGCTTGGCTGTATGTCGCCCGACCACATCGTTGAGACGCTGTGCGAACCGGCCTCCGACAGGATCATGCTCCAGCTCAGGCGGAACAGCGTCACCCAGCATCCGGACGAGGTCGCGGTACTCCTCTAAGATTTCTTCCGAAAAGTCGGCCTCTGTCCATCTTCTCTGCCGAGCTGGCCCCCGCCCTGTCTTGATGCGAATAGCAGCCTCGACAATATCTTCTCTTTCTTCGTCAATGCGCGGTTCGGCCCGCCGCCGTATGTCATCGAGCGCCGGAACGATGCTCTCTTCAAGCTCGCTTTCCAGCTCAGACCATGTGTTCCTGTGAGCCGACGCCAGAATCTGGTCGGACCACTTCGTCGCGAGGTCGAACTGCTGTTGGGTCAACTCGAACTCGTCTGATAGGACGACAATTGAGTTGGTGGTTCGAGCGTGGACTCCGTATTGCTGTAAGATGCTGGTTACATCGCGCAACATCCAGAGCAATAGCTCTACCTTGCCTAGAACGGCCATGGCGTAGCTCGTCTTCGAGACCCGTTCGAACAGTTCCTCGGGGGCTGCCTTGAACGCCGACCTTGCGAGCTTGACTCCAAGCGCTTCGCAAACGCCTTCCCACTCTTCTTCGGTGAGCAAATCGGCTATCTTCACGTAACCTTCTGGCCGCATCTGAACACCGGGTCACGCATCGCCCTCGGCCGGTCGACCGAGATCATATTCAGGCGAGATGATGCCCGGCGGCTGAATGCAGCGCGGGCAGACGCTACGCTGAGCCTAGTCTATTGGACTTGAGCAAATTGATCTTGCTCAACCTCCTTACTGACATCAGAATGAACTTTGAAAAGTGCCGATCCATCAAAATCAGGAAAATGGTCTGCACAGGTTCTGCACAGACAATTTTACCATGATTTATTCATTGAAAATCAACGCGGTGAAAAGGTGAAATCTCTGCGCAAGCGGGAAGCCGGCTATTCTTTGTTGCGTGCGGATTTGGTCCGGCATCCCGGTAAGTTGAATCGCGACGACCTGTTGAGCGCCTGGCATGAGCACTTTGGAAATTGACGTCGGCGACCTGCGCGCCCGCTCGGTCGAGTTCACCGCGACCGAACTCGTCGTAACGCTTGCCGACGGCCGCAAGATCGCGACGCCGCTCGACTGGTATCCACGCCTCAAGGGTGCATCGCAGGCCGTCCGGCAGACTTACGAGATCATGCCGATGGGCATTCATTGGCCCGACATCGACGAAGACCTGAGCATTGCGGGAATGCTGAAGGGTCGGGGGGCGAGATGATGTCGCATTCGACGCGCAAGCGCATCGCAGCCAAGTCTACGCAGTCTGCGCTAAATAATGCCCGTGCGCTCGCCATGCTGCGCAACAAGCACATGGAGATGCCGGCAAGGAAGCGCGATAATTTGCCGGTGTAGGAGTGCGCGATGGACCAGAGTGAAGTAAGCGAGTTGGCGCAGGCCACCACTGCTTGGCTGACATATAAAGATTTGACCGGTGCGAAGGGGCTTCTCAACGAGGCATCGCTTTCGATGCCCATACTGGAGTTTCTGACACGGAAAACGATATTCGAAATTCTGCGTGAAGTGCCACATCCTAACTTTCCACGAGTCGGACGCGGCCGCCCAAAGCAGTTGGATTTTGTGGCTCGAAGAAGCGGTGTGGGCTGGGTGTTCGTTTTGGAAACAAAATTCGGCCGATCAAGCCCTGACAGTCTAATAAACGACATTATGAGATTGGCATTACTGCCGAGTGCCACTGCAAAGAGGTTTTTGCTGCTGTCGGCCGATCTGCGAATGCCGCAGCCGCCATTTTCTTACCAAGTATACCGAGGCGACAACACCCCGGGACAAGATTTCTTCGACGTAGTGTTAAGGTGGCGACCCGATCAAGGTGCGGATCAACACTTTATCGATCTCAGAAACATCGACGAACGATTTCGCCGAAAGTTTGCAGCCTTTCAAGAGGCATATCGACAACCGAACCTACCAAATATGTTGAACTTATTTCATCTGGCGAGTTGTTCAACTGAATTGTACGCCACGCATATTTGGCAAATTTCGATGCGCCAAGGAACGGGCCGCTCCGACTTCGCTGGTGAAATGACATTGACAGAAGGGGAAACTGAAGCAGTTGTTGAGGCCGATGAGCAGGCCGAGAGCAACCAAGCGTAGCCCGGATCGAGCGTAGCAAAATCCGGGAGTTGCGGGCCACGGCATCGCCACTACAACGCCCTAACCTCAATCCCCTTCATCTTCTTCCCCGCCGCCATCAGCCGCCTGTCGGCGGTGACGAGCGGCGCGCGCTCGCGCTCGGCCAGCGCCAGATAGAAGCAGTCGTAGACCGGGTGATCGAGTCCCGTCGCGATTTCAAGTGCGCGCGTTGCGAGCGCCGGGAGGTCGAACAGCCGAAGGTGACGCGGCAGTGTCGCCATCGCGGCGTTGGCCTGTTCCGCCGTGACGATCTTCAGGCGCAGCTTTTTCCAAAGCGCATTCCCAACCTCGGCGAGGATCAGCGAAGGGGCGATGCATTCGTCGGACAGGTAAACCGCGCGCGCCGACGCCGAACCGTCCTCCTCGGCGACCCATTTCATCGCGACGGAAGCGTCAACGATAAGGCTCATCGTTGTCCCGGTCTTCGCGGATCAGGTCGGTTGAATCCACCTTGGAATACGGCGACATCCTGCGGATGCGCTCGATCTCGGCCCACGCCTCTTCCCTGCTCGGCTTTGCGGCGGCTTTGAGCGCCTCGCGGGCGAGATCGTTCACCGACCTGCCTTGCGCCTTCGCCTTTTTCTTCAGTTCGGCGGCGGTCGCCTCATCGACGTTGCGGACCAGTATATCGACCATGATCAGTCTCCAGAGTAATGATATCAAAGTGATATCACTTCGGCAAGATGCGGGTATCGGCGTCATCCCGCGCGCGCAAAGAGTGCGCGCGCCGGGATCGCTTTCGTCCGATCCGATGCGGGCGATCCGGTATCCGCGACGCACCGTTGCACGCTGCGCCGTCCGGGATGACGATCCATCCGCTTGTCCTCCGCACCCTTGCGCGGCCCTTGCACGCGGGCCAATCTCCGGGCGCGCAGAGTTCCGGACGCGCAGGAGTGCCCGATGGACCGATCCGTTCGTCCCGCCGTGTTTGCCGCAGGCAGCGCGTTCGCCGCCTTGGCGCTCGCAGCCTTGGCGCTTGCGGCCTGCTCGTCCGCCGGCGACTCCTCGCTTGCGCAGGCGCCCGCTCCCGACGCCGCCCAGACCGCGCAATCCGCGCCACAGGCCGCCGTCGGCCAGGCGGTAACCACGCGCTCCGGCCTGCAGATGATCGATCAGAAGGTCGGCAGCGGGCGTTCGCCGCTGCCGGGCTATATCGCGGTGGTGCATTACACCGGCTGGCTCTACCAGAACGGCCAGAAGGGCCGGAAATTCGACTCTTCGGTCGATCGCGGCCAGCCGTTCGAGTTTCCGGTCGGGCAGGGGCGCGTGATCAAGGGCTGGGACGAGGGCGTGTCGTCCATGAAGGTCGGCGGCAAGCGCACGCTGATCGTCCCGCCGGAGCTTGGCTATGGCGCGCGCGGCACCGGCGGCTCGATCCCGCCGAACGCGACGCTGATTTTCGAGGTCGAATTGCTCGGCGTGAAGGGCTGAGGCGCGGGCGCGGCGCCCGTCCGCGACGCCGACGCCGGCTTGCGCCAGATCAAGGCCGGGCGGCGGACATATTCAATAAATTGCGAATATACCGGAGCGGCGACGCTTGCGCCCTCCCACGCAAAGGTGCCGCCATGCCCCGTCTTGCCATGCCCCGACTTGCCATGCCCCGTCTTGCCAAGTCCTTGCTCGCCAATTCCTTTCTCATCGCGTCCTTTCTTACCGAGTCCTGTCGCGTCGCCTTCCGGCCCCGGATATCCCTGTTCGCGGTCCTTCTCGCCCTGTCCGCCGCGCCGGCGTCCGCGCAGGATGCACTCGTCACGTTCCGCACCATCGGCCCGGATCTTGCCGTGGATCTGGCGCGCGCAGCTTTGGAGGATTGCCGCAAGCGCGGCTATCAGGTCGCGGTCGCGGTGGTAGACCGCTTCGGCCAGACGCAGGTCATGCTGCGCGACCGTTTCGCCGGCCCGCATACGCCGGCCACCGCCGCCGGCAAGGCCTGGACCGCGGTGAGCTTCCGCACCGACACCAGCGAACTGATCGGCATCAGCCAGCCCGGCATGCCGCAGGCGGGGCTGCGCAATCTGCCCGGCGTTGTCATTCTCGGCGGCGGCATGAAGCTGGAGGCGGCCGGCGCCATTGTCGGCGGCATCGGCGTCTCCGGCGCACCGGGCGGGGAGGCGGACGATGCCTGCGCCCGCGCCGGCATCGAGGCGGTCCGCGACCGGCTCGAATTCTGACGCATCGTCCCGCATCGCGGCGCGCCCCCGCATGGCGGCGCGCCGCGGCGTGCAAATGTCGGCGCGGTTGATGCAGATCAAATGATTTTCGCCGCGCGCCGCCGACAATGCGCATGCACGAGAGGCGGGACCGATAGCGGCCGGCTTCGTTGGTTCTCCCAAAGACCGGACGCTTCGCCCACGGTCCTGCTTCTCGTCGCACAGGGCAGGTCCGGGTGCGCCGCATTCGCGCCGGCAAGGGATTCGGGCGCGGAAGGCGGGCGGCATGTCGACAACACGAAGCGAGACGCCGGCCTGCCCGCAATGCGGGCGGACGCTCGACGTCATCCGCCTGCGCATGCCGCTGCGCGATCCGAGCGAGCTGATCACCTTCGAATGCCGGCCCTGCGCCCTGTCGCTGCCCGGCCCGCGCATGTTCGAGGCCGGCGTCACCCCGCGCTGAGCGCCGCGCCCGGCCGCATGTGCCGTGCCTGCGGCTCAGATCGCGGTCACCGCCGGCATGATGCGCATGTTGTCGTTGACTGCGCGCACGCCCGGGGTTTCCTCGGCGGCGACGCGGATCGCCTTGCGTTCGGCGTCGTTCTGCACGAAGCCCCACAGGTCGATCACGCCGTCCTGCACGATCACGTTCACCAGCGCATTGCCCCAGGGCTGCCGTTTCAGCCTGGCGACGACCGCCTCGCGCAGGTCTTCGTCGTTGCGGCCGGCGGCGCGAAAGTCGGTCTCGCAGCAGGCCAGCGCCTGCACCAGGTTGGCGCGGCTGACGATGCCGACGATGCAGCCCTCCTGCACGATCGGCACGCGCTTGATGCCATGCGTTTCCAGCAGATTGGCGATCTCGCGCAAGGGCGTGTCGGGCGCGGCCGAGATCACGTCGCGCGTCATCACATCCTCGGCCTTGGTACCGTGTTCCTTGACGAATTCGCCGGCCAGGGTGCGCGTGGAGGTGAACATTTCCAGCCACCACGAGCGCCGCCGTCCGGTCTGCGTCTCGTTGCGGCGCATCAGGTCGCCCTCGGAGACGATGCCGAGCAGTTTGCCGTCCAGCCCGACCACCGGCACGGCGCTGATATTGTTGCGCACCAGCGTGTTGGCGACCGCGCGCACGTCGAGGTCAGGGGTCACGCAAATGACGAAGGGGACCATCACGTCGCGGGCTTTCATGGCGCACTCCTCTCCGGGTTGCCGGCACAATGCCAAGCGACGGCGCCTTCACATTGATCTTGATCAACGGACGCGCCTGCGCTTGGGTTGCGCCGAACAGGAGGTCGCCGATGAATACGAGCGCAGCAATCGACTATGACGACGCCCCGCCCGAGGTGCGGGCGGTATATGACGACATCAGGAAGACGCGCAACGTCGCGGACGTGAACAATTTCTGGAAGTATCTTGCACGCGATCCGGTGTTGCTGCGCCGTACCTGGGACAGCCTGAAGCAGGTGATGGCGCCCGGCGCGCTCGATCCGCTGACCAAGGAGATGATCTATCTCGCCGTCAGCGTCACCAATGGCTGCGCCTATTGTATCGCAAGTCACACTGCCGCCGCGCGCAAGGCGGGCATGAGCGAAGCGATGTTCGGGGAATTGATGGCGGTGACCGGCATGGCGAACGAGACCAACCGTCTCGCCAACGGTTATCGGGTGCCGGTCGACGACGCTTTCGCCGCGCCTTGAGCGCGCGGTGCCGTCCCGCAGACCCGAGCCGGCAGACCCCGATGCTTGCCGGACAGACTTGCCTTAACCTGCCTAATAAACCTGGGCGCCGGACTGCAGCGCGAGGTGGCTGATCACCCGCCGCACGCCCGGCGTTTCCTCGGCAAGCACGCGCACCGCCTTGCGTTCGGTATCGGATGCGACCTGGCCCCACAATTCCACCTCGCCGCCCTGCACGGTCACGTTGATCTGCGAGGGATGCGCCCAGCTTTGCGCCCACAGACGCCCGACGATCGCCTTGCGGATGCTGCCGTCGTCGAACGGGCTGGCCGGCGGTGCATCGATCGTCTCGCGCGCGACAGCGCGCAGCAGGTCGGCGCGGCTGACGATCCCGACCACCGTGCCGTCCTCGACCACCGGCACGCGCTTGATGCGGTGGCGTTCGAACAGGGCGGCGATTTCCGCAAGCGGGGTGTCGGGCGCGGCGGTAACGACGGCGGGCGTCATCACGTCGGCGACGCGGCGTCCATGCGCCTTGACGAATTCGCAGGCCAGCGTCTCGCTGCTGGCGACGAATTCCGACCACGGCGAGCGTCTGCGGTCGGTGCCGGCTTCCACCCGCCGCAGCAGATCGCCCTCGGTGACGATTCCCGCGAGGCGGCCGGCGCCGTCGATTACCGGCAGGCCGCTGATGCCGCGTTCGAGCATCAGCGCCGCCGCCTTGTGTACGCTCGTGTCCGGTTCGACCCGGGCGACGGTGACAGTCATGACGTCGCGTGCGCGCATAGCCATCTTCCTTGGCCGATCTTCCTTGCAACGAATTCAATCGATTGAAGCTGGCACGCGCGTCTGCCGGGCGCATTGACCGGCGTCAACAATCCGGACGATGCCCCGGCTTGTCCTATTGCCGTTGCGGGTCCGCTGCCGGCCGCTCGTCCGGCCCGGGGGCTGCGTCGCCATCGCGCGCCTGCGCCGCGCCGGTCGTTTCCACACCGGCCGGCGCCGGCATGTCGGGCGCGCCCGCCTGCTGCGCCGTCGCGGGCGGCGTTCCGGCGATGTCGGGCCGCTGGCTGTTGATGCCGTAGAACACCACGGCGATCAGCAAGGCGGCGCCGGTATATGTCGCCGCCACCTGCAGGGATCCGGCGCGGCCTTCGCGCAGTTGCGGATCGGCCTGCAGCGCGCCGCGTTCGAGCGAGAGGTCGCGGCGGGCGGAGCCCCGCATGTCCTGCTTACGCAACTCCAGCCGGTGAATGTTGGTGTCGCCCATCCCCGTCTCCAATGCCCGTTTCCCGGCCTGTCGTCGCCGCACGAGGTCCGAGCGGCAACGCCGATACGCGGCCGCGGGTTCCGCTCACATGATCAGGGCCGCTCCGGACAGGCCGGCCGACAGCCCGGCGCCGAGCTTGGCGAATTGCAGCGTCAGGGTTGCCGGAGGGCTTTGCGTCCAGCTTGCCGGAGCGGGCAGGCCGGTCTTGCGCGCGGTCAGCTTCACCAGCTGCCCGGCATTGCGGATCATCAAGATGGAAAAGAACAGTGCAACATGCGCCGCGATCATCAGCGCCGAGGCGACGCCTGTCGCGCAGCAGACGATCAGAATGGCTGCGGCGGCGATCGAGGCGATCACCCGCCAGATACCTTCGTACCACGCGACGCTGGACAGGTGATCCATGACGCCGTCTCCGTCGGGTAGCGCGATCCGCCTCCCGCCCCGAACGCTCTCAAGTATATAGTATAGCCCGGTTCGGATACATCCTCGCCATGCTGCCGTCCCGCCTCTCACACGTCCTCGTGATCCCGCTGACGCTGGCGGTCGGGCCTGCGTTCGCGCAGGCGCAGGATTGCGGCGCGGCGGAGGTTGCGACCGACGCGCGCGGCCGTGTCCGCATTGCGCCGGCGGAAAATCCGTCCGAGGGCTGCCTGCAAAGCCGCGTGCAAATCGGGGTGCGGTGAGCGCGCCGGTCAGCCCTTGCCCCAGCCGACCGCGACCTGCACCAGATTGAACACGCTGAGCAAGCCGATCGCGACGGCCACCATGAGGATCAGCACGCGGGCGGGCAGGATGCGGATCAGGATGCCGGCAAACGGAGCGGCGATTGCGCCGCCCGCGATCAGACCGACGACGATCAGCCAGTAGCGCGAAAGGTCGAGACTGGCGGCGAAAGCCGCGCTCACCGCGATCGTGACCGCGAATTCGCTGAGCGAGGCGGTGCCCAGCGTCAGCCGCGGATGGTCGCCGCGCACGAGCAGCGTCGAGGACACGATCGGCCCCCAGCCGCCGCCGCCGACCGCGTCGAGCAATCCGCCTCCGGCGCCGACATAGACGCTGCCGAGCTTGCGCTCGCGCTGCGCGGCGGTGGTTTTCTTCCGTTTCCCGGCCAGCAGGCGGCGCGCGACCAGGACCGTCATCGCCATCAGATAGACGACGACGAAAATCTTGACCCAGCTTTCCGGCAAGCCGACGAGAATATAGGCGCCGGCTACTCCGCCGGCGACGCCGGCCGGCGCCAGTCGCTTGAGCAATTGCCAGTCGATATTCCTGTTCCAGACATGCGACCCCCCGGCCAGTCCGGTGGTGACGATTTCCGCCGCGTGCACGCTGGCGCTGGCGATTGCGGGCGGTGCGCCGCTGGCAAGCAGCGTCGTGGTGACGATCAGGCCATAGGCCATCCCCAATGCGCCGTCGATCAATTGCGCAAGAAAGCCGAGCAGGACGTAGAAGAGGAAATCGTAGGACCACATGCGCGCCGCCGGACATCACAACCGGCCGGCGGCGACGAAGTTCCACTTCGCCGGCGACGAACCTTTGCATTCGGCGCCGCTATCCATGGCAGCCGGGCCGGCCGCAGGCGATCGGAGCGAGCCGGCGGCAGCGGAGGGGACCATGCATCTTTTCGTCGTTACGGCCGCAATCGGCCTTGCCGTCATCGTCGACGCCGCCCTGCCGGCACGCGCGGACGCGGTTCGCCAGCCTCTCGCCTGCACGGTGCAGGCCGACGGCAAGTCGGTGCGGCGTCACCACCGGGCATCCGTTCAAATCGGAGACGCATCGCCAGGTGGACTGCCGGTTCGCCGCCAGCCGCGACTCGTCGTTTCAGATTTCCTGCGCGAAGACGGTCGCCGCGGGCGGCGTGCAGACCGAAATCTGCAGCAAGATTTACGAAAGCGGCTCGCTCGCGGAGATAGTTGGCGGCAAGGTGCAATGCATGCGTCCGCTTGCGGAAACCGCCGCTGCGGCCGACGCAGACGAGGACATCGCGAAAACGACCGATCCCGGGCATCTGCGCGCCGCGCTGTCGCCGGAAGCGCGGCAGAGGCCCGATCGGATGAACCGGCACGAGGCACCGGGCGCCGTCGCGACGGCTTGGGAAAACGCGCCGCGGCAGGCGGACCGCCGCCCTAGAACACCACCACGCTCCTGATGCTCTTGCCGGCGTGCATCAGGTCGAAGCCGGTGTTGATGTCGGCAAGCGGCATCGTGTGCGTGATCATCGGATCGATTTCGATCTTGCCGTCCATGTACCAGTCGACGATTTTCGGCACGTCGGTGCGGCCTCTCGCGCCGCCGAAGGCGGTGCCTTTCCACACCCGCCCGGTGACGAGCTGGAACGGGCGGGTTGCGATCTCCGCGCCTGCGGGCGCGACGCCGATGACGATGCTCTCCCCCCAGCCGCGGTGACAGGCTTCCAGCGCCTGCCGCATCACCGCGACATTGCCGGTGCAATCGAATGTGTAGTCGGCGCCGCCGATCTGGTCGGCCGGCGTCTTGGTCATGTCGACTAGATAGGGCACGAGATCCTTGCCGATCTCTTTCGGATTGACGAAATGCGTCATGCCGAAGCGCTCGCCCCAGGGCTTTTTGTCGTTGTTGATATCGACGCCCACGATCATGTCGGCGCCGGCCAGCCGCAGGCCCTGGATGACGTTCAGGCCGATCCCGCCGAGACCGAACACGATCGCCTTTGCGCCGGGCTGTACTTTCGCCGTGTTCAGCACCGCGCCGATGCCGGTCGTGACGCCGCAGCCGATATAGCAGACCTTGTCGAAGGGCGCGGCCTCACGAATTTT
>CAYWCE010000078.1:0-12010 GCA_964456755.1 uncultured Hyphomicrobiales bacterium
CGGCCAGGCTGCCAAAATCTGCAACAACATGAGCCTCGGCATCTCGATGATCGCCGTATCCGAGGCGTTCGTGCTAGCCGAGAAGCTCGGTCTCGACGCACAGAAACTGTTCGACATATCCTCCAAGTCCTCCGGGCAATGCTGGTCGATGACGTCCTATTGTCCGGTTCCTGGACCGGTGCCGACATCGCCCGCCAACCGCGACTACCAGGCCGGTTTCACCGCCGCGATGATGCTCAAGGATCTGAAGCTGGCGCAGGAAGCCGCGCGCGCCGCCGGCGCGAACACGCCGCTCGGCGCGCAGGCCGGAACGATTTACGAACGGTTTGCACAGAGCGGCGAGGCCGGTCGCGACTTTTCCGGCATTATCCGCTTTATCCGGTCGGAAAAATCGTGACGGTAAACGAATTCCCGCCGGCGCGCATCGCTTTCGTCCTGCATTCTAGCGGGCCCGGCAGCAAAAGATTCACTATTGCGAATAAACCTAATTTTTATGCTGTAATTTAATCCGTTCTTCAGCGGCCATCCTTATGGTGACGTATCGGCACGAGGAGACAGGGCCTCGTGACCAAAAAGAAATTAGGAAGGCGTCATCATGAAAGCCGTTGTCAAGACGGTCGAGCCGGCTGCGCCGCAAACGCCGCGCCACGACCATATCCGGCCTCTCTATCTGGAGGCTCTGACGCTGGTGGAGCGGCTGCATCGCCGCCTTCTGGACGTGATCAAGGACGAGTTCGACCGTCGCGGCCGCGCCGACATCAATTCGGTGCAGGCGCTGCTGCTCTACAATATCGGCGACAAGGAGCTGACGGCGGGCGAATTGCGCACACGCGGTTATTATCTCGGCTCCAACGTGTCCTACAATCTCAAAAAGCTGGTCGAGATGGGCTTTCTCGACCATCAGCGTTCGCGCGTCGATCGCCGTTCGGTGCGCATCAAGCTGACCGACAAGGGACGCGAAGTGAGCGGCATCGTCGAGACCCTGTACCAGAAGCATGTGCGCACGGTCGAGCAGGTCGGCGGCATCAGCGCCGAGGAATTCGGCACGCTGAACAAGTCTCTGCACCGGCTGGAGCGTTTCTGGACCGACCAGATTCTGTACCGGCTCTGACGCGCCTGGCGGGCCGGCAACGGCCCGCGCCTCTTGAATAATAATTGCCGCCGGGGGATGGCATGAGGACGGAGCGCGATGCGGCGCTGCGATATCGCGCATCGTTGCGCGAACCTGTCCGGGACGCCGCGGCGGCGCGAAACGGATCGGCCCTTCTCGACAATCTCGGCGCGTTGCGTGCCCTGATCGCACTGCCGCGCAGTCTCGTTTCCGCGGCCTCGCACGACATCCTGCTGTCGTACCGCCGCATGCAGTTTCTTTCGGAACGTGCAGGCGTTGCGGCATTAGTCCTTGCCGTTACCACCGTCGGCTGGATACCCGTCGACGCGTTTCTGCTCGGTTTGGGCAACGAGATTCTGCCATACCTGATCGCAGGCCGTCTGATCGCCGCATCCGTGTTCCTGCTGATCGCATCGGCGCGCTTTCGCGGCGATTCGCCGGCACGCGCGATGACCGCGATCGGCCTGACGATTGCCACCGGCGTTGCATTTTTCGTCTATGTCCACCTCGCGTTCGAAATTTCCGGACAGCACGATTTGCTGGCGGCCGGTCACGCGCAATACATCGTCATGCCGATAGCGCTCGCCGCCGGGATCGCGGTATTTCCGCTGACGGTGATCGAGGCTCTGGCGCTGTGCGCGCTTCCGCTTCTGGCATTTCTGGCCGAAGCGTTGCATGCCGATGCCGGCGCATTCTGGCTGCAGATCGGAACCGCGGCCGGTCTGATGGGCGGCATCGTGCTGATCGCGGTATTGTGCTCGGTAAGCCAGCTCAAGCTGTTGATCGACCTGCATGAAAATGCCTCGTCCGATCCTTTGACCGGTGTGCTGGTGCGTCGAGTCGGCGTCGAGCTGATAGCCATCCTGTTCGCGCATGCCTGTCGCAGCGGGCGCCCGCTCGCGCTGGCGCTGCTCGACCTCGATCGCTTCAAGCTGGTCAACGACGGTTTCGGCCATGAGGCCGGCGATGCGGTGCTTCAGGCCGTGGCGCAGAAACTGAAGTCCCGGTTGCGTCAGGACGACGCCCTGATCCGCTGGGGCGGCGAGGAATTCGTTATCGTCCTGCCCGGCACTTCGGCATCGCAGGCTGCCGCGTTGCTGGCCGGGGTCGGCGGTGCCGATTTTGCTGCACGGCCCGACGGCTCGCCGCAAACGCTCAGCGTCGGACTGGCCGACAGCGCTGCGGAACGGGTCGGCGACTGGCGCAGCCTGCTCAATATCGCAGACCGTCGCATGTATGCGGCAAAGGCTGCCGGCCGCAACCGCATGGTTACGTGCGACGGCGCGTCCGCCTTGTCAGCCGGTGCCATGCCCTTCGCCTGAAAACCGAGAATCACATAGACAGGGCCGATCGAAGCCCCGCGGCAGGCAGCCAATCCCTGCCGGAGTCGAGTCCGGCTGCCATGTCCGATTGGCCGCGGAATTCTGTCACGGCATGAACGACGCCGACCGCAACACGACGCGTCGCGCGCCGATGGGGCGACGCAGCTTTCTGCGCAGCGTCGCCGGCGTCGTCGGGGCGGCCGTATGCGGCGCGCAGGCATTGCCGCGCCCCGCGCGCGCCGAAGGGCAGTTCGTCCGGCTGCAACATGCGCCCGGCGCGCCGTCCGTAGCGACGCTCTCTCCGCAGACGGTCCGCGCCACCGAGCGGGCGCTCGCCTATTACGAATCCCTGGCGGCCCGCGGAGGATGGCCCGAGGTGCCGGCCGACCCGCGGCTGCGCGCCGGCGCGCGCCACCCCGCATTGCCGGCACTCCGCGAACGGCTTATGGCGGAAGGCGACCTCGACCCGCGATTTGCCGCCGGCGATGTTTACGATGCGGAGGTGTCGGCCGCCGTCATGCGCTTCCAGCTCCGCCACGGGATGATTGCGGACGGAATGCTGCGCGAGCCGGTGGCGGCAGCCATGAATGTTCCCGCGGCGACGCGCCTGGCGCAGCTTCATCTCAATCTCGTGCGCATGCGCAGCATGAGCGGCAATCTCGGTCCGCGCCACGTCGTGTGCAATCTTCCGGCAGCGGAGATCGAGGCGGTCGAGAACGGACACGTCGTGTCCCGTCACACGGCCGTGGTCGGCAAACCCGACCGGCCGTCCCCGGACATCCAGAGCCGCATCGTCGAGGTGAACTTCAACCCTTTCTGGACCGTCCCGGCCTCGATCGTGCGGCTCGATCTCATTCCGAAAATGCAGGCGGAGCCGGACTATCTGGTGAAGAACCGTATCCGCATTTACGACGCAGGCGGCCGCGAATTGTCGCCGGCGCAGGTCAACTGGTTCTCCGCGGAAGCGACCAATTATCGCTTCCGCCAGGATCCGGGCGACCTCAATTCGCTCGGCTCGATCCGCATCAATTTTCCCTCGGCGCATGGCGTGTATATGCATGACACGCCCTACCGGAATCTGTTCGGCGAGGATTTTCGCTTTCATTCCTCCGGATGCGTGCGGGTGCAGGACATCCGTGTGCTGGTGGCCTGGCTGTTTGCCACGACGCCCGGTTGGTCGCCCGCGGAAATCGACCACACGATCCGCACCGGCGAACGCCGCGATGCCCGGATTGCGCCGGCCGTGCCGCTTTACTGGGTCTATGTCACCGGTTGGGTCGATGCCGCCGGCGTCGCGCAATTCCGCGACGACATTTACGGCCGCGACGGGCTGATACAGTCGTCGGCCAGCCATGGGCGGGGATAGAATGGCATCCGCCGGCGATCCTCGCGAAATCCTGTTCGAATTCACGGTGGTCGGGCCGGTGGTCCGGGTCGCGGCGATCGACGCGGCGACCGGCATCGAAATCTCGGTCATGGGTCCGGCCAGCGCGGCGCAATCCGACCTGCAGAAACTTGCCATCGCCAAGCTGAAGGCGCGGCTCGCCGCGCCGTCCCGCCGCTAGATATTGCGGTTTGCCGGCCGGGTCCGCCAAGCCTTGGCGGTTCTCCGGCATTGTGCTAAGCGCGCGGCACCCGCGGCCCGGCAGACCGGTTCGCGGGTGGCACGTTCAGGAGTCCTGCAATGACTGCACCCGACCGGTCCGCGGCGACGGCCGATCCGTTATTTTCCGCTTCCCTTGCCGAGTCAGACCCGGAAATCTTCAATGCAATCAGGCAGGAACGCGGTCGCCAGCGCGACGAAATCGAACTGATCGCCTCCGAGAACATCGTCAGCCGCGCGGTGCTGGAAGCGCAGGGGTCGGTCCTGACCAATAAATACGCCGAGGGCTATCCCGGCCGCCGTTATTATGGCGGCTGCCAGTTTGTCGATATTGCAGAACAGCTTGCGATCGACCGCGTAACCAAATTGTTCGGCTGCCGCTTCGCCAATGTGCAGCCGCATTCCGGCGCTTCCGCCAATGCCGCCGTGTTCATGGCGCTGATGGATCCGGGCGACACCTTTCTCGGCCTCAATCTGGCGGCCGGCGGGCATCTTACGCACGGCATGAAAATCAACATGTCGGGCAAGTGGTTCAACGCCGTGCCCTACAATGTGCGCCCCGACGACCACCGCATCGACCTCGTAGAACTGCGCAAGCTCGCGCATGAGCATCGCCCGAAGGTCATCATCGCGGGCGGATCGGCCTATCCTCGGACGATCGACTTCCGGAGCTTCCGCGAGATCGCCGACGAGGTCGGCGCGATGCTGTTCGTCGACATGGCGCACTTCGCCGGCCTCGTCGCCGGCGGCGCGCATCCTTCGCCGTTTCCGCATGCGCATGTCGTCACAACGACCACCCACAAGACGCTGCGCGGACCGCGCGGCGGCGTAATCCTCACCGACGACGAGGAACTGGCCCGCAAGATCAACGCCGCGGTGTTTCCCGGCATGCAGGGCGGGCCGCTGATGCACGTGATCGCGGCCAAGGCGGTGGCGTTCGGAGAGGCGCTGCAGCCGTCCTTCCGCACCTATGCGCGCAACGTGGTCGAGAACGCCAGGGCGCTGGCGGAGACGCTGAAGTCGCGCGGCTTCGACATCGTGTCGGGCGGCACCGACACGCATCTGATGCTGGTCGATCTGCGGCCGAAGCGTCTCACCGGCAAGGTCTCCGAAATCGCGCTCGGCCGCGCCCATATCACCTGCAACAAGAACGGCATTCCTTTCGACCCGGAAAAGCCGACCGTCACCTCCGGCATCCGCCTCGGCACGCCCGCCTGCACCACGCGCGGCTTCGGCATCGCCGAATTCCGTCAGGTCGGCGAGATGGTCGCCGACGTGCTCGATGTGCTCTCGCAGAAACAGGCCGAGGCGGACGCGCTGGTCGAGGCCGCCATGCGCGAGCGGGTTGCGGCCTTGCTGGCGCGCTTTCCGATCTACCAGGACTGACCGGCTGCGGCAGGAACAGGACACGACATGCGCTGCCCGAGCTGCGGGAGCCTCGATACCCAGGTGAAGGACTCGCGTCCGACCGAGGATTCGGCCGCGATCCGCCGCCGCCGTATCTGCCTGTCCTGCAATTTCCGCTTCACCACCTTCGAGCGCGTGCAGCTTCGCGAACTGACGGTGATCAAGCGCAACGGCCGCCGCGTGCCGTTCGACCGCGACAAGCTGATGCGTTCGATCCAGATCGCGCTGCGCAAGCGCGATGTGGATCCCGAGCGCGTCGAACAGCTCGTCTCCCGCATCGTGCGCGAACTGGAGACCATGGGCGAGAACGAAATTTCCTCCGAGACCATCGGCGAGACGGTGATGGAACATCTGCGCGCGCTCGACGATGTGGCCTATGTGCGCTTCGCTTCGGTCTATCGCAATTTCCGGGAGCCGAAGGATTTTCAGGCCGCGCTCGACGAATTGTCCGGCGACGACGAGGGCAGGGCGCCGGCCACGCGCAAGTGATGTGCGAGCCGGGCCAGGCATTGCTTCGCCAAGCCTCGCTTCGCCAAGCCCTGCTTTGCCTTGTCCCGTGTCGTGTCGTGGCGAGGCATGACGCAGGCGGAAATCGGGTGAGGGAATGAGTGCAGTCGCCGACGAACGCTTCATGCAGCTTGCGCTGGCGCTCGGACGGCGCGGTCTCGGCAATGCCTGGCCCAATCCCGCGGTCGGGGCGGTCGCGGCGTCGGACGGGATCGTCGTCGGTCGCGGCTGGACCATGCCGGGCGGGCGGCCGCATGCGGAAACCGAGGCTCTGCGCCGCGCCGGTGCGGCTGCGCGCGGCGCCACGCTCTATGTCACGCTGGAGCCCTGTTCGCATCACGGCAAGACCCCACCCTGCACCGACGCCATCGTGCAGGCCGGGATCGTGCGCGTGGTCTCCGCGCTGGGCGATCCGAATCCGAAAGTCGCAGGCAACGGTTTTGCGCAGTTGCGTGCCGCCGGCATCGCCGTGGAGACCGGCCTGGGGGCGGAGGAGGCCGCGCGCGCGCATGCCGGACACATCCGCCGCGTGCGCGACGCGCGCCCGCACGTGACGCTCAAACTGGCCGTGTCGGCCGACGGAAAGTCGGCGCTCGCGGAAAGGCGGCGCGTGCAGATCACCGGCGCGGCGGCGCAGGCGCGCGTGCATCTGATGCGCGCCATGAACGATGCCGTCCTGATCGGCATCGGCACGGCGCTTGCCGACGATCCGCAACTGACCTGCCGCCTGCCCGGACTTGCGCACCGCTCGCCGGTGCGGGTCGTGCTCGACGGCACGCTGCGGATTCCGCCGGACGGTCTGCTGGTGCAGGGGGCGCGAATCGCGCCGTTGTGGATCGTCGCCGGACCGCAAGCGGATGCGGAAGCGGAGGCGCGATTGCGGGACAGGGGCGCCGAGGTCATTCGGGTTGCGCCCGCCGGCGGTCGACTCGATCTCGGCGATGCCCTGCGCGCGCTCGCTTTGCGCGGCATTACCCGCGTGCTGGCGGAAGCGGGCCCAAAGCTGGCGGCTTCGCTGCTTGCCGCCGACCTTGTCGACGAAGCGGTTCTGTTTCGCGCGCCGGCGACGCTCGGACCGGATGCGGTCGACGCCGTCGAAGGCGGCACGCTCGATCCGATCGTGCGGTCGGAAAGGCTGAAATCGTGTACGACCGAACGGGTCGGAGACGATACGATGGAAACCTTCGAGCGGGCCTGAGCATGTTCACGGGCATTGTCACCGATATCGGCGAAGTGGCGGCGGTCGCGCCGCGCGCGGACGATCTGCGGCGCATCCGCATCGCCTGCGGCTACGCCCGCGAGAGCATCGCAATCGGCGCCTCCATCGCTTGTGCGGGCATTTGCCTCACCGTCGTCGCAACGGCGCAGGAGGGCGGCCGCACGATTTTCGATGTCGATGCCGCTGCCGAGACGCTGAAGGTGACCAATGCCGGCGCCTGGCAGGCAGGCACCCGCGTCAATCTGGAACGCGCGCTGAAGGCGGGAGACGAACTGGGCGGCCACATCGTCGGCGGACATGTCGACGGGCTGGCCGAGGTTGTGCGGCGCGATGACATGAACGGCATGCTTCGCCTGCTGCTTGAAGCGCCGCACGATCTTTCGCGCTTCATCGCCGGCAAGGGCTCGGTCGCCCTCGACGGCGTCTCGCTCACCGTGAATGAAGTCGCGGAGAACCGCTTTTCCGTTCTCGTCGTTCCGCATACGCTGGCGGTCACGACGCTCGGCATGGCCGGACCGGGCGACCGGCTGCATCTCGAAGTCGACATGCTCGCCCGCTACGTCGCCCGGATTCAGGAGACCCGCTAGGAGCGCGCAGGGATCGCTTGCTTCCGCTGCGGCTCCCTTGCTACTCAGCCGCACCGGAGCAGGACATGGCAGAACCGCGCCGCAGCCTCGACAATCCCGACGATTTCAAGGGCGCGCGCGTTCTGATCGTCGAGGCGCGCTATTACGAAGATATTGCCAATGCGCTGCTGGCCGGGGCACGGCAGGCTTTGGATCGTGCCGGCGCGGTCTACGAGATACTCACCGTTCCCGGCGCGCTGGAAATTCCCGCCGCGATCGCGATGGCGCTCGATGCCGCCGAGCGGACGGGGCGGCCGTGGGAGGGAGCGGTCGCGCTCGGCTGCGTGATCCGCGGCGACACCATCCATTTCGAGATCGTGTCCGAGCAGTCTGCGCGCGCGCTGATGGATCTTTCGGTCGTGCGCAAGCTGCCGCTGGGCAATGCCATCCTCACCGTCGAGAACGAGGGCCAGGCCTGGCCGCGCGCGCGCATGGAGGAGGGCGACAAAGGGGGCGAGGCCGCGCGCACCGCGCTGGCCATGCTCGCGCTCAGGCGCAAACTGGACAGCGCGGTATGAGCGCGGAGCGCAAGGACGAGCGCAAGGCGAACCGGCGCGGCGCGGCGCGCCTGGCCGCGGTGCAGGCGCTTTACCAGATGGATATTGCCGGAACCGCGCTGAACGACGCGCTGGCGCAGTTCGAGGCGCACTGGCTCGGCAACGAGGTCGAGGGCTCGAAATACCTGCCGGCCGAGGCGGCGTTCTTTCGCGACATCGTCAGCGGCACCGTGCGCGAACAGCGCAGGCTCGATCCCCTGATCGATCGCGCGCTCAGCGAGGGCTGGCCGCTCAAGCGCATCGAGGCGCTGCTGCGCGCGGTGCTGCGCGCGGGCGCCTACGAACTCGACCAGCGCCGCGACGTTCCCGCGCGCGTGGTCGTATCCGAATATGTCGACGTCGCCCATGCTTTTGTCGACCGCGACGAGACAGGAATGGTCAATGCGGTGCTCGACCAGCTGGCGCGGCAATTGCGCGGCGCCGAATTCGGCCAGACCGCGGGATAGCGGCCATGGACAGCGCCGAGGACAGGCTGATCGCGCGCCACTTCCGCCCGCTGGCGACGCATCCCGGAGCGCTGGCGCTCAGCGACGACGCCGCCTTCCTTGCCGCACCGGAGGGTCACGACCTCGTCCTCAAGACCGATGCGATTGTCGGCGGCGTGCATTTCTTTCCCGACGACGATGCCGCCGCAATTGCACGCAAGGCGCTGCGGGTGAATCTGTCAGACCTTGCGGCCAAGGGCGCAAGGCCGCTTGGCTTTCTGCTTTCGCTCGCCATCCCCGCACAGACCGGCGAGGACTGGCTGGCGCGGTTTTCCGAAGGCTTGCGCGACGACGCGCAGGCTTATGCATGTCCGCTGCTGGGCGGCGACACCGACCGTACGCCGGGGCCTGCGACCGTCGCCATATTCGTTCTGGGCTGCCTGCCGACCGGCACGATGGTACGGCGCGCCGGCGCGCAGGCGGGCCACCGTGTTGCGGTCAGCGGCACGATCGGGGATGCGGCGCTCGGGCTTGCGCTGCGGCGCGACCCCGCCGCCGCCCGATGGCGGCTCGCCTCCGGGCAGCGGGAGCATCTGCTCGAACGCTACCTGCTGCCGCGCCCGCGGCTGGCGCTGGCCGACGCGCTGCGGGCGCATGCGTCGGCGGCGATGGACGTTTCCGACGGCCTCGTCGGCGATCTCGGCAAGCTGTGCCGCGTTTCCGGCGTGTCTGCGGACATTGCCGCAGACGGCATCCCGTTGTCGGCGGCGGCGCGCGCGGTGCTGCAGACGGAGCCGCAGGCATTGCAGACGGCACTGACCGGCGGCGACGACTACGAAATCGTCTGCACGGTGCCGCCGGACAATTGGACGTCGTTCGAACGGGCCGCCGGCGCAAGCGGCGTCGCGGTGACCGCGATCGGCACGGTGACGGCGGGCACCGCGGCGCCGCGCTTCGTCGATTCGCGCGGTCAGACGCTGACGTTCGAACGCGATTCCTACAGTCACTTCTGAACCGGACGCCGGGACAGGTGCCGCGGCTGGCCATTGCACGCCTGACCTGCAATAAACGCGGTGGCAGGCGGGGCTGCGGACGGCTAGAAACACATTCCAATCGCGATAAGTGAAACAAGCGCCATAACCGAAAATCCGGCATGTCCATCGCTGCGCCAGCCGCCGATCTGATCGACGATCGTCTCGCCCGCCGCAACGCGGTGGTGCTGTCCGTCACCCAGGCGCTGGCCGGCGCGAACAATTCGGTCATTCTCGCGACCGGCGGCATCGTCGGGGCGATGCTCGCGCCCGACCGTTCGCTCGCGACGCTGCCGGTGACGATCTACGTGTTCGGGCTCTGGTTCGGCACGCTGCCGATGGGCTATCTCGCGCGCGAATTCGGCCGCCGCACCGCGTTCCGGATCGGCACCGTCGCCGGCGTCGTCACCGGACTGTTGTGCTGTCTCGGCGTCGTGCTGGCCTCCTTCGAAATCTTCTGCCTCGGCGCTTTCTTTTCCGGCCTCTATGCCGCCGCGCATCAGGGCTATCGCTTCGCCGCCGCCGACACCGCGAGCGAGGCGTTCCGCCCCAAGGCGATTTCCTGGGTGCTGCTCGGCGGCGTGCTTGCCGGGGTGGTCGGGCCGCAGCTCATCATCTTCACCAAGGATCTGTGGCAGCCCTATCTGTTTGCGGCGAGCTATATCGGACAGGCCGCAATCGCCGTCGTCGCCATGGCGGTGCTCGGCCTGGTGCGCATTCCCCGGCCGCCGAAAATGCCGGCGGGGCAAAGCGGCCGCACGCTCGGCGAAATCCTGCGCCAGCCGCGCTTCGCGGTGGCGGTGGCGTGCGGGATTGCCAGCTACGCCATGATGAACATGGTGATGACGGCGGCGCCGCTGGCGATGGTGGAATGCAACCATTCGGTCACCGACGCCACGCTCGGCCTGCAATGGCACGTGATCGGCATGTTCGCGCCGAGCTTCTTCACCGGCAGCCTGATCGCGCGCTACGGCGTCGAGCGGGTGATCTTCGCCGGCTTCGTGCTGCTGCTGGTGAGCGCGGCGATCAGCATCGCCGGTATCACGCTGTGGCATTTCTGGATCGGCCTCGTGCTGCTCGGCGTGGGCTGGAATTTCGGCTTCATCGGCGCGACCGCGATGGTCACCCAGTGCCACAAGCCGCACGAGCGCAACCGGGTGCAGTCGTTCAACGATTTTCTCGTGTTCGGCTCGATGGCGATCGGCTCCTTCGCGTCGGGCAAGATTCTGGTCCTGTTCGGCTGGGCGACAGTGAACGAGATCGTCTTTCCGGTGGTGCTGGCGGCGGCGGCAATGCTCGCCTGGCTCGTCTGGCACGAGCGCCGCGCAGCGACCGTCTGAAAAGGCGCGCAAAGGAGCGGGTTGGCCGGCCGAATGCCACGAAAGTCAGTGGAATCGGGCCATTTCCGGCGTTGCGTCGGGGGGACGTTTTTGGCAATGTCCGCGCGCTTTCGGGCCGGGCGGAGGCGTTTCGCGCGGCCGGCCTGTCGATAAGCGCGGCCGGGCAGGGGCAATCTCCCGGCGCACTTTCACGATAATCGGGGTCTAACAATGACAGCTTTGTGGGTGATCATCGCCTGCGGCCTGCTCGCCATCGTCTACGGCGTATGGGCCACCTGGACGGTGATGCAGGCCGATGCGGGCTCGGCCAAGATGCAGGAGATTGCAGGTGCCGTGCGCGAGGGCGCGCAGGCCTATCTCAAGCGCCAGTATACGACCATCGGCATTGTCGGCGTGGTCATTTTTCTGATCGTGGGATTTCTGCTCGGCTGGCTGGTCGCGCTCGGATTTGCCATCGGCGCGGTCCTGTCCGGCGCGGCCGGCTTTATCGGCATGAACATTTCCGTGCGCGCGAATGTGCGCACCGCGCAGGCGGCGATCGGTTCGCTCGCCGGCGGGCTTGAACTCGCCTTCAAGGCCGGCGCCATCACCGGCATGCTGGTCGCGGGTCTCGCGCTGCTCGGCGTCGCGGTCTATTACATGGTGCTGACCGGTCCGCTCGGCCTCGCGCCGAACAGCCGCACCGTGGTCGATGCGCTGGTCGCGCTCGGTTTCGGCGCCTCGCTGATCTCGATCTTCGCGCGTCTGGGCGGCGGCATCTTCACCAAGGGCGCGGACGTCGGCGGCGACATGGTGGGCAAGGTCGAGGCGGGCATCCCAGAGGACGATCCCAGCAACGCCGCCACCATCGCAGACAATGTGG
>CAYWCE010000079.1:0-11875 GCA_964456755.1 uncultured Hyphomicrobiales bacterium
ATAACGGCTTCTGGTTCGCGCCCGAGCGCGAGATGCTGCAGGCGGCGATCGACCGGAGCCAGGAATTCGTCAGCGGCCGCGTGCGGCTGAAGCTCTACAAGGGCGGCGTTGCGGTTGTAGGCCGCGACAGCAAATACTCGCTTTATGACCAGGACCTCGTCACTTTCGAGGAGGGCGCGGTCGCCTACGACCACCGCGACGCGCAGGGATTCATCCGCCTCAACGCTTTGCGACTACGCACGCTGGGCCAGAGGAAGCGCAAGCTGAAGCTGCCCTGATCTTTGCGGCCGATGACCGCCGGGACAATCTCATGCCGCTCGTCGAACCCTTGCCCGAAGACCACAATCCGGATCTGGTCGACCTGATCCAGTTTTTCCGCGGGCCGCTCGGCACCGTTCCCAACAGCGTCCTCACCATGCAGCGCCGGCCCGCGATCGCGCGCGCCTTCACCGAACTGAACAAGGCGGTGATGGAGAATCGCGGGCGGGTCAGCGCCGAACAGAAGCGGCTGATCGGCTTTGTCGCCTCGCAGACGGCCGGCTGCCGCTATTGCGAGGCGCACACGATCCTTGCCGCGGAACGGTTCGGTTCGACGCGCGAACGCCTGGATGCGATCTGGGATTATGCTGTCAGTCCACACTTCACCGATGCGGAGAAGGCGGCGTTCGATTTTGCGCTGGCTGCGGCGAGCGTCCCGAACGCGGTGACGCCGGAAATCGCAGCGGCGCTGAAAGCTCACTGGACCGACGACGAGATCGTGGAAATCCTCGGCGTCGTCGCCCTGTTCGGGTTCCTCAATCGTTGGAACGATTCGATGGCAACGACGCTTGAGGCGATCGGCATTTCGGCAGGCGAGCGCAATCTTGCGCCACATGGCTGGAATCGCGGGAAGCATCGGTAGAATCGAAACGGGCGGCTTCGTTGCCGCCCGCTCTCGCCGGTGTCGCGAAACGATGTGTGGCGATTACGCCGCACGGACCGTCGCCAGGAATTTGTCCACTTCCGCTTTAAGATGATGGCTTTCGCTTGAGAGCGATTGTGCCGAAGCCAGCACTTGTGCCGAAGCTGAACCGGTCTCGGACGCGCCGTGATTGACGTCGGTGATGTTGGAGGCGACCTGCGTCGTGCCGGCCGCCGCCTGCTGCACGTTGCGGGAAATCTCCTGCGTTGCAGCGCCCTGTTCCTCCACCGCCGCGGCTATCGCGCCTGCGATTTCCGAAATGCGGTTTATGGTGTCGCAGATATCCTTGATCGCGGTAACGGAATCCTGCGTTGCCGCCTGCATATCCGCGATCTGGCCGCCGATCTCCTCGGTAGCTTTCGCTGTTTGTGCGGCAAGCGCTTTCACTTCCTGCGCGACGACGGCAAAGCCCTTGCCGGCTTCGCCTGCGCGCGCCGCTTCGATGGTCGCATTCAGCGCAAGCAGATTTGTCTGTTGGGCTATGGCCGTGATCAGATCGACCACGTCGCCGATCCGGCCCGCTGCCTGCGACAATTCTCCGATGCGGGTGTCGGTCCGCTCCGCCTGCATGACGGCATCTTGCGCGATGCGACTCGATTCCTGTACCTGCCGGGCGATTTCGTTGACCGAACCGGCAAGCTCTTCCGCGGCGCTCGCGACCGATTGCACGTTGGTCGAAGCTTCTTCCGATGCGGCGGCGACCGTGTTCGACAGGTTCTGTGTGTTTTCGGCCGTCTTGGTCAGGGATGAAGCGGTGGCTTCGAGCTCGCCGGATGCGGATGAAACCGTGTTGACGATCTCGCCGACCGCGGCCTGGAACTGATCGGCGAGACGGTGCATGTCCGCCCTGCGTTGCTCCGCCTGTCGTCGTTCCATATCCGCTTGCTCGGAGCGCAGCCGCTCGGCTTCGATCATGTTATCCTTGAATATCTGTACCGCGCCCGCCATCTGCCCAATTTCGTCCGCGCGTCCCGTTCCCGGTACGGTCACTTCGGTGTTGCCACCGGCCAGCACGGTCATCGCATTCGTCATGCCGAGTATCGGCGTGACGATTGCACGCGCTGTCAGAAAGGCAATGGCACCGCCTGCCGCAAGTCCGGAAAACAGCAGGATCCACTGCGCCCAGTTGAGCATTTCGAGATCGGCCAACGCTTCCGCGGTGTCGGCGACGAGCCGTTGTGTCTGGCGCGTCTTGAGACCGCCGGAGCGCGCGCCGTCGGCCTGCTTCGGCCCTTCGATCAGCGTAAGAATTTTTTCCGCATGTGGCGCGGCCTCGTCGCGAAGGATCTGAACCGGTACGTTCCAGCCGTCGGATTCGCGAATCGCGAAGACTTTGTCGGGAATTGAGGCGAAACGTTCGGAGGCTTGTGCAAACGTTTCAAACGAGGCCTTCTGCGGGCCGTTGAGCAGCGCTTTTTGCGCGCTGACGCTTGCCATGCCCTTGCGGAAATTCTCCCACGGTGTGACGAAGCGCTCCTTGTCGCTACTGTCGCCGGACATGAGAAACAGACGGAGTTGCGCGGTTGCGGCGGCAAAGTTGCCGCGCGTATCCGCCATCGCCTTCAGCAGTCGCTTGCGCTCAGCGGTCGCCTCCAGTCCTTCTTCGTCGTCGATCATGCGGGTAATCTCCGCAAACATTGTCGCGGCGAGAGGGTTGCCCTCGGTCTGCATCAGCTTGGTTGCCGGAAACGCGTCCTGTGTAAAGGCGATCGCTTCTGCGCGATCCTGCGCGGCGCGGAACTCCTTCAGCATTGCACGGGCTTCATTCCAGATGCGGCGATCGTTGTCGTCGGCAAATCCCTCGGCGAGACGGTCCAGGCGGGTCACGGACGCATCGATCTGCTTCCAGATGTCGGCGCGCTCCGCTCTGATCTGCGGATTTCCGATCAGCAGATAGCCGCGCAGGGTCGCAAGCGATGCATAGATGCTGGCGTCGAGCTCGGTCGCGGCAAGCGCGACCGGCACGCGCCGCTCGCCCACGCGCTTCACAATCGTATCGAGCTGTCTGACTTCAAAGAGTGTGAAGCCGACTGCCATGGCCAGCACGAGGCAGACGGCGGCAAAACCGGCGATCAGCCGGCCGCGAATGCGGAGCGAAAATTTGGGCATCGATTTCCCCGGGGAAGAGCATCGGGACGTCCCGATGCCCACGTTATGGGGTACTCAATTTAACGATCCGCTAACGCTATCTTTCGAAATTCAAACTGCTGCAGCATCGGCCGCTGTTACCGGACGGCGGAATAACTTGCCGTCGGTTCGGCGAATCAATTCCCGTTCGCCTGTTACATAGCAACAGGTGTCGTTTATTCGGTATGCCCGCCATGATTGCAGGCGGCTGCCGCCATTAACCGGATAGCCGCACATGCCGGACTAAGCTCACCGGCGCTTGGATGCGCGCCGCCGTAATGCGCGCGCGGGTGGGGTAGGGCGATGAGTATGAGTATCGCCGGTTCTGTAGCGCTCGGTCCTGCGGCGATCACCGACTATCACGCGCATTTGCTGCGCCTCGACCGTATGAGCCGCTGGACGCGCTTTGCCGCGGCGATCGACGACCGAGGCATCGACGCGCATTGCTTGCGGCTCGCGGCGGCAGGCGCGATTGTCACCGGCGCATTCATCGACGGCATCCTGCGCGGCGGAGCGGAGATTGTCGCGCATGCTGACGGATATCGCGCCGATGCGGCTTTCTCGGTGGAGCCGGCATGGCGCGGACACGGCATCGGACGATCCCTGGTGGCATGCGCCCTGGCGGAGGCCCGCCGGCGCGGCTTTGACGATCTCATTCTCGACGTGCTCGAAGGTAACGAGCCGATGTTGCGGCTTGCCGCGCAGAACGGTGCCGTGTCGATCGACAGCGGGAGGATGCTCAGCTTCCGCATACCGCTGCGCGTCGCGCGTGCCTGTACCGACGAAGTCGTCCGCGAACAGGTCGACGAAATGCTGCTGCTGCGCGGCTATGTGTGAATTGCCGCGCCGTCATTCGGGCCCGTGGCAGACCGCCTCGATATTGTGCCCGTCGGGATCGAGCACGAAAACGGCGCAATAGCCGGGATGGTAATGCGGTCGCAGGCCGGGCGGCTCGTTGTCCCTGCCGCCGGCGGCGCGAAATCCCGTCTCGACCTTCCGCTCGATTTCCGCGATCGGCGCATCGTCGAGCGGGGCGAGCGCCTGGCTGTAGAAGGATTCGAAGCGCTCGTAGTCGGCGAAGGGAAATTCGACATGGTCGACCATAAGCGGTTCCGTCGTGCCCCGCGAAGGCGGCGCGTCCGGCAGATGCGGAGTCTGCAATGAACCGGCAGTGACAGGCCGCACACTTCGCGGGCGGCGACGCCGGAAATTGCCGCAGGCGCTACACCTGCCGCTCGACCATCTTCTTCTTGATCTCGGCGATCGCCTTGGCCGGGTTGAGTCCCTTAGGGCAGGCCTTGGCGCAATTGAGAATGGTGTGGCAGCGGTAGAGGCGGAACGGGTCTTCCAGATCGTCCAGCCGCTCGCCGGTCCCTTCGTCGCGCGAATCCACGATCCAGCGCTGTGCCTGCAGCAACGCAGCGGGGCCGAGATAGCGGTCGGAATTCCACCAGTAGCTCGGGCACGAGGTCGAGCAGCAGGCGCACAGGATGCATTCGTAGAGGCCGTCGAGCTTTTCGCGGTCGTCGTGGCTCTGCTTCCACTCCTTCTGCGGCTGCGGGGTCTCCGTCTTCAGCCAGGGCTCGATCGATGCGTACTGGGCGTAGAAATTGGTCAGGTCGGGCACGAGATCCTTGATCACTGCCATGTGCGGCAGCGGGTAGATGCGAACGGTCGCGCTTTTCACTTCCGCCATGGTGCGCGTGCAGGCCAGTGTGTTGACGCCGTCGATATTCATCGCGCAGGAGCCGCATACGCCTTCGCGGCAGGAGCGGCGGAATGTGAGCGTCGGATCGATCCTGGATTTGATCCAGATGAGCGCGTCGAGCAGCATCGGTCCGCAATCGTCGAGATCGACCTGGTAGGTATCGACATGCGGATTCTGTCCGTCGTCCGGATTCCAGCGATAGACGCGGAATTCGCGCGGGTTCTTTGTTCCGGGCGCGGCCGGCCAGACCTTGCCTTCGACGATTTTCGAGTTTTTCGGAAGCGTCAGCTGGACCATCTAGCAGCACTCTCTCGGTATGTCCCGATTGGATCGAATCGTTTCGAAATCCGCGATGTCCCGCTTCGGCGATAATGGGACGTTGCCGGTTCCGGGTTTTCGCAGCAACGAGCGGATCGGTCCCATTCAATCGGTCCGTGTTTCAGTAAACCCTTGCCTTCGGCTCGATATAAGCGACATCGTTGGTTAGCGTATAGGCGTGCACCGGCCGGTAATCGATCGTGACCTTGCCGGTCTTCGGGTCGAGCCAGGCAAGCGTGTGCTTCATCCAGCCATTGTCGTCGCGCTCCGGATAATCCTCGCGCGCGTGCGAACCGCGGCTCTCGGTGCGGTTCTGCGCCGAATCCATGGTGACCACCGCCTGTTCCAGCAGGTTGTCGAGCTCCAGCGTTTCGATCAGATCGGAATTCCACACCAGCGAACGGTCGGTGACGTGCAGGTCGGGCAGGCCGTCATAGACCTCGTGAATCAGCCGGTGTCCCTCGTCCAGCGTCTCGCCGGTGCGGAAGACGGCGCAATTGGTCTGCATCACTCGCTGCATCTTCAATCGCAATTCGGCGGTAGGCGTGCCGCCCCTGGCATGACGCAGGCGATCGAGCCGCTCGAGGGAAAGATCGGCGGAACCGGAAGGCAGTTCCGGCTGTTTGCTGCCGCGCTCGACCGTGTCGGCGCAGCGCAACGCGGCGGCGCGACCGAATACGACAAGGTCGATCAGCGAATTGGAGCCGAGCCTGTTGGCGCCGTGCACCGACACGCAGGCGGCTTCGCCGATCGCCATCAGCCCTGGCACGACCGCGTCGGGGTCGCCATTTTTCTTGGTCAGCACTTCGCCGTGATAATTGGTGGCGATGCCGCCCATGTTGTAATGCACCGTCGGCAACACCGGAATCGGCTCCTTGGTCAGGTCGACGCCTGCAAAGATGCGCGCAGATTCGGAAATGCCGGGAAGGCGCTCGGCCAGAACCATGGGATCGAGATGATCGAGATGCAGGTAAATGTGATCTCGGTTCTTGCCTACTCCACGGCCTTCGCGGATTTCGACGGTCATCGACCGCGAAACGACGTCGCGCGAGGCGAGATCCTTGGCCGAGGGCGCGTAGCGCTCCATGAAGCGCTCGCCTTCGGAATTGACGAGATAGCCGCCTTCGCCGCGTGCGCCTTCGGTGATCAGGCAGCCCGCGCCATAGATGCCGGTCGGATGGAATTGCACGAATTCCATGTCCTGCAGCGGCAGGCCGGCGCGCAGCACCATGGCGTTGCCGTCGCCGGTGCAGGTATGCGCGGAAGTGCAGGAAAAATAGGCGCGCCCGTAGCCGCCGGTCGCGAGCACCGTCTTGTGCGCGCGGAACCGATGGATCGAGCCGTCCTCGATGCTCATCGCGACGACCCCGCGGCAGCGGCCCTCGCTGTCCATGATCAGGTCGATGGCGAAGTATTCGATATAGAATTCCGCCGAATGCCGCAGTGACTGCGCGTACAGGGTGTGCAGCATGGCATGGCCGGTGCGGTCGGCTGCGGCGCAGGTGCGCTGTGCAATGCCTTTGCCGTAATGCGTGGTCATGCCGCCGAACGGACGCTGGTAGATTTTTCCGTCGTCGGTGCGCGAAAAGGGCAGCCCCCAATGCTCCAGCTCGTAGACGGCGTCGGGTGCGTTGCGCACCAGATATTCGATGGCATCCTGGTCGCCGAGCCAGTCCGAGCCTTTCACCGTGTCGTACATGTGAAAGCGCCAGTCGTCCTCGCCCATGTTGCCGAGCGAGGCGGCAATGCCACCCTGCGCGGCCACCGTATGCGAGCGGGTCGGAAATACTTTTGTGATGCAAGCGGTCTTCAGTCCGGCTTCGGCGCAGCCGACGACCGCGCGCAGTCCGGCGCCGCCGGCGCCGACCACGACCACATCGTAGCTGTGATCCTCGAGCGGATAGGCGCGGCCGTTCACGGCTGCGGCGCCGCCCGCCCCGTTTCCGTTCTTTCCGTTACCGGCCATGCGTCAGACTCCGAAGGACAGCTGCAGCATTGCGTAAAGGCAGGCGACAGCCAGCACGATGCAGAAGAATGTGTTGCCCATGATCAGGACGATCTTTGCGAATTCCCGGTGTACGTAGTCCTCGACGATCACCTGCATGCCGAGCCACATGTGATAGATTCCGGTCAGCACGAACAGCAGCATCAGGACGGCGATCGCAGGCGTCGCGAGAATCTGCACCGCGGCGGCGTGATTGCGTCCGAGCAGGGAGATGACGACGACGACGAAAGCGATCGTCAGCGGCACCAGTGCAACCGAGGAAAGGCGCTGGCGCCAGAAATGTTCGGTACCCGACCGTGCCGATCCGAGAAAACGCACGCGCGAGAGCGGCGTACGCAGATTGCCGCGTGCGCTCATCGCGTGCCTCCCATCGCCATGTAGCCGAAGATCCAGGTCAGGATCGTCAGTCCGATGGAGCCGATCAGGCCGGCGAGCGTCAGCCATTCGCGCTCGCTCGAGCCGAAGCCGTAGCCGAGATCCCAGATCAGATGACGGATGCCGCCGAGCATGTGGTGGATCAGCGCCCAAGTGTAGCCGAACAGGATCAGCCGGCCGATCGCACTGCCCATGAACCATTGCAGGGTTGCGTAGCTGTTGGGGCCGGCCGCCGCCGCGATCAGCCACCAGGCCACCAGCAGCGTGCCGAAATAGAGCGCGGCGCCGGTGATCCGGTGCACGATCGACATCGTCATCGTCAGCGTCGGACGGTAAATCTGCAGATGCGGCGAAAGCGGCCGTATCGCGGGAGCCTTGTTTGGGGCCATGGTCTGCTCCGGCATGCGGTGCGGTTGCGCAGGGGTCCGGCCGGTTCGGAAACGCGCTGGTTCCTGGACCTGTTCGGATTTCAGGCTTCGTCAAACGCGAAATATCATTCAGAATATCATGGCGTGCAAAGCTTATTTGGCGTAGTCTGCCTTCGCCAAATGCGAAGGATTTGTATGCGTTTTGATCTTATCGACCTCAGCCTGTTCCGCCATGTGGTCGAAGCGGGCAGCATCACGCAAGGTGCCGCGCGAGCGCATCTGGCCTTGGGCGCTGCCTCCACCCGTATCCGCAACATGGAGGACACGCTCGGCGCGGCACTGCTGGTGCGCGGCCGGCAGGGTGTGCGCCCCACGCAGGCCGGCCGTACCCTGTTGCAGCATGCCCGCGCCATCCTTGCCCAGGCAGAATGCCTGCGCGAGGATCTCGGGGTCTATGCCGACGGCCTGACCGGTCAGGTGCGGGTTCTGTCCAACACGAACGCGCTGACCGAATTCCTGCCCGAGGTGCTGAGCGCATTTCTCGCCTCGCACCGGCACGTTTCCATCGATCTGGAAGAACGTCTGAGCGACGAGATCGTCGATCTTGTCGCCGAAGGCGTTGCCGATATTGGCATCGTCGCCGGTACTGTCGATGCCGGGCGGCTTACTACCTATCCGTTTCGCAGCGATCGTTTCGTGCTCGTGGTGGCTCCCGAACATCCGCTGGCGCAGCAGTCGCGTATCTCGTTCGTCGACGTGCTCGATTACGACTTTGTCGGCCTCGACCGTGCGAGCGCATTGCAGCGTTTTCTGGCCGCCAAGGCGAGCCGCATCGGGCGGCCGTTACGCCTGCGCGTTCAGCTGCGCAGCTTCGACGCCGTATGCAGGCTGGTGGAACGCAATGTCGGCATCGGCATTGTGCCGGAAACGACCGCGCGGCGCGCATCGAAATCGGTCGCCATCAGACTGGTCGAACTTGCGGATTCCTGGGCGCCGCGCGATCTGACCATTTGCGTGCGCGATTACGACGCATTGCTGCCCTATGCGCAGCAGCTTGTCGATCACCTGCGCACCAGCGCCGAAGCCAAGGCCGCCTAGCAGCGCAGCATTCCCGCAAACGTAAATACCGCATAAAACCCGCGGCTGCGCGAAAATGTCTCAATGCGCGGTCGCCGCGGCCGGCCTGCGGATATCCGGCATCGTGCTAGCCTGCAACCAAGTCCGGCACCGCAGACTTTAATGACAAGCATGACGGGAGGTTCATCATGAGAATTCCGGGCATCTTGGTTTCAGCAGTTGCTCTGATCGTCGCAACGTCGTTTCCGGCATCGGCACAGACTGCGAACGCAACCCTTAAGAACGCCGAAGGCAAGGACGTGGGAACGGCGACGCTTGCACAAACGCCGCATGGCGTACTGGTGCGGCTGTCGCTGAAAGGCATGCCGGCGGGCGAGCGCGCATTTCATATCCACGCCGTCGGCAAATGCGAGCCGCCCTTCGCCTCGGCCGGCGGCCATTTCAATCCCGGCGGCAAGAAGCACGGCATTCTGGTGTCCGAAGGCGCACATGCCGGCGACATGCCGAACCTGCACGTGCCTGCGAGCGGGGAACTCGTCGTCGAAGTGATGAATGCTGCGGTGACGCTGGAAAAAAACAGGCCGAATTCGCTGTTTCACAGCGACGGCACGGCGCTGGTGATCCATGCCGGCAAGGACGATTACAGGTCGGATCCGGCCGGCGACGCCGGGGGCCGCATCGCCTGCGGCGTGATCCAGTAACGTCGGTCAGCGCGGGATCAGAACCCAGTAATCGAGATCCAGAATGACGGCGGGGTCTTCATCCCCGCCGTTTCTGTATGGGAAGTCGCTGCACGGTCGGTCCCGGGTCGCGACCGTGCGCAGCCGCAGCGCGCCGACGTCGTTTCGCTGCGGCAATTCGCCTTTCGCCAGCACTTCCGACCAGGCGAACACCGTGTTGCCGGCGAAGAGCGGGGCGACATGCCGCCCGCCGTTGATGGCGGCGACATGGAAGGCGTTGCCAAGCCCGTTGAACGACAATGCGCGCGCCAGCGATATAACATGGCCGCCGTAGATCAGGCGACGGCCGAATCGACCCTGAGCTTCCGCGAACTGGTTGAAATGCACGCGCGCCGTGTTCTGGTAGAGCCGCGTCGCCATCTGGTGTTCGGCTTCTTCGACCGTGATGCCGTCGGCATGATCGATCCGTTCGCCGACGGCGTAATCGTCGAACCGGCAGGGCGAGCCGGCCAGTGCGAAGTCGTAACCGTCCGGCCGCAACGGCGGACAGGCATCGCCCAGCATTCGCACATCGACTTCGGTTGGCAGCCGCGGGACGTGATTGCCCGGCGCCGGTGCCTGTTCGTCGCGCTTTCGCACCATCACCCAGCGGACATATTCGAGCACCATTTCGCCGTCCTGCCGGTAACCGGCCGAACGTACGAACACAATGCCAGTCTTGCGACTCGAATTCTCCTTCAGACCGATGACCTCGGACACGGCGCTCAGCGTATCGCCGGGATAGACCGCCTTCAGGAAGCGGCAATTGGCGTAGCCGAGATTGGCGACAGCGTTGAGCGATATGTCCGGCACGGTCTTGCCGAAGACGATGTGGAAGACGAGCAGGTCGTCGACCGGCGCACGCGGATATCCGATCGCAGCGGCAAAGGCGTCCGACGACTGCACGGCGAAGCGCGGGCCATAGAGCGCATTATAGAGGGCAATGTCGCCGACTCCGACCGTGCGCGGCGTGGCGTGGCGGATGCTCTGCCCGAGCCGGAAATCCTCGAAGAAGTTGCCGGATGTCGTCTTGCTCATGGTAAAATCGGTCCGGCGCTGGCCCTGTACATGCGTTCGCATCTGCGGTAGGGCGCGTACCGAAGCCGGTCAAGCCCGCAAATCGGGCAGTGTCTCGTCGCGACGTTGTCTGCGGATCAGTCGTCGCGGCCGGCGTCTGTGCTCAGCGCTTGCCGGCGGTGGCGGGCTGCGCTGTGTCCAGGCGCCATTGATCGGGTTCCGCACCGCAGCCGGGACAATCGACCGGATCGGGATTGACGCCAGACCGGCTACGCGTTCACGCGTCCACGCGGCATAGACCGGAAGCCCGGTTGCGACTGCGATTATCACCCGGAGAAGGGACCGGGGACTGCCGCAGGCGGGCGCGTTCATCCGCCTGTCGCCCTCGCGCGGCGCATGCCTTGCCAAGGTGCCCGGCTGGCTTTAGCAATTCGCGCCGCAATCCCGTGACAGCGCGAGGCTTCCGATGGCGACCCACAACATCCTGCTTCTTCCCGGCGACGGCATCGGCCCCGAAGTAATGGCCGAGGTGAAAAAGCTGATTGCCTTTTTCAACGACAGCGGCCTCGCGCGTTTTTCCGTTGAGGAGGGGCTGGTCGGCGGCGCCTGCTTCGACGCGCACAAGGTTTCGATCGCCGACGCGACGGTGGAGAAGGCCAAGGCCGCCGACGCGGTGCTGTTCGGGGCGGTGGGCGGGCCGAAATGGGACGGCGTGCCCTATGAGGTGCGCCCGGAAGCCGGCCTTCTGCGCCTGCGCAAGGATCTCGCGCTTTACGCCAATCTGCGTCCGGCGGTGACCTATCCCGCGCTCGCCGACGCGTCCTCGCTCAAGCGCGACCTGGTCGAGGGCCTCGACATCATGATCCTGCGCGAACTGACCGGCGGGGTCTATTTCGGCGAGCCGAAAACCATCACCGATCTCGGCAACGGCCAGAAGCGCGCCATCGATACGCAGGTCTACGACACCTACGAGATCGAGCGCATTTCGCGCGTCGCTTTCGAGCTGGCGCGCAAGCGCCGCAACAAGGTCACCTCGATGGAAAAGCGCAACGTGATGAAGTCGGGCGTGCTCTGGAACGAGGTGGTGACGCAGGTGCACCAGCGCGAGTTCAAGGAGGTGCAGCTCGATCACATGCTGGCGGATGCCGGCGGCATGCAGCTCGTGCGCAATCCCAAGCAGTTCGACGTGATCGTCACCGA
>CAYWCE010000080.1:0-6935 GCA_964456755.1 uncultured Hyphomicrobiales bacterium
CGCGATAGTGTTTCAGCGCACCCTCAAGATCGTTCCGCGCCACCAGCACGTCGCCGATCCGATCCAGGCTCACAGACACGTCGCGCGCCCGCTCCGCGTGGCTGTCGTCCGCCGCAGCAAGACGCCTTCGTATCTCAAGCCCTTCGCGATAGTGTTTCAGCGCACCCTCAAGATCGTTCCGCGCCACCAGCACGTCGCCCAGTTCGTCGCAGGCGACGCTGCGGTCGCGCTCGTTCCGAGCCTTGGCATGGAGCGCGCCGGAAATTCGAAATGCATCGGCCAGTCGCCCGGCGTTTCGGTAGAGCCGGGCCAGAAACACGTCGGTCCAGAAGTCGACCGGATCGAGCGAGGACGCCCTTTCGAACGCATCGATTGCGGATGTCACGCTCGTGGCAACACGCACAGCACCGACCTCCTTCCAGGTTTCGGCTGCGCGCGTTGCGGACACATTCGCAAGGCGCTCCTGGCGCTCGGCAATCTGCGTCAATTCGGTTTCGCCTTTCGCGACCTGCCCCTCTGCAATCAACGCCGCAGCCTGCCGCTTGTCCGAATCGTCCGTGGCGGCCAGCCGTTCGATTTCCGCTTCGTAGGCGTGCCGCGGAACGATGGCCAGGGCACCTTGATCCGATCGGTGCGCCGACAATTGTCCAAGCATCTCGTCTCTCAGCTTTTGGATTTCGGCGCTGACATGGCCCTTGACGTCTTCGCCGGTGCTCCTGAGAGCCTTTTCCGATGCGCTCCGAACGGCCACGATCGTGAGAAACCCGGCAAACGCGCCGATCATTCCGGACGAAAAGGCAAGATAGGCGCCATAGCTGGCCAGAAACGGCGCAAGCCGCGGCGCAGCAGCCAGCACTTCGACCGGAAGAGACTGCGGCTGCACATTGCCGAGAGCGCACACCGCTGCAAACGCCGCGAAAATCAGCGTTACCAGCCCGCGCCAGACAACTCTGAGCCAGATCACGTGACGATGCCGGCCATCCGCCGGCCCCTCAACGCATCGTTCCCCTGAACGATGGATCGAGAATTATCGACACGATCGCATGTCCGCGCAACCTGAGATTGCACCTTCAAAAATCGAATGCTTCGCTGCGCGCCGCCGCGCCGGCTGCCAGCGCCTTGTCCGGCTCGGGCAGCGGCGTGCCGGGATCGCGGAAGCGGTTGACGATCGGATAGCGGCGATCGCGGCCGAAATTGCGCAATGTGACCTTCACGCCGGGCGCCGCCTGCCGCCGCTTGTATTCGGCGACATTGAGCATGCGCTCGACCTTCATCACCGTCTCGCGCTCGTATCCGGCGCTTACGATTTTCGCCACCGGCTCCTCGCGTTCCACCAGCCGCTCCAGAATCGCGTCGAGAATGTCGTAGGGCGGCAGCGTGTCCTGGTCGGTCTGGTTCTCACGCAATTCCGCGGTCGGCGCGCGGGTGAGAATGTTTTCGGGAATGACGCGGCCGGCGGGCCCGAGCGCCAGCGCCGGCTTCCATGAATTACGCAGCCGCGCCAGCCGGTACACCTCGGTCTTGTAGAGATCCTTTACCGGATTGAAGCCGCCGTTCATGTCGCCGTAGAGCGTGGCATAGCCGACCGACATTTCCGACTTGTTGCCGGTGGTCACCACCATCAGGCCGTGCTTGTTGGAAATCGCCATGACGATGACGCCGCGCGCGCGCGCCTGTAAGTTTTCCTCTGCGACATCGCGCGGCAGGCCGGCGAATAGCGGCTTGAGCGAATTTTCCAGCCCCTCGACCGCGCTCGCGATCGGCAGAATGTCGTAGCGCACGCCGAGCGCTCTGGCGCACGCCGCCGCGTCGTCGAGCGATTCCTGCGCGGTGAATTTGTAGGGCAGCATGACGCAACGCACGCGGTCGGCGCCGAGCGCGTCCACCGACATCGCCGCGCACAGAGCGGAATCCACTCCGCCGGAAAGGCCGAGCACGACGCCGGGAAAGCCGTTCTTGTCGACATAGTCGCGCAGACCGAACACGCAGGCGGTATAGTCGACCGTTTCGTTCTCGTCGATCTGCGCCATCGGCCCGTCCGCGCAGCGCCAGCCCTCGGCGCCGCGCTCCCAGCGGGTCAGCGCCACATCGCCGGCGAATGCCGGCATCTGCATGGCGAGCGAGGCGTCGGCGTTGAGCGCGAACGAGGCGCCCTCGAACACCAGTTCGTCCTGTCCGCCAAGCTGGTTGACATACAGAAGCGGCAGGCCGGTCTCCCTGACGCGGGCGACGGTGACGCTGAGTCGCCGGTCGACGACGCCGCGCCGGTAGGGCGAACCGTTCGGCACGATCAGGATTTCGGCGCCGGTCTCGGCGAGACATTCGGCCACGTCCTCGTAGGCGCCCCATTCGGTCCAGATGTCCTCGCAGATCGGCACGCCGATCCGCACGCCGCGGAAATTCAGCGGCCCCGGAAGCGGGCCCGCCGCGAAGACGCGCTTCTCGTCGAACACGCCGTAATTGGGCAGATTGACCTTGTAGCGCAGCCCGGCAATGCGGCCGCCCTCCAGCAGCGCCACGGCGTTGTAGAGCTTGCCCTCCTCCGCCCACGGCGTGCCGACGGCGACGGCGGGACCGCCGTCGCCGCTCTCGCGCGCGAGCGCCTCGACCGCGCCGCGGCAGGCCGCCTGAAAGGCGGGCTTGAGCACCAGGTCTTCCGGCGGATAGCCGGCGACGAACAATTCGGAAAAAACCACGAGATCGGCGCCGAGCGCCGCCGCCTGCGCGCGCGCCTGGCGCACCTTCTGCGCATTGCCTTCGACGTCGCCGACGGTCGGGTTGAGTTGCGCGACGGCAATGCCAAGGCGGTCGGCGGGAGGAGCGTTCATGCAGCCGATGTAGCGCGCGCGGCGCGCGCCCGCAATGCAGCGGCGCTCAGAACGAGGAGCCGGCGGCGTAGGGGCCGAACTTGAAGCTGCCCTGGACAAACACGCCGTAGATTTCGGTCTTCCAGTCGAGCGGCTGCGGAGAGGCATTCTGCCCAACCACGTTGCCCTCGAAATGGGTGAAGCCGCTCGATTCCATGCGCCAGTAGCGACCGCCGACGCCGAAGCTGACATACTGGTTCAGCGCATAGCTGAGCATGGCGTCGATCTGGTAGCCGCGGCCGGAACCGTCTTCCGGGATCGGGCCGGCAAAGTTGCCGTTATTGGTACCGATGCGCAGCCAGTGACTGTCGGCGCCGTCGAGGCGCACATAGGGAACATAGGCGCCGTCGAGGCGCAGCATCAGGCGGTCGGACAGCGCGATGTCGGCATCGACACCCACGCGCAGCGAATGCCAGGTATTGTCTTGGCTGATCACGCGGACGTCCGGCGCAACTCCGCCGCCTCCGCACACATTGGTGTTGCCCGCCATCTGCAGACAGCCATAGGCGTGCAGATGCTGGGTGAAATTGTGATAGCCGGCAAAGGCGCCGACGCGCAGGCCCGGGCGCTTCACCAGGTTGAAGCCGCCGTCGATCGCCCCGTAATAGAGTGTGCCGTTGCGCTGCGCGCTGTCGGTGCTGGAATAGGGCGCGACGAAGGGCGGGAAATCCTCGTCGACCAGATTGCCGCGATGCAGGAGGCCGCCGCCGAAATAGCCCTTCAGATACAGGCCGCCGCTGTGGTCGGCGCGGCCGAACATCTCGCCGGCGTGACCCTGCAGGCCGTCATAGGTCAGGCGCGAGACGAGCGCATTGCCGGCGACATTGTAGAGATCTTTTGCCGTGTTGCTGGAGGAAAACCAGTAGCGGGCACCGAATTCGCCTTCGACCGAGGCGACCGGCCGCGGCGCGGGGTAGCGAACAGGCTTGCGGTGAAAATCGGGCCATTGCGGACCGCCGCCGTAGCGCGGCCATTGCGGACCGTCGGCTGCCTGCGCCGGCAGGCACAGGGCAATCCCGAAAACGGCCAGCACGATTGCGCAGGCTTTTGTCCGCGCCACGAATGCCTCCCCCGGCTTCGTTCGACGCGTCCAATTTGATTCAAATTGCTTTCAATTCCTTGCCAGCCGGCGGAGCAAACCCCCGCCACCGCGCGCAGCGTTAATGCTGCGTCAGCGCGAGCGCCTAACGGCCGGTTAACGGCGGCTTAAAGCCCCGCTGCCGCCGGCAGCGGCTTGGCCAATGCCGCGCGTTCTTTCTTCAGCAATTCGGCCAAAAGGAAAGCCAGATCGATCGACTGCTCGGCATTGAGCCGCGGATCGCAGAAGGTGTGATAGCGATCGTTGAGATCGGCCTCGGTGATGGCACGCGCACCGCCGGTGCATTCGGTGACATTCTGACCGGTCATTTCCAGATGCACGCCGCCGGCATAGGTGCCTTCCGCCTGGTGGATGGCGAAGAAGTCCTTCACCTCCGAGAGAATGCGGTCGAACGGACGCGTCTTGTAGCCGGAGCCGGAACTGATCGTGTTGCCGTGCATGGGATCGCACGACCACACCACCTGGCGTCCCTCGCGCCTGACCGCGCGGATCAGGCCGGGGAGATGCTCGCCGACCTTGTCGGAACCGAAGCGGGCGATGAGTGTGAGCCGGCCGGCCTCGTTGTCGGGATTGAGAATGTCGATCAGCCGAATCAACTCGTCGGCCTTGAGCGACGGGCCGCATTTGAGTCCGACCGGATTTCTGATGCCGCGACAATATTCGACATGGGCATGATCGGGCTGGCGCGTGCGGTCGCCGATCCAGACCATGTGACCGGAGGTGCAGTACCAGTCGCCGGATGTCGAATCGACGCGCGTCATCGCCTGCTCGAAGCCGAGCAGCAGCGCCTCGTGGCTGGTGTAGATTTCGGTCGTGCGCAGTTCGGGATGGCTTTCCAGGTCGAGGCCGCAGGCGCGCATGAAGCCGAGCGCGTCGGAAATGCGGTCGGCCAGTTCGAGATAGCGGCGCGACTGCGGCGAATCCTTCACGAAGCCGAGCATCCATTGATGCACGCTGGCGAGATTTGCGTAACCGCCATGCGCGAAGGCGCGCAACAGGTTGAGCGTGGCGGCAGACTGGCGGTAGGCCTCGATCTGCCGGCGCGGATCGGGCAGCCGCGCTTCCGCAGTGAAATCGTTGCCGTTGACGATGTCGCCGCGATAGCTTGGCAGTTCGACACCGTCTTTTTTCTCCGTCGGCGAGGAGCGCGGCTTGGCGAACTGCCCGGCAATGCGGCCGACCTTCACCACCGGCGACCGGCCGGCGAAGGTGAGCACCACCGCCATCTGCAGGAAAACGCGGAAGAAATCGCGGATATTGTTGGGCCCGTGTTCGGCAAAACTTTCGGCGCAGTCGCCGCCCTGGAGCAGGAAGGCTTCCCCGGCGGCGACACGTGCGAGCGCACGCTTGAGGCTGCGCGCTTCCCCGGCAAAGACCAGCGGCGGATAGCTTGCGAGCTGCGCCTCGACGGCGGCCAGCGCCGCCTTGTCGGGATAATCGGGCATCTGCACGGCGGGCTTCGTCCGCCAGCTATCGGGGGTCCAACGCTCGGGCACCGGTCTGCTCCTTGCGAGGCTGGTTGCCTCGCCTGTCTGCGAATTCCGGGGGTTATAGCGAGACTTGTCGGGCAAAACCACAAGCAAGAGCGGGCGCCCGGGCGGCCGGCTGGTCGCGCAGGGCCCTATTCCGCCGCCTCGCGGGTAAAAGTTGCCGCCTTTTCGCGCATGGTGACCAGCTCCTCGGCGGCGGTCGGGTGGACGGCCATGACCGCATCGAAATCCGCCTTGGTGGCATTCATTTTCACGGCAATGCCGACCAGCTGGATCATCTCGCCCGCATCCGGCCCGACGATGTGGCAGCCGAGCACGCGGCCGGTATCTCCGTCGACGACGAGCTTGAAGAAGCTGCGGGTGGCGCGCGAGGTCAGCGTCGCCTTCATCGGCCGGAACGAGGATTTGTAGATGTCGACGCGCGAGAATTGCGCGCGCGCCTGTTGCTCGGTCAGACCGACCACGCCGATTTCCGGATCGGAGAAGACCGCCGTCGGCACGCCGGTATGATCGACGGCGACCGGCTTGCCGCCGAACACGGTGTCGGCAAAGCAATGGCCCTCCCGGATCGCGACCGGCGTCAGGTTCACGCGATTGGTGACGTCGCCCACCGCATAAATGCCCGGCACCGAACTCTGCGAATACCGATCGACCACGATAGCGCCGTCTTCCGCCATGGCGACGCCCGCCTTTTCAAGCCCCAGACCTGCGGTATTGGGGCGGCGGCCGGTCGCGAACATTGCCTGATCGACGAGACAGGATTCGTTGTCCGACAGCACGACGCAAAGGCCGTGGTCCACCTTTTCGACGGAGGCGACCGTTTGACGCGTGACGATCCTGATCCCGCTCCGCTCCATCTCCGCGCGCAGATGCTCACGCACGTCGTCGTCGAAACCGCGCAGAATGTTCTCGCCGCGATAGACCAGCGTCACCTGCGAGCCGAGACCTGCGAAAATCCCGGCAAATTCCACCGCGATATAGCCGCCGCCCTGAATCAGGATGCGGGGCGGCAATTCGGTCAGATGAAAGGCCTCGTTCGAGGAGATGACGTGTTCGAGCCCGGCAATCCCGGCGCCGTGATGCGGCGCTCCGCCGGTGGCAATCAGGACGGTGCCGGCGCGGATCACCTCGCCGGTCGCGACCAGCCGGACATGGTGCGCATCCTCCAGCACGGCACGGCTCTTGACGATCTCGACGTTGGCGCGGTCGAGATTGGTCGTATAGGCGAGTTCGAGGCGGGCGATTTCGCGGTCCTTGTTGGCGATCAGCGTGGGCCAGTCGAAAACCGGTTCCGGCACGGTCCAGCCATAGCCTCTGGCATCTGCGAATTCTTCGGCAAAGCGCGAGGCATAGACGAGCAGCTTCTTGGGCACGCAGCCGCGGATAACGCAGGTGCCGCCGACGCGGTATTCCTCCGCGACGATCGCCCGGGCGCCATAGCCGGACGCAATGCGCGCGGCGCGCACCCCGCCCGAGCCC
>CAYWCE010000080.1:6945-11859 GCA_964456755.1 uncultured Hyphomicrobiales bacterium
AAGAGGTCGACCTCGCGCAGCGGCATCGAACCTCACCCCGGCGACGGCACGCCGCGCGATGTCACAGATTGTGGCCTTTTTTCTTCATCTCGGCGCGGATCTTGCTCATCACCTCGTCGGAGAGGCGGTTGCCCCAGTCCTGCGCGCCGGACAGCGAATCTTCGACGAAACGCGGCTCTTCGACCAGCACCTTCTTGCCGAGCGGCGTCTTGAAGAAGGCGAGCAGGTCTTTCAGTTCCTGTTCGGTGAATCGCTGGGCATAGAGCCTGGCGATTTCGTCCTTCAGCTCGTTGAGGCGCGGCGCCATTTGCGTGCGCAGGGTCGCGGCCACTTCGTTGAGATCCTTCTGCAGGTTGGGGCTCTGCTGCATGAACACATTCTTGGCAGTCTCGATGACGCCGGGCACCAGCGGCTCGAACATGATCAGGCTTCCCTTCAGCTCGAGCATCTCCTTGGCGGTGGCGATCGCGGCGGCGGAGGGCTGCTGCTGGGCGCGTGCACCGGTCGTTACTGCGGCAAACATGAGGACAGCCAGCGCAACGCGTGCAGCCCGGCTCACAGAACCAACGATCATCGTCAAACTCCTTCGCATGTGTTCAGGACCGCTCGATCACACGAATGCCGGTCGATCCCGCAATAATTGCCGTTGTTGCAAGTCCGATGAAGAGCCCGTGTTCGACCACGCCCGGAATGGAGGTCAGCCGGCCGGCGAGGGTCTTGGGGGCTGGAATTCGGCCCAGCGCTGCGTCGAGGATCAAGTGCCCCCCATCCGTGACAAAAGCATGGCCGTCCCGGGTCCGGCGCAGGCTCAATGCGCCGGATTCGTGCGGCAATTCAAGCGCGGCGGCGACCGCATTGCGCGTCGCCACCATTCCGAACGGCACGATTTCGATCGGAAGCGGAAAACGGCCAAGTTCGGCCACGCATTTCGATTCGTCGGCGATCACTATCATTTGCGCGGATGCCGCAGCGACAATTTTCTCGCGCAGGAGCGCACCGCCCCCGCCCTTGATCAGGGTGAGGTCGGGGGCAACCTCGTCGGCCCCGTCCACGGTGAGGTCCAGTTCAGGGGTCTCGTCCAGGGTGGAAAGCGGGATGCCACAGGCCTGCGCCTGCGCCTGGGTCGCCTCGGATGTCGCCACGCCGACGACCGTCAGCCCGTTCCTGACCCGCTCGCCGAGCAGGTCGACGAAATGCCGGGCGGTCGAGCCGGTCCCCAGCCCGAGGCGCATGCCGGTGCGCACCGCTTCGAGCGCGCGAGCGGCGGCCTGCCGTTTCAGGGCTTCGGGATCCATGATTTCGCGGGGTTTCGTGCAATCCGGTACCGTGCGGTGACCTTCTGCCCGGTAACGGGCGGCGAAAGCAACCCCCCGCCCGGGATATCCCGTCCTGCCGACGGCGGCCGCGGCCCGTCTTGCCAAGCCCGTCTTGCCAAGCCCGCCCCGCCCCGCTACCCCGGCCGCATGCCCTCCCCCCTCCTCATATTCGATCTCGACGGCACGCTCGTCGACACGGCACCCGATCTGGTCGGAACGCTGAACGCGATCCTGGCGCGCCGGCAATTGCCGCCCATACCGTTCGCCGAAGCGAGGGCGACGATCGGAGGCGGGGCAAGAACGATGATCGAGCGCGCGCTCAGACGCCTGCAGGTCGAGGTGCCGGCCGAGGAGATCGACCGCCTGTTCGCCGCGTTCATCGACCATTATGCCGCGAACATCGCCGAGGGGTCGCGCCCCTATCCCGGGCTGGTGCCGGCGCTGGACCGGCTGCGGGAGCACGGCTGCCGCTTTGCCGTGTGCACCAACAAGCTGGAATGGCTGGCCCGGCGTCTGCTCGACGCGCTCGCCATGACCGAACGGTTCGCGTTCATCTGCGGCCAGGACACCTTTGGCGTCCGCAAGCCGGATCCCGAAGTGCTGTTGCGCACCATCGCCGGCGCTCGCGGCGACCGCGATGCAGCGATCATGGTCGGCGACTCGGCAACCGATATCGACGTCGCGCGCGCGGCGCGGGTGCCGGTGATTGCGGTGGATTTCGGCTACACCGAAATTCCGGTGACCGCGCTTGGCCCGGATATCGTGATCAGCCATTTCGACCAGATCGATCGCGCAGTCGCACGCCTGCAAACGTCCGGGGTGGTATCCTGAGACATCGTTAACGCGGAATTAACGATAACCGCTGCAAATGGAGGCAGCCCGGAATCATAAAGAATCTCCATGCCTCTTGGACTTTTCCGTCATTCGCGCCGCAAGACTCCGGACACGCCCAGCGCTGCCCAAGACATTGTCGCCGACAATGCGTCCTCCGTTCGGCCCGCCGCCGGCGATACCCAGCGCGCCCGGGCGGAGGCGATCCGCGAGACCATCGACCTGCTGGAAGCCGACCTGTCGGCCATGATCCGCGACGTGCATCGCACCTCCGAGGCGGTCCGCATCGGCATCCAGTCGTCCTCGAAAGCGCTGGTGGCGATCCGCCAGCACAGCGGGGCGCTGGCCGACAGAACGACAAGCGTCAAGGAAGATGCGGTCCACCTTGCGACCGCGACCGAGGAATTTGCCAGTTCGGCCGACGAGATTCTGCGTCAGGTTCGCGAAGCCGGTGCCCTGGCCAATGAAGCCACCCGGGCCGCCGAGGCCGCTGGACGGAGCATCGACGGACTGAAATCGTCGTCGAGCGAGATCGGCCAGGTTGTCCATCTGATCGCCTCGATCGCCAAGCAGACCAACCTGCTTGCGCTCAATGCCACGATCGAAGCGGCCCGCGCGGGCGCGGCGGGGCGCGGATTCGCCGTGGTGGCGAACGAGGTCAAGGCGCTCTCCGCGCAGACACAGAAAGCGACCGACGAAATCACGCGCAAGATCGAGACGGTCCAGCAGAATGCCGCGCAGTCGGCCAGCGCGCTGACCGACGTGGCCAAGTCGATCGAGACCATCCGTCCGGTCTTCACCGCCGTATCCGCCGCCGCCGACCAGCAGCAGGCCACGACCAACGCGCTTGCACGCAGCGCCAACGAAGCCTCGCAGTTCATCGCCAGCGTCGCCGACGGCGCCAACGACATCGCCTCGACCGCCGCCGAAGCGAGCGGCTACAGCGACGCCGTCGACCGTTCCGGCCAGGAGGCGATGCAGACGGCGGAAAAGCTGCGCACGCGTTTCGTCATGCTGTTGCGGCAGACGGAATTCGGCGACCGCCGCCGTCACGACCGCCTGCCATGCGAACTGGTCGCCACGTTCCGGCACGAGGGACAAGACATTCGCGGCAACACCGTCGACCTCTCCGAAGGCGGCACGCTGATACGCATCGGCGAGGGCGGTACGCCGCAGGCCGGCAGCCGCTTCAACCTCGGCGTGGCGGATATCGGCAGCATTCCGGTGCGTCTGGTCAACGTTTCGCCGCTCGGTCTGCATCTGCAGTTCGAGCAGCCCGGCGAAGCGCAGCAAGCCGCGCTTCACGCCAAGCTCGCCGCGATCCGCGACGAGAACAAGGAATGCATCGACCGCGCGGTCGACACGGCCGGGCGCATTTCGGCCGCGCTGGAAAAGGCGGTCAGCGACGGAATGCTTTCGCAAGCCGACCTGTTCGACAACGAATACAAACCGATCGAGGGAACCGCGCCGGTACAGTTCGACACCCGCTTCCTGACGACGCTGGAACGTCTGCTGCCGCAGATCCAGGAGCCGCTGCTGGCCAGCGACAAGCGCATGTTCTTTTGCGCGGCGGTCGACCGCAACGGCTATCTCGGCGTGCACAACCGCATCTATTCGCAGCCGCAGCGTCCCGGCGACGTGGCCTGGAACACGGCCAATTGCCGCAACAAACGGATTTTCGACGATCGCGCCGGGCTCTCCGCCGCGCGTAACGTGCGTCCGTATCTGATACAGAACTATCCGCGCGACATGGGCGGGGGCGTGATCGTCATGATGCGCGAGATCAGCGTGCCGATCCGGGTATTCGGCAAGCATTGGGGCGCATTTCGAACTGCCTACAAGCTTTAGAGCGCGAAAAGCGCCTGTTTTCAGTCGTTAGCTCGGTTAACGGTACTTTACTGCTGCGGTTGCGCCGTCCAACCGGCCCCCGTATGGTCGCGGCCGGGGGGCAAATGCGGTGCACAACCGCACGAGCCGATGGGAAACTGCCATGCGAAGGGTTCTCGCCATTGTGGCATGCGGCCTCGCCGCCGCCGGATGCGCTTCGGATTCCGATGCGCTGAAGGCCGTGACCCCGACGATGACGCTGCAGTTCGAATCCGAACCGGCAGGCGCGGAAGTCAAGACCTCCAGCGGCCAGACCTGCCGCACGCCCTGCGCGCTCGCCGTGCCGGCCGCCGACGTAACGGTCACTTATGCGCTCAACGGCTTCAAGTCGCAGACGGTGCCGGTGAAGCTGATGCCGCCGGACGAGCAGCGCTTGGATCCGGAAATCGGCGGGGGCGGTTCGCTACCGCGCTTCCATCCCAATCCGGTCTATGCGGAGCTGGAGAAGGCGGCCCCGCCGCCGCGCCGGCCCGCGCCGCGCCGGCCCACCGTCCAGCGCCCGCCGGCGGCCGATGCCTCGACCGACGAGCCTGCAGCCGCCGCAGCCACGACGGCGCGCCCGCCGCAGCAACAGACCGCACCGGCCCCGCGCCCGCAGCCGCAGCAACAGGCCGCGCCCGCCGCGCCGGCCCCAAGCGCCTCGTCGCCGTGGCCGCCGCCGCCGCCACCGCCGACGCAAATCCGCTGAACCGGCGCGCAGACTGTGTCCGGCGGAAATTGTGCCCGGCGGACATATCGAAGCGGCAGCCGGCCGTTCGCTTGACCGCTTCCCCCGCCTTCCGTAAATCTCGGCGGCACTACGGGCGCTTAGCTCAGCGGGAGAGCGTTCCCTTCACACGGGAGAGGTCGTAGGTTCAATCCCTACAGCGCCCACCATTTC
>CAYWCE010000081.1:0-11291 GCA_964456755.1 uncultured Hyphomicrobiales bacterium
TGGAGCCATCGCCCGCGCCCCCGCCTGCTGCCGCGCCCGCCGCGCCGCGACCGGCGCCGCACGCCCCTGCGCCGGCCCAGCCTGCCGCCGGATATGGCGGTTCCCCACCGCTGCCAACGCGGCCGCCCCAGCCGGCAGCGCCACCGCCGACGCCGCAAATGCGGCCGCAGCAGCCGGCAGCGCCGCGCCCGCAGACACCGGCCGGACAGTTTCCGTCGCCGCCTCCGCGTTTCGAACCGCGGCGGCCGCCGCCTGCTCCGCCGGCAGCGCCTGCCCCGCCTCCGGCAACGCCGCGCGCATCCTCGCCGCCGCTGCAGCCGCCGCTCGCTCCGACGCCCCGTCCGCGCCCGCCGGGTCCGCCATCCGACCTCGACAATCTGCGCGCCGATCTGGGAATGCCGCAGCCTCCGCCGGCTCCCGCCCGCGATCCGTTTGCCGACTTGCCCGCCGCCCACGATTTCGACCGGCTGGAAAGCAGCCCCGAACTGCATGCCGAACTCGACGCATTCCGCGCCCCGCCGCCGCAGGAGGATTTTCCGCCGGCCCCACCCGCCGAGCCCGTGGCCGGCGGCGAACCCGCCGGCCGTCGCCGGCGCGGCAAGCGCGAGCCGACGGCCGACGACCTGGTACGGCCCCGCCGCAACTGGTTCGGTCTGATCAAGCTTGTTGTCGGCGCGATGCTGTTGGCCGGACTCGTCGCGTTCGGCTATTGGCAGCGCAATACGATCACCGGACTGTACCAGGCGCTGCGCGGCCAGCCTGCAACGACGGTGACGCGCCCGGCAGCGCCGACGGCACAGACGCAACAGAGCGGCAAAATCACCGACCGCATCGGCCAGGACAGCCCTGCTGCGCAAGCGGGACCGGGCGTCGCGCAGCGCGTCGTTCTCTACGAAGAGGAGCCGGCCGATCCGCAGGGCAAGCGCTATGTCGGCTCGGCAATCTGGCGGACGGAAACGGTGTCGCCCGGCCCCGGCCTGCCGCCGGAGATTGCAGTGCGCGCCGACGTGGAAATTCCCGAGCGGCGTCTTGCCATGAAATTTTCCATCCGCCGCAATACCGACCAGACCTTGCCCGCCAGCCATACGATCGAGATCGTGTTCAACCTGCCGCAGGATTTCGCCGGTGGAGGTATCGCCAACGTTCCCGGCATTCTGATGAAACAGTCGGAACAGACGCGGGGCGTTCCGCTCTCGGGTCTGGCGGTGAAGGTGATGACCGGATTTTTCCTGATCGGCCTGTCCGCCGTCGAGGCCGACATGCAGCGCAATGTGCAGTTGCTCAAGGAACGCGCCTGGTTCGACATCCCGGTGGTTTACGAGAACAGCCGCCGCGCCATTCTCGCGCTGGAAAAAGGGACGCCGGGCGAGCGCGCCTTCGCCGAAGCCTTTGCCAACTGGAGGCAATAGGCGGTTGCGTTCAACCGCGCGTTCTGCGTCCGACATCTGCGAGAGACATCATGACAGTTCCGTTCGACATAGCGCCGCTGCTTGCGCCCGGCCTGCCGCCGGCCGCCGCCAAATGGAACGGTTTTCCGAAATACAATTTCATCGGTGGCCATAACGACGCCGACAGCACACCGGCCGAGGCATTGCGGCAGGCCGCCGATGCGGTGCTCGCGCGCGAAGGGCGCGACCTTGCGCTTTACGGGCTGCAGAGCGGTCCGCTCGGCTACCGGCCGTTGCGCGAGTTTCTCGTCGGCAAGCTGAAGCGCGACGCCGGCATCGTCTGCGAGGCGGACGAGATCCTGCTGGTCTCCGGTTCGCTTCAGGCGCTCGATCTGGTCAACGCGCTGTTTCTTGCCCGCGGCGACACCGTGCTTTGCGAGCAGGACACCTATGGCGGCACCATCTCGCGCTTTGCTCGGCTGGGCGTGAACGCCATTGGCATTCCGCTCGATCGCGACGGCATGCGCGTGGATGCGCTGGCCGCGGCGCTCGCCGGCCTCCGGGGCCGGAGCGTGACGCCGAAATTCGTCTACACTATACCGACGGTGCAGAATCCGACCGGCACCATCCTGACCGAAGCGCGCCGGCGGGCGTTGCTGGACCTTTCCGACCGGTATGCAGTTCCGGTCGTCGAGGACGACTGCTATGCCGACCTGCTCTGGGACCGCAGGCGACCGCCGGCAATCTACGCCATGGGCCGGCGCGGGCAGACGATCCATATCGGCTCTTTCTCCAAATCGGTCGCACCGGCCCTGCGGGTCGGTTACATCGTCGCGCCCTGGGAAATTCTGTCGCGCATCGTCGCGCTGAAGACCGACGCGGGTTCCGGTGCGCTGGAACAGATGGTGCTGGCCGAGTATTGCACCGGGCATTTCCACGACCATGTACCGGCGCTCACGCGCGCGCTGCGCGGGAAGCTGGAGACGCTGATGGAGGCTCTGGCCGAACAGTTCGGCACCGCCGCCGAGTTCGACGAGCCGAAAGGCGGAATCTTCCTGTGGGTGAAGCTGCCGGACGCCGTCGACACCGCCCGGCTCGCGCAGGCGGCGCTTGCCGAAGGCATTGCGATCAATCCGGGCCCGGAATGGTCGCTGGACCGGGACCACAGCCGAAGCCGCATGCGGCTGTGCTTCGCGCAGCCGTCCCGGCAGACGATCCGCGAGGGAATTGCCGCGCTCGCCGAAGTCTGCCGGCGCGAATTCGGGGTACCGGCGCGCAGCGCCAATATCGAGCGCGGCGGCTGACGCACGCCGCAACCGCGCGGCAGCGTCGAATGCGGCGCGACCCCTCAGAATTTCAGCGGCTTGGCCTGCTGCACCTGCGGCAGCATGCGTACCCGTTCCAGCACAGCGGGCGGCAGGTCGCCGTCGATCTCGATCAGTGCGATCGCATTGCCGCCCGGCGCATCGCGGCCGACATGGAACGTCGCAATATTGATCCCGGCCTCGCCGAGCGTTGAGGAAAACTTGCCGATAAAGCCGGGCTTGTCGAGGTTGGTTATGTAGATCATCGAGGGACCGAATTCCGCGTCCATGCGGATGCCCTTGATGTTGACGATGCGCGGGCGGCCGTCGGCAAAGACGGTACCCGAGACCCAGCGCGTCTGCCGTTCGGTGACGACGGTGACGGTGATCAGGCTCTCGTAGTCGCCCGCCGCCTCCCGCGTCGTCTCCTCGATCACCATGCCCCGCTCCTTCGCGACTACCGGCGCGGAGACCACGTTCACGTCCCCCAGCATCGGGCGCAGCAATCCGGCCAGTGCCGCCGAGGTCAGCGCCCGCGTCTTCATCTGTGCGACACCGCCCTCATAGGTGATCTGCACCTTGGTCAGCCCGGTCTCGGTGAGCTGGCCGGCGAACGAACCGAGCTTTTCGGCCAGCGCGATATAGGGCTTGAGCCTGGGCGCCTCTTCCGCGGTGATCGAGGGAAAGTTCACGGCGTTGGAGATCGCACCCTGCAGCAGATAATCGGACATCTGCTCGGCGATTTGCAGGGCGACATTCTCCTGCGCCTCGGTCGTCGCCGCGCCGAGATGCGGCGTGCAGATCACGTTGGGATGGCCGAACAGCACGTTCTCGGTCGCAGGCTCCGACGAGAACACATCGAAGGCCGCTCCTGCGACGTGGCCGGAATCGAGCGCCGCACGCAGGGCAACCTCGTCGACCAGCCCCCCGCGCGCGCAATTGACGATACGCACGCCCTTTCTGGTCTTGCCGAGCGCAACGGCGTCGACGATGTTGCGCGTCTTGTCGGTCAGCGGCGTGTGCAGCGTGATGAAATCCGCGCGCCGCAGCAGATCGTCGAGTTCGACTTTTTCGACGCCGAGATCGACCGCGCGCTCGGGCGACAGGAACGGATCGTAGGCGATCACCTTCATGCGCAGGCCCATTGCCCGTTCTGCGACGATTCCGCCGATATTGCCGCATCCGATCACACCCAGCGTCTTGCCGGTGATTTCCACGCCCATGAAGCGGTTCTTTTCCCACTTGCCGGCCTGGGTCGACGCATCGGCTTGTGGAATCTGCCGCGCCAGCGCAAGCATCAGCGTGATCGCATGCTCGGCAGTGGTAATCGAATTACCGAAGGGCGTGTTCATCACGATGATGCCCTTGGAGGTCGCGGCAGGAATGTCGACATTGTCGACGCCTATGCCGGCACGGCCGATTACCCTCAGCTTTGCGGCCTTCTCCAGAATCTTCGGCGTCACCTTGGTGGCCGAGCGGATGGCGAGGCCGTCGAACGCGGCGATGGTGTCGGCGAGCTTGTCCTTGTCTTTGCCGAGGTTGGGCTGGAATTCGACCTCGACGCCGCGATCCTTGAAAATCTGCACGGCGGCGGGAGAGAGCGCGTCGGAAATGAGAACTTTCGGGGCAGTCATGGTTTTTTGTCCGGATATGACGATCAACGTGTGTTGTTGTCATCATCCGCGAAAGCGGATGATCCGGTAATCGCCGACCTCGGGTTATGAAAACGGGCGCCTGCGATTACCGGATGCCCCGCGCGCGCGGGGTATGACAGTGAAATCAGGCGGCCTTCGCCAGCGACTCTTTCGCCTTCGCATAAGCCCAGTCGAGCCAGGGCAAGAGCGCCTCGATGTCCGGCTGCTCCACCGTCGCGCCGCACCAGATGCGCAGTCCCGGCGGTGCATCGCGATGGGTGGCGATATCGTAGGCGACGCCTTCCTTCTCGAGAATGGCGACCAGATCCTTGACGAATACCCATTGACCTTCCGCCGGCAACGCGGCGACTGCGGGATCCACAATCTTCAGGCAGACCGACGTATTGGAGCGCGTAGCCGGATCGCTGGCGAGATTGTCCACCCAGGGCGTGGCCGACACCCAGCCGGCGAGAACCTTGGCATTGGCATCCGCGCGCGCGACCAGCGCATTCAGTCCGCCGGTCGACTTCGCCCATTGCAGCGTGTCGAGATAGTCCTCTACGCACAGCATCGAGGGCGTGTTGATGGTCTCGCCCTGGAAAATGCCTTCGTTAAGCTTTCCACCCTTGGTCAGGCGGAAAATCTTCGGCAACGGCCAAGCCGGCTTGTAGCTTTCCAGCCGCTCCACTGCGCGCGGCGAGAGGATGAGCATGCCGTGCGCCGCTTCCCCGCCCAGCGCTTTCTGCCAGGAAAAGGTGACGACATCGAGCTTGGCGAATTCGAGTTTCTGCGCGAAGGCGGCCGAGGTGGCGTCGCAGATGGTCAGCCCCTTCCGGTCGGCCGCGATCCATTCGGCATTCGGCACGCGCACGCCGGAAGTCGTACCGTTCCAGGTAAAGACGATGTCGGTATCGGAATCGACCTGCGAAAGGTCGGGCAATTCGCCATAGGGCGCCTTCAGCACGGTGACATTCTTGACCTTCAACTGCTTTTCGACGTCGGCGATCCATCCTTCGCCGAAGGATTCCCATGCCAGCATGGTGACCGGCCGCGCACCGAGCAGCGACCAGAGCGCCATTTCGACCGCGCCGGTGTCGGAAGCCGGCACAATTGCGATGCGATAGTCCGCCGGGACTTCAAGCACTTCGCGCGTCAGATCGATGGCGCGCTTGAGCTTTGCCTTGCCGATCTTGGCGCGGTGCGAGCGTCCCAGGGCTGCGTCGGTGAGGGCTTGCAGGCTCCAGCCGGGGCGCTTGGCGCAGGGGCCGGAAGAAAAATGCGGACTGACCGGCCGCATCGCGGGCATGTTCGCCGTCATGATCTATCCTTCCAGATAGTCGCCCCTCGGTGGGGAGGGGTGTCCCACGTGCGGGAATAATGACGGTGCGACGTTTCGTCAAGTCGGACCTGCATGCGACCAAAGCCGCGTGGGCGGCGTGCGCAGGTCGCTTGCGGCCTGCGCGGCAACGCCGTTCTTGATGCAGATCAATCGAGATTGTAGCGGAAGCCGAGGCGGAATTCGTGAGCGCCGAGATCCTTCGCAAAGAAGCGTTCGTCGCTGCCGTACAGATGCGTCTTCGCATCGCCGAACTCGACGCGACGATAGTTGAGATCGAGCAGAAGGTTGGGCGCAAGATTGAAGCTGAAGCCGCCCATATAGGCCCAGGCAAAATCCCAGGACTTGCTCTTTTCGAGCAGATAGACATTCGAAGACAGCGCGGTGAAATCGTGGACGCGATTCCAGCCCATTCCGGCACCGGCGCCGACATAAGGCGTAAAGCCGCCCCATGTGCCCAGATCGAAATAGACATTCGCGAGCACGGTAATGTTTTCGAGCTTCATCGTGTAGTCGGCCACGAAGGCTGCGGTGCTCGCCTTGAAATTGGTCTTCGACGCCCAGTCGACCGTCACGTCGGCGCGGAACCAGCCGGACTTGTATCCGCCGCCGCCGCCGAATGTGTAGTTGTCGTCATATTCCGAATTCAGCGGCGAAAGCCCGTTGGCCACGCTCGGCAGACCGCTGTCGTTCATGCGATAGCCGAGATCGCCGCGCAGATACCATCCGGACCTGTATTCCTCGACCACCACCGGCGCCTTCTGGATCGGCGGCGGCAGCGGCGGAAGCATGATCGACGGTTCCGCAGCCCGAGACTGCGCGGCGCATAGCAGCACCGCTGAGGCAAGACAGACTTGTCCAAGACGAACCATGACCGCCAACTCCTGTTGTAACGCGACTTCCGGATTCAGGCGTCACGATGCAGGAGAGAGGTTAAGGGCGGATTAACCATAAATTTTCACGAAGCTCACCGGCACGACAAGGTTAAGCTTCGTTAACGCGGAGATGCGCGTCACCGCTGCGGCGAAAGGGAAAGCGGATGCCGGAGCTGAAAAAATTGGGGACGCTCGAACAGGAATGACAGCCGGGTAGAACGCACCAGCGCATGCAGGACGAGCGGCCCGACGACCGCTGCAAGCGTGACGATCAGCGAGATCGTTCCGGCATCGTTCAGGATCTGCAGTTTGACCAAAACGATGCGCATCGGCGCCATGAAAAGCGAGAATGCGAGATAGATGACGAGCGAATGCCGGCCGCAATATCGCAGCGGCGTCAGCAGCGCCGCCTGCGCCAGGACGGACGATGCGGCGACAATCGCCGCTGCTCCCGCGAAACCGAGAGCCAGCGACACGAAGGCGAGATCGGCATAACCCCGCGCGACGCATAGCGCATTGGCTATGCCCCAGGCGGCAAGAACCAGAACCGCCGGCATCGGCTGCCGCGCCGCCGCATCGGCAACGGCGAACGCGGGTCGTGCCAGCACATAGCCCGCGTAGAAATAGACGAAGCGGGCGGAAAATTCGTCGACGACCACCGAGCCCGTCTCCACCGGCGCGATTTCCAGCGCCGCCGCCGCGGCGAAGACCAGCGGCCACGGCAGATTGCGTGTGAGCTTCGCGGCAACGAAAAAGAACGGCAGCAGGTAAATGAACCAGAGCGTGCCGAAGGGTTCGATATAGGCATTCAGATACGCGAACAGGGCCGCCACCACGCCCTGCTCGGCGACAAGTCCGGGCATGCGCAGTGCGAACTGGATGGTGACCCACAGTGCATAGAAATAGGCGAAATGTACGATCTTGCGGTCGGCATAACGGCGCCAGTCGCGGTCGATCGTATGCGCGAGGAACAGACCCGCGACCAGAAAGAAGGCCGGAATGCGGAACGGCTTGGCGAAGGCGACGGCCGCATGCATCCAGCCGCTCTCGCCGAGCGCCGCTTCGACGCCGAGGGTCGAATGCATCGTCACCACGAGAACGATGCAGAAACCCTTGGCGTAGTCGACCCAGGCAATACGTTGGCCGGTTCCGGTCATGGCAATCCGAATGGCAGGGAATTTCATTCAGGATGTGGCGGTTGCGGCGCCCCGCCGGAAATCCTCGCCGTCATCGTTAACGCCGGCCCGCACATGCACAGACGGCGCGTCGGTGTCGCGCCGTCCGTCGTCTTCGGCATTAGCCCCGGCGGCTGAGCGGCGGCTGCGGATAGGCCGGCGCATATTGCGGCTGCTGATACACCGGCGGCGGCGGCGGCGCATATTGCGGCTGGGTGTAGACCGGCGCCGGCGGCGGCGGCGCGACATATTGCGGCTGCGCATAGGCCGGGGGAACGCCGAGCGCGGGCTGCGGCGCCGCTACATAGGCCGGTTGCATGGCAACCGGTTGTCGCCTCATCGACGGCTCGTCGCAACAGGTCCAGCGCAGGCCAAGCCTGAAGTCGTGCGACGTGATGTCGTTGAAGATCATCGGATTGTTGACGGTGTTGCTGCCGTTGAGATTGATGATGTCGCCCGACTGGGCGTCGCCGAGGCTGAGATAGCGGTAGCCGAACTCGACTGCGAATGACTTGCTCACATTGTAGGCCAGGCCGGCGTGGAGCGCCCAGGCGAAATTCATTTTGGTGTCGTCATGCGCATAACCGCCGCCATCGTTCAGATGGCTTATGTCGCGGAAATTGCTGATCGTGATGCTGGCGAGGCCAATGCCCGCGCCGACAAATGGCGTAATGCACCACCAGGTGCCCAGGTCGACATAGGCATTCGCGAGAAACAGCCATTCCGATTTGCTGGCCGTATAATCGTTGACCTGCGGACCGTTATAGGTGTCGAGCGCGGTGAAGCGGGTCTTGCCGCGATACTCGCCGGTCAGGTCGAAACGCAGCCAATCGTTGAAATGGTGGCCGAAGCCGAGTCCTACCGTCATCCCGGAATCGAAGGCCGGCGGATCGATGAAGGCCAATCCGGCCGTAGATGCGAACAGCGCGTTGTCGAGCGACTTCACTTTCTGATTCGTCATGCCAATGTCGCCGCGCAGATACCAGCCGTCGAATTCCTTCACCGGCACCATCGGCGCAGGCTGATAGACGACCGGCGGCGGCATGTCCGCAGCGATAGCGGGGCTGGCGATCAGCATCGCCGCGCTCGCCGCTGCGAGAAGTTTTCTATTGACGCTGCTCATGACACATCCTCTTCCCGGGATCAGCAAACGTGCTCGGGACGGACGATGGCAGCGAAACGTTAAGCGCCGCTTAACCCTAATTCTTAACCATGAAATTTAACCGCTCGCGCCGCATGACGCGGCAATCGCTAACGCGGAGTAAACGTCAACGAACGGTAAACAGGCCTGGCCGAAACGACCGCTCGGCGGCGCGTGCGCCGGCACAGTGCGTCGACGGCCGGCGTCAGTCGTCGTCGAGCTTGCCGATGTGATGCTGCGAATACAGCTCGAGCCCGAGCTTGCCGATGAGTTCGAGCTGGGTTTCCAGAAAGTCGATGTGACCTTCTTCGTCCTTCATCAGTTCTTCGAACAATTCCCTGCTCGGGTAATCCTTCACCGCCTGACAATGGGTTGCCGCTTCTTGATAAAGATTGCGCGCGTCGTGCTCGGCGGCGAGGTCGCTTTCGAGCACCTCTTTCACCGTCTGCCCGATACGCAGCGGATCCAGTACCTGCAGGTTCGGAAATCCTTCTAGAAACAGGATTCGTTCGATGAACTTGTCGGCGTGATGCATCTCCTCGATCGATTCCGCGCGCCACTTCTTGGCCAGGCTCTTGAACCCCCAATTGTCGAGCATGCGGTAATGCAGCCAGTACTGATTTACCGCCGTCAGCTCGCTGCGCAGGCCGCGGTTGAGATATTCGATGACCTTGCTGTCGCCTTTCATGCGCCTCTCCTGGCTCCGGGCCGGACCCGGATACATCCGCAGACTGGACTTGATCTTAACAAGACGAGGCATCGGGGCAAGCGAACGGGCATGCGGGCGGGACCGACGGGAGACCGGGTATGGTCGGGCGCACGGAGGCAGGCCGGCGGCACCGCGGCCACGCCTTGCATCCGGCCGCGCGAACGGCGCGGCCACGCCTTGCATCCGGCCGCGCAAACGGCGCGGCCATGCCGTGCCCGCAATGCGCTTGACGTTAACGCATGCAATGCCCGCAGCACGAGCCGCTAGGAAGGGAATTCAGGTACGGTCCGGTGCGCTGAGCGCAATCAGGCGACCGGTTTGCGGACAGGACTCGCAACCCGCCGGGCAACTGGCGCCGAGCGCTTCGTCCATGATGCGTTTGATGGTGCGCACGCAGCGCCCGCATTGCGGGCTGCAGCCGAGGCAACCATAGACCTGTCCGGCGGTTCGCGGCGCGTTGTCGCGCGCGCTGCAGGCAGCGCGGACGTCGGTGTCGCTCAGGACGTTGCAGGAACAGACAATCATCGGCCCGGCAGGTGATGGTTACCCTTGGTAACTATCCTAGGCCGGCCGCCCGGCATTGCGCAAAAGCAAAATGCGTTGTTTACACGTTATCTAATCTGGCGCGTCAGCCATCCGGGCCGTCGTCCAAGTCGTTGAAATTGCGCCGGTTCCGGCATCAGGACGCGGCGTGGGGCTCGACGATATGGTCGACGATTTCCTCGATCCCCCAGCAGGGCGGGTTCGCGTGGCGCTGCGCCCGCTGGGCGTCACGCCGCCGCGCCGGTCAGCGCATCGCAAATGTCGTCGACGACAGCCTCCACCAGCAACTTGTCGTCGCCCTCGCCCATCACACGGATCACCGGCTCGGTGCCGGACGGCCGAATGACCAGCCGGCCGTTACCGTTGAGCTTTTTCTCCGCTCCGGCGATGGCCGACTTGACCTTGGCGTCTTCGAGCGGCTTGCCCTTTTTGTAACGGACATTCTTGAGCACCTGCGGCAGCGGGTCGAAACGGTGGCAAACCTGCGACACAGGCTTGTTCACCTTCTTCACCACGGCCAGCACCTGCAGCGCCGCGACCAGCCCGTCGCCCGTCGTCGCATAATCCGACAGTATGATGTGTCCCGACTGTTCGCCGCCGACGTTGAATCCGGCTTCCCGCATCCGTTCGAGCACGTAGCGGTCACCGACCGGCGTCCGCACCAGCGACAGGCCGCGCTCACCCAGATGCCGCTCCAGCCCGAGATTGGACATGACGGTAGCGACGATGCCCGGTCTCGCCAGACGCCCGTCTTCCTTCCAGCTTTCGGCAATGACGGCGAGAAGCTGGTCGCCGTCGATCACGTGGCTGCGTTCGTCCACCATCACCACGCGGTCGGCATCGCCGTCGAGCGCAATACACAGACCGGCGCGCACCTCGCGCACCTTGGCGCAGAGAGCGGCGGGATCGGTCGAGCCGCATTCCTTGTTGATATTGAAACCGTCGGGATCGGCGCCGATGGCGATGACCTCCGCGCCGAGTTCCCAAAGCGCGTCCGGCGCAACTTTGTAGGCGGCACCATGCGCGCAATCGACTACGACCCGCAGGCCGTCGAGCGAAAGATCGCGCGGAAGCGTGCGCTTGGCGAATTCGATGTAGCGGTCCTGAACGCCGTCGAGGCGGCGGGGGCGGCCGAGATCGGCCGACTTGGCAAGCCGCTTGGACACGTCCGATTCCATCAGCCGCT
>CAYWCE010000082.1:0-11252 GCA_964456755.1 uncultured Hyphomicrobiales bacterium
GGGCGGCTCGGTCGAGCACATGAACGAGGAGCCGGGCGCGGTGTGGATGGAGCGCATCACGCGCACCTATCCGGCCTGCGTCTGGCTCAATCCGGTCCCGGAAAGCGAATGGGACTACACCCAGTCGATCCGCATGATGCGCCAATTGATGAGCGGGCGGATGTATCCCTTGACGCTGGAAGGGCTGGACCGGGCGATGCGGGAATTGGTGCGGTGAGCGGGATGAACGATCGAACTTGCGCGTCAAAGCAAATGAGAGGATGCCTGCAAAACGCTCGTTTCTGCTGAGCTGATTCTCTCGGGAATTCCAGCCATCAAAGCTCCAGAATCCTGGCCTGACGATGATATCGTCGTTCAGCGCCCGGCCGGCAGCCGCTTCGTGTATCTGTGAAATCGAAATCGTTTAAGCGGGGATCCGCTTTTGGTACATCAAAAAATTGACTGGTCGCCATCGTGCTCTTGAATTGCGGCCCACCTAATCCTCGCCGGATTTTTCCGATCGCCAAGGCCAATGCAGAAAAACATGCACGGCGAAACAGGCCCTCGGCAATGAACGCGCATGAATACTATCGGCGGGTTGACGAAGTGGAGAACGTTTTCTCCAAGGTTGAAAATAACTTCTTGCTAAATCTCATTCCTTAAATCACCCCGTATTTTGGCGTGTGCTTACGATCCCTCCGCGAGCCACACAGCGTCGGCGGCAAGCTCGGGCCAGCCGATGGCGCGGCTTGCGCGTTGCGCTGCCTCAAGGCCGGGCAGGTTTGCGTCCCAGCGTGCGGCGGTGATGCGCATGCCGGTAAAGCCGTTTGCTGCCTCCGACATCAGCCACGCCGCCGGCGGCCCCATGATCGCGGGTTTGAGCATCTGCGCGCGCGGCCAGCCGGCTGCATCGGCGATGAAAGGCGTGTCGGTCGGCCCGCCCGGCACCAGCACGTTGACGGTGATACCGCTGTCTTTAAGCTCCGCCGCCCAGATCGCCGACATCGATTCCAGCGCCGATTTTGTCGCGCCGTAGGGAAGCACGCGCAGCATCGTGCGATAGCTTGTCGTGTTGTTGACGATGCGCCCCCATCGGCGCGCCTGCATATGCGGCAGCGCCGCCCGCGTCACGAGGAGCGGTGCGCGCACATTGATAGCGAAGAATTCGTCCCACAATTCGGGCGCGATCTCGGCAAGCCCGGGCGGGCGCGTCTCGGCGTCGGGGCGGATCGAACTCATGCCGATGCCGGCATTGTTGACGACGGCGTCGAGGCGACCGAAATGCGAAACGGCGGCGGCGACCGCGCGTTCGCACTGGACGACGTCGGCAAGCTCGGCGCGCAAAGGCAGGAGGCGCGTCTCGCCAGCATGCCGCGCGAGCAGGCGGTCGAGCGCGCCCGCGTCGCGGTCGAGTGCGGCGATGGCATAGCCGGCGCCAAGCAGGGATTTCGTCATCTCGCCGCCGATGCCGCCGGCGGCGCCGGTGACCAGCACGACGCGGCCTGTGCCGGGTGCGGACGGCATGGGCGTCAGTCTCCTTTTGCCGGTATGGGGCAGTCCGTCGCCGGCCGGAAGTTCAGTCTGCGCGCGGCCTCTGCCAGCGCACATCCTTCGCAGTAGCGGCTGTCCTTATAGTCGATCCAGTTATGCGCGTAGATATGTTCGGGCGGAATGCCGTAGCGCTGCTGCAGAAACGGCAACAGCCTGAGCAGCGCTTCGAATTGCTGTGGCGTCGCTGGCCGGCGCACATCGGGGAAATTGCCTGAAAATTCGATGCCCAGGCTGTTGTCCTTCACCACGCGGCGATAGGTGGTGATATTGGGAAGATACTTGTTGTCGTTGCGGTTGGCGCCGTCGCCGTGCGTGGGGATCGCGGTTTCCGGCACCGCCCAGTAGACGGTGCCGTCGGTTTCTACCCAGAGCGTAACCCCGCGTCGGGTCGGGTCTTTCGCCTGCGCCGCCGCCCCGTGCCTGGCCGCGCCGGACGGTCCTTCCATCTGGTGCACGATGATATGCCGCCATGAGTTGGCGGCTTGCGGCGATCCGAGCGGGGAGAGATAGACCATATTCACTCCCGGAATTTGCGGCGTGCCGCTCTGGCGTGCGAGCGCGCAGAGATCCGCCGCGATTGCCCCGTGCGACGCAAGGCAGTATGGCGCCGCGAGAAAGGCTACCAGCCGTGACAGGGAGCGCAGACGGTTCATGCTTTGCGCCGCAGCCGATTCATGCGAAGGCGGGCCCATGCTAGCTGTGCCAGCGCCGCCGTCCATCGTCATTCTGGTCGACGCCGATGCCTGCCCGGTCAAGGACGAGGTCTACCGGGTGGCGGCGCGGCATGCCGTGCGGGTCGTCGTCGTGTCGAATGCGCCGATCCGGGTTCCGCGCGATCACTCGATCGAGCGGGTAGTGGTGCCGCGGGATATGGACGCGGCCGACGACTGGATCGCAGAGCGCGCAGCGCCCGGAGCGATCGTCGTCACCGCCGACATTCCGCTGGCCGGCCGCTGCCTGCGGGCGGGCGCGGCCGCGCTCGCGCCGGACGGTCGCGAATGGAACGAGAATTCGATCGGTCCGGCGCTGGCGATGCGCAATCTGATGCAGGGGCTGCGCGAAGCGGGCGCAGTCACCGGCGGTCCCAGCCCGTTCTCGCCGCGCAGCCGCTCGGAATTTCTGTCCGCGCTCGACCGTGCAATCGTGCGGCTGAAGCGGCGCGGTACGCAGGCTGCGCGCTGAAGGGGGTCAGACCGCGGCGGAGTGGCGTGCCGTCTGCTTCGGCAAATAGGCGTCGAAAGCGGCGGCGACGACCCGCAGATAGGGACGCCCGGACGGCATCACCTCGACGCGTCGGCCGTCGAGCTTTATCAGTCCTCGGTCGGCCAACGGCTGCAACGCGTGCAGTTCGGTCTCCAACGAATCCGCCGATCCGAAACCCGTGACGACGGCGTCAAGATCCACCGCAAGGTCGCACATCAACCGCTCGATGACGCGCGCGCGAAGCCGGTCCGCATCGCTCAGAGCAAGGCCGCGCACGGTCGCGAGCCGCCCGGCGCTGACCGCGCGGGCATAGCCGGCGGCATCCGACGCGTTCTGCACATAGCCCTGCGGCAGATGGCCGATGGCCGAAGCGCCGAGACCGATAAGCGCGTCGGCGCTGTCGACGGTATAGCCCTGGAAGTTCCGGCGCAGGCGTCCGCTGCGCGCGGCAATCGCCAGTTCGTCCTCGGGTCTGGCGAAGTGGTCGAGCCCGACCGGCACGTAGCCGGCGCTCTCGAAGACGCGGGCGGCGATGCGCGCCTGCGACAGCCGCTCCTCGGGTCCGGGCAGGGCATCCGCATCGATCATCGCCTGATGCCTCTTGAACCATGGAACATGCGCATAGCCGAACAGCGATATACGCTGCGGCTCCAGCGAGACAGCAAAGGCGGCGCTGCGGCGCACGTCGTCGAGCGCCTGTGTCGGCAAGCCGTACATCAGGTCGACGTTGAGGCTGACGATACCCGCTTCGCGCAGCAGCGCGGCGCCGCGCTCGACGACATCGACCGGCTGAATGCGGCCGATGGCGTGTTGCACATGCGGCGAGACGTCCTGCACGCCGAGGCTTGCGCGATTGACGCCGATGCGCGCGAGCGCGCGGGCCAACGACCGCGTCACCTTGCGCGGGTCGAGCTCGATGGCGTGCTCGCGGATAGCGGAAAGGTCGAAGGTTGCGCGCAGCCGCTCGGTCAGGTTTTCCAGACTGCTTTCACCGAGGATCGAGGGCGTGCCGCCGCCCCAATGCAGATGCTGCACGGTATGACGGCCTGCCAGTGCGCCGACAAGGCCGATCTCCTCCGCGAGCCGCTGCGCATAACGCTCGACCGGTTCGGCGCGCCGCGTCGCCTTGGTGGTGCACCCGCAATAGTGGCAAAGCTGCCGGCAATAGGGGACGTGCAGGTAAAGCGACAGCGTCGCCGAACGAGGCAGGTCGATAAGCCACTCGGTATAGGTGCGCGGTCCGACACGCGGCGAGAAATGCGGTGCGGTCGGATATGACGTGTAGCGCGGTACGCAAGCCTGGGCGACAGAGAGGTCCGTTGTCATGGATCGTTCATCGCCCGGATATCGCAACACGACCTTGATCGGCATCAACCGCCGTTCCGGCCGATGTTGCGGCGTTGGCCGGCGAGGATGTCGGCTGTTGTTGCGCCGCACACGGCGATTCACAGCGCGGTCGACCGGTGCGGGCCGGTCACACTTGTGAAGAATTATGGTTAAGGCGCTCGACACCTTCTGCAAAAAGGAGCCAAATGCCGGCGGGAACTAGGCCCCGGGGCGATTCCGGTCCTGTCCCCGGGTCTCCACGCGGCCACCGTACCGGCCACAACAGGGGGGTTTTGGATGAAAAGGATTGTGCTTGCTCTCGTTACCGCGGTGGTCGCGTTCGGCCTGATGGGGCAGACCGCCGAAGCCGCGAAAAAGAAAACCCAGGTGGTCGTGACTCCGACCTGGTGGTGGCAGGGGCCCTGGACGGTCCGCGATCCCAAGCTGGCCGGCTCTAACTTCGTGGTCGGCGCTGCGTCCACCGGCGCCTATTTCGCGATCCGTGACGGGCACCGTCATGCCGGCCGCACTCACAAGGGCATCCACAGCTCGACGGGCGCCTATCTGGCCAGCAGCATCGGCTGCGCCGCCGCGTCTCCGATCATCGGCACGCTGGTCGTGAACCGTCCGCTCACGCAGCGCGAAGTGTTCGTGTCCACCGGCAACTGTTTCGCTCCGATTGTCGGCGGCTGGGTCATGAACGCCTGGTTCGACGCCAACGGCTGGAAATAGTTTCGCGGCTGCATTGCCGCGTAATGCGAAAGCCCGGCCTTCCCGGCCGGGCTTTTTGCGTGTTGCACACCCTGCGGCTCGGCGGGCGAAAGCGCAGAACCTCACGGCGGCGCGCGGTGACAGCCTTCCCAGCGCCCGTAGCCGAGATCGATCACGCATTCGCCGATCGAGCGGCGGAAATGCAGTTCGTGGTAAGGGCCGATCGACGGGTCCGCCGGCCTCCAGCGCTGCGGATACTGGACATACCCATAAGGCGCGGCGGGATAGACGCGGACGTGGCTGCGCACGCGCTTCTTTTTCTTTTTCGCAGCCGACAGGTCGGTGGCCCGAACGGCAGCCGGCGCATCCGGTTCGTCGGTGGCCGCCCCAGCCGGAAGCGCGATCGGCACGACGGCAATGGCTGCAGCGGCGAACAGCGCGGCGATTTTCATAAGTGTCCTCCGGATCTGCGGTCGGCCCCAACGGGAGCTAATCATTTCCGATCGCAGCGTCCAGAGGCGGGCCGAAACGGCCGCAGGCCCGCGATTGCTTCGCGGGCCTGCGGAACCCGGGCTTGCGCCCTCAGCAATGCTCGTAGCGGCCGTAGCCGAGATCGATCACGCACTGGCCCTGGGCGCGCTTGTGCGCGTAGGCGCCGGCATAGCGGCCACCCTCGAAGTCGTTCGAGGGGACGAGATAATTCGGCCGGTAAACCGTCATTTTCTCACCCGTATAGGGATCGATATAGCTGTAGAACGGCGAGGGCGCCTTGCGGCGCTGGCTCGACAGATCCTGTGCCTGTGCGGCCTGGGCGATCGAGACGAACGCGATTGCGCCCGCCAGAGCCGCCAGTGTCAGCTTGGTCATGAAGTTACCTCTCGTTTTGGTGCCGCGGCCCCGTTCGCGAGCGCGTCCGGGCCCCCGGCGCCCGTTGCGATGAGGGTTGGTCGTGCCGCGGGGCGGCCCGGTTCAAGCGAAGGAGGCCGGCCGGCGGTGGCTCGCTACCAGCGAATTTCCAGGCCGGCAGTCGCACCATGCGCGACGAAGCCGTCGCGGAAGCGCCCGTCATAGGCAAGATAAAGGCGCAGCGCTTGCGACAGCATCACGCTGGTGGCGGCGCCGGCATTGAACTCGAAGCGGCTGTCGACGACGCCTGGGACGTCCTGCGCCTGGATGCCCCCGCCGACGGCGGATACGGTAACGGCGTCGACATGCTGCGACACGATCTGGATCGCGCGCGCATAGATCGAGACATCGTGGAGCCATGACCCGGCAAGCCACGCATAACCGATCTCCGCGCCGGCAAAGGCGCGCAGCCGGCGCGTCTCTTGCCCGGTGGCGGCGACCGGCAATCCGCCGCCCGACTCGGTGAACGGATCGACCGCGATCAACGTCCAGTCGACGCCGGTCTTGGGCACCATGCGCCATTGCCCGCTCGACCAGTAATAGCTGACCTCCGCGATCGCGCCCCACAGACTGGCGTCGTAGCTGGCGGTGATCGCGCCGCGATCGTCGGTGCGCCGCGAGCGCAGCCGGCCTATGCCGTAAATGCCTGCCGCGGTGAAGGTCCACGGTCCGCTTTCGTGGACGGCGTTCAGGCCGAACTGGGTCAGGTCGAGTTTTGTCGATTGCGGCAGGTCGCGGATCTTAACGCTGGTATGGCCCTGGTCGACCGACAATCCGACGCTGGTATTGGGCGACACCACCGCGCCGAGGCCGGCAATGCCTCCGATCGTGTCGCGGCTATCGCCGGTGAAGGCATTCTGCGCGCTAGTGCGCGAATGCGAGGCATAGCCTTCGAACCATGCGCGGTAGCGCAAATACGCGGCCTCTCCAGACGTCGCCATGTCGGCGCCACCGCCGCCGGGATTGAGCGCGGCGCGCGAGTGCAGGCTGGCATTGGCCTGGTTGGCATTATCGCGCAGAAATTTGCTGCCGAGATCGAAGATGGCGCCCGGCGCAGCGAGATAGGAATTGGCGATGCCGCCTTCGAGCGATCCGCCACCGGTTCCTCCGCCACCGGTTCCTCCGCCGCCGAGGCCCTGGGCGCCCGCAGCGAACGGCCAGAGCAGCAATGCGGCACCCATCAGGCCCGCGAGCCCGAGAACCAACCTCCGCCAAGCCGCCATCGCTTTCACCGCCATCCTCCACCCGCACCGAAACAGATTCCGGCGCGGCGGATTGTAGGCGGGGCTGGCATGACGGTCCAACTGCTACGGCGAGGCCATAGGTTGCTTCGGCCCCTGTGTTGCACATTTGCAAGGGGCCGCAAGCGGAGCGAAGCAGGCCCCGAGCAAGCAGCTCTGATCCGATGTGGGCCGGGACCGCCGCCGCAGCAGATTGCCGCTGTGCCGAAAGCGTTGGCCGCCGCCGTCCCCGTGCTATGAGGTTGCTCTGCGCATCCGAACCGGCAGCCAACCGCACATGGACGAAGACGCCTATCCGCGCCCGGGCCTGAGCTATTCCTTCCGTCCGTCGCTGCTCGGGGCGGCGCGCGAATTCGCCCTGCAGCAGGACGCCATGCGCTGGCAGGTGGGCCGTTTTTCCGGCCGGCTCCCCTACCGGGCAATCACGCGGATCCGGCTGTCGTTTCGCCCGGTGACGATGCAGTCGCACCGCTATATCGCGGAAATCTGGTCGCACGACACGCCGAAACTGATCCTGTCGTCCACGACCTGGAAGAGCATGATCGAGCACGGCCGCCAGGACAACGAGTTCGGTCTGTTCATGGCGGAACTGCACCGGCGCATTGCCGCGGCCGGCGGCACGCCGCTCTACGAGCGTGGCATGCCGGCCTATCTCTACTGGCCCGGCGTGGTCGTCTTCGTCCTGGTCTCGCTCGGACTGGTTGCTTTGACGATTCGCGGTATCGAGGCCGGCAGCCTGGCCGGCGCAGGCTTTGTCGGCGGCTTCTTCCTGCTGTTCCTCTGGCAGGTCTGGCCCTTCTTCCGGCGCAACAAGCCGGGCCGCTATACCGCGGACGCCCTGCCGGCCGATCTGATACCGCGCTGAGCCGTCAGCCGCGCACGACCAGGACCGAGCAACCCGCATAGCGCACGACATGCCCGGCATTGGAGCCCAGAAAATAGCTGCGCATGTCGGGTCGGTGCGAGGTCATGACGATGAGGTCGGCGGGCATGGTTTTCGCCTCCTCGATGATCTCGTGATAGATACCGCCTTGACGGACGACCCCGGAAACCTGTCCGGCAGGAAGCCCGGTTTCGAGCGTCATCGCCGCCAGCCCGTCCTCCGCGCTCTTGCGCTGCTGCACGTCGAAATCCGGCGGCACATATTCGGCCAGCATTACCGGCGTCATCGGCAGCACATTGATCAGACGGACATGGCCCGAGGTGGGCCTCGCCAGCGCGATGGCAGTATCGATGGCCGATTTGGCCAGATCGGGTTCGGCCAGATCGACAGGCACCAGGATTTGCTTGAACATCGGTCCCGTCCTCCCTGCCTGTGGCGGAAAAATCATTGTGCCGCCGGGATGCGCCGCGGCGCAACTGCCTAGCGGGAGGATTCCACCAGGCTTCGCGGCGTGACGAAACGCTCCAGCCGGCCGCCGCGGGGCCGCAGTGCGCTCCATTGCGATGTATCGAAGTCGATCACAGCGAGCGCGGCGGTAGGAAACTTGTCGTTCATCCGGTTCGCGTCCGCCCCCGCCTCGTGGCCAACGAGGCCTTCCGCCAGTTCCTGCAGTCCCGGATTATGACCGACGACAATCAGCGTATGCACGCGGTCCGGCACGCTGCGGATAACCGAGAGAATGGCATGCGGCGATGCGTCGTAAAGGCTGTCCTCGAAATCGGTGGTAACGCGCCCTCCCAGCCGCTCGCGCACCAGCGTCCAGGTCTGCCGCGTGCGCAATGCCGTCGATACCAGCGCATGTTGCGGCAGCAGGTGCTGCTCGGCCATATAGGTGCCGATCAGCGGCGCGGCATTGCGTCCGCGGTCGTTGAGCGGACGCTCGTGGTCGCTGCGCGCGGGCTGGGACCAGTCGGATTTGGCGTGGCGCAGCAGCATCAGGCGCAGCATCGGCATTCGTCCCGCAGGTCGATTTCCGCGCCGCATCGGTCTAGCATGCGGCACGAATTCCGGCGGATCGTCCGCCGGGATCCATTCATGGCACACACAGTCAACCGATGAACGACAATCCGGCAACAGGTCACGATGGCGCGGCGTCGGTGTACGGGCCGAGCTATTTCGCGGCGACCGCGGTTACCCCGCCGCAGCGCCCACCGCTTGCGCACGATCTCGATGTCGAGGTCTGCGTTATCGGTGCGGGCCTTGCCGGCCTCACCGCGGCGCGCGAAATCGCGCGCCGCGGCTGGTCCGTTGCGGTGCTGGAAACGCGGTGCGTCGGCTGGGGCGCCTCCGGACGCAATTCCGGATTTGTGCTGCCCGGCTTTGCGCAGGCGCCGCGCAGGATCGTGGAGCGCAGCGGGCTCGAACGCGCCAGGGTACTCTGGCGCATGGCGCAGGCGGGGCTTGACTATGTGCGGGCGACGATCGCCGAAACGCAGATGCCCGGCGTCGAACTGACCGACGGCGGCTGGCTGTCGGTCTCGAAAGTGGATATCGCCCGCGAGGTCGCCGACGAGACCGAGTTCATGCGCACGACGTTCGGCGCCGATGTCGAAATGTGGCCGACGGAAAAGCTGCGCGCGCATCTGAAGACCGCACATTATTTCCAGGCGATGCATTACCGCGACGCGTTCCATATCCATCCGCTCAATTATACGCTCGGCCTTGCACTGGCGGCCGAACAGGCGGGCGCGCGCATATTCGAGGACACGCCGGCGCTGTCGATCGACCCGGTTGGCGTGCGCAAACGGGTAACGACGCCGCAGGGGCGGGTGCGCGCGGCGCATGTCCTGGTCGCCGGCAACGTGCATATCGGCGCGGCGATGCCGCAGATTGCGGGCACGCTGGTTCCGGTGACAACCTATGTGATCGCCACAGCGCCGCTTGGCGACGGTGTGCGCTCCGCGATCGATTTTGCAGGTTCGGTCAGCGATACCGACTGGGCCGACAATCACTATCGGCTGGCCGGCGACCGGCTGATCTGGTCGGGCCGCCTCACCGTGCACGAAGCCGATCCGCGCCGCTATGCGCGGCGGCTGCGGCGCGACATCGCGCGGCTGTATCCGCAACTCGGCAAGGTCGAGATCGAATATGCCTGGTCGGGAACGCTCGGCAATTCCGTGCATCGGATGCCGCAGGTCGGTGAAATATCGCCGGGACTGTGGATCGCGAGCGGATTTGGCGGCCATGGCCTCAATACGACGGCGATGGCCGGCAATCTGATTGCGCGCGGCATTGTCGAAGGCAATGCAGGCTGGCATTATTTCGATCCTTTCGAACTGGTCTGGGCCGGCGGATGGGCCGGCCGCGCAGCCGCCAAGCTCGGCTATGTGATGCAGTCGACGGCGGAACGGCTGACGGCCCGGATCGCGCGCCGGCGCGAGATCAGGCGGGCGCGCAAGGAGGTGACCGACGCGTGTCTGGCCGAGGCGACGTGGAATCGGGTCAACGAGACGCCGGTGGCGGAGCCGGTTCCTTCGCCGGCCGCCACCGAACCCGCGCCCGGCAAGGAAAGAAAACGGAAATCGCGCGGTTCGCCCGGCGCAAAGACGGCGCCGGCCGTCGACGAGACGACCTCGGCATGACCGCGCCACTGGCCGGGACCGTCCGGGCGCGCCTGCTGGCGCAGGCTTGGGCGTTTGCGGCCGCGCTGCTTGCCGGCGCCTGCGGCGCCTCGGTCGTGCCGATGCAGGAAGGAGGCACGCTGGCGAAACCGGCCAATGTCTATGTCGCCGAATTTGAAACCGACGCCGCGCTCGAACTCACCGATCCGCCTTTCTCGGCGCAACTCAGACAGCGCATGCCGGGGCTGACCGAGCAGGCGGTGCGGATCGAATTGCACCGCCGGGCGGGACGACTCGTTGCCGAACAGATCGTCGCCGAACTGCGTGGCGGCGGGATGCAGGCAAGCATCGGCACCGACCAGAATCTGCGCGTCGACGAGATAACGCTCGTGGTCGGCGGCAAACTGCGCAATGCGGCGCCTGCGGCGGCAGCGCGCGGGCGTCCGGCTGCCGCGCCGCGAAACCGCGCAGTGGCCGATGTGCGCGCGGTCTATGTCACGAGCGGGGTCAACATGCAGAATGTGCTGACCCTGACGGCGGAAGACGGCGGCGGCCGCACAACCGGTGCGCCTGCTCCCGCGCCCACGGCCGAGCGGTTGTCGCCGGATCTCGATGCGCACCTGCGACGCGTTGCGCAGACGGTGGCACAGCGCGTGCTCGCGCTTGCGGCCGAGCGCGGATGGGCACGTCCGACAGCCGCGCCGCCGGCCCCGGCTGCGCGCGGCGGGGCGCCGCGGACGCGCTGAAGCCAGGCCGTCTGCGCCGCCGGGCAGGCGTGTCAGCGACCGTCCCGGCGCGTCATGAAAGCAAGCCGCTCGAACAGGTGCACGT
>CAYWCE010000083.1:0-11033 GCA_964456755.1 uncultured Hyphomicrobiales bacterium
TCGAGCAGATGCGTCGTGGTGATGTAGGCGAGATCGAAAGGCGGATCCTGCCGCAGCAGCACGACATCGAACTCGTGAAGTCCGGCGCGTTTCGTTTCTCCCAGCGTGAAGTGATTGCCCGCTTCGTCGCGCACCTGCAGCGGCTGCACTCCCGCAAACAGGTCCGGGCCGCGCTGCGCGAGTCGGTCGGGCGTGTAATAGGACAATGCGTGACCGCGTCTTTGCGCTTCGAGCAGCAGCGCGAATGTCGAATCGCCGCGGATATTGATCCGCTCGATCGGGTCCATCTGGACGGCGACTTTCAGGGGCATTTGCTTTGGCCGATCCGCTGCTGCATCCGCTACATTAGACCGTCCGAAAGGCCGGCCGACAATTCCTCGCCGCGATCCTGCATGACCGATCCTGCATGTCTCAGGACCCCTCGAAGGCGCCTTCGATATGCCGCGGCCAGCGGCCGGGCGCAATGAGCACGGCGTCGAAACGCATGTCGCAATGCGCGTCCGCCGGATTTTCCGCGAGCCAGATTGCGGCGGCGCCCGCGATCCGCTGCCGCTGCCGCACGGAAAGCGAATAGGCCGCGCTGTCGAGCGAGGGGCGTGCCTTCACTTCCACGAACACCAGCAGATTGCCGCGGCGCGCCACCAGATCGATCTCGCCGGCGGCGCTACGCCAACGTCTGGCGGCGATACGATAGCCCTTGGCGAACAGATAGGCAGCCGCGCGCGCCTCCGCCGACAGGCCGGTGCGGAAGGCCGCAAAACGCCGAGGATCCCGGCTCTGCGGATCTCCTGCGCGGCGCGGCACGATCAGCGTTCCTTCGCCAGCGCCAGCGCGCGCTGGTAGATGTCGCGCCGCGGCAGGCCGGTCGTCTCGGCAATCTCGCTTGCCGCGTCCTTCACGCTGGCGCGCCGCAGCGCGCTTCGGATCATCGCGTCGATTGCGGCGGCGTCGGGTGCGTCCGGCGCGGTCGGCGGAGCGACCACGATCACGATCTCGCCACGGCTCTCGGCGCCTGCGGCATAGGCGCGGGCAAGCGCAGCCAGATTATCGTTGCGGATTTCTTCGTGCAGTTTCGTCAGCTCGCGGCAGATTGCGGCCTCGCGTTCGCCCAGCCCTGCGGCGAGGTCGGCAAGCGAGCCGGCAAGGCGCGGCCCGCTCTCGAACAGGACCAGCGTCACGGGAATGCGCGCGAGTTCGGCAATGCGGGCGCGCCGCTGCGATTGCCTTGCGGGAAGGAAGCCTTCGAAGAAAAACCGGTCCGACGGCAATCCGGCGCCGGTCAGCGCGGCCAGCACCGCCGAGGGACCGGGTATGGCGGACACGACATGGCGGGCTGCGCGCGCCGCGCGTACCAGCTTGTAGCCGGGATCGGAGATCAGCGGCGTGCCGGCGTCGGAGACAAGCGCGATCGCCGCGCCGTCACCGAGGCGCGCGATCAGCTTCGGACGCGCCGCCGCCGCATTGTGCTCGTGATAGGACGTCAGCGGCGTAGAGATGGCGTAGTGATCGAGCAGGCGCCGGGTGACGCGCGTGTCTTCGCAGGCAATGACGTCGGCGGCTGCGAGCGTCTCCAGCGCGCGCAAGGTTACGTCGCGCAGATTTCCGATCGGGGTTGCGACCAGATAAAGCCCTGCCGCGAGAGGCGGCGCCTGCATCGTGCGGCCGGCCACGGAATAGGGTCGTCCGCCGCTCTCCTGCGTCATGCTGAGGCCCAATTGATCAGGCTTTTCGCTCTGGTTAACCATTCGCCGACAATATGGCACATTGCAATCATGGACTGGCGCCCTCGCGTGGCGTCTTGAGGAATTTGGCCGTGTCCAAGACGTTGCGGATATTGGGAGAATTTGCGTCGCGCTGGCTCGCGCTGACGGCGCTGGTCGCGGGTGCGGCTCTCGTTCTCGCCGCCTGCGCCGGCCAGACGCCCGGACCCGGCACGGGCGAATTCGGGCAGTCCGCGGCCCCGCAGCCGGGCACCGCCATCGGGTCGGGTCAGGTCAAGGTCGGGTTGATCCTGCCGCTGTCCGCGCCCGGCAATGCCGGCCTTGTCGCTCAGTCGATGAAGAATTCCGCCGAAATGGCGCTCGCCGAGTTCAACGCGCCCGACATCCAGCTCCTGGTCAAGGACGACGGCGGCACTTCGCTCGGCGCGCAGCAGGCCGCGCAGCAGGCGCTGGCCGAAGGCGCCGAAATCGTTCTCGGGCCTCTGTTCGCGCAGTCGGTGCAGACGGTCGGTCAGGTGGCGCGGCCGCGCGGTGTGCCGGTCATCGCATTCTCCACCGACACCAGCGCCGCCGCGCGCGGCGTCTATCTGCTCAGCTTCCTGCCGGAAACCGATGTCGCGCGCATCGTCAATCATGCCTTCTCCAACGGCAAGCGCTCGTTTGCCGCGCTGGTTCAGGACAACGCCTATGGCTCGGTGGTCGAGGCGGCCTTCAAGGAGGCGGTGTCGCGCCGCGGCGGCCGGATCGTGGCGATGGAACGCTACACGTTCGAGCAGACGGCGATGCGCGCCCCGATCCAGAACGTCGCCAAGGCCGCCAGTCAGGTCGATGCCATTCTGCTCGCCGACGGTGCCGACGCCGTGCCATTGGTCGCGCAGACGCTGGTGTCCAGCGGTGTCAATACCAAGCGCGTGCAATTGCTCGGCACCGGTTTGTGGGACGATCAGCGCATCTTCTCCGATCCGGCGCTTGCCGGCGGCTGGTTTCCGGCGCCGGATGCGAGCGGATATGCGAGTTTCTCCACACGCTACAGGCAGCGCTTCGGACAGGATCCGGTGCGCACCGCTACCCTGTCCTACGATGCGACGGCTCTGGTCGCGGCACTGGTCAAGACGCAGGGCCCGCAGCGCTTCACGGAAGAAGTGCTGACCAATCCCTCCGGCTTCGCCGGCATCGACGGCATTTTCCGACTGCGCACCGACGGAACGAACGAGCGCGGCCTGGCGGTCATGCGCGTGACGCCTTCGGGCCCGCAGGCGATCGCGCCCCCGCCGCGCACCTTCAGTCCGAACGCATCTGGAACCTGAGCCGGTCAGGCCGCGAGATCGGCGACCACCGCATCGAGTACCGGAAAGCACGCCTGTGTGACGCGCAGGCGGCCGTCAGCGGTCGTCTCGACGGCGCCTTCGGAGCACAGATTGGCGATGCGCCGTGCGTCGAGCGTCCGCCCGGCAAGCATTTCGTAGCGCTTGGGGTCGATGCCTTCCGCCAGCCGCAGGCCCATCAGCAGATATTCGTCGGCGGCTTCCTCGCGCGTCAGCGGCTCGTCGGTAACAAGCCCGTGTCCGTTCGCCTCGACGCGCATCAGCCAGTCCTCCGGCCGCTTTTCCGTTGCAGTCGCATAGCGCTGCGTGCCGACATTCAGCCGGCCGTGCGCGCCGGGGCCGATGCCCGCATATTCGCCGCCGCGCCAATAGACAAGATTGTGCCGGCACTCCGCGCCGGGACGGGCATGGTTGGAAATTTCGTAGGCCGGCAGTCCGGCCCTGTCGCAGGTCTCGCCGGTGACGTCATAGAGTTCGCGCGCGAGATCGCTGTCGGGAATTGGCAGCCGGCCGGCGCTGTGCAACGCGTGAAACGGCGTGTCCGGTTCGACGGTCAATTGATAAAGCGACAGGTGTTCGGCGGCCTCGGCGATGGCGCGCCGCAATTCGGCGGCCCAGGCTTCGACGGTCTGGCCGGGCCGCGCATAGATCAGATCGAAGGAATAGCGCGCAAACACGCTGCGTGCGACGCCGATCGCGGCCAGCGCCTCGTCGGCGCTGTGCAGCCGCCCCAGTTCCTTCAGCACACGGTCGTCGAGCGACTGAACCCCGAGCGAGACGCGATTGACGCCGGCGGCGCGATAGCCGCGAAAGCGCCCGGCCTCGACACTGGACGGATTGGCCTCCAGCGAAATTTCGGCATCGGCGGCGACGGTCCAGTGCGAAGCGATGGAATCGAGAATCGCGCCGACGGTCGCCGGCTGCATCAGCGAAGGCGTGCCGCCGCCGAAGAAGACGGTGGACACGGTGCGTCCGGGAATGCGTGCGGCGATCGCCGCAATCTCGGCTTCGAAGGCGCGCACAAAGCGCGGCTCGTCGATGGCGGCATGCCGCACATGGCTGTTGAAATCGCAATAGGGACATTTCGACTGGCAGAAGGGCCAGTGAATGTAGACGCCGAAGGCGTGCCGGTCGCTAGGCAAGGCAAGCCTCCGCGAGCTTGAGAAAGGCGCGGGCGCGGTGCGAGAGACCTCGTCCGCGCGGCGGCAAGCCATGTTTCTCCTCCGGCGACATTTCCCCGAAGGTTCTGTCGTGCCCGGCCGGAAGGAACATCGGGTCGTAGCCGAATCCTTGCGTGCCGCGCGGCGGCCACACCAGCGTGCCGTCGATGCGGCCTTCGAATTCCTCAAGATGCCCGTCCGGCCAGGCAACGCACAGAGCGGAGATGAAATGGGCTTCGCGCAAGGCCGGCTCAAGCGCGCCGCGCTCGCGCAGCAAGGCGTCGATGCTTGTCATTGCCGCAGCGAAATCCCTGTCCGGACCCGCCCAGCGGGCGGAATGGATGCCTGGCTGCCCGCCCAGCGCGTCGACCACGAGACCCGAATCGTCGGCAAAGGCGGGGCGCTGCGCAGCCATCGCGGCAGCCTGCGCCTTGATACGTGCATTTTCGGCAAAAGTCGTTCCGGTTTCTTCCGGCTCCTGCAATCCGAGATCGGCGGCTGAGATCGCCTCGACCCCGAAGGCGGAGAGCAACTCCTGCATCTCGCGCAGCTTGCCGGGATTGTGCGTGGCGATAACGAGTTTTCCGGCAATGCGCCGGTGTGCGCCCGCCGTCGCCTCCTGCCGCCTTTCGCTCACGTCACCGCCAGCTTCTGCAGGTCCACGAGCTTGCCGATACCTTTGCGCGCAAGCTGCATGAGAACAAGAAACTGCTCCTCGCTGAAGGGGTGCTTCTCGGCCGTACCCTGGATTTCCACAATTGTGCCGCTGCCGGTCATGACGAAATTGGCGTCGGTCTCCGCTTCCGAATCCTCCGCATAGTCGAGGTCGAGCACCGCCACATTGTTGCAGATACCGCAGGAGACGGCGGCGACGTGATCGCGCAATACGCCATCCTTGACCATGCTGCGCGCCCTCATCCAGGAGATGCAGTCGTTGAGCGCGACCCAGGCCCCGGTGATTGCGGCCGTGCGCGTGCCGCCATCGGCCTGGATGACGTCGCAATCGACGGTGATCTGCCGCTCGCCGAGCGCCGCGAGATCGGTAACGCTGCGCAGGCTGCGGCCGATCAGGCGCTGGATCTCCACCGTCCGGCCCGACTGTTTGCCGGCCGAAGCCTCGCGCCGCGTGCGCTCCGATGTCGCGCGCGGCAGCATTCCGTATTCCGCCGTCACCCAGCCGCGCCCCTGTCCCTTCAGCCATGGCGGCAATCGGTCCTCCAGCGTTGCCGTCACCAGCACATGCGTGTCGCCGAATTTCACGAAACAGGAACCTTCGGCATATTTCACCAGCCCGCGCTCCAGCGATACGGCGCGCAATTCCTCCGGTTGCCGGCGGCTCGGCCGCATCGTCGTCTCCCTGGTCGGCATGCCGCACGCTTTTAGGTGGCCTGTCGGCCCGGGACAAGGCTGGACTTGAAGTCCGACCCCCGGATGGACAATTCTGCACGGCCTGGAGGGACTTGCCGTGGCGTCGCATGACATTCCGATCGGTGCAGCGCAGGTTTCGCTCGCGCAACTGAGCGAGCGGTCGCGCGACATATTCCGCCAGATCGTGGAGAGCTATCTCGCCACCGGCGAACCGGTCGGTTCGCGCAATATCTCGCGCATGCTGCAGGTGTCGCTGTCGCCGGCATCGGTGCGCAACGTAATGTCGGACCTCGAGCAACTCGGCCTGATCTACGCGCCGCACACATCCGCAGGGCGCCTGCCGACCGAGATCGGACTACGCTTCTTCGTCGACGCGCTCATGGAAATCGGCGACCTGAACGACCGCGACCGGCGGGAGATCGAATCGCAGGTGGCGGCGAAGGGCAATTCGCTGGACAATGTCCTGATGCAGGCATCCGGCCTGCTTTCCGGCCTCACGCGTGCCGCCGGCGTGGTCTTGACCGCCAAACTCGATTCCCGCCTCAAGCATATCGAATTCGTGCGTCTCGAACCCGAGCGCGCGCTGGTCGTGATGGTCGCCGAGGACGGCCAGGTCGAAAACCGCATCCTCAGCATTCCGGCGGGACTGCCGACATCCTCGCTCACCGAGGCGTCGAACTTCCTCAATGCCCGCATCCGCGGCAAGACACTGACCGACGCGCGCGCCGAGCTGGAACGCGCGCTGGAAGCCGGACGCGCCGAACTCGATCAGTTGACCCAGAAGATCGTCGCGGCCGGGCTTGCGAGCTGGTCGGGTGGCGGCAGCGAGGAGCGCAAGCTGATTGTGCGCGGCCAGGCGCATCTGCTGGAGGATCTCAAGGCGGTGGAGGATCTCGAGCGGGTGCGGCTATTGTTCGACGATCTGGAAACGCGCCGCGAAGTGATCGACCTGCTCGGACGCGCCGAGCGCGCGGAGGGCGTGCGCATCTTCATCGGTTCGGAGAACAAGCTGTTCTCGCTTTCCGGCTCCTCCACCATCGTCGCTCCCTACACCGATCATGCCGGCCGAATCGTCGGCGTCCTCGGCGTGATCGGGCCGACGCGTCTCAACTATGCGCGGGTGATTCCCATGGTCGACTACACCGCCAGGGTCGTGAGCAAGCTGATCGGCGGCTGACCGCCCGGCGTTATGCTTGATTTTTGCGACCGCAGCCCTGATATGCCGGGCACCAGCGCCGTTTCGCGCATTCGATTTTGCCAGAACGGGACTTTGCCATGACGGATACTGACGGGCCGGGCAATCCAGCACCCCGATCCGGGACCGAAGCCATGCCGGGCGGGGACGCGGCGACTGCGCCCACGCAGGCAGCGCAGCCGGCCCAGGCCGATCCGCTCGCCGCCGCGCAGGAGGAGGTTGCGGCATTGAAGGACAAGCTTTTGCGCACGCTCGCGGAGATGGAGAATCTGCGCCGCCGCACCGAGCGCGAGGTGGCGGATGCGCGCGCCTATGGTGTGGCGTCTTTCGCCCGCGACATGCTCGGCGTGGCCGACAACATGCGGCGGGCGCTGGAGGCAGCCACCCCGGAGGCGCGCGAGAGCGGGGGACCGGCGATGAAGGCGCTGGTCGAAGGCGTCGAGCTTACCGAGCGCGAATTGCTCAAGGCGCTGGAGAAGAGCGGCATCAGGAAGCTCAGTCCGCTCGGGGAGAAGTTCGATCCCAACTACCACCAGGCCATGTACGAAGTCCCGGATGCCACGGTGCCTGCGGGCAGCGTCGTCCAGGTGGTGCAGGACGGCTACATGATCGGCGAGCGCATGCTGCGTCCGGCCATGGTGGGCGTCTCCAAGGGCGGTCCCAAACAGCCGCCGCAGGACGCCGTCGCCGGCGGAAACGGACCGGCCGCCAGCGGCGCGACGCCCAGCTAGGGCAGACCCAGTCCGTCGCGAACCCGCCGGAAGCGCGCGAACGATTCCGTCCAACGGTCGGAAGGCGACACGCCCACCATCCGGAAAAAGCCGCCGGTACCGAAGCGCAGCCATTGCACGATGGTCACCGGCGAGTTGCTTCTCTGATCCTTGGCCTCGATCCTGATCTCGAATCCCGGCAATGCCGCGATCCGCATCGGCTCGGAAGTGACGATACGGATGTCGGTCAGTCCGGGAATGGCGCCGATCATCTGCCTGGCAAAGCGTTCGCGCTCTTCCGGTCTCGACGGCGTTCCGGTCCCGATTGTCAGGACCATGTACGGGTTTTGCAGCGTGTCGGGTCTCGGCCTCTCGTCGTCGGTAAGCAGAAGCGCGCTCCCCGGCGTAATCGCTCGTGCAAAGCGAAAGCCTGCAAGATCCCGGACCTTGAACGGCATCGATTGCAGGATTTCGTCGTTCGGCACCTGTTCGCGCATCGTGAGCGAGGCGAGCATCTTGCGCATCTCGGAATCCGGATAGCGCGCTTTCACCCGATGCGGCACTACCAGAGTCACGATCGGCATGAACGGCAGCTTGTCGTTCCAGGACACGAGCAGCCATTTGCGCACCGTCGCGCCCTGTACTTCCTGATCGCTCGAAATCAGATGTGCTGCGCCACTCTGGGTGAGGAAAATCTCCCGGCTGACATTGGCGACCCCCGGCGTTCCGCTCGCCGATTCGAGCATGCCTTTAATCGCCGCCTGGTATTCGTGCGGCGGAAATTCGGCGATCAGGACGACCACCCGGTCGCCGATATTCTCAAAACCCATGAAAAAGCGGCTGGGCGAAAGGCCGGGCGCCGGAGCCATGCCGACGCGCGATCCGGGCGGGAATTCCACCCCGCCAGCCTGTGCGGGAATGCAGGCGACGCACAACAGCATCCATGCACCGAGCAAGGCCGTCCGCGGCAGGATCGCTGAAACAGGCATTCCGCATGTCCCTTCAGGCTGGACGGCACCGGCCGCGGGGGCTGGGCCGGCTCTGGTATGGCCTCGTGCGGCGCCGGGTCAAGCCGAAGAACCGGACCGACTGCCGCGGAATATCCGCCGCATTAAGCGAAATGCAACCCGGGCGCGGCAATTGTGGCGCGGATTCCCGCGAGCCGCCCGGATCCTGACCCATGCATGACAGCCGCGCGCGTCTGCCCTTTGCGGCGCTGTTTGTCGCCGCCGCGAGCGGCATTATTGCGGCGCTGCTTGTGCTGCATTGGGGCGACACCGGGCGCATCTTGCCCGATACCGACGACGCCATGCGGCTGGTGCAGCTGCGCGACTGGCTGGCCGGGCAGGGGTGGTTCGATCTGCGCCAGTCGCGCATCGCGCTCCCCTACGAGTCGCACTGGTCGCGCCTGATCGATGCCGGTCTTGCCGTGTTACTGCTGCCGCTGGGCGCGGTCTTCGATGCGCCGCAGGCGGAGCGGCTGATGCGTACAATCTGGCCGCTGATCTGGGTGGTGCCCACGCTGGCCGGCATGACGGCGGTCGCCTGGCGGCTCGGCGGACGGGATGCAGCGCGCATCGCCCTGCTGCTGGCCGTTGCCGGCGTGCCCGCCTATCAGCAATTCACGCCCGGGCGCATCGACCATCACAACGTCCAGATCGCCCTGACCATGCTCGTTCTGGCGGCGACGATTTGGGCCGACCGCATGCGCTGGTGCGCCGTCGCCGCCGGCGCGTTGAGCGGCGTCGGCCTCGCCGTCGGATTCGAAAGCCTGCCCTATCTTGCCGGATGCGGCGCGGCGCTGGCGCTGCGCTTCATCGCCGATGGCGCTGCCGCGCGTCCGTTGCGCGATTACGGACTGGCGCTGACCGCAACGCTGGCAGCGATGTTCGTCGCCGGCGTCAGCCCGGATCGCTGGATGTCGCCGCTTTGCGACGCGCTGGCGTTCAACGCGGTGGCAGCGATTGCGGCCGCCGCGCTTGTGCTCTGCATCGCCGCGTCAGCCGGCGGCAGCATGCGGCGGCGCATTGCCGGCGTGCTGCTGGCCGGCGCTGCGGCGATTGCCGCAACTGCGGTCATCGAACCGCGCTGCCTTGCCGGACCTTATGCGATGGTCGATCCCGCGATCGGGCCGATCTGGCTCGATCACGTGCGTGAAAATCAGCCCCTGCTACGCGTGCTGGCGGTGAATCCGCTCGCCGGCTCGGCGATCGCGATTTTTCCCGCCGTTGCCGGCGTCGCCGCGATGCTGCTTCTGCATGCGGTGAAATTCCGGCATGTGCCGACGCTGACGGCCGTCTTCGTTCTTGCGCTGTCTCTGCTGACGGCGCTTGTGGCGATTCGCGCCTATCCTTATGCGATGTGGATCGGAATGCCGATCGTTGCGACGGCAGCGTTGCGACTGATCGCGCTGTTCGGGTTGCGGAATGCGGCCGCGCGTCTGGCGCTGGCGCTGGCGCTGACGCCGCTGTTTCTGTCGACCGGTGCCGTGACCGTCGCCGTCGCGGCGGGCATGCAGGACAGCTACAGCTTCGCGCGACCGGAAAGCCGGGATTGCCTGCTGAACAAATCGTTTGTACCGCTGGCACGATTGCCACGCGGGCTGATGGTCGCCGACGTCAGCTACGGTCCCTATCTGCTCGCGCATACGCCGCATCGGGTTCTGGCCGGACCCTATCACCGGCTCGGCACCGGAATTCTGGCCAGCCAGTCGGCATTGATGGCGCCGCCGGGGCAAGCGCGCGAAATTCTCCGGGCGCACGGTGCCGACTACATCGCAATCTGCGGGCCGCGACCGCCCGACGGGCTGTCCGCACAGGCGCAACCGCAAAGCCTGTGGGGTGTCCTGCGGGGCGGATCCGTGCCGGACTGGCTTGAAGCGGTGCCGGATACAGGCGTCTATTCCGTTTACCGGTTGCGGCGGGGCTGACCGGGTGCCGTGAAACCGGTCCGCATGCCTGTCCGGACCGAGTTGGCGCCGCACGCGGTCGGGACGGCGCCGGGGCGGTCCGCGTCCCTGTCCGTATCCCTTGCCCTCGCAGAAACCTTGCGGCCCCAAGGGGCCCTCCTATATGAGCCAAGACGCCGCAGGGGCCTGCGGTTAAAGCAAATTTGACGAGGGGGTCGGAAAGGCATCGGCGGGGCTTCTACTCCCGACGATGGCTGTCCGGGCGCCGGCCAGAATGGGCCCGGCCGATCTGCCTGAAGAGAGAGGATGAGACATGGCTAAGGTCATCGGTATCGACCTCGGCACGACCAATTCGTGCGTCGCCGTGATGGACGGAAAGACTCCGCGGGTCATCGAGAACGCGGAAGGCATGCGAACGACGCCCTCCATCGTCGCCTTCACCGACGACGGCGAGCGGCTGGTCGGCCAGCCGGCGAAACGCCAGGCTGTCACCAATCCGGAAAAGACGATTTTCGCGGTCAAGCGCCTGATCGGCCGGCGCTACGACGACCCGACCGTCGAGAAGGACAAGAAGCTCGTCCCCTACAAGATTTCCCGCGCCGGCAACGGCGACGCCTGGGTCGAGGTCGACGGCAAGCAATATTCG
>CAYWCE010000084.1:0-10605 GCA_964456755.1 uncultured Hyphomicrobiales bacterium
CTGGTTCCCGAAAATCACCGGCTACATGTACTCGGAATTCTGGGGCAAGCTGCATTTCTGGCTGACCTTCATCGGCGTCAACATCGTCTTCTTCCCGCAGCATTTCCTCGGGCTCGCCGGCATGCCGCGCCGCATCGCCGACTATCCCGACGCCTATGCCGGCTGGAACCTGATCTCCTCGCTCGGTTCCTACGTCTCGGCCGCCGGCGTGGTGGTGTTCCTGATCGGCATGGCGCTCGCCTTCCGCCGCAAGGAGAGCGCCGCCGCCAACCCGTGGGGCGCCGGCGCGACCACGCTGGAATGGACGCTGCCCTCGCAGCCGCCGTTCCATCAGTTCGAAGTGCTGCCGCGGATCAAATAAGGACGCGATCCGCGACGGAGCCGTCAGATGCGAGTTGCCAGCCATCACGCGCGTTACGAGCCGAGCATCGCCGGCATCGGCGATTATCTTGCCCTGCTCAAGCCGCGCGTGATGTCGCTTGTCGTGTTCACCGCCCTGGTCGGGCTGGTGATCGCGCCGGTGCCGGTGCATCCGGTGATCGGGTCCACCGCCCTGCCCTGGATCGCCATCGGCGCCGGCGCCGCCGGCGCCCTGAACATGTGGTACGACGACGATCTCGATGCGGTCATGCGGCGCACGGCCGGACGGCCGATTCCTCAGGGGCGCATCGCGCCCGGCGAGGCTTTCGCCTTCGGCGCGACGCTGTCGGGCTTTTCCGTCCTCGTCATGGGCGTGCTGGTCAACTGGCTGTCGGCCGCCCTGCTCGCCTTCACCATTCTCTTCTATGCCGTCGTCTACACGATCTGGCTGAAGCGCTTCACGCCGCAGAACATCGTCATCGGCGGCGCCGCCGGCGCCTTCCCGCCGGTGATCGGCTGGGCGGCCGCGACCGGCAGCGTCGGCATCGAGCCGGTCCTGCTGTTTCTCATCATTTTCTTCTGGACCCCGCCGCATTTCTGGGCGCTGTCGCTGATCCGCAGCGACGAATATGCGCGTGCGGGCGTGCCGATGCTGCCGGTGGTCGGCGGCGAGAAGCAGACCTGCCGGCAGATCCTGTTCTATTCCGTCGTGCTCGCCCCGCTCGGCGCATTGCCCTGGTTTGCCGGCTATGCCGGACCGATCTACGGCCTGACCGCTCTGGCCGGCGGCGCCGCCATGATCGGCCTGTCGGTGCGGCTCATGCTCGCGCGCGGCAAGCGCCTGCGCGAGCAGGCGGCCAGGAACCTGTTCGCTTACTCGGTTCTCTATCTCTTCGTGCTGTTTTCCGTGCTTCTGGTCGAACAGGGAATGGGGCTGCCGCGCCTGACGTGGTGATCGTGCATGGCCAGAAAGAAAAAAGCACCGGTACGGCGCAAGCGCGCGGACGACGGAGTGGTCCTGACCGAACAGCAGATCAGGGCGCGCCGCGCCCGTTCGATCGCCATCGCCGTCTCGCTGGGTGCGCTGGTCGTGCTGTTCTACCTCGTCACGCTGGTGAAGGGCCCCGGCGTGCTGCAGCGGCCGATGTGAGGAAGCCTGAATGAACGCCGAACACGCTCCCGTTACGCCCTCCCGCCGCCGCGACATCGTCGTCGCCGGCGCCTGCGGCGTCTTTGTCGGCGCCATGGTGGCGGCGTCCTACGCCGCAGTCCCGCTTTACGACTGGTTCTGCCGCACCACCGGCTTCAACGGCACCACCCAGGTTGCGACCGCGGCACCCGGCAAGGTGCTCGATCGCATCGTCACCGTGCGGTTCGACGCCAATGTCGGCCCCGGGCTGCCCTGGCGCTTCGCCCCCGAGCGCACCTCGATGCAGGTCAGGCTCGGCGAGGTGGTCACGGTCGACTATCTCGTCACCAATACCACCGCGCGCGAAACCCTCGGCGTCGCCGCCTATAACGTCGCGCCGCTCAATTTCGGCGCCTATTTCCAGAAGATCAACTGCTTCTGCTTCGACGAGCAGCGGCTGGCGCCCGGCGAGAAGCGCAATATGACCGTCGTCTTCTACATCGACCCGAGCTTTGCCGAGGACGTGGACACCCGCAACAACAGCAGCATCACGCTGTCCTACACCTTCTATCCGCAGCGCGAGCAGCAGCGGCCGGTCGCCGAGCGCAACCAGGGCGCCGCGCGCGCCGACGGCCGCAATGGGACTTGACCATCGGGCGCATTTCCTGCGCTAAAGGACTGAAACGGAGACGAACGACATGGCCGACGCACACAAGGTGCAGCACGATTATCACCTGGTCGATCCGAGCCCCTGGCCGATCGTCGGCTCGATTTCCGCTTTCGTGCTCGCGGTCGGCGCCATCGGATGGATGCACAACATGTTTCCCGGCGCCTCGCTCGTTTTCGGCGCCGGCGCGATCGGCGTGCTCTACACGATGCTGAGCTGGTGGTGGGACGTGGTCAACGAAGCCCAGCATCGCGGCGACCATACCCGCGTGGTGCAGATTTCGCACCGCTACGGCATGATCCTGTTCATCGCCTCGGAAGTGATGTTCTTCGTCGCCTGGTTCTGGGCCTATTTCAACGTCGCGCTGTTTCCCGCCGACGCCAACCAGTTTGCCCGGCACGAGCTGATCGGCGGCGTCTGGCCGCCCAAGGACATCGAAACCTTCGATCCCTGGCACCTGCCGCTGCTCAACACCCTGATCCTGCTGACTTCGGGCACGACCGTCACCTGGGCGCATCACGCGCTTTTGGAAGGCGATCGCGACGGACTGAAGAAGGGCTTGTGGCTGACGGTGCTGCTCGGCCTCGCCTTCACCGCCGTGCAGGCCTACGAATACGGCCACGCCGCCTTCACCTTCTCCAAACATATCTACGGCGCGACCTTCTTCATGGCGACCGGCTTTCACGGCGCCCATGTCATCATCGGCACGATATTCCTCATCGTCTGCCTGATCCGCGCCTATGCCGGACATTTCCGGCCGGACCAGCATCTCGGCTTCGAATTCGCCGCCTGGTATTGGCACTTCGTCGACGTGGTCTGGATCTTCCTGTTCGCCTGCATCTATGTGTGGGGCGCCGGCCCGATGCCGGGCGGTCACTGACCGCTTGCCGTACCGGACCATCGAGAAGGCGGCCTGCGGGCCGCCTTTTTCGTCTGGCGTCATTGCAGCCGTGCGTCCGGCGGTTTAGGTGAAGGCCATGCCCAATGCCGCTCTCCCGCAACCGCCCTCGCCCGTCGTTGCAGGTCTGACCTGCCGCTGCCCGCGCTGCGGCGGCGGCCGTCTGTTCGAAGGCTTTCTCTCGCTGCGACCGCGCTGCGAACGCTGCGGGCTCGATTTCGCTTTCGCCGATTCCGGCGACGGCCCCGCCATCTTTGTCATTCTGCTTGCGGGATTTGTCGTCGTGTTCGCCGCGCTGATCGTCGAGGTGATGTATCAGCCGCCGTTCTGGCTGCATGCACTGTTATGGGGGCCGCTGATTGCGGCCGTCACCATCCTGCCGCTGCGCCCGGTGAAGGGCCTGATGATTGCGCTGCAATTCCATCACCAGGCGGCCGAAGGTCGGTCGCAGCGGCGCGACCGTTCGCCATGACGGCGAAGACGCCCGCCCGTCCCGTCCGCATTGCGATACCCGCTGCGCTCGCAACGCTCGCTGTCGTCGTGCTCGCCGGCCTCGGCGTCTGGCAGCTCGACCGCAAGCAGTGGAAGGAAACCCTGATTGCCAATCTGGAGCGGCGCGCGGCGGCGGAGCCGGTCGCGCTGCCGCCGCCTGCGCGCTGGGACGACCTGCCGCGCGACGAATGGGAATTCCGCCGCGTGCGACTGCGCGTCGCCTTCGACGTCGAGGCCCGCCCGGCACAGCTTTATGTCAGCGGCTCGACGCTGCGCAGCGACATCCGCGGTCACGGCTATTTCGTGTTTCATCCCGCGCGCCTGCCGGGTGCGCCGGCCGTCGCGGTCAATCGCGGCTACCGCCCTCCCGAAGGCGCGGCGTCGCCGCCGCCGCGCGAGGCGGAGATCGTCGGCTACCTGCGCTGGCCGCAACCGGGAAGCCGGTTCGTCTCCGACCGGGATTCCAGCGGCACGGTCTGGTTCGTCTACGACCATCGCCCGATGGCCGCCGCGCTGGGCTGGGGCCCGGTGGCGCCGTTCTATCTGGATCTGGAGAGCCCGGTCCCGCTGGGCGGCGTGCCGCGACCGGGCGCGCTGACCCCGCGCCTGCGCAACGACCATCTTGGCTATGCCCTGACCTGGTTCGGCCTTGCCGCGGTCCTGGCCGCCTGTTTCGTCTATTGGTTGTTGACGCAGACCGGTAAACGCATACGGCGTGTTTCCTTGTGAAAGACGGCCGGAGCCATTACTCTCCGGCCGTCATGAGCGGCCGCTGACCGGCCGCAAGCCTTAGCTATTTCAACCGGTTAGCTTCTGTCCGGGCGCCAATCGCCAACCGGCCGGACAGGCCCGAAGGGTTTATCGTGCGCTACGTATCGACTCGGGGCGAGGCTCCGCCGATCGGGTTTATCGACGCCATGCTGACCGGCCTGGCGCGGGACGGCGGCCTGTATGTGCCCGAGGCCTGGCCGGCGCTCGCCCCGCAAACCGTCGCCGGCTTTGCCGGCCGCCCCTATGCCGAGGTGGCGGCGGAGGTGATCCGGCCCTTTGCCGCCGGCGCCCTGACCGACGCCGAATTGTCGCGTCTCGCCCGCGAGGCCTATGGCAGCTTCCGCCATCCCGCCGTCACGCCGCTCGTGCAATTCGGGCCGAACAATTTCGTACTCGAACTGTTTCACGGTCCCACCCTCGCCTTCAAGGATCTGGCCATGCAGTTCCTGGCGCGGCTGATGGACTATGCGCTGGAACAGCGCGGCGAGCGCACCACCATTGTCGTCGCCACCTCCGGCGATACCGGCGGGGCGGCGGTGGAGGCGTTCCGCGGCCGAGCGCGTATCGATCTGGTCGTGCTGTTTCCGCAGGGGCGCATTTCCGATGTGCAGCGGCGCATGATGACGACCGCCGCCGAGGACAACGTGCATGCCGTCGCCGTGCAAGGCACCTTCGACGACTGCCAGGCGACGGTGAAGGCGATGTTCAACCATCATGCCTTCCGCGACCGGGTGCGGCTGTCCGGAGTCAATTCGATCAACTGGGCGCGCATCGTCGCGCAGACCGTCTATTACTTCACCGCCGCCGTCGCCCTCGGCGCGCCATACCGCAAGGTCGCCTTCACCGTGCCTACCGGCAATTTCGGCGACGTCTTTTCCGGCTATGTCGCGCGGCGCATGGGGTTGCCCGTGGACCGTCTCGTCGTCGCCACCAACGTCAACGACATCCTCGTGCGCACGCTCGCCACCGGCGCCTACGAGATCCGCGACGTTGTGGCGACCAGTTCGCCTTCGATGGACATTCAGATTTCGTCGAATTTCGAGCGCCTGCTGTTCGACGCCTATGCGCGCGACAACGCGCCTGTGCGCGCGGCGATGGCCTCGCTGGCGCAGTCGCGCCGCTTTTCCATTGCGCCGAAGGCGTTGTCGGAAATCCGTGCCGGATTTTCCGCCGATCGCGCCGACGAGGAGGAAGTCGCGGCCACGATCCGCACCACCCTGCGCGAGACGGGCCAGTTCGTCGACCCGCATACCGCCGTCGGCCTTGCCGTCGCCGAGAAGGAAAGCCGCGATCCGGCCATGCCGATGATCGTGCTGAGCACGGCCCATCCGGCGAAGTTTCCCGACGCGGTCGAGGCCGCCTGCGGCGTGCGCCCGGCGCTGCCGGAATGGTTGTCCGATCTTGCGGCGCGGCCGGAAAACGTCACCGCGCTCCCGCCCGACCAGGGCCGGATCGAGAGTTTTGTGCTCGCGGCCAGTCGCGCCGCACAAGGAGGTGCAGCAGCATGAGCGTCGAAGTCACGCGTCTTCCGTCCGGCCTCACCGTCGTCACCGATGCGATGCCGCATCTGGAGACGGCGTCGCTGGGCGTGTGGGTTGGCTCCGGCAGCCGCGACGAAGCGCCCGCCGAACATGGCGTATCGCATCTGCTCGAACATATGGCCTTCAAGGGCACGCAGCGGCGCACCGCGCGGCAAATCGCCGAGGAGATCGAGGCGGTGGGCGGCGATCTCAATGCCGCGACCTCGGTGGAGACCACCGCCTATTATGCGCGCGTTCTGAAGTCCGACGTGCCGCTGGCGCTCGACGTCCTCTCCGACATTCTCGCCAATCCCGCCTTCGATCCGGTCGAACTCAAGCGCGAGCAGCACGTGATCGCCCAGGAGATCGGAGCGGCCGAGGACGCGCCCGACGACATCGTGTTCGATTATCTGCAGGCGACCGCATTTCCCAACCAGCCTGTCGGCCGCTCAATTCTCGGAACGCGCGAGAGCGTTTTCGGATTCCGGCCCGAACATCTGCGCGCCTATCTCGCACGCAATTACCGCGCGCCGGACATGATCGTCGTCGCCACCGGCGCGGTGCAACATGCCGCGGTCGTCGCCGAGGTCGAGCGGCGCTTTTCCAGCTTCGCGGCGCCCGCCGCGCCGGCGCCGATTCCCGCCCGGTTCGGCGGCGGCACCTTCATCGATACGCGCGATCTCGAACAGGCGCATATCGCGTTCGCGCTGGAGGGCCTGCCGCAGCGCGATCCCGCTCTTTACAGCCTGCAGGTCTTTACCAGCGTGCTCGGCGGCGGGATGTCGTCGCGCCTGTTCCAGGAAATCCGCGAACAGCGCGGGCTGTGCTACGCGATCTACAGCTTCCATTCGCCCTATTCGGACACCGGATTTTTCGGTCTCTATGCCGGAACCGATTGCGCCAAGGCACCGGAACTGATGCAGGTGGTGATCGACCAGATCGCCGGCGCGGCCGAAAATGTCAGCGAGGCGGAGATCGCGCGCGTGAAGGCGCAGATGAAGGCCGGCCTGCTGATGGCGCTGGAGAGCTCGAGCGCGCGCGCCGAGCAGCTGGCGCGGCAGATGTTCGCCTGGGGCCGGCCGATCCCGCTGGCCGAACTGGCCGCGCGCATCGATTCGGTCACCGTGGACAGCGTGCGCGCCGCCGGCCGCTCGCTGATCGCCCGCAGCCGGCCGGCCGTCGCCGCGCTCGGACCGGGCGGAAAAGGGCTTGAGCGGGTGGCGGCGATTGCGGAGAGTCTGTACCGCAAGGCCGCCTGACCGGCCTGCGCAGGGACGCCGGGCCGCACCCGGGACCGCACCGCCATGGCACTCTTCCGGGCGCTTTCCTCCGGCGACGTCTTCCCTGTGATCCAGGGCGATGGCGTGTTTCTGCGCGCGCCGCAGCCGGCCGACTATTCCGAATGGGTGGCGCTGCGCGAAGCCAGCCGCGAGTTTCTCACGCCGTGGGAGCCGACCTGGCCGGCCGACGATCTCACGCGGTCCGCCTTCAAACGGCGGCTGCGGCGCTATGCGGACGACATCCGCGCCGATCAGGCGTATCCGTTCTTCCTGTTCGAGCGCGACGGCAACCGCCTGCTCGGCGGACTGACGCTGACCAACGTGCGGCGCGGCGTCGCACAGGCGGGCAGCCTCGGCTACTGGATCGGGGCGCCGTTCGCCCGGCAAGGCTTCATGAGCGCGGGGCTGCGCGCTTTTCTTCCCTTCGCCTTCGACGCGCTGAACCTGCATCGCATCGAGGCCGCCTGCATTCCCACCAACGCCGCCTCGATCCGGTTGCTTGAAAAATCCGGCTTCCGCCGCGAGGGTTATGCCCGCGAATACCTGTGCATCGCCGGGGTGTGGCAGGACCATTTGCTGTATGCGCGGCTGCGCGCCGACGGCGGAAACTGAGGCGGCGCCCTTAACCACCGCGGCGCCGGGTTTTGGCGCCGCTCGCCGTGCCTGCTATAAGGGCGGTCGTCAGCGTGAGTAGGACTATGCGTAAGACCGACGCAATCGGCATCGGAGTAAGGCGCTGCATCGGCCGGCCGGCCGCTGCAGCCGCGCTGCTGCTGGGCCTGGCGGCCTGCTCCTCGGGCGGCCCGACCGCCGCGACGGGCAACCAGGGCGGCGGCTCTTCCTTTGCCGAAACCTTCGGCAGTTCAACCGGCGCCTTTGCGCAGGCCGGCGGCGCCGCCGGCACTGCCACATTCGATCCCGCCGATTGTCCGCCCATCGACATCCGTCACGGGACTTCGACCCTGTCCGTCACCACGGTAAGCCGCGATCCGTCGGCGGTGGCGCTGCGCTACCAGGGCACGATCGGACAGACCGCACGCGAATGCGCGCTGGCGGGACAGAGCCTGACCATCAAGGTCGGCGTCCACGGACGCATCATTGTCGGTCCAGCCGGCGGCCCCGGCCGGGTCGACGTGCCGATCCGTTTCGCGCTGGTGCAGGAAGGCATCGAGCCGAAGACGATCTGGACGCGCTTCTACAACATTCCGGTGACGGTCGGGGAAGGGCAGAACCAGGTCGCCTTCACGCATGTCGAGGACAACCTGACGGTCCCCAGGCCCGATGCGGCGGCGCTCGATGCCTATGTGATCTATATCGGCTTCGACCCGCTTGCGGCGGCGCAGCAACCGAAACCGCGCACGCAGCCGCGGCGTCCGCAGGCGCGCAGCTGACATTTGCCGGCGCGCTGCGCGCCGCGCTTCCTTCCAGCTCCGACGATTGAAATGGCGCGCCCGCGCGCTCAATAACCGCGCAGGTCGACGACCGTGCTCTTGAGCGCGCGCATATCGGCGATCACGGCGCGCGCGCCGGCAGCCGTCAGATGGCCGGCGAGGCTGAGCGCGGCATGGCTGCCGCCGACAAATCCGATCGGCGTCATGCCCGCGGCGGCGGCGGCGGCGACCCCGGCCAGCGAATCCTCCACCACGATACAGTCACGCGGGACGATGCCCATACGATTTGCGACATGCAGGAACAGATCGGGCGCCGGCTTGCCGCGCGCGACATGGCTGGCGGAAAAGATATTGGGCTCGAAGAAGCGCAGCAGGTCGGTGCATTCCAGGCTGACCCGCACGCGTTCGAGCGGCGACGAGGAGGCCACGCATTTCGGACCGCGCAGCCAGGTCAGCGCATGCACGGCATGGGGGATGGTACGCACCTCGTCCTGCAGGCGCTGCAAGGTGGCCTTGGCGACGCGTGCCGGAAAATCGTCGGGCAACGTAATGCCGGTCGCCGCCTCGACATCGGCGAACATGTCGGCCGGCCGCCGCCCGGTGAAATAGCGCGCGACCACCTCGGGGGTCACCCGCAGCCCGAGCTTCCGGAATTCCTCCGATGCAACCGACATGGCGATCGGCTCGCTGTCGACCAATACGCCGTTGCAGTCGAATATGATCACGAAGCCTCCTTCTCGCGCCGATATTTCAGGCCGACGTCAGCTCGGTGATTCGCTCCCCAGCGCAGAATAGAAGTCTGAGTCCAGGTAACAAGTTACGGTCGCGTTGCGGTACGCGAATATGCACAGCTTCGCGCGCGCACCGGCGGCGCGAGAACTTCGGGCGGACTGCTGTGAATAGTGGGAGGAGCGGGGAAAAAGCCGGTCAGTTCAGCTTTTTCTTCACGTCTTCAATGCCCTGGGCGATCAGCGATTGCGCGACCTTGCCCGTGGCGGCCTGCGCCAAAACCTTCTCGGCCGCGCTGACCGCGGCCTCGGCCGCAGCGCTGCGCACGTCGGCCAGCGCCTGCGCTTCCGCCTGCGCGATCTTGTTCTCGGCCATCCGGGTGCGGCGGGCGATAAATTCCTGCAGCTTGGCGTCGGCCTCCGCCGCCATGCGCTCGGCTTCCGCCTTGGCGCCGGCGACGATCGCATCGGCCTCGCGCTGCGCCTCGCCCTTCTTGTTGCGATATTCGGCGAGCAGCTTCTTCGCCTCGTCCTTGAGCTGGCGCGCCTCGTCAAGCTCGGCCCTGATGCGGGCGGCCCGCTTGTCGAGCGCGTCGATCACCATGCGGTGCACGCCGACATAGCCGAGAATGCCGAGGAAGAGGATGAACGAAACCGCGACCCAGGTCTCGGGCTGCATCAGCATGGCATGCCGTCCTTACCGCTTGAGGGCGTCGGCGACCGCGTCGGCGACCGCCTTTTCCGCCGGCGCCTGACCGATCAGCCGCTCGACGATGGCCGAGGCGGCATCCACGGCGATCCCGCGCACATTTGCCATGGCCGCCGTCTTGGTCGCCACGATGGTCTTTTCCGCTTCTTCCAGCTTGCGCCCGAGCTGCTCTTCCAGCGTCTTGCGCCGCGCTTCCGACTGCGCCATCAGCGCATCGCGGGTCTTGCCCGCAATCGCCTGCGCGTTGGCTCGCGCATCGGCGAGCACCTTTTCGTAAGCCGCGATGGCGGCATCCGTTTCTTCTTTCAGTCGCTGCGCCTCGGCGAGATCGCTCTCGATCTGACCGGCGCGCGCGGCGATGATGCCGCTCACGCGCGGAAGCGCGATGCGCGCCATCAGCAGATAGAGCGCGACGAAAAACAGGACGAGCCAGACTAGCTGCGAAGCGAAGGTTTCCTGCTGGAAGGGAGGAAAGGCCGGCTTCGCGCCGCCGGGAATCTGGGTTTGCGCAGTGATGGCCATCGGCCGCTCCGGTGTCCGGCGCGCGGATCAGGAATGCGCGCGCCGGTCCTTGTGGACGATCAAAGAGCGAACAGCAGCAGCAGCGCGATCAGCAACGAGAAGATGCCGAGCGCTTCGGTCACCGCGAAGCCGAAGATC
>CAYWCE010000085.1:0-1584 GCA_964456755.1 uncultured Hyphomicrobiales bacterium
GCCAGCTCTACGAGGCGGCGCTCGACCGGCTGTCGCGCGAAATCTCCGCCGTGCAGCACATCACCGAGACGGAAGCCGTCAAGGAGATCGAGGCGGCGCTGGCCAAGGGTCCGCGCCGCGGCGCCGCCAAGGCGGAAGCCGACGACGACGCCCCCGAGGTCGAGGAAGAAGCGGCCTGATTTCGCCGGCGCGGTCGTGCCGCGCCGAACCGCGTAAAGGCCCGGCGGATGCGCCGGGCCTTTTTGTATCGGCCGCCCGATCCGCCCGATGCCGCCTCAGCGATACGGCGCGCCGGACCACCAGGCGCGCAGCAAGCGCCAGCGACGGCGCAGCCAGAAGGCGAACATGGTTGCGAAAACGAGGCCGACGATGACCGGCACCCAGACCAGCACCATGCCGGCGATCAGGATCAGCATCAGCGCCGCGACGAAGCCCACCGCCAGCAAACCCAGCGCAATCGAAATCGGTCCCGGACGCCGCAAATAAACGCGGCGCATGCCGTCCGCTTCGTCGACACGGATGAAAATGCCGGACAGATCGTTGTAGGCGCCGTCGTTGCGTCGCGGCGGAATGATCTCCGGTTCGTGGCGCGGGCGTTCGACGCGCGGCTGATCGGGGGGCTTGGGCGGCATTGCCACAATATGTGACGTTCGCTCCGCGGCGACAATGTGACGATCTGTGGCGACGATGTGCGGCGGCCGTCCTGCGCTATCGTCCCTGCGGTCCCGAATAGGCGCGCTCGACCTTCGCGACGCGCAGTTCGTAATGCGCATACCAGCGCTCCCGGCCGAGTCGCTGCGCCACGAGATGCCGCGCATGCTCTTTCCAGTTGCGGATGGAATCCTCGTCCCTGAAATAGGACACGGTGATGCCCAGGCCGTCGGCACCGCGGGCGGATTCGGCGCCGAGGCAACCGGGCTGTTGCAGCGCGAGTTCGGTCATCGCCTTGGCCATGGCCTCATAGCCGTGGTCGCCCCCGGTGCGCCGGGAGGTGAAGATCACCGCGTAATAGGGCGGCTCGGGGGTGATGGCGAAACCGTCGGGCATGTCACTCCGCCGCCGTGCGATCCGTTCCGCCGCTGCCGAACCGGCGCTCGATATAATCGATCACCATCCGCTTGAAATCGGCGGCGACCGTCGGCCCGCGCAGTGTCGCCGCTTTGCGCCCGTCGACGAATACCGGCGCCGCGGGCGCTTCGCCGGTGCCGGGCAACGAGATGCCGATGTCGGCGTGCTTGCTTTCGCCCGGCCCGTTGACGATGCAGCCCATCACCGCGACGTTGAGCGCCTCGACGCCGGGATAGCGCGTCTTCCATTCCGGCATCGAGTCGTGGATGAAGCTCTGGATGTCGCGCGCCAGCTCCTGGAAGGTCGTGGATGTCGTGCGCCCGCAGCCGGGGCAGGCGGCGACCAGCGGCACGAAGGTGCGAAAGCCCATCGTCTGCAGCAATTCCTGCGCGACCCTGACTTCCAGCGTGCGATCCCCGCCCGGCTCCGGCGTCAGCGAGACGCGGGTCGTGTCTCCGATCCCGTTCTTCAGCAGCACGCCCATGGCCGCTCTGGAAGCAACGATGCCCTTCGATC
>CAYWCE010000085.1:1594-9231 GCA_964456755.1 uncultured Hyphomicrobiales bacterium
GGTGCACCGCATAGTCGCAGCGGCGCGCAAGTTCGGCATAAACCGCGATCAGATCCTGCACGGCAGAGACTTTCGCGGAGAGGACGATGCGGTTCCTCGGCAGGCCGATTTCCTCGGCGCGCGCGGCGGACAACAGCGCCGACTGCACCATTGCTTCGCGCATCACCGCGCGCGCATCTTTGGGCTGCGCGGCGCGGGCATTTTCGTCCATCAGGTGCGTGAGCAGCTCCTGGTCGAGCGAGCCCCAGTTGGCGCCGATGCGCACCGGCTTGCCGTGCCGGATCGCGGTCTCGACGATGGCGGAGAACTGCCGGTCCTTCTTGTCCCTGAAGCCGACATTGCCCGGATTGATTCGGTATTTGTCGAGCGCCTGAGCGCAGGCGGGATGATCCGCCAGCAGCTTGTGGCCGATGTAATGGAAATCGCCCACCAGCGGCGCATTGCAGCCGAGCCGCAGCAGCCGCTCCTTGATGCGCGGCACCGCGGCAGCCGCCTCGTCGCGGTCGACGGTGATGCGCACGATTTCCGAGCCTGCACGGGCCAGCGCGTCGACCTGCCGCGCGGTCGCCTCCACGTCGGCGGTGTCGGTATTGGTCATCGACTGCACGACGATCGGCGCACCGCCGCCCACGGTCACCCCGCCGACATCGACGGGAACCGAAGGGTGCCTTGGCTTTGGCGCGCCGGACAGCGACATACGAGACTCCGTGTTCACCCTATTTAGCATTTCCGGCAAAAAGGACGAGCCGGACTTCCCGCGAGCGGGACTGCCGGAACCGCCGATTCATCGCGGCCGGTTCACCAGCACGAGGCCGGCAATGACCAGTCCGGCCGCGGCGGCAAACCCGGGCGTAATCGGATCGCCCATCACCAGATGGCCCGCCGCCACGCCGAACAGCGGCGTCAGGAAGGTGAAGGCCGACAACCGGCTGGCGGAATAGCGCACGATCAGCGCAAACCAGATGACGAACGTGACGCTCACGACCCAGACCGTCTGGTAGGCGAGCGAGGTCAGCGCCACCGCTCCTGGAATGCGGGTCATGCTTTCGCCGAACAGCAGCGCGGCGATGCCCAGCACCGGAATCGAGACGACGAGCTGGTACAACATCGTCTTCTCCGCGGCGGCGCGGTTGAGGCTCGTTGCCTTGATCACCAGCGTGGTCGCCGCCCAAGCCGCTCCGCCGCCGAACACCAGCAGGTCGCCGATGAGTTCGCGCGGATCGCCGGAGGGCGTCGGCACGCCGAAGGCGACGGCAATCCCGGCGAATGACAGGACCAGCCCGGCCCATTGCAGTGGGCCGAACCGCTCGCCCGGCGCCAGCCAGCGCAGGCCGAGCACGACAAAGAACGGCGCGGTGTAGAGAAAGATCACCGCCCGGCTTGCCGTGGTGTAGATCAGGCCGCGATAGATCAGCACGAATTCGATGCCGAACAGGAGGCCGGCGACGAGGCCGGCACGCAATGTGCCGTCGTCGATGCGCAGCGGGATGCGGCGGACGACCGTCCAGAGCCAGACCAGCAGCGTCGCGCCTACGGAGCGGATCGTCGCCTGGATCAGCGGCGCGATGTCGGGCAGCGCCAGCTTCACGGCCACCTGGTTGAAGCCCCAGCTCAGGCACAACAGCACGATCAGGGATACCGCGGCCGTGTCGAGCGGCCGCGCCGCGGCGGGGACTTGCACCTGGCCCGACATGCGGCTCGCCGCTCAGCTCCCGCGGCAATGCGCGCAGATGCCGCCGATCTCGACCACCGGGGCCTTCGGCGTGAAGCCGGCGGCACGCGAGGCGTTCTTCAGCGATTCGCCCACCGCCTTCGCCGATACCTCACCCACGGAGCCGCAGCGTTCGCAGATCAGGAAGGCGACGAAGTCGCCCGATGCATGATGATGGATGCAGGCGATGAAGGCGTTGCGACTCTCGATGCGGTGGACGAGGCCGTTCTCGATCAGGAATTCGAGCGCGCGGTAGATCGTGATCGGCGCCGGACGCGCGCCATGCTCGCCGGTGCGTTCGATGATCTCATAGGCGCCGAGCGGCCGGTGACTCTCCAGCAGCGCTTCCAGCACCTGCCGGCGGATTGGCGTCAGCCGCTGCGCCCGTCGTGCGCACAGCGCCTCGGCATGGGCGAGGGCGTCCGCCGTGCAGCGGCCATGATCGTGATCCGGGGCGGGAAAGGCAGCCTGGGACATACTTCACATATCGGCCGTTCCCGCTGCTTTGGCAAATTAACCGGACGTTAACCGTCTTGCCGTTTCATTTCGCATTGCAACATAGTGTTATTGCATTGCAGCAATTCCCGCTTACCTTATACGCGAGCCGATTCGCCCCCGGATGCTGCACGGGCGGGAAGGAACTTCATGCTGCATCGCCTGCTGGGATTTCCGCGCAAGAAGAAGGTGAACCTCGCCCTGCAGGGCGGGGGCGCGCACGGCGCTTTCACCTGGGGCGTGCTCGACCATCTGCTCGAGGACGGCCGTCTCGATATTGCCGGTGTTTCCGGCGCCTCGGCGGGGGCGGTGAATGCGGTCATGCTCGCGGACGGGCTTGCGCGCGGCGATGCCGACGAGGCGCGCCAGCGCCTGGCGGAATTCTGGCGCGCGGCCAGCATCGGCGGCAACCTGCCGGGGCCGCAGCGTGCGGTGGTCGACCGCCTGCTTTCGCTGCTGCCGGTGGAAGCTTCGCCCATGCAGTTCATGGTCGACACCATGTCGCGGTTTCTCTCGCCCTACGATCTCAATCCGCTCAACATCAATCCGCTGAAGGGACTGATCGAGCGCTTCGTCGATTTCGCGGCGATCCGAAACAATTCGTCGCTCGACCTGTTCATCTCGGCCACCAACGTGCGCTCGGGCCGGCTGCGCGTGTTCTCCCGCGCCGAAATCAATGCCGATGTGGTGATGGCGTCGGCGGCCCTGCCGCTCGTCTTCCGCGCCGTGGAGATCGACGGCGAGCCTTATTGGGACGGCGGCTTCACCGGCAATCCGGCCATCCTGCCGCTGATCGAGGCCAACGATATCAGCGACGTGCTGGTGGTTCAGATTTCCCCGCTTACCCGCGAGGCAACGCCGACGTCGGCACGCGAAATCCTGCACCGGGTGAACGAGATCACTTTCAATTCCTCGCTCGACGCGGAATTCCGCGCACTCGAATATCTCGGTCGCATGGCCCGCAAGGGCATGGCGCGCAACGGCAAGGGCTTGCAGGGCGCCGGCCATCCCGGTCGCATCAACGTCCACCGCATCGTGCTCGACGGCGTCGGCAAGAAGCTCGGTGCCGGCAGCCGGCTCAATACCGACTACGATTTCTTCGCGCTGCTGCATCGCGCCGGCCGTCGGGCGGCACGGCGCTTCCTCGACGAGCATTATCGCGACATCGGACGCCGCAGCACGCTCGACCTTACCGAGGTCGCGACGGCGGGCTGACCGCGGCCGCCCGTTTCGCGCCGGTCTACCGGTTCTTGAAATCCGGTTTGCGCTTCTCGACAAAGGCGGCCATGCCTTCCTTCTGGTCGGCGGTGGCGAACAGCGAGTGGAATACGCGCCGCTCGAAGCGAATGCCTTCGCTCAGCGTTGTTTCGAAGGCGCGGTCGACCGCTTCCTTGGCGATCATTGCCGCGGGCAGCGGCATCGACGCGATCGTCTCCGCCATCTTCATCGCCTCGCTCATCAGCTCCGCCAGCGGCACGACGCGGGCGACCAGGCCGCAGCGCTCCGCCTCCTGCGCGTCCATCATGCGGCCGGTCAGGCACAGATCCATCGCCTTGGCCTTGCCGACCGCGCGGGTGAGGCGCTGCGTGCCGCCGATGCCGGGAATGACGCCGAGCCTGATTTCCGGCTGACCGAACTTGGCATTGTCGGCGGCGACGATGAGGTCGCATTGCATGGCCAGTTCGCAGCCGCCGCCGAGCGCAAATCCCGCAACCGCGGCAATTACCGGCTTGCGCGCGTGCGCGGCGCGATCCCAGTTGGCGGCGAAGTCGCCCATGTAGGCATCCAAGAACGATTTCTCCGCCATCTCCTTGATGTCGGCTCCGGCCGCGAACGCCTTTTCCGAACCGGTGACGATCAGGCAGCCGATGCCGCGATCGGCCTCGAACGCGTCGATGGCCCGGGTCAGCTCCGCGATCAGTTCGCTGTTGAGGGCGTTGAGCGCGGACGGACGGTTGAGGCGGATGACGCCGACGCGTCCGTGCGTCTCGACGATGATATTTTCATAAGCCATTGGTCCCGGTCCCTGCTGTTCGTCGTTGTCTTCTGGCCTATCCGAGCGCACTGCGGCGCGCAATGCACCGCTTTACATTTGCTCGAACTCGGCAATGGCGGCAATCAGCCGCTCGATATCCTCGGGCCGCGACAGCCGGTGGTCGCCATCCTTGACCAGTGTGAGAACGACGTCGTCGCGCGACAGCCGCGAGACGAGATCGACCGCATGCTGCCACGGCACGTCGGCATCCTGTACACCCTGCAGGATGCGCACCGGACAGCCGGTCTCGATCAGGCCGCCCATGAGAAGATGCCGCCGGCCGTCCTCGATCAGCGCGCGGGTGATCGGATAGGGCTCCTCGGAATATTCGGAGGGCCGTTGCCAGGCGCCCTCCTGTTCGATTTGCCTTCTGATCTGCGGTGTAAAGCGCTGCCACATCAGTGCTTCGGTGAAATCGGCGGCGGGCGCAATCAGCACGAGGCCGGCAACGGCAGCCGGCGCCGGCTGTCCCGCCCCGGCGAGGCGCCGCAATTCGCGCGCAAGCAGGAGCGCAATCCAGCCGCCCATCGACGAGCCGATCGCGATCTGCGGGCCGCTGCAGACCTGCGTGAACACCGCAAGACTTTCCTCCAGCCAGCGCCCGATCGTGCCCTGCGCGAAATCTCCGCCCGACTCGCCGTGTCCCGAATAATCGAACCGCGTGCAGGCGCGGCCGCGTTCCGCCGCCCATCGGTCGATTGCCTCCGCCTTGGTGCCGCGCATGTCGGATTTGAATCCCCCGAGCCAGAACAGACCGGGCAACCCGCCTGCGCGCCGGCGCACGGCGATGTCGCGCGCATCCGCGCCAATTCCCACTTTCACGAATTCCGGGCCAGCTTCGCTCATCCTGCTTCGCCGCAGCGTCCCCCGATTGCGCATCCGCGTTTTGTCGTTCCTGTTTCGCCGCAAGGCGCGCGCATTGGCAAGGGGATTCGCCATCGGATCGAGGCGGGAATCGGAGCGGGGAGTTTGCCGCGGCATCCATTGTCCCGCCGGCGTCGCGCCGCATCCGCGCGGTGAACCGGCAGGCCGGCAGTCTCGGCGCTGCAGCGAGCGTGCGTATCTGCGGCGGCTGGCCGGCGGCTGCCGACATGATCGTCATCCCCGCGCCCGATCTGCGGCATCGGAGACGCCCGTTGCCTGAATCGCAGGCCATGGCGCAGCCGGCCATTGCCTCGCCCGCCGGCATTTTGCCCGAAAACGTCCTCGCGCCGCCGGGCAATCCCGAAGCGTTGCGAACCGGCCGGCTGGATGCGCCGGGGAGCCGGCCGCCCGCGCAAGCTTTGCACGCCGCGTTGCCGTTCGATCTCGTCGACTGTCGTGCGCTTGCCGCCCGCGCATGGCGGTTTGCCGCGTTCATGTTTTCGCCGCAAAGCGTTGCAGCTTCGGTTCTGAGTATCTACAGCCTGCTGTTGGCGGATGGACGCCAGGATTGCATCGCATCGCGAAGAGGACTATCAGGGATACAGGCGGATTTCGGCCTGTGTCTTGCGTGTCTGCCGCCGCTTTCTCACACTTGCTTGGGTCCGGTCGGGGTGTCCCAACCCGGACCGCACGCTTCTTCCAGCCGCGCTTTTTTCCGTCGACCTCTATCCGTCATCCATTCCGAGATACGCAGTGAGCCCAGGTTCAGCAGCCCGCCTCTTGTCGCAGACCGAATCGCATGAGTTGCTGTTTGCGTCGCCGACGCCGAAAGTCACCAACATCAATCCGCTCACCGCGCTGATTGTCGTTCCCAGCCTGCAGGCCGGTGCCGCCGATCACGGCGTGGTCGACCTGGTGCGGATCTTGACCGGCGCCGGCAATCGCGCGCTGGTCGTCTCGCGCGGCGGCCGGTTGCAGGACGAGGTCGTAAGCCTTGGCGGCGAGTTCATCGCTCTCGACGTCGCAAGCAAGAATCCGCTGACGATGCTGCGCAATGCGTTCGAACTTGCGCGCATCGTGCGGCGCGAGCGCTGCGACATAATTCATGCGCACGGACGCGCCCCGGGCTGGAGCGCGTGGCTGGCGGCGCGCTTTGCCGGCATTCCCTTCATTACGTCCTGGTACAAGGGCTTCCGCGAGCAGAACCTGTTCAAGCATGTCTATAACGGCGTCATGGCGCGCGGCGACCGGATCATCGCGGTCAGCGACCAGATTGCCGAACTGGTCAGCGACCGTTACGGCGTGTCCTGGAGCCGCATCAGCGTGGTGCCGGCAAGCGTCGACATGAAGGCATTCGATCCGAAAGCGGTTTCGGACGAGCGCGTGGAGGCCATGCGGCGCATTTTCGGCGTTGAGCCGGGCAGCAGGGTCATCCTCGTGGTCGGACGCATGCTGCGCCGCAAGGGCCACCATCTCGTCGTGCAGGCGGTGAACCGGCTCAAGCAGATGGGCTTGAAGGACTTTGTCTGCGTCTTCGTCGGCGAGGATCACGGGCAGAGCCGCTACACCGGCGAGGTCTGGGATCTGGTGCTGGCCACCGATTGCGCCGGCATCGTGCGGCTGATCGGGCCGGTCGACGACATGCCTGCCGCCTATGCCGCCGCGACAGTCGTGGTCTCCGCCTCGACCCAGGCCGAAGGCCTGCAGCGGGCGATTCTGGAAGCGCAGGCCATGGCGAGGCCCGTGATCGTGTCCGATCTCGGGGCCGGGCCCGACGTCGTGCTTGCCGCGCCTTCGGTTCCCGAGGACCGGATGACCGGCCTGCGCTTTGCGTCGGGCGACGATTCGGCGCTGGCGGCGGCGCTGCTGCGGCTGTTTTCGATGCCGGAATCGGCCCACCGCGCCATTGGCCGGAGGGGGCGGGAATGGGTTGCGAGCCATTTCAACGCCAGGGCGGTCGCCGAGGCGACGCTGAAAATCTATGCCGAGTTCGCGCGCGGGCGCCGCACCGGGCCATGACCGGCTCCGGACCGCCCGCCGCTGCGTCGTCTGCGCGCCGCGGCGAATAAGACGGCGAACGGCGTTGACTTATTCACGCTTTGTACCATTCTCTTTCCAGCCCGCTCGCCACCCGCCGAGCCGCCGATGCGCGGACATCCGGCGCTGACGGAGCGGGCCCGTTGCAACGACAGAGGAGTTCGACGCCATTCGCCGCCCCATGAGAGCCCCGACGCCCGTCCAGAAGGACGGCCCGCGTGTCAACGAAGAGATCCGCGTGCGCGAAGTGCAGCTGATCGATCAGGACGGTCACAATCACGGTGTTGTCGACACGCAGAAAGCCCTGGGCATGGCTCAGGATGTCAGTCTCGACCTGGTCGAGATTTCGCCGAACGCCAGTCCCCCCGTCGTCAAGATTCTCGATTACGGCAAATACAAATATCAGGCGCAGAAAAAGGCCGCCGAGGCGCGCAAGAAACAGAAGGTCGTCGAGGTCAAGGAAATCAAGTTCCGTCCGATGATCGACGACCACGA
>CAYWCE010000086.1:0-9150 GCA_964456755.1 uncultured Hyphomicrobiales bacterium
TCGATCACCATCACCCCGTCGTCGCCGACGATGATGCCGGAATTGGGATCGCCCTCGGCGGTGAAGGCATAGAGTCCGCGGCCGATCTCGTCGAAGGAGATGCGCTTTTCCGCCGTGTCGCCGGTGGAGGCAAATCCTTTGGTCATTCGCTCGCTCCCGGGCGAAACTGCGCGACCTGCTGATCGATGGCGCCGAAAATCGAGCGTCCTTCGGCGTCGAGCATCTCGATACGCACGCGGTCGCCGAACCGCAAGAACGGCGTCGAGGGCTTGCCGTTGCGGATCGTCTCCACCGTGCGCTGTTCGGCGAGGCAGGAATAGCCGAGCCCGCCTTCGGAGATCGGCTTGCCCGGCCCGCCGCCGGCATCGCGGTTGGAGACAGTGCCGGCGCCGAGAATTGTACCGGCGCCGAGCGCACGCGTCTTCGCCGCATGCACGATCAGCGCGGGAAAGTCGAAGGTCATGTCGTCGCCGGCGACCGGTTTGCCGAACGGCTTGCCGTTGATGAAGCTGAGCAGCGGCAGCCCGACCTTGCCGCCGGTCCAGGCGGCATCGAGTTCGTCCGGCGTGGCCGCCACCGGCGAGAAGGCGGAGGCCGGCTTGGACTGGAAAAAGCCGAAGCCCTTGGCGAGTTCTCCGGGGGTGAGATTGCGCAATGTAACGTCGTTGACCAGCATCAGCAGCCGGATGGCGCGTTCGGCCTGCGCATGCGAGGCACCCATCGGCACGTCGCCCAGCACGACCGCAATCTCGGCTTCCAGATCGATGCCCCAGGCCTCGTCGATGACCGGGATGGGATCGCACGGTCCGAGGAAGATATCCGAGCCGCCCTGGTAGATGAGCGGATCGGTCCAGAACGAATCCGGCATCTCCACGCCGCGCGCCTTGCGCACCAGCGCCACGTGGTTGACGTAAGCGGAGCCGTCCGCCCATTGATGCGCGCGCGGCAGCGGCGCGGCGCATTGCTGCGGATCGAATTTCAGGTGCGCGATGCGGCCGGCTTCCAGCGCGTCGGCGATCTCGGTCAGGCGCGGCTCGGCCGCTTCCCAGTCGTCGAGCGCGGCCTGCAGCGTCGGGGCGACGGCGGAGGCGTCCGCGCAGCGCGACAGATCGCGCGCGACCACGACAAGATGCCCGTCGCGTCCGCCCTTCAGCGAGGCGAGCTTCATTCCTTCGGCTCTTTGCGCTTCGGATCGAAGTGCTTTTTCAGCCCGGCCCAGCAGTCGATATAATTGTCCTGCAGGCTCTCATGCGTGGCGGCCCATTTCGTCACGCGCTGGCGCATCCGCGTCTCGAACATGAAGGCGAGCGTATTGGACAGCTTCACCGGCTTCAGCTCGACATTGCTGTTGTGCTCGAAAGCCTCGGTATCGGGTCCGTGCGGCAGCATGGTGTTGTGCAGGCTCATGCCGCCGGGCACGAACCCCTCCGGCTTGGCATCGTAGACGCCGTAAACGAGGCCCATGAATTCCGACATGATGTTGCGATGATACCATGGCGGCCGGAAGGTGTTCTCCGCCACGCCCCAGCGTTCCGGAAAAATCACGAAATCGATATTCGCCGTCCCCGGCGTCTCCGAGGGCGAAGTGAGCACGGTGAAAATCGACGGGTCGGGATGATCGAACAGGATCGCGCCCACCGGCGAGAAATGTCGCAGGTCGTATTTATAGGGCGCGTAATTGCCGTGCCAGGCGACGACGTCGAGCGGCGAATGCGGCACCTGCGTCTTGTACATGTCGCCGCCCCATTTCACATACAGCGTGCAGGGCTGCTCGACATCTTCATACCAGGCGACGGGCGTGAGGAAGTCGCGCGGATTGGCGAGGCAGTTGGCGCCGATCGGCCCGCGGTCGGGCAGCGTGAAGCCACCGCCGTAATTTTCGCAGACGTAGGCGCGCGCCGGACCCTCGACCAGTTCGACACGGAAGATGACGCCGCGCGGGACGATGCAAATCTCGCCGGGGCCGATCTCGATTGTGCCGAATTCCGTGCGGAAGCGCAGTCGATTCTCCTGCGCGACGACAAGAAGTTCGCCGTCGGCATTGAAGAAATGCTCGCGCTCCATCGACTGTGTGACGAAGAGAACATGTGCAGCCATGCCGTTCATGCTTTCGGCGTCGCCGGCCACGGTCACCGTGTGCAGGCCGGTGACGAAGGTGAGTTTCTCCTTCGGCACCGGCGGCGGATTCCAGCGCAACTGCCCGAGCGGCAGATCGCTGTCTTCGCGTTCCGGCGCGGTGCGGATCTGACCCTTGCCGATTTTCTCGAAACGTCCGGCATGCCGGACCGCCGGGCGGATGCGATAGAGCCAGGAGCGCTGGTTGGTCGCCTGCGGCGCGGTGAAGGGCGAGCCGGACAATTGCTCGGCATAGAGCCCATAATTGACCTTCTGCGGCGAGTTGCGGCCGATCGGCAGCGCACCGGGCAGGCATTCGGTCTCGAAGGAATTGCCGAATCCGGACATGTATTCGGCGGGCTTTGCCGCGCTGCGTCCCGATCGCGAGGTTGCGCCCGAAGACGCACCTTCGGATTTTGCCTGCAGAACCATGACGCTCTCCCTTTCGTTTCCGGCCGATCGGCGTGCGTTGGCCGCACTTTTGAAAGAATTTAGTTACATTTGAAACCAACGTCAATCGCCCGGTCCGGCCGAAGGTCTTGAAACCAACACAAAAGAAGGTCATTTGATGCCGGTGAGACGGCGATTCGCCGTTCGCGGGCCGCGTGAACGAAACCCAGCTTTCAACGATCAAGCGGCTTTCGGCCCGCCTTCATCTCCGAAACAAACCCTTGGCACCCCAGACCACGCGGGATGTCTCAAGTCACCCGCACGTCGCCGCGCGCCGCTGCGCGCGCTATCGTGCTGCATGAAAGATTGAATTTTGAACGACTTTTCCGAACTGAAACTCGCCGAGCCCATCAACCGCGCGCTCGCCGAGGAACGCTACAGCCAACCCACCCCGATCCAGGCGAAAACCATCCCGCAGGTGCTTGCGGGACGCGACGTTGTCGGCATCGCGCAGACGGGGACCGGCAAGACCGCAGCTTTCGCCCTGCCGATCCTGCATCGGCTGTCCCTCGCCCCGCGCCGGCCTGAACCGAAAACCTGCCGTGTGCTGATTCTCAGTCCGACGCGCGAATTGTCCGGCCAGATCGCCGACGCCTTCCGCACCTATGGCCGGCATCTGAAATGCGGCGTCGCGCTTGCCATCGGCGGGGTACCGATGGGTCGGCAGGTGCGCGCGCTGGCCGGCGGCATCGACATCCTGGTCGCTACGCCCGGCCGGCTCAAGGACCTGCATGACAACAAGGCAGTCCGGCTCGACCGCGTCGACGTTTTCGTTCTCGACGAAGCCGACCGCATGCTCGACATGGGGTTCATCCACGACATTCGGCGCATCGTCGCCAAACTGCCCGGGGACCGGCAGACGCTGTTCTTTTCCGCGACGATGCCGCGCGAGATCGAGGAACTTGCCCGTCAGATGCTGCGCGATCCGGCACGGGTCGCGGTGACGCCGGTCGCCTCGACTGCCGAACGCATCGCCCAGCGCGTGATTCATGTCGAGCGCGCCGGGAAACCCGCGCTGCTTGCCGACATCCTGCGCTCGGAGCCGATCGACCGCGCCCTGGTCTTCACCCGCACCAAGCACGGCGCCGACAAGGTGGTCCGCCAGCTTGCCAAATCCGGGCTGGCCGCGGAGGCCATCCACGGCAACAAGTCGCAGAACAACCGCGAGCGCACGCTTTTGGCCTTCCGCGAAGGGCGGCTGCGCACCCTGGTCGCCACCGACATTGCCGCGCGCGGGATCGATGTCGACGGCGTCAGTCATGTGGTAAACTACGACCTGCCGAACATCCCGGAGAGCTACGTGCACCGCATCGGCCGCACCGCGCGCGCCGGCGCCGAGGGAACCGCGATTTCGTTTTGCGACGGAGAGGAGCGCGCCTATTTGCGTTCGATCGAGAAGCTGATCCGCATGGCCATCCCGGCGAGCGACAGGCGCGGCGCGCAGGCGCTCGAAGCCGCGCCTGCCGCGCCTTCCGGCGGCGTGGAGCGCACGCAGCCCCGGCGTGAGGGCGTGCGAAACGGCGGCAAGCGAAACGGCGGCAGGAAAAACGAAGGCAAGCGGCAGCCGTCCCGCAAGCAGCGGACGCCGGAGCGCCCGCCGGCCGCTGCATCCGCGCGCTGCGACGGCGGCATTGCGTCAGTCGCCTTCATGCAGACGCGCCCCGACCCGCAGCGACAGACCCGCATCAGACAGCGCGCCGCGATGTCGCGCTGACCCGACATCATTCGACATCCGGAGACGACCACGATGGCCAAGGAAGAAATGCTGCAGTTCGACGGCACGGTGACCGAAGTCCTGCCGGACGGACATTTCCGCGTCAAACTCGACAACGACCACGAAGTGCTCGCCTATACCGCCGGCAAGATGCGCAAGTTTCGCATCCGCACCGGCGCCGGCGACCGCGTCATCGTGGAAATGTCCCCATACGACCTCAGCCGCGGTCGCATCAGCTTCCGCCATCGCGGCGAAACCCAGGGCGCGCCGCCCACGCGCCGTCAGACCTTCGTGCGCAAGCGCTGAGCCTGCGCGAACCTAGCCCAGCCTGACCGGCAGCGAGAGAAATCCGCGAAAACGTGCGCGCGGCGAACGCAGCGGCGCGCCGTCCGGCTGGTAAGCGGGAAAGCGCGCCAGAAAACGCTCGATGGCGATCTTGCCTTCCAGGCGGGCGAGATTCATGCCGGCACAGACATGGATTCCGCTGGCAAAGGCCAGATGCCGGTTCGGACTGCGCGCAACGTCGAAGCGGTCGGGATCGGGGAATTGTTCCGGGTCGCGGTTGGCGGCGCCGATGCCGATGGTGATCAGCGTTCCCTTCGGCATGGCGACGCCGCCGAGCACGGTATCCTGCGTCACGATGCGGTTGCCGAGCTGGTTGGAGCTCTCGAAACGCAGCACCTCCTCGACTCCGCTCTTGATCAGTGCGGGATTTTCGATCAGCCGCCGCCGCTCGTCCGGCCAGTGCATCAGCGTGTAGAGTGCGTTGCCGATGAGGTTGGTGGTAGTTTCGTGCCCGGCATTGAGAATGAAGATGCAGTTCTGCAGCAGCTCCGCCTCGGAGAGCCTGCGGCCGTCATGCTCGCCCTGGATCAGGCGCGTGAGCACGTCCTTGTCGACATCGCCCGGCCGTCTGCGGCGGTCGTCGACCAGTATCCTGAGATAGGCAAGAAAGTCGCGCACGGCGTCGTTGCCGCGCCGCATCTGCTCCCCGGTCAGGACCGGTTCCAGCGCGCCCAGGATCGCGAGCGACCAGCCGCGCAAGGGTCCGCGCTCTTCGCGCGGCACGCCGAGCAGGTTGCCGATGATCTCGACCGGAATGGCGGAGGCAAAATCCTCGATCAGATCGACACGCCCCTTGGCCGCCATGTCCCCGATCAGACGGTCGACCAGCTGCACAAGCCCGCCTTCCATCTCGGCAATCGCGCGCGGCGAGAGCGCCCCGGCAATGGCGCGCCGCACATGCGTATGCAGCGGCGGGTCGTTGAAGACGAGACTCGTCGTGTGATGCTCGTAGAGTAGCGAATCGCCGTATTTGGGCCTGAACTCGACCTTCTTGTCGGAAGAAAAGGTCTGCGCGTCCTTGTAGACCGCCTCACAGTCCGCATAGCGCGTGAGGAAATAGGCACCGTCCGGCATCCGGTGCACCGGATCGTATTCGCGCAGCGCGCGATAATACGGAAACGGATCGTCGATGAAATCCGCCGGCATCCGCTTGATGTCGAAAGCAAGCGCCGCCGTCCGCGCTTCCTGATCGGAAAAGCGGCTGCGCTGCGGCGCGGGGGCTCCTTCGGCAAGCGTCATGTCGCGATGTCCCGGCTGCACATTGCGCAATCGTCCATACGCAAGAGGACCGGCGGCGAATTGTCAAGAAAGCCCGGCTGCGCTTCTCCGTTGCACCGGGTCCGACCGAGCCGGCGCGGCATTGCACGGCGCGGAATCTTCCGCCATGGTCGTGCAGTCGCCCCGAACGCTGCCGCCACGGAACCCCCGCTCGATGCCGTCCTCCGCAAGACCGGACCCCGTGGACGAGCCGCACCGAATCGCGCCGGGCGGCGCACCGGCCGAGCCGCCGGCGTCCGGAGCCGCGCTCCGGCTCGAAGAATTTCTTCCCTACCGGCTGAATGTGGTGGCAAGCCTCGTCTCGCAGGCGCTCTCGCGCATCTATGCCCGGCGTCACGACATCGGCGTGCCGGAATGGCGCGTGCTGGTAACGCTCGGCCAGTATGGCACGATGACCGGCAAGGCCGTCGGCACGCACAGCCACATGCACAAGACCAAGGTTTCGCGCGCGGTCGCGCTGCTGGAGAAACGCAAGCTTGTGAGCCGGCGCATCAATCGCGACGATCTGCGCGAAGGATTGCTGTCGCTCACCCCGGCCGGTCGCGCCGTCTACGAAGAACTGGCGCCGGTTGCGCTCGATTTCGCCCGGCGCCTGTCCGATACCATCGATCCCGCCGACCGCCAGGCTTTCGAGCGCGCGCTCGACAGGCTGACGCACAGCTCCGCCGCACTCGCCGCAGAGGTGGAACGGTCGGATGCCGGCGAATGACCGTCGCGGTCGGTACACATCCCGCCAGCCTGCAGGAGGACACGTGAAGCTCTACGGTTATTTCCGCTCCTCCGCCGCCTATCGGGTGCGCATTGCACTGAACCTGAAGGGCCTGTCCTACGAGCAGGTGCCCGTTCATCTCGTCCGCGACGGCGGGCAGCACCGCCGGCCCGAATACCGCGCCATCAATCCGCAGATGCGCGTGCCGGCGCTGGTGCTCTCCGGCGGGGAGACGCTGATCCAGTCGCTCGCCATCGTCGAATATCTCGACGAGATATTTCCCGACCCCGCGCTGCTACCGGCGGAGGCGACCGAACGCGCGCATGTGCGCGCCGCCGCGCAGATCGTGGCCTGCGACATCCACCCGCTCAACAATTCCGGAACGCTCGCCGCCCTGCGTCAGCTCGGGCACGGTCAGGACGCGATCGACCGGTGGTATGCCGACTGGGTCACGGCCGGCTTCACGGCGATCGAGACGCTGATCGAACCCGGCCCCTATGCCTTCGGATCGCGCGTCACGCTGGCCGACCTGTGCATCGTGCCGCAGGTCTACAATGCCCGTCGCTTCAAGGTTCCGCTCGACGCCTTCCCGAAAATTCTCGCGGTCGAGGCGGCCTGCAATACGCTTGCGGCATTCGACAGGGCGCGGCCGGAAAATCAGCCGGACGCGGAATGACGGCTCCGCGCAAATGGCAGGGCTTGCCGGCATGAAGTTCTGCTAGTCCATCGGCCGTGACCGGAACGCAAATCGGCCGCGTCGTCCTGTGGATGACCGGCGCCCTTCTTTCCTTCTCCACCATGGCGCTGTCCATCCGCGGACTCGCCGGCACGCTCAGCATTTTCGAAATCCTCACCCTGCGCAGCGCCGGCGCGCTGGTCATTCTCGGCCTGCTGGTGCTGTGGCGACCCGCCCTGCGATCGGGAATGCGGCCGCGCCGCATGGGCCTCAACCTTCTGCGCAACGGCATTCATTTCGTCGCGCAATATTGCTGGGCGCTCGGCGTCACGCTGCTGCCGCTGGCCACCGCCTTTGCGCTCGAATTCACCATGCCGGTCTGGCTCGCCATCGTCGCGGTGTTCCTGCTCGGCGAAAAGCTCACCCCGAGCCGCATCGGCGTCGTCGCGCTCGGATTTCTCGGCGCGCTGGTGATCCTGCGGCCGGGCATGGAGGCGTTCAATCCGGCCGCCCTGCTGACGCTCGGCGCGGCCCTCGGCTTCTCGCTGTTCAACGCGCTGACCAAGAAGCTGACCGCGACCGAAGGAACCTTCGGCATCGTGTTCTGGATGAATGCGCTGCAATTGCCGATGGGGCTGGCCGGCAGCGACCCGGCTTTTCCGCTCGCCATCGAATTGTGGCAGTTGCCCTCCGTGATCGGCATCGGCGTGGCCGGCCTCTCCGCGCATTACTGCCTGACCAACGCCTTCCGCGCCGGCGACGCCACGCTGGTCATGCCGATCGACTTTCTGCGGGTACCGCTGATCGCGCTGGTCGGCTGGTGGTTTTTCGGCGAATCGCTCGACCTCTTCGTGCTGGTCGGCGGCGCCATCATGCTCGCGGGAATTCTCTGGAATTTGCGCGCCGAGGCAAAAAGGGCACACCGGCGGACCGATCCCGGCTCGGTCGAAACCCCGCATTGACCCCCGGGGGATGGTGTGCTGCTAGTCGGGGCCGGGGCGCCGTTAACACTTTGCTAACCTTTTCGGCAGGGAATGGCCGGGCGGTGCAGCAACCACGAGATGTGGGTTACGAAGATGATCCCGACGCTTGTCCGCTCGCTGCCTGCGACATTGCCCGTCCTTGCGATGTCCTGCGCGATCGCGGCGGCGCAGTCGCTGCCTGCCGTTCCGCCCCCGGCCGGTCAGAGCGCGCAGGCGCAGATCTGTCAGCGGCTGGAACAGCAGCTTGCCGGCGTGGAGCGCGGCGATCCGGCGCGCGCCGAGCAAATCCGCCGCTACGAGGAGGCCGCCGGCAAGCAGCAGGGCGAACTCGACCGCACGGTGGCGCAGGCGCGGCGGCTCGGATGCGAAAGCATCGGTTTCTTCAATCTGTTCGGCGGCGGCAACCCGCAATGCGGGCCGCTCAATTCGCGCATTTCGCAGATGCGCGCCAATCTCGACCAGATCATGCGCGACCTGCAGCGGCTGCAGGGCGCGGGCATCGACTACGAGCGCGACGGCCAGCGCCGCGCGCTGCTCGCCGCGCTCGGCCGCAACGATTGCGGCGCGCAATACCGCGCCGCCGCGCAGGCGCCGCAGGGGCGCAACCTGTTCGAGACGCTGTTCGGCGGCAACAATTTCTTCTCCCAGCAGGCGCAGGGCAACACCTTCCGCACCATCTGCGTGCGCACCTGCGACGGCTATTTCTATCCGATCTCGTTCTCGACCACGCCTGAGCGCTTCGCCGAGGACGAGCGCACCTGCCAGCGCATGTGCCCTGCCGCCGAGGTCGTGCTGTTCCATCACCGCAATCCCGGCGAGGACGTGCCGCAGGCAGTCTCCGCCGGCGGCCGCCTCTATACCGAATTGCCGAATGCGTTCC
>CAYWCE010000087.1:0-9083 GCA_964456755.1 uncultured Hyphomicrobiales bacterium
AAGCTGCGGAACTCGCCATAGAGCTGGGCGGCCAGGATCTTGTTGGGGGCCAGGATCAGCGCTGGGCGCTGCAGCTCCTCGATCACCTTGGCCATGGTGAAGGTCTTGCCCGAGCCGGTGACGCCGAGCAGCACCTGCGTGCGGTCGTCGCGTTCGATGCCCTCGACCAGATCGCGGATGGCGGTGGGCTGGTCGCCCTTCGGCTGCATCTCGCTCCTGATTTCGAAGCGGATGCCGCCTTCGAGCTTTTCCGGGCGTTCCGGGCGGTGCGGCGACCAGGCAATGCCGCCGGCGAATTCCGGCCGGCCCTCGCGCAGCAGCCGCTCCAGCGCGTCGTTCGACGCCGTCGCGCCGGTGACGCCGCGCACGAGTTCGACGTCCCCGGACTTCTCCGCGCGCCGCCCGACCTTGGCGCCCGGCGCTTCGGCGGTCTCGTCCGGTTCGAGCCCGAGTTCCTGCGCCAGCACCGGATCGATGCCGGACACGGCCGGGCCGGAATAGGGATCGCGCGCCACATAGCCCGATTGCGGCTTTTCGCCGAAACCCTGCGGCGTGGATTTGCGCGCGGTGTGCTGGGCGGCGTTGTCGCGGCGGCGGTCGAAGGAATTGTCCGCCGGCGGCTGGAGCCCCGTCCCCGAGCCGATGCCGGCGCGGCCGCGTCCGATGGCGGGATTGAGCAGCGCGTCGAGATGCGGATCGGGCGCCGGGGCGTCGGGCCGGTGCGCCTTGGCGCGCGTGGGTTTTGCCGGGTCTTTCGGCTTTTTCGGCGGGGATTTGGCCATTGCCGGCAATATGGGCGGAGTCGGAGGGCGACGGAAGAGCGGAACTGGCGGACGGTAAAATCTCCCTGCTATTCTCGCGCGGGAGGGCGGGGCCTTTGGCGAAGACGGCGCGGCGGAAAAAAGCGGGCGTGAAAGCGCCGGCCGCGGTGCGTGCGCCGCGCGCGTTCGGCCGCTCGCTGTCGGATTTCCCGGATCGTAACAAAGCGGAAGAGAAGCTGCTCGCCTGCGCGCGCGCGGGCGAGCCCGCTGAATTCGGCGACACGGTTCCGGAGACGGAGGATGAGAAAAAAGACCGGACGATCCGCGCGGGCTTCGTGCGCTTTCTGGCGCTCGGCGGCGACGACGACGCGCCGGTGCATGAGCAGGGCGTCCAGATTCAGGGCGCCGCGATCGACGGCGCGCTCGATCTCGATAACTGCACGCTGCCGGCGAATCTCGGACTGTTCAACTGCAACATTGCCGGCGATGTCAATTTGCAGGGCGCGTGCCTGCGCAGCCTCAGCCTGCAGGGCAGCCGCTGCGCCGGTATTGAAGGCGACCGGCTGAACGCAACCGGCAGCGTGTTTCTGCGCGGAGGCTTTACCGCACGCGGGGCGGTGCGGCTGCTCGGGGCGAAGATCGGCGGCAACCTGGAATGCGACGGCGGGGAATTCGCGGGGGCGGACGAGGACGGGCGCGCGCTCCACTGCGACGGCATCGATGTCGGCGGCGGCGTGTTTCTGCGGAAATGTGCCGTCAAGAGCGGCGCGGTGCGGCTGCCCGGCGCGAAGATCGGCGGCGTTCTGGACTGCTCCGGCGGGACATTCGCGGGAGCGGACAAGGACGGAGATGCGCTCGTCTGCGACGGCATCGATGTCGGCGGCGGCGTTTTTCTGCGCAACGGCTTTACCGCGCGCGGCGCGGTGCGGCTGCTCGTGGCGACAATCGAAACCGTTCTGGACTGCTCCGGCGGGCAGTTCGCGGGAGCGGACAAAGACGGCAACGCGCTGGCCTGCGACGGCATCGCTGTCGGCGGCGGCGTGTATCTGGGCAATGGATTCACCGCGCGCGGGGCGGTGCGGCTCATCGGGGCGAAGATCGGCGGCAACCTGGAATGCGATGGCGGGCGGTTCGAAGGCGCGGACAAGGACGGCAACGCGCTTGCCTGCGACCGCATCGATGTCGGCGGCAGCGTTTTTCTGCGCGAAGGCTTTGTCGCGCACGGCGCGGTGCGGCTGCTCGGGGCGACCATCGGCGGCGATGTCGTGTGTGCCGACGGGCGTTTCGGCGGCACCGGCGAGGATGCGGAGAGAAAGAAGGATGCAGAAAGCGAGGACGGTAGTGTCAAGAAACGCGCGCCGGTTCCGTTGGCACTCGATCTGTCGCGCGCGACGGTGAACGGCACTCTTTATCTCGTCGGCAAAAAGACGCGCTTCCACGGCGGCGCCGATCTCACCGGCTCGCATATCCGCCGCATCGCCGACGATGTGAACCGCACCACCCGCTTTCGCGCTCCCGACCCCTCCCCAAAGGGCGGCGGACCCGCGCCGTGCTTTCTTGTGCTCGACGGGCTGACCTATGACCGCTTCGGCGAGGACACCGATCTCTCGGCGGACGCGCGCCTTGCGTTTCTTCGCCTGCAGCATCCCTTCGATCTCGGAAAGGATTTCAAGCCGCAGCCCTGGATGCAGATGGTCAAGGTTTTGCGCGAGACCGGCCATGCCGACGCCGCGCGCGAAATCGCCATCGCGCACGAAGAGGCGCGGCGCGCGGCCGGCGTCATCACCAGCCGAACGGCCTCTTTGCTGCATCGGTTTTACGGATGGCTGGTCGGCTACGGCCATCGTCCGATGCGGCTGTTGAAAATCACGGCTGTCGTCTGGTTTGTGTGTGCGATCATTTACGAAAACGCGGCGCAGCACGGCTGGATGGCGCCGACGCAGTCGTTCTATTTCCAGCACGCACGTTACGACTCATGCCGCCCGGAGAATGGCGGCAACTGGACCAGGTGCGAAACGACCGCGCCGGAATACACGACGTTCAATCCGCTCACCTATTCGCTCGACGTGCTGCTGCCGCTGGTCGATCTGCAGCAGCAGGATGCCTGGGCGCCCATCGTCGACATGGGCAAGGCACCCATCGACACGCCCTGGGGCGTCACGGTCCGCGTGGTCATGTGGCTAGAAATCCTGTTCGGCTGGCTCGCTTCGCTGCTGCTGGCCGCCGTCGTGGCCGGCCTCGCCAAGCGCACCGACTGAGCGCAATCGGCGCTTTCGCGATCCGGCACGCGCAGGCATAGTGGCGGCGGACACGCATGACCGAAAGCCCCGCCATCAGCCGCCTCGACCGCCCGGTCGACGACAGCGACCACGTGCTCGGCCCCGCCGGCGCCGGGATCGAGCTGGTCGAATACGGCAGCTACGACTGCCCCTATTGCCGGCGCGCCAACGAGCGCATCGCCGACATCCGCGACCGGCTCGGCGAACGCCTGCGCTACGTGTTCCGGCACCGCCCGGTGACCGGCAGCGCGATCGCGCGCCGCGCCGCCGAACTGGCCGAATGCGCGCAGACGCCCGAGCAGTTCTGGAAAGCGCATGTGACGCTGATGTCGCGCTCGGAGACGCTGACCGAGGAAGACCTGCGCATCGTCGCCGCCGAACTCGATCTGCCGCAGCATCCCGAATGCGTCGCGCGCGCGCGGCAGAAGGTCGACGCCGACATGGCGAGCGCGCACGCCAGCGGCGTGATGTTCACGCCGACCTTCTACATCAACGGCCGCCGCTACGACGGCGCCTGGGACGAGGCCTCGTTCTACGACGCCATGCTCGGCCGGCTCGGCCACCGCGTGCGCGTCGCCGCGCTCGATTTCGCAAGCTGGGCGCCCTCGACCGGAATGCTGCTGCTGCTGGCGACCGCCGCCGCGCTCATTGTCAGCAACTCGCCGTTCGGGCATGCGGCGGAGGAATTCTGGGAACGGCCGTTCGGCTTCGCGTTCGGCGAACTCTCCTTCAGCATGTCGCTGCGCCACTGGATCAACGACGCGCTGCTGAGCATCTTCTTTCTCGTCGTCGGACTGGAGATCAAGCGCGAATTCACCGTCGGCCGGCTGGCCAGCCGCCGCTCGGCGGGTCTGCCGATCGCCGCGGCGATCGGCGGCATGGCGGTTCCCGCTTTGCTCTACTGGACGATCGTGCCGGCCGGGGCGTGGTCGCATGGCTGGGGCGTGCCGATGGCGACCGACACGGCGTTTGCCGTGGCGCTGATCGCCATGCTCGGCGCGCGCGTGCCGATCGAATTGCGCATCTTTCTCACCGCTGCGGCAATCGTCGACGACATCGGCGCAATTATCGTCGTCGCGCTGTTCTATTCGGGCAAGCTGGACGCGGCCTGGCTCGGGCTCGCCGCCGCGCTGTTTGTCGCGCTGGTGGCGCTCAACCGTGCCGGCGTCTACCGCGCCATGCCGTATATGGCGCTCGGCGTGCTGCTGTGGACCTGCGTCCATGCGGGCGGCCTGCATGCGACGCTCGCCGGCGTGCTGCTGGCCTTCACGATCCCGACATTGCCGCCGCCGGACCTGCGCGCGCTGATGGCGCAGGCCACCGCCATCATCACCGTCGAGGCGCGGCGCGAACGCGAGGTGCTGCATCGCGGCCCCTCGCCCGTCGCGCTGCGCGGACTCGACGCCATTCACGACCGGCTGGAATCTCCGGCCGACCGGCTGCTGCGCCACGTCGAGCCGTGGTCGAGCTTTCTGGTGCTGCCGCTGTTCGCGCTCGCCAATGCCGGCGTCGCCATCTCGTTTGCCGGCTTGGGCGGACGCGAGCCGCTGATGCTGGCGATCGTCGCCGGCCTGTTCCTCGGCAAGCCACTCGGCATGCTGGGTCTGTCCGCGCTCGCGGTCTGGATCGGCGCGGCGAGCAAGCCGCGCGAATATTCGTGGGCGCATCTCGCCGGCGCCGGCGCGCTGGCCGGCATCGGCTTCACCATGTCGCTGTTCATCGCCGGGCAGGCCTTCCCGGTGGCGGGCGATTTCGACGCGGCGAAAATCGCGGTGTTCGCCGCGTCCGTGCTGTCGGCGCTGCTCGGCGTGGCGATCCTGTGCACGGCGCCGCGGATCGCGGAGAACGACGTCGAGCCGGCGGAGGACGTCACGCCGGCAAGAAACGCATAGCGCGGCGCCGGCTCGCGCAGCGTCCGCTCAGGCCGCCTTCTTGCGGTTGGCGTCGAGCCGTGCATCCACCAGCGCCACGGTGGCGTCGATGGTCGGGTGGCTCAGGCCCTTCTGCTTCGCGATGAGCTGCACCAGCTTGTCGGCGCGCTCGATATTCGGCGCGCCGTTATTGAGCGCGCGCGCGGCAGAAGCCGGCCGCGACAGCGACTGCGCCGCGGCGGCATATTTCTCGAACGGCACGAGATCGGCCGGATCGGCGCCGAGCTTCACGCACAGATCGTTGACGAAATTGTAGACCGAGCGCGACGTCTCGATGTCGGTATGCACCGCTTCCTGCGCCGTGCGCATGCCGTCCTTGGTGACGCAGCGGTAATTGCCGGCGAGCAGCATCGCCCATTTCGCCAGCGGCACGAAAATCGAGTCGTAGGCCCTGAGCTTGACCGGCAATTCGATCTTGCCTTCCGGCGCGTCGAAGCGCGCGGCGTCCACGTCCTTTTCCAGGTTGCGGACGATCTGCGTGTCCTTGTCGTCGGCGAAGCGCGCGCATTTGAAATTGGTCGGCAGCGTCACCAACAATTCGTTGGCCTTGCCGTCCGGCGGACGGATCGCCTGCGGGTCCGGGCTGTTGAGCGTGATCTTGTTCGGATCGACCGAATCCCAGACGCGCGCGTCGGTGTAGGCCGGCTCCAGCGCGGCATGATCGAGACCGGGAATGCGTTTGATGTAGGGAAGCGGCGGCATGTTCATGATCGACATGCACGGCACGCGCGACTTGCCGACCGCATCGAGCAATTGCCGCACGCCGTCGGAGCGGTATTGCGGCTCCTGCATGCACAGGCCGACCAGATCGTATTGCGAGGGATCGACGCCGGTCGCGGGGCCGGCCGTCACCTTGCCGGGCAGCTTGCGCGATTCCAGCAGCACCGGCTCCTTGCGGCCGCGCACCGGCAGCGTGACGCGAAAGCCTTCGGCGTTGATCAGATCGGCCTCCGCCGGCAGGCAGACGAGATGGATCGCATGGCCGCCGAACAGCAGCTTGGAGGCGAGCAGCGATCCATACGACGCGCCCATCAGCAGGATGTTGTAGGTCGGCATGAGGCCTCCGGCGTTGCTGCGATTGTCATTGGGATGGAACAGCCGCCGGACGCGGCTTATTCCGACATGTCAGCCGGAGTTTTAGTGGCCGCAGCCGGGCCGGGCAAGCCGCTCAGGCGTGTCGCACTGCCGCGCAACAGAGCGTTGCACGGGACGCGGGACACGTTCTCATCCCGCGTTGCAACATGCGGGTGCCGCCGGTCAGGCAAGCGCGGCCGGGCGGAATCGGCGCACTGCGACGAAGCCGAGCGTGAGAAACGCGACGAGCACCGCGGCCTGTGCGAGCGCGAATGGCGGCTCCGCCTGCGTCGGCGCCAGCGCGTGCAGCGACGGCACCTTGAGGAAGACCTGTGCGACGAGCACGAAAACGTTGAAGTAGAACGCGGTCACCGCGCCCGCAGCGTAGACGATGCGCCAGGCTCCCGACAGACGGAAGACATAGCGTCCGAGCAATGCGGCTGCGAGCGCGGCAAGGGTGAGTACGCCGACCCAGTGGGATGGGCCGAATCCCGCCGCCGGCAGCATGAAGCCGGTCACGCAGGTCAGCGCCGTGCTGGCGAGAAACCACTGCGTCCAGCCTTCCAGCCGTCTTGCGTTGATCAGGCCGGCGACGACGACGGCGCCGGCGAGCAGAGCGACGATGCTGAGAGCGGTATGGACCAGCGCCATCGTGGAGAGGCCGAGGATCACGTCTGTCTCCTTTTCAGTAGCGGCTTGGCAGTAGCGGCACCGCCGCCGGATCATCCGCCCGCGCGTGGACGAAGTCCATCGCGGGTGCGACAATGTGCAATGACCGTTGCCGGCATTTGCTGCCTATTTATTGGGCGAGCGAGATGCCGGCTTTGCAAATGGCGGACGCGGTCTGTAGAAGCGGCGGGCCACAGGGAGAGCGGAACTTGAGCGCGACGCCAGAACTCACGACGCAGGACATCGAGCGCGTGCGCGGGACGTTCGACCGGTTCTGGTCGGTGTCGTCGCAGACCGCGGAAATATTCTACGACCGTCTGTTTGAAACCGCGCCCGCGCTGCGTCCGCTGTTTCGTTCCGACATGGCCGAGCAGCAGCGCAAGTTCGTCGCCACGCTGGCGGCGATCGTCGGCAATCTCGACGACGAGATCGCGCTGTCGAATGCGGTCACGCTGGCGCGCCAGCATGCCGAATACGGCGTGACGCCGGAGCATTATCCGATCGTCGGCCAGGCGCTGATGTGGAGCCTTGAGCGCGGGCTGGGCGAGCAATGGACGCCGGAGGCGGCGGCGTCCTGGAGCAAGGCCTATGCCTTCCTGTCGGATCACATGATCCGCGCCGCCTATCCGGAACGCCGGCCGACCTGATCGCGGCCGGTCAGAAGCCGGACACCGCCTGCTGTGTGTGCTCGACCTCGGGCGGCGCGGCGAAGCAATGGCCGACCAGCTTGCGCCATTCCTGGAAATCGGGCGAGCCGCGGAAGTCGACAATGTGGTTTTCGACCGTGTCCCACTTCACGAACAGCCGGTAGCGTTGCGGCTTCTCCACCGAACGCTGCAATTCCATGCCATGGCAGCCTTTGGCGCGGCGGAAAAGCGGTGCCGCCGCGCGCACGCCCGCTTCGAATTCGCTCTCCATGCCCGGCTTCACGTCGATCTGCGCGATTTCGAGGATCATGCGAGGGTCTCGTCCTGTATCTGCGACACGGTCTCAGCGCCGCTGCAGCGTGTAGATCACGTTGTCGAGTGCCAGCAGAGCGGTGTCGCGGTTGCGGAAGTGGAAAGAAAACAGGCCGGTGGAGCAGGCCAGGTCGACCCCGGGCACGTTGCCGTCGGAAAAGCCGATCGCCTTGGCGAAAGCGGCCTGGTTGGGCTCCGGCAGGCCGCCCTGGAACAGCCCGGCCGGCGGCAGGCGCGTCGGTGCGTAGCTGGCGTCGCTGCAATTGAGCGTCGGCACGTGCGAACTGACCGACTTTTCCGAAAACACGACGCGTTGCTTGAGCAGCTTGCGCACGTCGGATTCGCGCACCGCCCCCGCATCGCCGACCCATGGCGCCAGCACCGCCTGGACGATGTCCCAGCGGCCGAGCAGCGAGGGCGTGCCGGCGCCCTGCGCCAGCGCGCCATGCCAGCTTGCGGCGAGAACCAGCAACGGGAGCAGGCAGCGGATCGCGATCATCGGACCGGCCTCAATGGCGGATGCCAGCAGCAACCATTCCCGGCGGCGGAATGCAACCGGACTTCCGTTGCGGGGCGCGGTCACAGGCCGCGCTGCCGCTTCCATTCTTTTTCCGGAAGCTTGGCGCCGGCCCGCCGGATGGTCTTGATTCGCAGCGGGATCTGGCCGGATCGCTGGGCGATTTCCCGGTCCTGCTGCTCGATCACCGCGCGCGCAGCCTTCTCTCCCTCAAGCCCGGACAGCGCTTCGCTCGGCACCCGGCGGTTGGAGCGCTGGCTGCCGTCTTCGTAGATGACGTCATAGAGGACGAATTCGGTCCGGCGGGTGGGCTTGCGGGCCATCTTGTTCTTCCTTCGTTGCCGGCGTCGCGGCGGCAAGGCCGCACCGGGATCATTCCGCGGCGATCAGCGGGGCGTCGATGAAGCCGCCGGACTGGCGGCGCCACAAGGCCGCGTAATGGCCGTCGGCGCGCAGCAATGCGTCGTGCGTCCCTTGTTCGACCGCGCGGCCCTTGTCAAGGACGATAAGGCGGTCCATGCGGGCGATGGTGGAGAGCCGGTGGGCGATGGCGATCACCGTCTTGCCCTGCATCAGCCGGTCGAGGCTCGACTGGATCGCCGCCTCGACCTCCGAATCCAGCGCCGACGTCGCCTCGTCCAGCACCAGGATCGGCGCATTCTTCAGGATCACGCGCGCGATCGCCACGCGCTGGCGCTGCCCGCCCGACAGCTTGACCCCGCGCTCGCCCACCTGCGCGTCATAGCCGCGGCGGCCCTTCCAGTCCTCCAGCGCAACGATGAAGTCGTGCGCCTGGGCGAGTTCTGCCGCGGTGACGATCTCGGCGTCCCCCGCGCCCTGCCGTCCGTAGCGGATATTGTCGCGGCTCGCTCGGTGCCGCAGCGAGGTGTCCT
>CAYWCE010000088.1:0-606 GCA_964456755.1 uncultured Hyphomicrobiales bacterium
TGACCACGTCCACTTGCGGCAGCGGGCGCTGCGTGACGTCCTCGCCCGACAGCAGCCTGTGAATGGAGAGCGCGGCATCGTGCCCGTGCGCCACCGCCCAGATGATGTTCTTGGGGCCGAACGCGGCATCGCCGCCGAAAAACACCTTCGGATGCGACGAGCCCATGGTCTTAGGATCGACCACCGGCATGTCCCATTTGTCGAATGCGATGCCGGCGTCGCGCTCGATCCACGGAAACGCATTCTCCTGGCCGACGGCGACAAGCACGTCGTCGCAGGGGAAATGCTGGTCGGGCTCGCCGGCCGGCACCAGCCTGCGCCGCCCCTTGTCGTCGTATTCGGCTTTCACCTTCTCGAACACGATGCCGGTGAGGCGGCCGTTGTCGTGCACGAATTCCTTCGGCACGAGGAAATTGTGGATCGGAATGTCTTCGTGCATGGCGTCTTCCTTTTCCCAGGGAGACGCTTTCATTTCCTCGAAGCCCGAGCGCACGACGACCTTCACGTCCTCGCCGCCGAGACGGCGCGCGGAGCGGCAGCAGTCCATCGCGGTGTTGCCGCCGCCGAGCACGAGCACGCGCTTGCCCACCTTCGTCACGTGCCCGA
>CAYWCE010000088.1:616-8735 GCA_964456755.1 uncultured Hyphomicrobiales bacterium
GGCGGTGCTGGCGAGCGTCGATGCGCCAAAACCCGCGGCGGCCGATCTGCGTGGTATGGCCGAACGACACCGAGGACAGCCAGTCGATGCCGATATGAATATTGGCGGCGGCTTCCTTACGGCCGGGAATGTCGAGATCGCGTCCGCGCGGCGCGCCGGAGCCGACGAAGATCGCGTCGTAATTGTCCGCCAGCAGCGCCTTCATGCTGTCGATGCGCGTGCCGCCGCGGAACTCCACGCCGAGATCGAGGATGTAGCCGGTCTCCTCGTCGATCACGGTGTCGGGAAGTCGGAATTTCGGGATCTGCGTGCGCATCATGCCGCCGGCCTGCGGGTCGCCGTCGAACACGACGCATTCGTAGCCGAGCGGGGCGAGGTCGCGCGCGACAGCGAGCGAGGCGGGGCCGGCGCCGACCAGCGCCACGCGCTTGCCGTTGCGGCGCGCGGCCCTTTTCGGCAGACGGTCGCGGATGTCGTCCTTGTAGTCGGCGGCGACGCGTTTGAGCCGGCAGATTGCGACCGGATCCTTTTCCACACGCCCGCGCCGGCAGGCCGGCTCGCAGGGGCGGTCGCAGGTGCGGCCGAGAATTCCTGGAAAGACGTTGGATTTCCAGTTGATCATGTAGGCGTCGGAATAGCGACCCGCCGCGATCAGCCGGATATATTCGGGAACCGGCGTATGCGCCGGGCACGCCCACTGACAATCCACGACCTTATGAAAATAGTCCGGATTGCCGATGTCAGTCGGTTTCATCGACTCCTCGTGCGCTCCGTAACGCAACTGCGGAGCGGCCTGCCGCGCGGACAGTCTGTTGCGTTTCTCTCCCGGTCCGGCTGTTGACCGCCGAATCCGGCCGCTACTTTAGACTTGGAAATTCTTGAATTCCATCGCCGTTGCGCCGCATGCGACGGAAGTAGCAGACGAAATCGCAGGAGAATGCGGCGGCGGGGCCGTTGACAGGGCCCCGACCGTCCGTCATCCGGTAATTATGCATAACGAAACGCGGCTGATCGTGTTCGACTGCGACGGAACGCTGGTCGACAGTCAGCACATGATCTGCGCTGCGATGCAGCAAGCCTATGCCGATCACGGTCTGGTCTGCCCGCCGCGCGAGCAGGTGCTGTCGATTGTCGGCCTGTCGCTGGCGCAGGCGTTCGAGCGGCTGGGCGAGGGCGCGGCGGGGTTCCCGGTCGTCTCGCTGGTGGAGCGCTACAAGGCGGCCTTTTTCACATTGCGGCAGTCGCCCGACTATATCGAGCCGCTTTATCCCGGCGCCGGCGAAGCGGTCGAATGGCTGGCACGGCAGCCGCAGATGCGGCTCGGGATTGCTACCGGAAAATCGCAGCGCGGGGTGCGCGCCGTGCTCGACGCGCACGGCCTGCTGGCGCGGTTCCACACCGTGCAGACCGCCGACGATGCGCCATCCAAGCCGCATCCCGGGATGGTGCTCGAAGCCATGCGCGAAACCGGCGTTGCCGCCGAACGGACTGTTGTGATCGGCGACACCGCTTTCGACATGGAGATGGCGCGCGCCGCCGGCGCCCTGCCGGTCGGCGTGTGCTGGGGCTATCACGGACGCGAGGCGCTGGTCCGTTCCGGCGCGGTCCATCTCGTCGCCGACTATGCCGAGCTGCGCGCCCTGCTGGAACGCGTGCAGGCATCTGTAATCGCGGCACCCGCGCGCTGAGCGCGGCGCGGCATCGGCGTCCTATTCGTCCTGCATCGCCGCCGCGAGCGCCTCGATCACGTCGCCGCCATGCGTCGGCTTCATCAGGCGGCGGCTGTGCCGGAAATGCGGCGGCCATACATGCGCGTCGCCGTAGCCGGTCACGAACACAAACGGCACGCCGCGCTCGCGCAACGCTTCGGCCACCGGAAAGACGAGTTCGCCGTTCAGATTGACGTCGAGCACGGCCGCGTCGGGCGGTTCGACGGCAACGAATCTGAGCGCTTCCGACACGCTCGCCGCCGGCTGCACCAGAATGCCCGCACTCTCCAGATAGTCGGAGAGATCGCGGCTGACCAATGCGGCGTCCTCCACCAGAAGGACGCGCTTGCCCTGCAGGCCGGCTGCGGTCCGCAGCGCGCCCGGGCGCGAGGCAGGCAGGTGGGCCGGCCGCGCGGCGGCGCCGGGCTGCAGCGGAAAGGCAATGCGGCAATGCAGACCGTCGCCGCCGAATGTCGTGCGCACTTCGCCCCTGAGATCCTGCACGCTCAATTCGATCAGCCGCGAGCCGAAGCCCCTGGCCGCGGGCTCGTTCACCGGCGGGCCTTTCCGCTCGGTCCAGTCGAGCGTCAGCCGACCCGACGGTTCGACCGACCATGTCACCTGCACCTCGCCCTCCGGCTGCGACAGCGCGCCGTATTTCATCGCGTTCACCCACAATTCGTGCAACACGAGGCTGAGCGACTGCGTTACCTTGGCGTCGAGGACGATGTCGGGGCCGTCGACGCGGATGCGTTCGCGGCCTTCGTCGCGATGCGCTTCCAGCGCGGCTTCGAGCAGCTCGCGCAAGGTTGCGCCGCGCCAGCGGCTTTGCGCCAGCAGGTTATGCGCCCTGGCAAGCGCCATCAGCCGTCCGATCAGGCTTTGCGCCTGCGGCGAGCGGCCTAGACTCTGCCGCGCAATGGCCTGGACGCTGGCGAGGATGTTCTTCACCCGATGGTCGAGTTCGGCCATCAGCAGACCCTGGTGCTGCTCGGCGGCGTCGCGTTGCGCGGCGCGTTCGCGCAGCAGCCCGGAAGCTCGCGTCAGCGTCTCGCTGAGGCCGTCGATTTCGGCGATGCGGGCCGGCTTCGGCGCGCGGTAGGCTTCGCTGCCGATGGCGGCGGCGCTCGCCGTCAGCGACGACATCGCTGCCACCACGCGTCGCGACACCAGACTGGCGATGAACAGCGCGATCAGCAGCGAGGCTATTCCGCCGAGCACCATATAAACGAGGCTGCCGACCAGCCGCCTGTTGATCTGATGCTCCGGCTGGCCGATCGCCACCGCCCAGCCCCAGACCGGCGATCGCGCCCAGGCGGAGATCACATCGACGCCCTCCAGCGTCGGGCCGCCGGAATGCCCTTCATGCGCGGCGGATTCCCTGATGCTGCGGAGAATGGGATCGGCAAGCTTACGGCCGATCCACTTTTCCGTGTCGACGTTGCGCGAAACGATGGTGCCGTTGCGGTCGACGATCGCGGCAACCCAGCCTTCGGGCAGGCGCTGACGTTCGAGGATCCTGTCGAGTTCCTGGATCGGTACGCTGAGCGCGAGATTGTAGATCGGCTTGCCGTCGCGATGCACGGCGACGTCCACGCCGACAACCGGAATGCCCATCAGCGCGCCGACGAAAAGGTCGGATACCCAGGTCTGTCCGGTCTCGAAGACTTTCTTCAGACTGGTGAGGTCGCCGCGCCGGGGCAGCGGTGTGCCGAATGGCTGGCGCGTGTTGATGATCTGCTGGCCGCTCTCGTCGGCGAGAATGATGCCGCTGGTTGGCGGCATGCGGGCGGCCACGCTGGCGGCGAGGCTGTGGAAGTCCTCGAAATTTCCGTTCTGCAAGGCCGGCGAGGACGCCAGCGTGAGCAAGGTGCCTTCCCGGTTCTGGAATTCGCGCTCGACCGCCTGCAGCAGGGCGCGACTGACATTCCGCAATTCCGACAAAGCGGCGGCGCGGGCGCGCTGGTATTCGAACTGCGCCAGCCATATGTCGAACAGCAGCAAGGGTAGCGCCGTCGCCGCAACCACGGCGAGCAGCCAGATCCTGATGGAATAAGACCGCGGCGGGCGGGCATCGGCCATTTGACCAGTGTGCATGACCGGCGCAATGCTGAAAAGCGGATTGGGCCGAAAGCATGCGCGACATTTTCGAGGACATATTTTCCGTAAATCCGCTCGATCCGATGGAGTCGGCGCGGCGCAACATGCGTCCCGATCTGCGCCGGCGCTTCTACGAAGCGGCCGCGGTCGAGCAGGGCGAGGGCGGATTTCTGGTCAGGCTCGACGGGCGCCCGGTACGCACGCCGGCCAGGCGGGAACTCGCCGCCCCGGTGCGCGAAATCGCTCAAGGCATGGCGCAGGAATGGAACGCGCAAAGGGACGTCATCGATCCGGCGCGGATGCCGCTGACGCGGCTTGCCAATTCGATCGTAGACGGCGTGCAGACGCAAACGCGCGCGGTCGCCGACGAGATCGCCAGGTATCTGGGTTCCGATCTTCTGTTCTATCGCGCCGGCGAACCGGAAGGCCTCGTTGCCGAACAGGAACGACACTGGTCGCCGCTGCTGGACTGGGCGCGCGAGCGTCTTGGCGCACGCTTCGTTCTTGCGCAGGGCGTGATCCACGCCGCCCAGCCGCCGGAAGCGCTGGCAGCGGCTCGCCGGGCGATCCCGGACGAGCCGTGGGCGCTTGGCGCAATGTTGTCGGTCACCGCCCTGACCGGCTCGGCGCTGCTGGCGCTGGCGCTGGCGGGTCGGGCGGTCGATGCCGATGCCGCCTGGGCGGCCGCGCATGTGGACGAGGACTGGAACATGCGCACCTGGGGGCGCGACGCGATCGCGCTGGAGCGGCGTGCCGCCCGCCATGCCGAAATGCAGGCGGCGGCGACCGTGCTGCGATTCATGCCGCAGGCGGGCGAAGCCCCGGACGCCCGATCTTAAGGGCTGTTTCATTCCCGCGGCGTAGCGTTGCGGCGAACCGGACCGCATCATGATTCCCCCAACAGCACCCTTGCCCGCGATCGCGCCGCTGCCCGCGGCCGGCGACGGCGCCGGCAGTTCGGTGGGGCGGCCCGGGGCGCCACCGCCGGCACAGGCGGCCGCAGCGCCGGCCCTGCAGCCGGGTTCCGTCCTGCAGGCGCTGCTCGGCGGCCTGATCGGCCAGGCCGCCGCGCGTCAGGACGGCCTCGCGCCGCTGATGGCCGATCTCGAAGCGCTCCTTTCCACGTCGGGCCGGACATTGCCGCAGGGCTTGCGCGCCGCCGCCGCAGAGGTGCTGGCGCTGCGCCTGTCGGCGCAGGCGGATGCCGCGCAGGTCCGGGCCGCGCTGTATGGTGCCGGGGCCATGCCGCAGGCCGCAGATGCCGCCGGCCTGAAGGCGGCGCTGCTTACCCTTCGCAACGTCCTGCTCTCGCTCGGCGCACAGCCGGACCGGCCGGCGGCGCGCATGCCGGCCGCCCCGCCGCATCGCGGCGCGCCGCTTTCGCCGCAGCAGCCGGTGCAGCCGGCGCTGCCGCCCGACGCCGGCGACATCGCCCAGCATCTGCTCGCGCGCACCGAGGCGGCGTTGGCGCGCCATACCCTGCTGCAGCTTGCCACGCTGCCCGACATGCCCGAGGCCGGACGGCCGGAAGCCACGCGCATCACATGCGAGATTCCGCTGGCCATGCCGCAGGGAAGCGCGATCGCGCAGTTGCGCATCGTGCGCGACGACGAAGCCGGGAACGACGGGGACGGCGAGGCGGACAGCGCCGGACGCTGGCGCCTCGATATCGCCATCGATGCCGAGCCGCTCGGCCGCGTCACGGCGCGGCTTGCGCTTTCGGGCTCCCGCACCTCGGTGACGCTGCTTGCCGAACGCGCGGAGACGGCGCTGCAGCTGCGCGAAAGCCTGTCGCTGCTCGAAAGCGGCCTGCAGGCCGCAGCGCTCGAACCCGGCGACATCGTCTGCCGTTGCGGCAGCCTGCCCGCGCCGCCGGCAGCCCCGGGTCTGTTCGTGGATCGTGCGTCATGAGCGAATCCGAACTCGCCGTCGCGCTCAAATACGAACGACCGAACGCGCCGCGCGTGACCGCGATCGGACGCGGCGAAGTCGCGCGCCGCATTCTGGCGGAAGCCGAGAAGCACGGCGTGCCGGTGACCGAGAATGCCGCGCTGGCGCAGGCGCTGTCCCGGCTTGAAATCGAGCGGGAAATTCCCGAGGCGCTCTATCGCGCCGTGGCCGAGGTGCTAACCTACATTCTGCGCGTGTCGGGACGTATCCGCTAGGGCGTTCCGGCCTTGACGGCAGCGGCGCATCGGCCCCCAGCTCCGGCATTTCGCTCCGGCGCGCTGCCGGCATGCGAACCCTTCGCCGGGCCCGACCGCCCCGCCGGCGGCAGGCGGCCTGAACCTTTTCGCGAAAGGTCGCCACTCACGGGGTTGTCGGCGGTCCATGCGGGTGGTGGCCGCCGACACGGCATTGCGCAACGACCCGGAAGGTAGCCATGAAAATCACGCTCGATCTGTCGCGGCTTGTCGAGGATGGCCGCATCACGCCGGCGGAGGCCGAACGCCTGAAGGCGCTCGCCGCGCACGACACCGGCTCGCTCGGCATCAATATCCTGGTCGGTTTCGGCGTCATTTCCGTCGCCGCCGGCGCGCTGGTCTTCCTTGTGGCGATGTTCGACAAGTCGGCGCTGCCGGTGATCGCGGTCGGCGCGATCCTGTTCGGGTTCGGCCTGGCGCTGTCGCTGGCGCGGCTACAGGGCTGGGAATTGCTGTCGCAGATCTGCATTCTGACCGGCGCGCTGACGCTCGGGGGCGGGCTGCTCTATGCCGATTCGATGCATCTGCGCACCACATTCGCGGTGACGCTCGGACTGGCCGCCGCCGCGGTGCTGGCGCGATCGAGCCTGCTCATGGCGCTCGCCGTGCTGTCGCTGGCAAGCTGCCTCGGCGCGCGCACCGCCTATTGGCACGCCACCTATTCGCTCAGCATCCAGGAACCGGCGCTGACCGTCGTCGTGTTCGGCCTGCTGGCGCTCGGTGCCTACCGTCTCTCGCATCGTCTGACCGCCGAATATGAGCGGCTCGCCATCACGGCCGCACGCGTGTCGGTGCTGCTGATCAATTTCGGTTTCTGGATCGGTTCGCTCTGGGGCGACCGGCTGGTTCTGCTGCGGCGGCTCTCCGGTCAGATCGGCGAGGGCGCCTCGCCATGGCGGCAACCGGCGCTGATCGACGCTTCGGTCTTCTCTATCGGCTGGGCGCTGGCGCTGCTCGCGGTCGGCATCTGGGGCGTGCGCGCCAACCGCCGCTGGGTGGTGAATGTCGCAGCCGTGTTCGGCGGCATCCACTTCTACACGCAGTGGTTCGCCAAACTCGGAGCCAATCCGCTCAGCGTCCTGCTCGCGGGCATTCTGGTTCTGGCCTTCGCGCTGGCGCTCTGGCGCTTCAACCGGAAAGCAGCGGCGCCATGATTGCGGCGCCGGCGGCGTGCTGGCGGATCAGCACCAGTGCGGCCAGAGCGAGCGCCACGGCGGCGACAATCAGAATCAGGCGATGAGACATAGACGGCTCCTGCCGCCTTGTGCGGCAGGCCGCGCAGTCCGGCCTTGCGCCAGATCAAACGTGCCTGCGGGATGCGCGCCGGCCGCAACCGTGCGCATCGGAAGCCGGGCGTATCGGATCGGCCGGATCGGCCGCCGGGGCGGGCGAATGAAGACGGCTAATTCTTTTTTCCACCCGTGAGTTGCTTCATGCAACGGGCGATCATCTGCTGCACCGTGACGCCGGTGCGGTCCGCATTACGCACGCCACCCTTTCCGCCATGCCGGGCGATGCATTCCTGTTTTGCCTGCTGCTGGGTCATCGACACAGCCGGGGTGGCGGCACCGGCCACCAGCAAGGCGGCGGACATGCCGAGCAGCAGATTTTTCGCGCTTTTCATGAATTCCTCCCGGACTGGGCAGATGGGCATCCGCGCGGCATAGCGGCGCGGCATTCCGGTCTGCGACTGCGACAAACTGTGCCACCGATGCACACAAAACCGTATCCGACAGGTTGTCGCAGGCTGTATAAACAACTGTTTAGTCATCGTTTTTCGTCCGCCTGCGGATTGCGCCGGAGGGACCGGCCGGGCCAATCGCTGCACCGCACCAGCCGTGATATGAAGCCGCAGGTCATCGGGTGCGGCGCCGGGACGGCGTCGGCACGCGCGGGGCAGGGCACAGATGAAAGACATCGTCGAAAAGCTGGAAGTGCGGCGCGCCGGCGCCAAGAAGGGTGGCGGCGACGCCCGCATCGAGGCGCAGCACAAGCGCGGCAAGCTGACTGCGCGCGAGCGCATCGAGCTTCTGCTCGACAAGGGCTCGTTCGAGGAATTCGACATGTTCGTCGAGCACCGCTCGACCGATTTCGGCATGGAGAAGA
>CAYWCE010000088.1:8745-8993 GCA_964456755.1 uncultured Hyphomicrobiales bacterium
GTCAACGGCCGCACGGTGTTTTTGTTCTCCAAGGACTTCACCGTGTTCGGCGGCTCGCTGTCGGAAACGCATGCGCAGAAGATCGTCAAGGTGCAGGACATGGCGCTCAAAGCGCGCGCCCCGATTATCGGCCTGTTCGACGCAGGCGGCGCGCGCATCCAGGAGGGCGTGGCCGCGCTCGGCGGCTACGGCGAGGTCTTCCGCCGCAACGTCGCGGCGTCCGGCGTGATCCCGCAGATCTCCGTCAT
>CAYWCE010000089.1:0-4789 GCA_964456755.1 uncultured Hyphomicrobiales bacterium
GGCGGAACCGCGGCGCGAGGCCACGGCGCCCGACAAAGGCCTGCGGCATGCGCATCGCGACCATCTATCTGCCTAATGGAAACCCGGTCGATAGCGAAAAATATCCATTTAAACTCAAATGGATGAAGCGACTTTCGGACTATGTAGATGATCGACTTAAACTGGAAGAATATCTCGTTCTCGCAGGCGATTATAACGTCATTCCGGCGCCAGCAGACGTCTACGATCCACCCGGCTGGATCGACGACGCACTGTTCCGGCCGCAAACGCGCGAGACGTTCCGCGCGCTGCTGCACCGGGGCCTGACCGACGCGGTGCGGGCCACGAGCGACGCCCCGGGCCTCTACACGTTCTGGGATTATCAGGCGGGCTGCTGGCCGAAAAACCACGGTCTGCGCATCGATCACATCCTGCTCTCCCCGCAGGCCGCCGACCGGCTTGCGGCAACCGGCATCGACCGGCAGGTGCGTGGCTGGGAAAAGCCCTCCGATCATGTTCCCGTTTACGCCGACCTGATCTTTCCCGAAAAATCTGCGACCTCCGGCGCATAAGCCAGCGTCGGCACCAGCGCGCTTTCCGCGGCTGCGGTTCCGCCTAACGGAACGGCGTTCCGTTTTGCATGCGCAGGCGTCTTGCCTCGCGCGCGCCGATCATGCGCAAATCGCGCAACAGCCGGATCGCAGCGACAGCGGCACAAGACCGCAACGCGCAACGCGCGACGCAACGAGGGGAAACGTTGAGCGACAGTTCTGCCGCACCGTCCGGCGTTGCAGCGCCTGCTGGACAGGCGCCGGGCCTGCCGGCGATCGAACTTGCCGGCCGCAGCATGACCGGCGCCGGCCGTCTCGTCTTCGTCGCAGCCGCCATTCTCGTCTGCGCACTGTCGCTCAACCAGATACTGAATCTGCAGCTCTTTGCCGGAATCGTATTTATCGAGAACCGTTATCTGTTCATGCTGGCGGCGCTGCTGATGCCGCTGGTGTTTCTGGCCTTCCCGGCGCGCCGGCAGGGACCGCTGGCCATTCCGGCCTATGACTGGTTTCTGGCCGCCCTCGCCTGTGCTCTGTTCGGCTGGTTCGCGCTGCAGGCGGACCGCATCCTGTCGGAAGGCTGGGAATACAGTTCGCCCGCAGCGGCAAAGCTGTTCGCCGCGATGCTGTGGGCGGTCATTCTCGAATGCCTGCGGCGCACAAGCGGCCTCGCCATGACGGTCATCGTCGGCGTGTTCTCGCTCTATCCGGTCGTCGCCGGCGACATTCCCAATCCGCTCAAGGGCAGTCCGCAGCTACTTGACGACACCCTGGCCTATCATATCGCCAGTTCCGAATCTGCGTTCGGAATCCCGATGCGCGCATTCGCCGAAATCGTCATCGGCTTTATCGTGTTCGGCGTTGCGCTCAATCACACCGGCGGCGGACGCTTCTTCAACGATCTCGCCTTTGCGCTGGTCGGGCGATGGCGCGGCGGGGCGGCGCAGGTCGGCATTCTCTCCAGCGCGCTGCAGGGCTCGATCAGCGGCAGCGTCATTTCCAATGTGATCAGTTCGGGCGTCGTCACCATCCCGGCGATGAAGCGCAGCGGCTTCCGCGCCGATTATGCCGGCGCGGTCGAATCGGTGGCGTCCACCGGCGCGGTGCTGATGCCGCCGGTCATGGGCTCGACCGCTTTCGTGATGGCCTCGTTTCTCGGCATGTCCTACGGCCATATTGCGCTCGCCGCCGCAATTCCCGCACTGCTGTTCTATGTGGCGCTGGTGGTTCAGGTCGATGCCTATTCGGCGCGGCTCGGACTGCGCGGCCTGCGGGCGGACGAATTGCCCGATCTCGGCGCGGTCATGCGGGGCGGCTGGTTTTTCATCCCCGTCTTTGCGCTGCTGATCTTTCTTCTGGTGTCGCTGCAGCAGGAGGCGCTGGCGCCGTTCTACGCCACCGCCCTGCTGCTCGCGATCAACCAGGCGCTGCCGCACCACCGCATGAATATTGCGCGCCTGGGCAGCTTCGCCGTCGCCGTTGCACGCGCGCTCGCCGAACTGGTCGCGATCCTGCTCGGCATCGGTTTCATCATCGGCGCGCTGTCGGTGACCGGGCTTGCCGGCACGCTCGCCAACGATCTCGTCTATCTCGCCGGCGGCGCACCGCTGGTGCTGCTGGTGATGGGGGCGCTGACCAGCTTCCTGTTCGGCATGGGGATGACGGTCACCGCCTGCTACATTTTCCTCGCCATCGTGCTGGCGCCGCCGCTGGTGCGCGCCGGCCTCGACCCGCTCGCCGTGCATCTGTTCATCATGTACTGGGGCATGGTGTCCTACATCACTCCGCCGGTGGCGCTTGCGACATTCGCGGCAGCGCCGCTGGCCGGCACATCGGCCATGCGCATCGGCCTGCAATCGGTGCGGCTGGGCACGGCCATCTACCTTGTGCCGTTCTGTTTCGTGCTCAATCCGGCTCTGTTGCTCAAGGGCGATCCGCTGACGGTCGCGATCGCCATTCCCGCCGCCTTTGCCGGAGTGATGGCGATCGCCGCCGCCCTGCAGGGCTATGTCGCCGGGATCGGGCAACTCGCGCCCGGCCTATCCGGGGTTGCCGTCCGTGCGGGCCTGATCGCCGGCGGCGCGCTGCTCGCCCTGCCGGCGCAACGGCTGACCGGTCTGCCATTCGCCGTCAATCTGGCCGCAGGCGCCGCGCTCGCCGCCTCGGCTCTCGTCCTGCTTGCCGTGCAACTTCGAAGAACCGAAAGAGGGAGGACTTCACCATGATTGGCAGAACTTCGCTTCTGGCGGCAGGCCTGATCGGCCTGTCGGCGGCCCTGGCCCAGGCGCAGTCGATCAAATTGCCGGAGACCCTGACCTGGACCGCCTACGACGTGGGCTCGGGCGGCTACAACCAGGCGGTCGCCATCGGCAATGCGCTGAAGAACAGGCTGCAGGTCAATCTGCGCGTGCTGCCGGGCAAGAACGACGTCTCGCGCAACATTCCGCTGCGCGACGGCAAGGTGCCGTTCTCCGCCAACGGTGTGGGCGGCAGCTATCTTGCGCAGGAAGGCGTCTACGAATTCGGCGCGCGGGACTGGGGTCCGCAGGCGGTGCGCTCGCTCGTGCTCAACAATTCCGACGCGCTGTTGACCATCGTCGCCGCCAAGGACGCCGGTATCAACGCCGCCGCCGATCTGAAGGGCAAGCGCGTGGCCTGGGTGGTCGGCGCGCCGTCGCTGAACCAGAACATCACCGCGTTGCTGGCCTTCGCCGGCCTGACCTGGAACGACGTGAAGAAAGTGGAGTTCGGCGGCTTCGGCCAGGCGATGGAAGGCATCATCGGCAATCAGGTCGACGCCGCCTTTTCGTCGACCATTTCCGGCCAGGCCTACAAGATCGCCTCCTCCTCGCGCGGCATCACCTATCCGGTCTTCGCGCATGGCGACAAGGCGGGATGGGCGCGCGTGAACAAGATCGCCCCGTTCTTCGTGCCGGCATTCGGCACCGAGGGCGCGGGGCTGTCCAAGGACAACAAGGCCGAGGCTGCGACCTATCCCTACCCGGTGCTGATGACCATGGCGTCGACCGAAACCGATCTCGTCTACAACATGACGAAGGCGATGGTGGAACTGTTCGACGACTACAAGGACGGTGCGCCGGGCAATTCCGGCTGGGACGTCAAGCGGCAGATTTTCGCCTGGGCGATCCCGATGCACGAGGGCGCCGTGCGCTACTTCAAGGAGAAGGGCCTGTGGACCGCCGAGCACCAGAAGCATAACGACGCGCTGGTGAAGCGGCAGCAGACGCTCGCCGCCGCCTGGAAGGACTACACCGCGAAGGCCCCCGCCGACGACAAGGAGTTCGCCAGAGGCTGGATGTCTGCGCGCGCCGACGCGCTGAAGAAGGCCGGCATGGAAATCGTCGTGACCGAGTGGTGAGACGACAAAAGATGCGGCGCGAACCCTTCGCGCCGCATCCGGCGAATTCCGTTACACGCGCGCCAGATAGACCGTCTGCGTGAAGGAGCGGTTCTGCAGCGGGTTATGAAAAGTGACCGGCTCGGCGCGCGCAGTCGAAAATATCGCGCCAAGCCGGGCGACGAAGCCGTCGTCCGGCGGGAAATTCGACCACAGCCCGAATATGCCTCCCGGATGCAGGTGGCTCGCCAGACGGCGCAGCCCCTCGGGCCGGTAGAACGGTTCGCTGCGCCGGTCGAGCCACAGGCCCGGGGCGTGATCGATATCGACAAGAACGGCGTGAAACCGTCGTCCCGGCGCGTCGGGATCGAATCCCTGTGCGGCGGCACATGCAAAAAAATCGGCGCAGACGAGGCGGCAGCGCGTGTCCGTGTGCAGGGCGTTTCCGAGCGGCAACAGGCCGTTTGCATGCCATTCGATGACCGGTTCGAGCATCTCGATTACAAGCAGCGAGCGCACCGTGTCGTGCTGCAGCACGGCATGGGCGGTGTATCCAAGTCCCAATCCGCCCACCACCACGTCGAGGCCGTCGCCCGAACATTGCTGCAGCCCGAGACGTGCGAGCGCAATTTCCGAGGCCGTAAACAGGCTCGACATGAGAAATTCTTCGCCGAGCTTGATCTCGAATACGTCGATCCCGAGCGCCATCTCCCTGCGCCGGCGTAGGCTCAGAGCGCCGATCGGCGTCGGCCGATAATCCAGTTCCTCGAAATAGGCGCTCATCGGATCGGTCCGGCCTCGCGCCGCAACGGCGCGAGGGCTTGGGTGCGAGGGCTTGGGTGCGAAGGCTTGGGTGCGAAGGCTTGGGTGCGAAGGCTTGGGTGCGAAGGCTTGGGTGCGA
>CAYWCE010000089.1:4889-8975 GCA_964456755.1 uncultured Hyphomicrobiales bacterium
AGGCTTGGGTGCGGAGGCTTGCCTCGAAGGCGATCGATCGGACAGCGATACCGACACGCCGCGCGGCCGCAACCGCGGTGGCCCCGCCTAGTCCCGCCGGCCTTTGAGCCAGCTTTCCAGATAGACCAGCGCAAGCTGGCGCTCGTCGTCGGAGGCCTGCTCGAAGGCCGACCTGTGCATGTCCTTGATCCAGGCGTCGTCGGCGGAGGCGTTGTCGGACGCCAGCGTCAGCCACATCAGCCCGCGCGCGCTCTGGCGCGGAACCAGTTCGCCTTTGAACAGCACATTGCCGAGCACGGCCTGGGCGCGCGGCAGACCCTTGGTCGCCGACAGCCACAGCCAGCGCATCGCCTGACGCGTGTCGCGTAAGGTGCCGATACCGTCGAGATACATGCGCGCGAGACTGTATTGCGCGTCGGCATCGCCGAAATAGGATGCCGCATAGGCATACATTTCGCGCGCCCGGTCCGGATCCGGCTTAACTTCCGAATTGGGAATGCCTTTGAGGTGATAATGGCCGAGCTGCACGAAGGCGTTGGCCACGAACCGCGACTGCGGCATGTCCGGACTATCTTCGGCATGGCTGTCGGCAATGCGGCTGAAATAATCGAAGGCGCGCCGGTCGTTGCGCGGCACGCCATCGCCGGCCGCATACATGCGCGCAAGCTTCCATTGCGCCAGCGCGTGACCCTGCTCGGCCGCATATTGCAGCGAGGTCAGTCCCTTTTCCATTTCGCCGGAGCGCAGCGACTGGGCACCGCTGACGAAAGCTTCGCGCGGCGTAACCGTCGGCTTGGTACCGGACGGCGTGCGCGTGCCGTCGAACGCGAAAGCGGGGGCAAGCGTGAAACACGCCCCGACCAAGCCGATACGCGCAAGTTTACTGGTCCGCATGACACATCTTCAGTCCGGAGGCCGGTCGCGCCGTGAGCGGCCTGCGCGCCTCCCGCATGACCGCAATCGGCGGCAGCGTCGGCACGATATCGACGCGATCCTTGGCGAGATCGCGGCTGCGCCGTTTCGAAAATGCGACAGACGGTGATCTTTTGAAGACGGCCGTGCCGGACCTGGATGCGCGGAGCGCGGCCTTGCATGGCGCCGGACCGGCCGGCTGCCACGGGTACGCCGGCGTACCGCACGATGCCCGACCGGGCTCTGCGATGCGATGCCGGCCGAGCCCGGCAGTCAATTCGAACCTGGCGTCCATTCGACCCTGGAGGCCCCCCGGCCCCATCGCCGCCGGCCGGTCGCAAAACCGGCCTTTGCCAACGGCTTGGGCAAATCGTCTCGTTGAGGGGTATGGCCAAATAGCGGCCGAGTCGTCCGCATTCGGGATCGAGATGGAAATCTTGTAAACATGTTGCCTCAAAGTCACAGCTATCGGAACGTCCCCAATCGATACCGCTTTTGCCGGTCGATTTTCGGCTCATTTGTCAGGTTCGCAGTCAGGTTCGCATGCCGCTCCCGCCGCGCCTCGGACGCAGCTTTTTCAACCGCTCCGTGCATGAAGTCGCGCCTTCGCTGATCGGCGCGAGCCTGCTGTTTCGGGGCGTGGGCGGGACCATCGTCGAGGTCGAGGCCTACCATCACACCGATCCGGCCGCGCACAGCTTCAACGGCCGCACCGAACGCAATGCCGCGATGTTCGGCCCGCCCGGCCATGCCTATGTCTACCGGTCCTATGGGCTGCATTGGTGCGTGAATTTCGTCTGCGAGCCGGAGGGCTCGGCCAGTGCAGTGCTGATCCGGGCGATCGAGCCGACCGACGGCCTTGCCGCAATGCGCAGGCGGCGCGGCGTCGCCGGGGAGCGGCAATTGTGCGCCGGGCCCGGACGGTTGTGCGAGGCGCTCGGCATCACCGGCGCACAGGACGGCATGCCGCTCGACCGCGCCCCGTTCGAACTGCGCGCACGCACGCACGAACCCGAGATCGCCGCCGCCCTGCGTATCGGCATTACCAAGGCGGCCGACCGTCCCTGGCGCTACGTGCTCAAGGGCTCGCGCTTCCTGAGCAAACCGGCCGGGGCCGGCGGGCGCGGCGGCTGAACGTCAACGTTCCCCGGCCTGCGCGCAGCGCAGGCAGTTCGGCGCGGCCGGATCGAGGTCAAGGCGTTTCGGCGCAATATCTTCGCCGCACACGACGCAGGCGCCGTATGTGCCCTCGTCCAGCCGCCCGAGCGCGGCGTCGATGCGCGCGATTTCGCCGATACGCCGCCGCTGCGTGGCGAGCGCCATCTGCTGCGACTGCAGCGCGTCGATGCGCGAGAGCCGCCCGACGCTGGTCTGATCGAGTTCCACCGTGGCGCGGCTGTCGGCCGACGCATCGTCCAGGGCCTCAAGCTCGCCGCGCAGCGCAAGCAATCTTGCGCGCAACTTTTCGGTGCCGGACAAAGGCAATCTCCGCAAAGCTGTCACCGCAACATTATAGACCGCATTTCCGCCGCCGACATGCGCGGCATCGACGCGCTCGCAAAAGGAATGGCGCCGCCAAGCGACGGTCTCGCAGCGGAACGAGGGATCGTAGCCGCGCTCTGCGCGGGCTTCGGCAGCAGCGGGATCGGGCGGCGGCCGACAGCGGCGGCTCCGGCCACGAAAACGCGCGCGCGCCTACCCGCTCATGCGTGCGACCAGCGCTGCGGTCCACACGCAGCCGGCCAGAACCAGCAGCACGCCGACCGCCGCCGAGCCGCAATCCTTGACCAGGCCGATCTGCGGGTGGCGGTCGGCCATCACGTGGTCGCAGAGCTTTTCCAGTCCGGTATTGAGCAGTTCGATCGCCAGCACCAGCAGCAGCACGCCGATCATCGCCACGTACCAGCCGACGGACGGCGCGATCGCCAGCCCAAGCGGCAAGGCCGCGATCAGGACATAAACTTCGTGCCGGAAGGCCTGCTCGCTGTGAAAGGCAAACCTGATCCCGCGCAAGGAATTGAACGTGGCAAAGCGGATGCGCTCCAACGGGCCGGTGGGCGAGCGCTGCATGTCAGGCCGCGCCTTTCAGCCGCTCCAGCGCCTCGACGATTTTGGCACGGCGCCCCTGCGCGTCCTCGCGTTTCTGCTTTTCTTCCTCGACGATTTCTTCCGGAGCGTTGGCGACGAATTTCTCGTTCGAAAGCTTGGCATCGACGCGCTGGATGTCGGCATCGACCTTGGCAATTTCCTTTTCCAGCCGCGCGCGTTCGGCGGCGAGGTCGATCACGCCCTTGAGCGGCAGCGCGGCGACTTCACCGCGCACGACGATCTGCACCGCGCCGGCCGGCGCCCTGTCGGCGAAGGTAATGTCGGACAGGCGCGCAAGCCGCTTGATGAAATCCGCCCAGCGCTCCGCGCGCGCTTTCGTCTGCGCCGAGCCGCCTGCAAGCACGAGCGGAATCAGCGTTGCCGGCGGCACGTTCATCTCCGCACGCACCGAGCGGATGGCGGTGACGAGGTCGACGAGCCAGCCGATCTCGGCTTCGGCCTTTTCGTCGGCGAGGCCCTTGTGATCGGGCCAGGCGCTGAGCGCGAGCAGGGCGTCGCGCTTGTCCGCCGCCGTCACCGCCCACAATTCCTCGGTGATGAACGGCATGAATGGATGCAGCAGCCTGACGATCTCGTCGCGCGCCCAGGCGACCATCGCCTGCGTTTCGGATTTCGCCGCGCCGTCGGGTCCGGTCAGCACCGGCTTGGCAAGTTCGAGATACCAGTCGCAATAGATGTTCCAGACGAAGCGGTAGGCCGCGCCCGCGGCTTCGTTGAATTTGTAGGCTTCGATCGCCTCGGTCACCTCGCGCGCGGCCTTGGCGGTCTCGTGCGCGATCCAGCGGTTAAGCGTCTGCGTTGCCGCTTTCGGATCGAAGCCGGGCATTGTGCGGCAGCCGTTCATTTCGGCGAAGCGGGCGGCGTTCCACAGCTTGGTCGCGAAATTGCGATAGCCTTCGACGCGCTGCGTCGAAAGCTTGATGTCGCGGCCTTGCGCGGCCATGGCCGCGAGCGTGAAGCGCAGCGCGTCGGCGCCGTAGTCGTCGATGAGCGTCAAGGGGTCGATCACGTTGCCCTTGGACTTGGACATCTTGGCGCCCTTCTCGTCGCGCACCAGCCCGTGGA
>CAYWCE010000090.1:0-8849 GCA_964456755.1 uncultured Hyphomicrobiales bacterium
CGGGCGCCAGCGGGTTTTCGCGGCGCCGTTTTCGCGCGGCGCGCTTGTTGGCGGTCGTACGCCGTGCCGCCTCGCGGTTCTGCGCGGAAGCAGGCGAGGCGTTCGCGGGGCCCATAGCCGGCGGCGCCATGCGTCCCTCGCTGAGCACGTAGCGGCGGTAATCGTCGAGGTCGCCCTCGCAGGCGCGCACCGTGCCGTCGGCGACCAGGACGAGCCGGTCGGCGCAGGCGGCGAGCAGATAGCGGTCGTGCGAGACGGGGGTGACCGCGCCCGGAGAGTCGTTGATCGCCTCGATCAGCGCGGCGCGGCTGTCGATATCGAGATGGTTGGTCGGCTCGTCGAGCACGACGAGATGCGGTCCCGAGAAGGTTGCAAGGCCGAGCAGTAGGCGCGCCTTCTCGCCGCCGGAGAGGCTCGCGATCCGGGTGTCGGCCTTGGCTTCGGGGAAGCCGATGCTGCCGGCGCGGGCGCGTACTTTCGATTCCGGCGCGTCGGGCATGAGCAGCCGCACCGCTTCGTAAGCCGAGCCGTCGGGGTTGAGCTCGTCGAGCTGATGCTGCGCGAAATAGGCGATGGCCATGCCGTTGGCGCGCGTGAGCGTGCCCGAGAACGGCTGCAGGCGGCCGGACAGGAGCTTCACCAGCGTCGACTTGCCGGCGCCGTTCTGGCCGAGCAGCGCGATGCGGTCGTCGTTGTCGATGCGCATGTCGATATTGCGCAGGATCGGCCTGTCCGGCTCGTAGCCGACCGTCACGCCGTCGAGCGCAAGGATCGGCGGCGACAGCGTCTTCTTGGGCGGGGGGAAATGGATCGGCCGTGCCTCGTCGATGACGGCTGCGCCAACCGGCACCATCTTCGCCAGCGGCTCGAGGCGCGACTGCGCCTGACGCGCCTTGCCCGCCTTGGCGAGGAAACGGTCGACGACCGCCTGAAGGTGCTTGCGCTGCGCTTCCTGCTTCCTGGCGTGCTTGGCGTCGAGCATGAGGCGCTCGCGGCGCTGGCGCTCGAACGACGAATAGGTTCCGCGATAGAAGGTCAGCTTGCCGTTTTCCAGATGCAGGATGGAATCGACCGCGTTGTCGAGCAGGTCGCGGTCGTGGCTGATCACGATCACGGTGCGCCGGTAGCGGGCGAGATGGTCCTGCAGCCAGAGCGTGCCTTCGAGGTCCAGATAGTTGGTCGGCTCGTCGAGCAGCAGGATGTCGGGTTGCGCGAACAGGACGGCGGCGAGCGCGACGCGCATGCGCCAGCCGCCGGAAAACTCCGAACACGGCCGCTGCTGCGCGGCTTCGGGAAAACCGAGGCCGGATAGGATCGCGGCGGCGCGCGCGGGCGCGGCATAGGCGTCGATGTCGGCAAGCCGCGTCTGGATGTCGGCGATCCGGTGTGGATCGGTGGCGGTCTCGGCTTCGGCCATGAGGCGGGCGCGCTCCTGGTCGCCGGCCAGCACGACCTCGATCAGCGGCTGTGGACCCGAGGGCGCCTCCTGCAGCAGTCGTCCGACGCTGCTGCGCGCCGGGCGGGTGATGTCGCCGGCCTCCGCGCCGCGTTCGCCGGTGATGACGTTGAACAGCGTCGTCTTTCCGCATCCGTTGCGGCCGACGAGCCCCACGCGCGCGCCGGCCGGGATCTGCACGGAGGCGTGATCGATGAGCAGGCGTCCGGCCACCCGGACCGAAAGGTTGTCGATGGTGAGCATGGCCGCTCTCTAGACGGATTTTGCGCGGCTGCCGAGTCCGTTCGTGCCGGTGTGGGGAACGCGCCGACGGCATGGCGCGGCGCGCGGCCGTGCGCGGACGCGGCCGTGCGCCGCTTTACGGTGTCGGCGCGGATTGTTACAATCACAATAGTTGATATCGCAATAACCGACCGGGGCGGACGCCCGGAACCCGCGATTCACGCAAGCGCGCAGCACGAGTGGGCGAGAGGGGCGACGCCATGTCGGCGACAGCGGTTCGTGCCAGTGCTTTCCTTCATCATCTCCAGATGCAGAGCCCGGCGCCGGATCGGCTCGCCGCCTTCTATGGCGGCGCCATGGACATGAATGCGGAGCGGCTCCCGGACGGACGCTGGCTCTGCTACGGCCCGCAGCGGCGCATGCTCTTCGCGCAAGGCGCGGCGGGGAAGCTCGATTATGCCGCCTTCGCCTGCCGTGACGCCGAGGGGCTCGGCGAGCTCCATGCGCGTGCTTCCCGCGAGGGGCTCGATCCCGTGGACGTGTCGTCGCCGCTTCTGTCGCGTGCCTTTTCGGTGCGCGATCCCGACGGCAACGGTGTCGTGTTCGGGCTCGCCAATCCCGACGATCACGACCGGCCGGGCCTGCACGGGCCGCTGCAGCACGTCACGCTTGCGACCTTCGATGTCGGGGCGATCGAGGATTTCTACGCCGGCAAGCTCGGCTTTCTCGTCTCCGACCGCGTCATCAACGACAAGGGCGGACTCGCGACGAGCTTCATGCGCTCCAACCACGAACACCATACGCTCGCCTGTTTCCTGTCGTCGCGGCGCGGCGTCGACCATCACAGCTACGAAGCCGGCGAATGGAACACGATCCGCGACTGGGCCGACCGTTTCGCTGCCCGCAACATCCGCCTGATGTGGGGACCCGGCCGCCACAGGCCGGGCAACAACCTGTTCGTCTTCATCGCCGACCCGGACGGCAACTGGATCGAGGTCTCCGCCGAGCTCGAGGTCATGCGCGACCGCCCGGTGCGGCACTGGCCGCATGCCGAGCGCACGCTTAATCTGTGGGGCAATGCGATCATGCGAAGCTGACGCGCGCCACACCCGCGTCCTGAGATGCGTCCGCAAAAGAAAGGCCCCGGCCTCGCGCACGGGGCCGGGGCTTTCGTCAACCGCGCCGTGGGCGCGGCCGTCCGCCGGGATCAGTAGCAGACATAGATCCGGCGCAGGCGCGGACCGTACGGGGTATCGACCCAGCGCTTCACCCAGCAGCCATGGCCGTAAGCGACATAGGCCGGACCGCCGAAATAGATCTTGCCGTGACCCCAGTGGTGCTTGTGCCAGTGCTTGCCCTTCCAGCCGGCGTCGGCGGAAGTGGGGGCGAGGGCCGCGGCACCGAGAGCGGTCAACGCGGCGAGTGCGAACGTGATTTTGCGAAACATGGTCATCTCCTTGTGACGGATGTGTCGCCCACATCCTGAACGTCTGTCGCGCGCGCTCCGGCACAGGTTCAACGGCCGGCGGATTTTCTCAATGAATGCCGGAAAAGGGCGTCCGGCCGGCCGCTTGCGGGCGCGGATCGCGGTCGCTATAAGCCCGCACCCGCAGGTTTCCCCTTCAGCCCGAGGATTTTTTCATGGCGATCGAGCGTACGTTTTCCATCCTGAAGCCCGACGCGACGGCGCGTAACATCACCGGCGCGATCAACGCCATGATCGAGAAAGCGGGCCTGCGCATCGTCGCGCAGAAACGCATCCGCATGACCCGCGAGCAGGCCGAGACCTTCTATGCCGTGCACAGGGAGCGCCCCTTCTTCGGCGAGCTGGTGTCGTTCATGATCTCCGGCCCGGTCGTGGTGCAGGTGCTCGAGGGTGAGAACGCGATCGCCCGCTATCGCGAGGTGATGGGCGCAACCGATCCGGCCAAGGCCGCCGACGGCACCGTCCGCAAGGTGCATGCCCGCTCGGTCGGCGAGAATTCCGTGCACGGCTCCGACGCGCCGGACACCGCGGTCAAGGAAATCGCCCAGTTTTTCTCCGGAAACGAGATTGTCGGCTGAACCGGGGCAGGAAAAACCTGTCGGAGAACCGGACTTGATCTGAGGCGTGACGCCGCACTATTTGCACCTGTACAAATGCCCTTGTAGAGCTACGGTATCGAAAATACATAATACCAGCTCAACAGGGGTTTAGGGTGGAAGCGCTTTGGGCAGACTTGTTCTCGCCGGCCTTTTGGGTCGCGGCGGGACAGATCATCGGTATCAATATCATCCTGTCCGGCGACAACGCGGTGGTGATCGCATTGGCCTGTCGGATGCTGCCGCCGAAGCAGCGCTTCTGGGGCATGGTCCTGGGCGCCGGCGTTGCCGTGCTGCTGCGCGTGCTGTTCACGCTCGTCGTGGCGCAGGCCATGGCCTATCCTTTCCTGAAGCTGGTCGGCGGCGTTCTGCTGATCTGGGTGGCGGTCAAGCTCGTGGTTCCGGAGGACGACGAGGGCGAAGGCAAGATCGCCGCCGCCGAGAACCTGTGGCGGGCGGTGCGCATCGTCGCGATCGCCGACATCGTCATGAGCCTCGACAACGTGATCGCGATCGCGGCGGCGGCCGAGACGGCGGCCGTGCGCGTCGACCTCGCGCATGCCGCGACCATCAAGACCGTGCTGATCATCTTCGGCCTTGCGACCTCGATCCCGCTGATCGTGGCCGGCAGCGCGCTGCTGATGGCGCTGCTCGACCGCTTTCCGATCCTGGTCTGGGCGGGTGCCGCCTTGCTCGGCTGGGTCGCTGGCGACATCATGGCCAAGGATGCGGCGCTCGAAGGGTTCATCGATCCCGCGAGCTTGCACGTGCTCCATTACTGGGCGGCCGCGGCCGGCGCGGTGTTCGTGGTTGCAATGGGCTGGTGGCTCCGGCAATACCAGCACAGGCGTGCTCTGGCGCATCCGCTGATCGTGGATCCACCCGGGCCGGAGGAATTCCCGCACAAGCGGTGAGGCGCGGGTGACATTACGGGCGAGGCGGGATGAACGAGATTGTCCGGACAGCCGCCTCCCCAGTGCTTCGGGCCTCCGCCTGCCCGCACGATTGTCCGTCCACCTGCGCGCTCGAAGTCGAGGTGTTCGACGCGCACTGCGTCGGGCGCGTGCGCGGCGCGGAGGATAACCGCTACACCGCCGGCGTGATCTGCGCGAAGGTTGCCCGCTATGCCGAGCGCATCCATCATCCGCAGCGTCTGACGCAGCCGCTGCGCCGGGTCGGCCCCAGAGGCGGTGATGATTTTGTCCCGATATCCTGGGACGACGCGCTCGATATCGTAGCGGAAAACTTCGTGCGCGCGGAAGCGCGGCATGGCCCGCAGGCGGTCTGGCCCTATTACTATGCGGGGACGATGGGGCTTGTGATGCGCGACGGCATCAACCGCCTGCGTCACGCCAAGTCCTATTCCGGATTTTTCTCGACGATCTGTGTAAACCCGGCCTGGAGCGGCTTCATCGCCGGCACCGGCCGCCTCGCCGGACCCGATCCGCGCGAAATGGCGCTCACCGATCTGCTGGTGATCTGGGGCACCAATCCGGTCCATACCCAGATCAACGTGATGACGCATGCCGTGCGCGCGCGCAAGGAGCGGCAGGCGAAGATCGCCGTCGTCGACGTCTACATGAATGCGACGATGGAGCAGGCCGACCTGCCGGTGCTGATCCGTCCCGGCACCGACGGCGCGCTCGCCTGTGCGCTCATGCATTGCCTGTTCCGCGACGGCCATGCCGACTGGGACTTTCTGGACAAATATACGGATCGTCCGCGCGAGATGCAGGCCCATGTCGCGACGCGCGATCCGGCCTGGGCCGCGGCCATCACCGGCTGCCCGGCGGAGACGATCGAGGCGTTCGCGCGCCTGATCGGCGAGCGCAGGCGGACCTATTTCCGGCTCGGCTACGGATTTTCGCGCTCGCGCAACGGCGCGATCAACATGCATGCGGCAAGCTGTATCGCGGCGGTGACCGGCGCCTGGCAATACGAGGGCGGCGGCGCCTTCCACAATAACGGGGCGATCTATCACTGGAACAAGACCATGATCGAGGGCCTCGACGTGTGCGATCCCTCGGTGCGCGAACTCGACCAGTCGCGGATCGGTCCGATCCTCACCGGCGACCGCGCCGCGCTCTGCGACGGTCCGCCGGTGGCCGCGATGCTGATCCAGAACACCAATCCGGTGTCGGTTGCCCCCGATCAGTCGGCGGTGAAGCGCGGCTTTGCGCGCGATGATCTGTTCGTGTGCGTGCACGAGCAATTCATGACCGAGACCGCGCGCATGGCCGACGTCGTCCTGCCGGCGACCATGTTCATGGAGCACGACGACGTCTACCAGGCCGGCGGCAGCCAATACATTCTGCTCGGCCCGAAGATCGTGGAGGCGCCGGGCGAATGCCGCTCCAACCATGACGTGGTCTGCGCACTTGCAAGGCGGCTGGGCGCCGCGCATCCGGGCTTTGCGATGACGCCGCGCGAACTTATCGACTGGACGCTGCGGCAATCGGGGTGGGGCACGCTGGAGCGGCTCGAGCGCGAGCGCTGGATCGACTGCCAGCCGGATTTCGCGCGCGCGCATTACCGGGACGGGTTCAACTGGCCCGACCGCAAGTTCCGCTTCAGCCCCGACTGGCCGAACGTGCCGTTCCGCAGCCCGGGACCGTGCGGTCCGTTCGCCGCCATTCCGGAGTTTCCCGACCATTGGGAGGTGATCGAGGAAGCGGACGACGAGCATCCGTTCCGGCTGGCGACCTCGCCGGCGCGCAACTTCCTCAATTCGACGTTCAACGAAACGCCGGCCTCGCGCATGCGCGAAGGTCGCCCGACGCTCCTGATGCATCCCGACGACGCCGCCGGAACCGGACTGTCCGACGGCGCGCCCGCTTTGGTCGGTAACCGCCGCGGCACGGTGCGGCTTCATGTCAAGTTGTTCGCCGGCGTGCGGCGCGGCGTCGTGATCGCCGAATCCATCTGGCCCAATCATGCCTATGACGACGGCCGGGGAATCAATACGCTGACCGGCGCCGACGCGATCGCGCCGTTCGGCGGCGCCGCCTTCCACGACAACCGAGTCTGGATCAGGCCCGCGTCCTGATCTGCCAACGCCTTCGGGAGTTCCGATGACCGCCGTCCGTTTCTGGCCTGCCGTGATTATGCTGTGTCTTGCCGTCGCCGGCTGCGGCGGCGGGGACTTTTCATCCGCCGTCGGCGACGCCAACGAGCAGGCGCGGCTGAAGCTCGTCGATCAATGCATGTTCGACCGCTCCTCGGGCGCCGATCCGAAGGACCGCACGCGCGGCCCGCGTTGCCAGTGTTACGCGCGCACGGTCGCAAAACAGATGTCGCCCTCCGAAGCCTCCGCCTTTGTCGCGAGCGGGGCGGTGCCGTTGTCGGTGAAGACGACGGAGGTCATGGCTTCCTGCCGGCGCGGTTGATAATGCAACGCGCGATGCGGTACGGCAGGATTGCGGTACCGCATCGAAACAGAACAGTTTCAAACTGCGCACGGACGCGACGTTTGCACGCAATTTGATCGCCGCACGACATCGTGACGACGGCGAATGTCTTGCTTCAGCCGCAATCTTGCTGTGTCGTAACGGGGCAGGCCGGTTCCGGCTGCGCTTCCGACATTCGCATTCCATGCGGCCGTCCGGAATCGTCGGCGCGGAATCGGCACGCGGCGCATGAGCGACACGCGCGAAGCGTCCTTTCAGACTGAGACCAGGAGATCGACGATGCAGAAGGGCACCGTCAAATGGTTCAACCCGACCAAGGGTTACGGGTTTATTCGTCCCACCGGCGGAGACAAGGATGTGTTCGTTCACATCTCGGCCGTCGAGCGTGCGGGGCTGAACACCTTGAACGAAGGCCAGACGGTCGAATATGAACTGGTGACCAACCGCGGCAAGACCTCCGCGGAAAACCTGAAGGTCGCCTGACATATCGGAACGAGCCGGACATCCAACCTTCGGCTGAGAGATTTCACGACCCGTAACCCCCGGCCCCACAGCCGGGGGTTTTTATTTTTGTGATATTGTATTTGGAGAATCCAAGTCTCAGTCGGACTTCGGCAGGGCCTAAGTTCCTGTGCGGGGCGTTATAGTGAGTGCAAGACCGCCCAGAACGAGCACCACACCGGCTGCAAAAAGCAATCCCAATTTGTCTCCAAAGATCATCGCGGAAGCTATGATACCGATCACCGGCTGCAGGTACTGGACGCTGGCCGCCGTGCTGGCTTGCACCGTACTCAAGAGATGCAGCCACAGGAACAGGCCCGCAACCGTAACCACGACGCCGAGATAAACAGTAGCTGCTATACCTTCAGCCGTGAGCTGAAACGTACGCTCCACATCTCCCAAATCGCCCATGGCAGCAGCGAGAGGAAACCGGAGAACGTACTCCAGGCTGCCAGCGCTCCAGTGCCGTACTCGCGAGCCAGTTCGACGCTCCAGACATAATAGAAAGCGATCGCGATGGCCGATAGCAGCATCCAGGCCGCGCCGATCGCGCTCGACTGAAAAGCTGCCGTCGTGTCTCCGTCCAATGCAACAAGCGCAATGCCGACAAAGGCGGCCAGCAATCCGAGTTTCTGCCAGCCCGACACCGGCTGCTTGAGGTGGATCGCGGCAAAGACGACGACAAACACGGGAATGGTAGCCGAGATGATCGTGCCAACTGATGCGGACGTCGCAGCGACTCCATAGGCCTGCGCAACCTGGCCAACGCCCACGCCGATCAATCCAAGCGCGGCAAGGCGCGGCAATTTATGCCATGGCAGCCGATGCCGACCGAAAACGAAGGGCAACAGGAGCGGTAAGGCAACCGCGAAGCGCAGTGCTGTCAATGTCAGAGGGGGCAGCGTCTGAAGCCCGAGCTTTGTGGCTGGAATCGACAAGCCCCACATCACTGCCAGCAACAGCATGGCCCTTATGCTGCGCATTCCGTTATCGCTCTGTCCGCACGTTCATTTGGCATCGCTACAGATCGCAACTTGTCAACGTCAGCACCGCGGCAGGCGATGGCCGAAGGCTTCTCTTGGCTGCCCTTTCGGGCCAGTTACAAGAAGGTCGGTCGGACTTTTGCTGCGCCATCATTTTATCTTGAGCTAGGGCTGGCTTGTGGATGAATCAACACCGCC
>CAYWCE010000091.1:0-8838 GCA_964456755.1 uncultured Hyphomicrobiales bacterium
GGACGGCATGAACGTGGTCGGCGACCTGTTCGGGTCCGGCAAGATGTTCCTGCCGCAGGTGGTGAAATCCGCGCGCGTCATGAAACAGGCGGTCGCCTATCTGATGCCGTATATGGAGGCGGAAAAATCCGCCAACGACAAGGGCCAGAGCCGCAGCAACGGCAAGGTGCTGCTGGCGACGGTGAAGGGCGACGTGCACGATATCGGCAAGAACATCGTCGGCGTCGTGCTCCAGTGCAACAATTACGAGGTGATCGATCTCGGCGTCATGGTGCCGGCGGCGAGAATTCTCGATGTCGCGGTCGCCGAGCAGGTCGACATCGTCGGGCTGTCGGGGCTGATCACGCCGTCGCTGGACGAGATGTGCCATGTCGCCGCCGAGATGGAGCGCCGGCAGCTCGACCTGCCGCTACTGATCGGCGGGGCGACGACGAGCCGCGTGCATACGGCGGTGAAAATTCATCCGAACTACCGGAAAGGCCAGGCCGTCTATGTCACCGACGCCAGCCGTGCGGTCGGCGTCACCGCCTCGCTGATTTCGCGCGAGCAGCGGCCCGGCTATGTCGCGCAGGTGCGCGAGGAATATGCGCGCATCGCCGAGGCGCATGCGCGCGCGCAGGAGGACAAGCAGCGGCTTTCGATCGCGGAAGCGCGCGCCAATGCGCCGAAGATCGACTGGGCGCATTATGCGCCGCCGCGCCCGTCGTTCCTCGGCAGCAGGGTGTTTTCGGATTACCCGCTCGCCGAACTCGTTCCTTACATCGACTGGACGCCGTTCTTTTCGACCTGGGAATTGATGGGGACGTTCCCCGCCATTCTCGACGACGCCAAGTTCGGCGAGGCCGCGCGCGCGCTTTATGCTGACGCGCAGGCCATGCTGAAGACTATCGTCGACGAGCGCTGGTTCAGGGCGTCGGCGGTGGCCGGATTCTGGCCGGCGCAGAGTGCGGGCGACGACATCGTCGTGTTCGACGCGGTGCGCAAGAATGAGATTGCGACGCTGCACACCTTGCGCCAGCAGATCGCACGGCGCGAAGGCCGCGCCAACGTGGCTTTGGCGGATTTCGTCGCCCCGCGCGAGAGCGGCGTCGGAGACCATATCGGCGCCTTCATCGTCACCGCCGGCATCGGCGAGGACGCCGTCGCCGAGCGCTTCAAGCACGCCAACGACGACTATTCCGCGATCATGATCAAGGCGCTCGCCGACCGGCTGGCGGAGGCCTTTGCCGAGCGGCTGCATCAGCGCGTGCGCCGCGAATTCTGGGGCTATGCGGCGGACGAAAATCTCTCGCCTGCCGAACTGATCGCGGAAAAATATCGCGGCATCCGTCCCGCGCCCGGCTATCCGGCGCAACCCGACCATACCGAGAAGGCGACGCTGTTCCGCCTGATCGGAGGCGAGGAGAAAATCGGCGTGAAGCTCACCGAAAGCTTTGCCATGTGGCCGGGCGCCTCCGTGTGCGGGCTGTATTTCAGCCATCCGCAAAGCCATTATTTCGGCGTCGGCAAGATCAACCGCGACCAGGTTGAGGATTACGCGCGGCGCAAGAACTGGAGCCTCGCCGAGGCGCATCGCTGGCTTGCGCCGATCCTCAATTACGATCCGGTCAACGAGGCGCGCAGGGACGCTGCGGCGTGAGCCGTCCCCCCGCCGCGCCGCCGCCTGCGGTCAGTCGGGAACGGCCGCGCCGTCCTTCACCACCGTCGCAAACCGGTCGCTGATGGCGGTGAGCGCATTGCGGTGCACTTCCGCCGCGCTCACGGTTGTGCCGGTGAGCGGATCGGGCAGGTCGCGCGTTGCGGTGGCGGCGGCGACCACCGTGCTTTTCAGGCCGAGATCGAGCGCGGCGCGCGCGGTCGCTTCCACGCACATATGCGTCATGAAGCCGGCGAGCACGATTTCCTTGCGGCCGAGAGCGTCGAGCTTCGCTTTCAGCTCGGTGCCGGCGAAGGCATTGGGCAGGGCCTTTTCGATCACGGTTTCGCCTGCGAGCGGGGCGGCCTGTGCGGCGATGGCAAAGCCGGGCGTGTCCGGTCCGAAGGCGCCGCCCGGCCGTCCCTTGTGCTGCACATGGACCACCGGCGTGCCGGCCGCGCGCGCCCGCGCCAGCAGGCGGCCGATCTCCTCGAGTGCGGCGCCGACGCCGGTCAGCGGCAGCCTGCCGTCGACATATTCGCGCTGGGCATCGATCACGACCAGGGCTGCGGTGGACAGGGCCGACGGGGCGGGCGCAAGGCCGGCCAATTGCAGCAGGGTCTTGGGTGACGCGGGTGTGGAGGTCGACATGGGGGTTCCCGGTTGCGCTCAAAACAGAAGCACCGGACAGGGTATCCCTCTCCGGTGCTCCTTCAAACATGGCCGTTCATTTTACGACGACGGCGTTGGTGTGGCTTTGGCTCCCTGACAACCCGAACTCAGAACGCTCCCAGCAAGACCGCACCGACAAACACGAACGCGGCGCAGACAGCCAGGAGATTCAGTTTCAAGGCAAGGTCCACGTTGGCCTCCCTTCGCTGGCATGCCGCAAGTCTACCAGACGGCGACCCCGGCTCGAAGCCGTAAACGCGGGCAGCGGGGAAAAGTGCCGGCAGCCTTTCGCAGTTTCCGCCCGGGAAACGCCAATCGTTTGATAATTCAGGACTTATTTTCGGCGAAACATCCGGCGACGTGTCCCCCGCAAGGCCGCCGGGTGCCGGGCCTGCCCGCTTTTCGCCCGCGCGGGCGCAAGACGGCCGGCCGGACTGCGTCGCCGGCGGTCAGCCGTCCACCAGGCCGACCAGGCGCTGGGTCAGGCGCCGAGCCGCCGGGATCGCGCCATAGGCGGTGGCGGCGGCCACCGGCCAGGTGAGGAAGAAGGCCTTGGTCCACTGCCAGAAGAAGTCGGGCGGAAACCCGAGATTGATCAGCGTCACGCAGAACGTCACCACGAACACCATCATGGCTGTCATGACGACGGGAAAGATAAGCTTCGCCTTGCCGTCCATCGGTTCCCCCCGGGATCGGCGCGGATGTGACCCGAAAGGGGAGGCCGGATCAAGCCGAGGGCGGGCGTGCGGCGCCGCCTCAGCCGGCGCCACCCTAACCCCCGGGTAACCTTAACCGCCTGCGCCGGCGCAGCGTTGAAATCGCATTAACGCGGGCCTTCGCATTCTCCGCATCATGGTGGGGAAGCTGCGTCGGTCCGTTTCGCTGCGATGGCGTGTGTGCGCCGGTATTCTGCTTGTGCTCGTCGCGCTGGCGGGATGCGGTCGCAACTACTTTGCCGCCGAGCGCGATCCCTGGCGGCGCGATGCGGAAATCGCCTGCCTGAAGGCGGGCAATATCAGAGAAAGCGCTGCGCTGGTGCGCGCCGATCCGATCAAGGGACCGGGCATGTGCGGCGCCGATTTTCCGCTCAAGGTGACCGCGCTCGGCACTGCAATGCCGATGGGCTATGCGGGCGAATTGCGCCCGCCCGGAGCCATTCCGGGCGCCGCCGCGCCGCAGCCGCCTTGGCCGGCGGCCGAACCGCGCGCGCCGACCTACCGCAACGGCAAGCCGGTGCCGAGCGTCGATCCGGGCTGGCGCGGCGCACAGGCGCAAGGCGCGCATTCCGTGCGCGCGCCGGCCGAACCGCTTTCGATCCTGCCGCCCGCGGTACAGCGTTCCGGCTCGGCGCAATCGGCTTACGAGCGTCCGGCGGTCAGCACCATTGCGCCGGCCGACGACCGCACCCGCCGCCGCTCGATTTTCGATGCGCCGTCCGGCCCCGCCGGCGACGACGCGGAGGAGGACGAATTCGCCTACCGGCCAGCGCCGGCCGAGCGCGCCGGCCGTGCCGCACCGGCGCCGGCAACGCGCGCGCCGCAGCGCCCGGCTTTCTTTCCGCTTGGCCCGCAGCGCGGCCTCGCCGGCCCGGCGCCGCCGGTGGAGGTCAAGCCCACCGCGACGCTCGCCTGCCCGATCGTCTCCGCGCTCGACCGCTGGATCGCCGAGGCGATCCAGCCTTCGGCGCGGCGCTGGTTCGGCCAGCCGGTCGCGGAAATCCGGCAAATTTCCGCCTATTCATGCCGCGGCATGAACGGCCAGCGCGGCGCGCGCATTTCCGAACACGCCTTCGGCAACGCGCTCGACATCGCCGCTTTCGTGCTCGCCGACGGGCGCAGGATCACGGTGAAGAACGGCTGGCGCGGCACGCCGGAAGAGCAGGGCTTTCTGCGCGACGTGCAGGGGGCCGCGTGCGAACAATTCACCACCGTGCTGGCGCCTGGCTCCAACCGCTTTCACTACGACCATATCCATGTCGACCTGATGCGCCGGGCCAGCGGCCGCTCGATCTGCAACCCCGATGCGGTGCCGGGCGAAGTGATCGCCGCGCGCGCCGCGAAGGATCGCGGCTTTGCGCTCAAGCGCGAGCCGGCGCATACCGGCTCGATCGGCAAGACGGCGAAGAACGAAAAGCCGAAACCGGGGAAGATCGTCGTGGCGCAAGAGGACGACGACGACGACGACTGGATCGAGGACGACGGCCCGCGCGAGCAGGACGAATAGATCAATCGCAGCGGCGCAGCAGGATGCGCTTTCCCTGCGGCAACAGCAGCGCGATGCGATCCTTGTCGAGAATGCGCAGCGTGTAGGCAAGGCGTGCGCGCACCTGCCCGGTATTGAATTCGTCGACCAGCCGGTATTCGATCTCGCCGAGCTTCACCGCGGTGAGATTGCGGTAGTCGCGCACGCCACCGCCGGTATCGAAGCGACGGCTGCCCTGAAACGCCATGAAGCGGCTGCCGCATGTCGCAGCCGGCCCTTCGCCGGAGACATTCTCATAGGTCCAGCGCCCGGAGACCGGATAGGATGCTGCGATCGCGTAGCCGGCCAGCACCGGCAGCGCGGCAATCGCCACCGTGAGGCAGATGGCGCACAGGTTGCGGTCGCGTCCGATCATGTGCCGACCATAGGCCTTGCGCGCGGAAAGTCGACGTAGACTCAAGACGCATGTCGGCAACGGCGTTAACGAACCGCAATCGCGCTTCCCGCATTTTTCCGCGCATTTGTTTCGGCATCGATGCAAGTGCGCGGATGCGCCGGCGCCACGCGCCGCCGCCTCACGCCATCGCCACCGCCTCGATTTCCAGGAGCCATTTCTCGTCGAATATGCCGCAGATGACCGTGGTCGTGGCCGGCTCGCGCGCGCCGAGAAATTCGAGACGCACGGCGCGGTTCTCCATGGCGTAGCGGCGGTCGGAGAGAAACGTGCGGGCGATGACCAGATGGTCGAAATTCATGCCGGCGGCGCGCAACTGCGCCTCGAGGTTGCGCCAGACGAGACGCGCCTGGGCGGTGAAATCGGACGGCACGTTGCCGGCCGCATCCACCGGCACCTGACCGCTGATATGCAGGATGCGCGTCGCGCCGGCGACTTCCACCGCCTGGCTGTATTTGCTGATCGGCTTTGCCGCGTCGGGCGCGTTGAGGTTGCGGAATTCGGCCATCTCATTCCTCCTTGGTGTGCCGCCGCTTCGGGTCGCCGTAGCCGCGCCGGCCCGCCGACGATAGCGCCTCCGCCCGCTACATGCGCCAATGGCGCGTGCGGCATAGCGGCAAATGCGAAAGCGGGTCGGCAGGATCGAACGATTGGCGGAGCGACGGTTGGCGGGGGCGTTTTCATGCCGTGGCCGGATTACGAGGCGGCAGCCCCCTGACCGGACCGTTTGCGGATCGCGAACCTGTTGACGGCGGCAGGTAACAGATTACGGCGCGTAAATTTTGTGTATAATTCGTACTCGTGGCGCGTGCCCGGCTGGGGGCAACGCAATGGGGAATACTTGGCAATGGCGCCTGCGGGCGTTTGCGAATGCCGGTGCCCTCGCCGATGCGAGCGCTTGCGCTTGTCTGCCGCGTCCGTTGCGACCGCCGCGATGGATATTGCCCGCCGTCGCCGCCGCATTTCTGATCCTCGCCGACGCGCGGCCGGCGCAGGCGGTGTCGGCGGGCTGCCTCGCAGTGCGCGGCGGCGCGCTCAACATCTCGGGAAATTTCGATCTCAACAACTATCAGAACACCTTCGAAGCCGGCGAGACGATCGTCTGGACCATCACCGGTCAGCCCAGCACCCAAAATATCACGATCGATCTCGGTCCCGCGCTGACGGTCACCGGCGGAAAGGCGACCTTCACCTTCACCACCTCCGGCACCCATCGGATCGATCAGAACCTCGACATCGGCGTCGACCCGGTACCGACCATGACCGCCATCTGCCTGGAGACGACCGCCGAAAAGCAGGACGCGATCAGGAACGCCATCAAGACGCTGAGCGAATTGCAACTCAACCAGTCGCTCTTTTTCCAGCAAACTCTGCTACAGCAATTGACCGATACGTTCCTGACTGGAGCGGTGCCGACACTGTTGGGCGATATCGCGCAGCAGACCCAATCCCAGATCGCGGATTTGCAGAATACGTTGACCAATCTGCAAGACCAGATCGAGAGCATCCAAACCGATATCGACACCAACCACCGGCCGGTGATCGCCGCCTATAACGCGGAGACAAAGAAGCGCGACGACGCGCTGGCCTACATCCACAGTGTGGAGATCGACGAAGCCTGGCAAGCATTGCGGGCGGCCCGTAAGCTGCACAGAGAAATGCAGCCGATGGTTGACGAGGCGCGCGCAGCACATGCTGCCGCCGCCGCGGAACGCACCAGGCAAGTTGCGTTGGGCAACCGAAATCTCTTCCAATACAACGCCGTCGTGCTGCAGAAGCAGTTCGATTTGGACGTCGCGCTCAATCGCCAGCACGAGCCCGTGCGACTCATTTACGAGCAGTACCCTCGTCTCTGGACATTGGAACGCCAGCATCGCGAAGCGCTGGCAGCGGTCAAAGCGGCAGACACCCAGCTTGCCGCCATGCAACCGGGCTACAATCGGGCGCAAGCGCAGATTAACGCCGGCACAGCACGCATCTCCGTGCTCAACCAGGTAGTCCAGCGCACACAGGCCGAGATCGGCCGGCTTCAACAAGAACTGAACAGGATTTTGACGGGAGTCGGTCGGCTGCCGCCCGCCAGCCCGTTCGCCGCGTCGCAACTGCAAGGCGCGATGGGCTTCGCTTCCAGCATGAGCGCGGGCGGCGCGTCCAACGGCCCGGTCCAGTTTAGCGGCTCGGCCGGCCAGGTCTCGTTCTTCGCCGATCTTAATGCGATGCGCCGCGCCGAGCGCGAGCGCGACGGCCTCGGCTTCAACGGGCTCGGCCCGAACAACGCCACCGGACTGCCGAACGCGGACATGCCGTACAACGTCTGGTTCAAGGGCAGCTACTCCGTCTCCGACAGCAACCAGCCCGGCGCCGACCGCGACAGCAAGTCAGGCATCTTCGCCGCCGGCGCCTATTACGTCGTGACGCCCCGCTTCATGCTCGGCACCATGTACCGCTTCCGCGACGCCCGCAGCACCAGCGTCGCGCAGGGCTCCGACCTCGACAGCCGCGGCCACGGCGCCGGCGTCTATTCCACCTGGGTGGTCACCCCCATCCTGTCGGTATCGGGGCAGGCGCTCTACGAATGGTCGAGCAACGACTTCCGTCGCAGCACGGCGTTCAGCGGCGGCACCTCGACCGGCCAATTCGACGCCACCCAGCTCATCGTCACCGGGCAGGTGCAGGGCACGTTCAGTTCCGGCCCGTGGTGGCTGCGCCCGACCCTCGCCGTCACCTATGCGCGCGCGGAGCAGCATTCCTTCATCGACTCCGCCGGCACTCCCATTCCCGGCCAGACCTCCGAACGCGGACAACTGAGCTTCGGCCCGCGCATCGGCTACAAATATTTCACCACCGACGGCATCGTGCGCTATGTCGAGCCGTCGGTCGGCGTCGCCGGCACCTGGGATTTCGTTCGCTCCGACGACACCACGCTGGCGAGCGGGGTGATTATCGCCTCCGACGTCTTTACCGCGCAGTTCAGCGCCGGCCTGAACATGCAGTTCGCTAACGCCGCGGCGCTCTCCGTCAGCTTCGGTTATTCCGGCTTCGGCAGAAGCCAGGTCGAGAGCCTGACCGTCTCCGGCCAGCTCTCCGTGCCGCTGGCGCTGCAGTGATGCGGGGGCTGGCGCCTGTCCCTATCCGGGCTTGCCGTAGCCGCCCGCGGTCGGCGTGCGGATGACGATCGCCTCGCCGGCGTCGATCACGGTGGCGTCGCAGCCTTGCAGCTCTTCGATCGTGCCGTCCTTGCGGCGCACCGAATTCCGTCCGACCTGACCCGGTTCGCCGCCGGCAAGACCGAAGGGCGGCACCCGCCGGTGGCCGGTGAGGAGCGTACATTCCATTTTTTCGAGAAAGCGGATCACGCGCAGGATTCCGTCGCCGGCTTTCCACTTGCCCTTGCCGCCGGAGCCTTTGCGGATGTGGAAATCCTCCAGCAGCACCGGATAGCGGAATTCGAGAATTTCCGGATCGGTCAGCCGCGTATTGGTCATGTGCGTGTGCACGGCGTCGGTGCCGTCGAAGCCGGGACCGGCGGGCGAGCCCGAACAGATCGTCTCGTAATACTGATATTTCTTGTTGCCGAAATTCAGATTGTTCATCGTGCCCTGCGCGCAGGCGAGCGCGCCGAGCGCGCCGAACAGGCAATTGGTCACCGCCTGCGAAGTTTCCACGTTGCCGGCGACCACGGCGGCCGGATATTCCGGCGACAGCATCGATTTCTTCGGAATCACGATGTTGATCGGCCGCAGGCAGCCGGCATTCATCGGAATGTCGTCGTCGACCATGACGCGGAACACGTAGAGCACGGCCGCGCGCGTCACCGGTTCCGGCGCGTTGAAATTGGTCGGCTGCTGCGGCGAGGTGCCGGTAAAATCGACGG
>CAYWCE010000092.1:0-380 GCA_964456755.1 uncultured Hyphomicrobiales bacterium
GGCCGCGACCGCCCGGCTGCGAGTTCGACCGCGCGGCCGGGCTCTCGATCGGCTACGGCACGACCTATCACGCGCTGAAGGACCGCGCCCGCCTGCGGCCGGGCGAGACGCTCGCCGTTCTCGGCGCCGCCGGCGGCGTCGGCCTTGCAGCGGTCGAGATCGGCAAGCTGATGGGCGCGCGGGTGATCGCCTGCGCCTCCTCGGACGACAAATGCGCGTTCACCTGCCGGCACGGCGCCGACGAGACGATCAATTACGGCACGACCGACCTGAAGACGGCGCTAAAGGCTGCGACCGGCGGCCGCGGCGCCGACGTGGTCTACGCTCCGGTCGGCGGCGATTTCACCGCGACCGCCGCGCGCGCCACCGCCCGGAGCGGG
>CAYWCE010000092.1:390-8235 GCA_964456755.1 uncultured Hyphomicrobiales bacterium
CCGCGGCCTGCATGCGGGCCAGGATCTCCGGCGCGAAACGGGCGCGTTCGCCGAGCGCGAACCGGCGGCGCAGCGCGCCAACATGGCGCAGATCGTCGCCTGGTGCACGCAGGGCAAGCTGTCATCGCACGTGCACGAGGTCTATCCGCTGGCGCAGACCGCGCAGGCCCTCAAGGACATCGCCGCGCGCAAGATCATGGGCAAGGCGATCCTGCATCCGTGAACCGGCAAGGCCGGTTCAGGACAATTCGTCGAGCTTGCGGCGCGCCGCCTCGCGGTGCTCGGGGCGGATATTGTCGATCACAAGCTTCAGCGCGCCCGCCAGCATGGCAGCGTCGTCGGCATAGCCGAGCATCGGCAGCAGATCGGGAATGCCGTCGAACGGCAGCACGAAATAGGCGAGCGCGCCGAGCAGGATCGCGCGCACGCGCAGCGGCGTCTGCCGGTCGAACGCACAATAATAGGCGGACAGCAGGTCCTCCGCGAACGGCAGCCGCGTGACGCTGCGCTTGATCTTGGGCCAGAAGCCGGTCTGCACCGTGCGCTCGTCCGCCGCGATATCGGCGTCCGTCGCACGGTCCCTGTCGGACCACATCCGGCTACCCGCCCAAACCCGGCTGAATCGCATTCCGGCCTCCCGTTCCGCCCTGCGGCGGCGTCCGTCACATGGATAGGCCCCGCACCCCGCACAAGAGCGCCGTCAGCCGGCGAACCGCTCCATGGCCTGCGCCAGGGCGATGTCGCGCTCGGTCAAGCCGCCGGCCTCGTGGGTCGAAAGCGTGACCTGGACGGTCTTGTAGACGTTCGACCATTCCGGATGGTGGTCAAGCTTCTCGGCCGCCAGCGCCACCCGCGTCATAAAGCCGAAGGCGGCATTGAAGTCGCCGAACACGAAGGTCCTGGCGATGGCGTCGCGGCCGTTCACCTCCGACCAGCCGGACAGCGTCGCAAGCGCCGCCTGGCGGGCCGGACCGGTCAGTTTCTGCGGCTTTTCGCGGGTCATGGCAGACCTCCTGTCGCAGTTTTCCTGTCGCAAGGCGGGTTTTTTGCGGCCGGCCGGCGCGGACTGCGCCGGGCAGGCCCTCGCAAAGCATCTCAGCCGATATTACTTTTCATGACAATCGGCAGCCGGCGGGCGCGCCGCCGGAACAGGCCTTTTTGTCGACGGCCGCCTCGCGGACCGCGCACGGCAAGAGAACCATTTCGAGGAACTTCATGGGCTGGTCACTGAATATCGGATCGATCGCGGGCACCGCCATCCGCATCCACGTCACCTTCGTGCTGTTCCTCGCCTGGATATTCGGCGCGAGCTATGCCTCCGGCGGCTCCGACGCGGCGTGGAATACGCTGCTCTTCCTGGTCCTGCTCTTTGCCTGCGTGCTGGCACATGAGTTCGGCCACATCTTCACCGCCCGCGCCTTCGGCGTCGCGACGCCCGACGTCACGCTGCTGCCGATCGGCGGCGTCGCACGGCTGGAGCGCATCCCCGAAAAACCCAACGAGGAATTCCTGATCGCGATCGCGGGTCCGCTGGTCAACGTCGCCATCGCTGCCGTGCTGATCGCCGTTGCCGGGGCCAACCTGCAAACCGGTTCGCTCGCCGCCATCGACAGCACCAAAATCCCGATGATCGACCGGCTGGCCGAATTCACCGCGCGGCTTCGTGCGCGCGACCGAGATCGCAGCATTCGTGGGACAGGGTTTCGCGTTCCTGCTCGGCTTCATCGGCCTGTTCTACAATCCGATCCTGATCTTCATCGCGATCTTCGTCTATCTCGCCGCCTCTTCGGAAGCGCACATGGTGGCCCTGCGCGCGGTCTCGCGCGGCATGCCGGTCGCCTCCGCCGCCATGACGCAGATCGCGACGCTCACGCCCGACGCGCATATCGAACAGGCGGTGCAGACGCTCCTGAAGACGAGCCAGAGCGAATTCCCCGTCCTCGACGGCATGCACAAGCCGGTCGGTCTGCTCGGCCGCGCCGACATCATCCGCGCCCTGAAGGAATTCGGCCCGGACGTGCGCGTCGGCCAGGTCATGGGGACCGACCTGCCGAGCGTCGACCGCCGCTGCCCGCTCGACGACGCGGTGCGCATGCTGCAGGAGAAGGCCGCGCCCGCCGTCGTCGTGATCGAGAACGACGGCCGCTTCGCCGGCCTGATCACGACCGAGACGATCGGCGAGCTGCTGATGGTACGGGAGGCCATGCCGAAAGGCGCGCGCCTGGCGGGCTGGAGCAAGCCGGTCGGCGCATAGGATTGCGGACAAGACCGGCGCGCCGGGGCGAGGCGATCAAACAGGCGCGTCTTACCATCTTCGGCCGCAAGGCCGTCCCGCTGGCGGAATCCGCCTGTTAATGGGCCATATCTGGCGCAATTGCGTGCAAGACGGCGGACAAAGGCCGATTGCCTTACCATTCGGGCCGACTATATTGCGCCGCAAATAGCCGCGGGCCTTCTGGCCCGCGCTTGGCTTTCCGGAACCAGACACATGAAGCTTCGCAATGTCGCGATCATCGCGCACGTCGACCATGGCAAAACGACCCTGGTCGACCGCCTGCTGCAGCAATCGGGCGCGTTCCGCGAGAACCAGCGCGTGCAGGAACGCGTGATGGATTCCAACGACCTCGAACGCGAGCGCGGCATCACGATCCTCGCCAAGGTGACCTCGGTGGTCTGGCAGGGCACCCGCATCAATATCGTCGACACGCCGGGCCACGCCGATTTCGGCGGCGAGGTGGAGCGCATCCTGCACATGGTCGACGGCGCGATCGTGCTGGTCGACGCCGCCGAAGGTCCGCTGCCGCAAACTAAGTTCGTGGTGTCGAAGGCGCTCAAGATGGGCCTGCGCCCGATCGTGGCGATCAACAAGGTCGATCGCCCCGACGCGCGGGCAATGCAGGTCGTCAACGAGGTGTTCGACCTGTTCGCGGCTCTCGACGCGACCGACGAGCAGCTCGACTTCCCGATCCTGTACGGCTCGGCCAAGGAAGGCTGGATGGCCGAGAACGAGGACGGACCGAAGGATTGCGGCATGACGCCGCTGTTCGATCTCGTCCTGCGCCACGTCGCCCCGCCCACGATCGAGGAGGGGCCGTTCCGGATGCTCGGAACGATCCTGGAAGCCAATCCCTATCTCGGCCGCATCGTAAGCGGCCGCATCATCTCCGGCGCGATCAGGCCGAACATGGCCGCCAAGGTGCTCGACCGCGACGGCAGGCTGATCGAGCAGGGCCGCATCTCGAAAGTGCTCGCCTTCCGCGGGCTCGAGCGCATGCCGGTCGAGGAAGCCGAAGCCGGCGACATCGTCGCCGTGGCCGGCCTGCCGCAGGCCACCGTCGCGCACACGATCTGCGCGCCGGAAGTCGAGACGCCGCTGCCGGCGCAGCCGATCGATCCGCCGACGCTGGCGATGACGTTCCGCGTCAACGATTCGCCGCTGGCGGGCACCGAAGGCGACAAGGTGACCAGCCGCATGATCCGCGACCGCCTGCTGCGCGAGGCCGAAGGCAATGTCGCCCTGCGCGTGGCCGAATCGGCGGAGAAGGATTCGATGGAAGTCGCCGGCCGCGGCGAATTGCAGCTCGGCATCCTGATCGAGACCATGCGCCGCGAGGGCTTCGAGCTGTCGGTGTCGCGGCCGAAGGTGCTGTTCCGGCGCGACGAGAAGACCGGCGAGACGCTCGAGCCGATCGAGGAGGTCGTCATCGACGTCGACGAGGAGCATTCGGGCATCGTCGTGCAGAAGATGTCGGAGCGCAAAGCCGACCTGATCGAGATGCGTCCCTCGGGCGGCGGACGGCAGCGGCTCGTCTTCTACGCGCCGACACGCGGGCTGATCGGCTACCAGGGCGAGTTGCTGACCGATTCGCGCGGCACCGCCGTCATGAACCGCCTGTTCCACGCTTACGCGCCCTACAAGGGCGAGGTGCAGGGCCGCCGCAACGGCGTACTGATCTCGACCGATGCCGGCGAAGCCGTCGCCTACGCGCTGTGGAATCTGGAAGACCGCGGACCGATGATGATCGAGCCCGGCTGGAAGGTCTATCAGGGCATGATCGTCGGCGAGCACACGCGCGACAACGATCTTGAGGTCAACGTGCTCAAGGGCAAGAAGCTGACCAACATCCGCACCACCTCCAAGGACGAAGCGGTGCGCCTGACGCCGCCGATCCGCATGACGCTGGAAAAGGCGCTCGCCTATATCGCCGACGACGAGCTGGTCGAGGTCACGCCGAAATCCGTCCGCCTGCGCAAGAAGCTGCTCGATCCGAACGACCGCAAGAAGGAAGAGCGGCGCCGGGAAGCCGAGGCGGTCTGACGCTCAGCGCAGCGGAATGAGCCGTTCGGTGCCGAGCCCTTCGCGGTCGGCGGCCGTCCATGTCCCCTCGAGCGCGCCGTCCGGCTTGATCTCGTAGACGACGAGGCCGTAGCCGCGGCCCATCGAATAGGCGGCGACGAAGGTCGAGGCGTTGCGCATGCAAATGCCTCGCGACGTCGTCGATCCCGTGCGCCAGGTCATGCGGCAGGTGGTGCTGCTGGTCTGGAAGATTTCCGCCGTGCCCGCATAGGGGCTGCCGTTGAAATTGGTGCCAACGACCTGGTAGCGCCCGGAGACCGACTGCGCGCTCGCGCCCGCCGCGAACAGGACGGCGGCTGCGGCCGCAAGGACGGCGAGAATACGGATTTGCATGAATTGCCCCCTGTGCTGGAGCCATCATCGTAACCCCGAAAGAAACCGCTCCACAATCGGTCCCCAGACCGCGACGCCCTCGCGCGCGCCGAACAGCGCATGGCCGTCGGTTCCGAAGCCGGGCAATAGATGAAACTGCAGCCGGCCGCCGGCGGCGCGATAGGCGTCGTTGAGCGCGCGCGCGATGCGCGGCGAGAAGAAGCTGTCGTTTTCGCTGTAGATCGAAAGAACGGGAACGCGTGCCGACGCGCCGAAGCGGCGCGCGGCCTCGACCAAGCGCTCCGGCAGGCAATTGTTGTTCGGCCGGCCCGCCATCTGGCCGCCGCGGCCGCCGGCAAAGTTGACGATCGCTTCGACGCCCAGCGGATTGCGGCCGGCGAGCGCGAGCGCGCCCCATCCGCCCGCCGAATGGCCGACCACGACGATGCCGGCTCTTTTCACGAACGGCTGACGGGCAAAAAAACGAATCACCGCTTCGATCGTGTCGGCGGTCGCAAGGCCCGCGCGCCGGTAATCGGCATTATCGCAGCCGCCTGCCGGTGAATTGGTTTCGAAATAGGGCCCGCCCGTCTCGCCATGTCCCGGCCTTTGCGGCAGCGCAACCGCATATCCGCGTGCGACGAACCACTGCGATGCGGCGCGAAATTCCGCATGGACCAGTTTCGCGCGCATTTCGGCACTCTGGACGCTGCCGTGATTGATGATGACGAGCGGAAACGGCCCGGCACCCGGCGGCCGGAATACAAGCGTCCGCATCAGCACCGAGGTGTCCTGAGATGGGACAAGCCAGAGCTGCCGCCGCATCGGCGGCTGCTCGGGACCCTGCGGCCCGGGCAGCGATTGTGCCAAAACCGTATCCGCAGAAAGCCCGGCAAAGAGCAGCGCAAGCAGCGTGGCGATTCGAGACAGCCGGCCGAGCGATTTCGAATCGCTCGACACTGTTTCTTTCGGGCAACGCATCGGCTCAATCCGAAGGGTAATCCACAACCGTTAACCGATCTTTAACCGTAGGACTTGATGCGCGACTCGGCGCTTGCTCAAATATTGGCATGAGCACAGTTCTCATCGAGATTCGCCGTGCAAAACCTGCCGATGCCGCCGCCGTGGCGGAAACGCACGACGCGGCCTGGCGCGCAGCCTATCAGGGAATCATTCCGGGGGCGGAGCTCGAACGCCTGATCGCCCGCCGCGGTCCCGACTGGTGGAATTCTGCGATTCGCAAGGGCAGCCGCATCGCCCTGATGCAGTTCGGCGAGACGATCGCGGGCTACGCGAATTACGGCCGCAACCGCGCGCGCAGCCTCTATTACGACGGCGAAATCTACGAGCTTTATTTCAAGCCTGAATTCCAGGGGCTGGGCTTCGGCCGCCGCCTGTTCTCGACCGCGCGCAAAGACCTCGTGCAAAGCGGCCTCAAGAGCCTCGTCGTGTGGGCTCTGTCCGACAACGAATCGGCGATCGAATTCTATCGCGCGCTCGGCGGACGTGCCGTCGCCCGTTCGTCGGAGCGCTTCGGCAACCGCGTGCTCGACAAGGTCGCGTTCGCCTGGAATTCCTGAGCGGCCGGCCGCTCGGTTTTCGTCTTATCCGTTCTTGGCAATCTCCGGCGCTTCGTCGACCGGCCTGTCGCGACCGCAGCGGAAGCTGCGCGCATGTGCGTCCGCGATCGTGCGCGCACGCGCGTTGGCCGCGCTGCCGCGCGCATCGACAAAGCCGACATGGCAGACGCCGCCGGGATCGAGCCGCGTCACCACCAGCACTTCGCCGGTCGAGCGCCCGTCGTCGCGTTCGGCGTCCTGCTGCGTGCGCACCGACCAGCGCATGATCGTCGCGAACGGACGCATCTTGCCGTCCGCTGCGCGCACGCCGCGCCACTCGACCGTTCCGCGATAGACGCTGTTGAAGGCCGCAAACGGCGAGGTCGCGGCCGGCGCGCGTTGCGCCCGGCGCGCGCCCGTGCCGAAGCTGACGCTCATGCGCTGGTCGCCGGCCAACAGCCACACGATCAGGCCGCCCAATCCCGGGCAACGCCACGTGCCGTAATCCTCGACGTCGCGGCCGGGCGTGTGCCGGCAATTCCTGTCGGCATCGAAATGCGTATAGGCGCTGACGATGTCTTCCGCCGCCGCGGCCGGACACGCGAATGCCAGAGCGCCCGCGACGATGCAGGCGGCCAAACCGGAACGGGTCATGACAGATTTCCGCAATGCCGTTTCAGGCGATTGGTCGCCGCGGCAACGCGGCGGGTTCATCACAGATCGGGCGCCGCGACGCCCTGCTTCGCGCAGGCCGCGCGCAACGTGTTGAGGATCACGCAGGCAATCGTCATCGGCCCGACGCCGCCGGGCACCGGCGTGATCGCGCCGGCCACCGCGCTCGCCTCGGCAAAGGCGACGTCGCCGACCAGCCGTGTCTTGCCGGCTTCGCCCGGCACGCGGTTGATGCCGACGTCGATGACGGTCGCGCCCGGCCTGATCCAGTCGCCGCGCACCATCTCCGCCCGCCCGACCGCCGCGAACAGAAGGTCGGCGCGCCGGCACACCGCCGGCAGGTCGCGGGTCTTCGAGTGCGCGACCGTCACCGTGCAGTTCTCGCCGAGCAGCAATTGCGCGAGCGGCTTGCCGACAATATTGGAGCGCCCGATGACCACCGCCTCCATGCCGGCGAGCGCCGGATGCACCGCCTTCGCCAGCCGCACGCAGCCGAGCGGCGTGCACGGCACGAGCGCCGGCAGGCCGGTCACCAGCCGGCCGGCATTCACCGGATGGAAGCCGTCGACATCCTTGCCCGGATCGATGGTGTTGAGCACGCGCGCGGCGTCGATCTGCGGCGGCAGCGGAAGCTGAACCAGAATGCCGTGCACGGCGGGATCGGCATTGAGCCGCTCGACCAGCGCGATCAGCTCGGTTTCCGGCGTGTCCGCCGGCAGCTTGTGGTCGAACGAGCGCATGCCGGCATCGACCACCGCTTTCGATTTCGTGCGGACATAGACTTCGCTCGCCGGATCGCTGCCGACGAGCACAACCGCAAGCCCGGGCACGATGCCGGTCTTTTGCGTCAGCGCCGCCGCGGCCCCGGCGATCTTCGCGCGCAAATCCTGCGCAATGGCCTTGCCGTCGATGATGCGCGCCGTCATGCGTCCAGCCTCCGCGAAA
>CAYWCE010000093.1:0-8038 GCA_964456755.1 uncultured Hyphomicrobiales bacterium
CCGAGCAGCGGCGCATCCTGATGGTGATCTCCGACGGCTCGCCGGTCGACGATTCCACGCTCTCGGTCAATCCCGGCAACTATCTGGAACGGCATCTGCGCTACATCATCGAGGAAATCGAGACGCGGTCGCCGATCGAACTGATTGCCATCGGCATCGGACACGACGTCACGCGCTATTACCGGCGTGCCGTCACCATCGTCGATGCCGAGGAACTGGGCGGGGCGATGACCGAAAAGCTGGCGGAGCTGTTCGGCGAGGGCGTTGCGCCCGAACCGACGCGCATGGCCAATCTGCGCATGACGATGCCGATGCCGCGGCGGAGGCTGCATTCTTGAACCCGCAGGCCGCGGCATTGCCGCTCCGTGCCTCCGGACGCCGGGCCGCGGGCCTGTTGCCGGTCGCGGCTGCCGCCGTGTTTGCCTGCCTGCAACACGCGGCGGCACAGGGCGCCGATCCGCCGGCCCGACTCGAAATCAAGGCCGTCCCGATCGAGCATTTCGAGCCGCGCGAGCCGGCCCGGCGGCAATTCGGCGCGCTGCGCTTCCGCGGCGGGCTTGAACTGAGCGCGCCGCACAAGCAGTTCGGCGGCCTGTCCGGCATCCGCGTCATGGCGGACGGCGGCTTTGTCGCCATTACCGACCGGGCGCACTGGATCAGGGGACGTATCGTTTATCGCGGCGAGGCGCCGGCCGGTATTACCGGCGCGGAAATTGCGCCGATGCTCGATGTCTCCGGCAAGCCGCTGGCCGCGCGCGGCTGGTACGACACCGAGGGTCTGACCGAAGACGGCGGCGCGCTCTATGTCAGCATCGAGCGGGTGCATCGCATCGTCCGCTTCGACTATGCCCGGGACGGCCTGCTTGCGCGCGCCCAGCCGGTACCCGTGCCGCCGGCTTTCGCCAAGCTGCCGTCCAACCGGGGCATCGAGTGTCTTGCCGCCGCGCCGCGCGCCGGTGCGCTGGCCGGCGGCCTGATCGCAATCTCCGAGCGCGCACTCGACGCCGCCGGGCATATTCGCGGATTCATCGTCGGCGGAAAGCTGCCGGGTGAATTTTCCGTCCGTCGCATCGGCGACTTCGACATCGTCGATTGCGCGCTGCTGCCGGAAGGCGGGCTGATCGTGCTGGAGCGCCACTTCACCTGGCGCACGGGCGTCGCCATGCGCATGCGCCGGATCGGGCTTGCCGAGATCAGGCCCGGCGCGTTGCTCGACGGCCCGGTACTGATCGAGGCCGATCTCGGTTACCAGATCGACAATATGGAAGGGCTGAGCGCGCACCGCGCCGCCAACGGCGAAACCGTGCTGACGCTCGTGTCCGACGACAATTTCTCGATCATCCAGCGCACGATCCTGCTGCAATTCGCGCTGGTGGAATAGGGCTGCGCGGGCATCAGCTCGCGGAAGCGAGCTTTTTCTGCACCTGACGTTTGATTTCGAGCGCGCGCGGCGAAAGTTCGGCATCCTTCGCCTTGACCAGAAAGGAGTCTAGGCCGCCGCGGTGGTCGACCGTCTTCAGCGCGTTGGCGGAAATGCGCAGCTTCACGCCGCGCGACAGCGCCTCCGACTGAAGCGTGACGTTGACCAGATTGGGCAGAAAGCGCCGCTTGGTCTTGCGGTTGGAATGGCTGACCTTGTGGCCGACCAGCGCCGATTTTCCGGTCAGGTCGCACTTGCGCGACATGGATGAAATCCTCAAATTTGCTGCAATCCGGACGCCCGGGGCGGCCGGCCGCAATGTCGGTCTCTGCGTGAGCCCGGACGTATAGAGGCAGGCGGCAACCGGCGTCAAGCTGGCCCAGGGTTGACCGAAGGCGGCGAATCCCGCGACAGGACAGGACAGAACGGGGCGCTCCGGCGAATGCGCCGGAAACTTTGCCCTTGTGCTGACGCAAATGCCGCGTTGTGTCTTCTGTCCTGAGGGCCGCCAGTGCCGGCCGGACGGCCGACCGCATATCGGGCCGCCGGCGCATGTGACCGGCTCCCGCGAAAGGATCCCGACGTGAACCGCAACGGCAAACCTCACCGGCACAGGTGCACCCTCGTGCTTGCGGCGGGCCTGCTGCTGTGCTCCGCCGCGACGGTCGAGGCCCAGGGCAAGCTGGAGGCGCGCTACACCGCCTCGCTGGCCGGCATCCCGCTCGGCAAGGGCGCGTGGATCATCGACATTGCCGACAACGAGTATGTCGCGGCCGCCAGCGGCACCACCACCGGTCTCGCCCGCGTCTTCACCGGCGGCAACGGATCGGGCGCAGCGCGCGGCGACTTCGTCGGGGGAAATTTCGTGCCGCTCAGCTACAGCGTCAGCATCGCGACCGAAAAGCGCACCGAGGAAGTGCGCATGTCGCTGGCAAACGGGACCGTGAAGGAATTCGCCGTCTCGCCGGAAACGCCGCTGTCGCCCAGAGCGGTTCCGCTCACGGAAACGCACCGGCGCGGTGTGATCGATCCGATGACGGCCTCGCTCACCCGGGTCGCAGGCAACGGCGATCCGCTGACGCCGGAGGCCTGCAACCGCAGCCTTGCGATCTTCGACGGCCGTATGCGCTACGACCTCGACTTTGCCTTCAAACGGTTGGATCGCGTCAAAGCCGAGCGCGGCTATGCGGGACCGGTTGTCGTCTGCGCGGTCTATTTCTCGCCCGTTGCCGGTCACATCCCCGATCGCGCCGCGATCAAGTATCTCACCCGGCAGCGCGATATGGAGGTGTGGCTCGCTCCGGTATCGGGGACGCGCGTGCTCGTGCCGTTCCGTTTCTCGGTGCCGACGCCGCTTGGCACCGGCGTGCTGGAGGCGACACAGTTCGTCTCGACGCCATTGCCGTCGAAGGCGAATGTGAAGACGCAATAGGCCGGCGACCGGTCCCCGCGCGGCAGCGCCAATCCCCGCAATTCACGCTTGACTCTTGTGACCCGGCCCTCACTTGCCAAATTAACGAAATGGCGTGCCGCGAGCACCCGCGACAGCCGCCGCCACACCCGATCTGGTAGAGGCGCCGAAGGAGCCTCTAGATATGGCAGTGAACGAATCCCGACTCATCCGGAGTCAGCGATTCGGGCGCGATTCGTTCCAGACTCGTTCCACAACTTAAACACAGGACTCATGGACGCGGGCGAAGCGTCGCATTCTGATACAGAAACCGGCCGCAACCGGGCATTCGACACGGCGAAGGATCGCCCGCACAATGCCCGGAGGCTGCCCGCCGCCCGCTTTCCGGACGCGTGATGACAATTTCCTTTTCGCAGTCCGCAGGCAGCGATGCGCGCACGCGCGGTGCGGGCGTTACCGCCGTGCTGGGACCGACCAATACCGGCAAGACCCATCTCGCCATCGAGCGCATGCTGGCGCATTCCTCCGGGATGATCGGCCTGCCGCTGCGCCTGCTCGCACGCGAGGTCTACAACAAGGTCGCCGAGCGCGTCGGCCCGGGCTCCGTTGCCCTGGTCACCGGCGAGGAGAAGATCAAGCCGGCCAATCCGCGCTTCTGGGTGTCGACCGTCGAGGCGATGCCGCGCGATCTGGACCCGGCTTTTCTCGCTATCGACGAAGTGCAGATCGGCGCCGATTTCGAGCGGGGCCATGTGTTCACCGACCGCATGCTGAACCGGCGCGGCCGCGAGGAGACCATGATCCTCGGTGCCGCTACCGTGCGTCCCATGGTCGAGAAGCTGTTGCCCGGCGCGCATATCGTTTCGCGGCCCCGCCTGTCGATGCTGACCTTCGCCGGCGACCGCAAGCTGACGCGGCTGCCGCGCCGCTCCGCCATCGTCGCCTTCTCGGCCGACGAGGTCTATGCCATTGCCGAACTGATCCGCCGCCAGCGCGGCGGCGCGGCGGTCGTTCTCGGCTCGCTCTCCCCGCGCACCCGCAACGCGCAGGTCGCTCTCTACCAGGCAGGCGACGTCGATTATCTCGTCGCCACCGACGCGATCGGCATGGGGCTCAATCTCGACGTCGATCATGTCGCTTTCGCTTCGGACCGCAAGTTCGACGGCTACCAGTTCCGCAATCTCAATCCCGCCGAGCTGGCGCAGATCGCCGGCCGCGCCGGGCGCGCCACCCGCGACGGCACATTCGGGACCACGGGCCGATGTCCGCCATTCGACGACGAGCTGGTGCGGCGGCTGGAAACCCACGCATTCGAGCCGCTCAAGGTGCTGCAATGGCGCAATTCCGACCACGACTTTTCCTCGATCGGGGCGCTGCAGGCCTCGCTCGCAGTGATTCCGCAGGAGGCGGGCCTCACCCGCGCGCCCGTGGCCGAGGACATTCTGGTGCTCGAACACGCCGCCCGCGACGAGGCGATCCGCGGCCTCGCCCGCAATCGCGCCGCCGTCGAGCTGTTATGGGCGGCATGTCAGGTCCCGGATTACCGCAAGATCGCGCCGGCAAATCATGCGGAACTGGTCACCACCCTCTATGGTTTTCTGATGCGGGAGGGTAAAATCCCGACCGACTGGTTTGCCCGGCAAGTCGAGCAGGCGGACCGCATCGACGGCGACATCGACACGCTATCGACAAGGATCGCGCATGTTCGGACCTGGACCTATGTGGCGAACCGGCCCGACTGGCTGGCCGATCCCGAGCATTGGCAAAACGTCACGCGCGGCGTCGAAGACAAACTTTCCGACGCGCTGCACGAGCGGCTTACGGCACGGTTCGTCGACCGCCGCACCAGCGTGCTGATGCGGCGGCTGCGCGAGAACACCACATTGGACAGTGACATCTCGAAAACCGGCGAAGTGACAGTCGAGGGCCATGTCCTCGGCCGCCTGGAAGGATTTCGCTTCACGCCGGACGCCGCGGCGGCCGGATCGGAGGCCAGGGCCCTGCTCGCCGCCGCGCAGAAGGCGCTTGCCGGAGAGATCGAGGCGCGCGCGACGCGTCTGTCGCAATCGCCGGACGACCAGTTCGCGCTTGCTTCCGACAATTGCATCCGCTGGACCGGCGATGTGGTCGCCGTGCTCGCGCCGGGCGAGGACATGCTGAAGCCGCGCGCGCGCATCCTGGCGGACGATCAGCTCACCGGTCCGGCGCGCGAAGCGGTGCAGGCGCGGCTCGACCTGTGGGTCGACGCGTATGTTCAGAAGCTGCTGGGGCCGCTGGTCGATCTGTCCAGGGCCGAGGACGTCACCGGAATTGCGCGCGGCGTCGCCTATCAGCTGGTCGAGGCGCTGGGCGTGCTCGAACGCCAGAAGGTCGCCGAGGACGTCAAGGCGCTCGACCAGGCGGCACGCGCCACGCTGCGCAAATACGCCGTGCGCTTCGGCGCCTATCACATCTACGTGCCCGCGCAGCTCAAGCCTGCGCCGCGCGGTCTTGCCCTTCAGCTCTATGCCCTCAAGCAGGGCGGAGAAATTCCCGGTCTCGAAGACATTCGCGCGCTCGCCGCCAGCGGACGCACCTCGATCGCCGCCAACAGAACCATCGCCCGCGATCTGTATCGTGCCGCCGGCTACCGCGTCTGCGGCGAGCGTGCGGTGCGGGTCGATATCCTGGAGCGGCTGGCCGATCTGATCCGCCCGGCACTGGCCTGGCGCGAGAACGCTCCGGGGGTGAAGCCGGACGGTGCACTGGACGGGCGCGGATTTACCGTGACGGTCGCGATGACCTCGCTGGTCGGTTCGTCCGGCGAAGACTTTGCCTCGATCCTGCGTTCGCTCGGCTATCGCATGGATCGCCGCGAAAAGCCGGCGCAGCCTGTCGCCGCTGCAGCGTCGGCAGAGGCCGCCCCTTCGCCGGAGGCCGCACCTTTGGACGCTGCAATGCAGGACGACGCGCCGGGCGCGGAGGCTGCGACCGATGTCGCTACCGATGCGGCGGCCGACATACCGGACGTTGCGGGGAGCGATACCGAGGCGGCATCGCCCGAGGCGGCATTTGCCGAACAGGGGCTTGCCGAAGCGGCGGCCCGCCCGGACAACGAACCCGTTGCCGAGCAGGATGCCGTATCTGCGGCGATGGTGCCGGACGCGACCGCGGAAGAAGAGCGGCAGGATCCGGCCGCCCAGGACGCCCAGCCGGCGTCGGACGCCACGCCCGCGGAGCCGCAATATATCGAAGTGTGGCGCCCCGGGCGTTTCGAGGGCCGCGGCGAGCGCAATCGCAGGCGGCCGCATCGCGGCGCTGCGCGCGCCGAGCGGCAGGGCGGAGAGCCGGCGGCGGCGCAGGCTGCCGCATCGGCCGGCGACAGCGCCCAGCCGGCCGCGAACGGTTCCTCCGGAACCGCGCGGCAGCATCGCCCGCCGCGCCAGCGCGGACCGAAATTTGCGCGCCGCGAGGAACGGCGCGAGCGCCAGGACGGAGAGCGCAGGCCCTATCATGGCAAGCAGAGCCGACACGAGCCGGCGCGCGAGCGGCCGGAGCGGCAGCCGGATCCGAATTCGCCGTTTGCCAAGCTCGCGGCCCTGAAGGCCCAGCTCGAGGCCGACAAAGGCGGTCATTAGACAGGAGACGTCGTTCGCCTTGGACCGTCAGCGCATCGACAGGTGGCTCTGGCATGCGCGGGTGGTGCGCACCCGCAGCGACGCCGCTTCGCTCGCCGACAAAGGCGGCGTGCGCGTCAACGGTACGCGGATCGCCGCCGCGAGTCGCTGCGTGCGCCCCGGCGATGTCGTCACCGTGACGCTCGACCGGGTGCGGGTATTGCGGGTGGCCGGATTTTCCGACCGGCGCGGGCCGGCGCGCGAAGCCTGCACGCTCTACGAGGAGATCGTGCCGCGGCGCGGCGATACCGAGAGGGGCGCACAGGCCGGCTGATGGCAGGCGGTCGCCGCGGATCGGCGATGCCGGCGCCGGTTTCCCTCGCCCTTGCGTGGCAGGAATGCATACGTTAGCAACCCCTGCGAATTCCTCAGGGAAAGCGCGACCGGGCGCGGCAATCGCGCCGCCGCCGGCCGCATATCCGCCGATGCCTGGAACTGCCGGATGACCTACATCGTCAACGAGAACTGCATCAAGTGCAAATACATGGACTGCGTGGAGGTCTGTCCGGTCGACTGTTTCTACGAAGGCGAGAACATGCTCGTCATTCATCCCGACGAATGTATCGATTGCGGGGTGTGCGAGCCGGAATGTCCGGCCGAGGCGATCAAGCCCGATACCGAACCGGGAGTGGAGCAGTGGGTTGCCCTGAACGCCGAATTTTCGAAAATCTGGCCTAACATTACGGCGAAGAAAGAGCCGCCCGCCGATGCCAAGGAATGGGAAGGCGTGACCGACAAGTTCAACAATCACTTCTCGCCGGAACCGGGAACCGGCAATTGAGCCGGAAACCGGCAATTTGCTTCATCTGCGAGGCGGGCGCTTAACCGGATTCCGGGATATATGGACGCCACGCGGCATTTTGCCTGCCGCAATGCCATAACACATTGATTTTTGCGGAAAATGTGTTATATAAGCGACATCGGAACGACATAACCGGAAAGCTCCCCTCGGGGAGCCTATTTTTTCGGGCCCGTTCCAGAGGAGCCGTCAACAGAAGGGGCGTGAGAGTTTCCACGCGCAGGCAGTGGCTGAGAAATCGCGTCATCGGTCGAAGAAGACCTCTGCCGGCGACCGCCGGGTCAAGAAGGCGTCCACCGGTTCTGGCCGGCGGGCGAAAGCCTCCGTCCCGGGACGGAGGACATCGCAGGTTTCGCGGCAGCCAGGCCGTGGAACTCCCGTGGCCAAGACAACCGGCCGGCCCAAAGCCGGCGGCGAAGGAGCAACCTCTGGAATGACCGCCAATAAGAAGACCACCCAGCGTCAGGGCTTCAAGACCAGCGAATACATCGTCTATCCGGCGCACGGCGTCGGCCAGATCATGGCGATCGAGGAACAGGAAGTTGCCGGAGCCAAGCTCGAACTGTTCGTCATCAACTTCGCCAAGGACAAAATGACGCTGCGCGTCCCCACGGCCAAGGTGGCCGCGGTCGGCATGCGCAAGCTGGCGGAGCCGGTCATCGTCAAGCGCTCGCTGGAGACGCTGAAGGGTCGTGCCCGCATCAAGCGCACCATGTGGTCGCGCCGCGCGCAGGAATACGAAGCCAAGATCA
>CAYWCE010000094.1:0-7927 GCA_964456755.1 uncultured Hyphomicrobiales bacterium
TGCCCGCCTTCTCCTTGAACTGGGTCATGCGGTTGAGCCAGCCGAGGCGGGCGACGCAATTGAAAATCCATGCGAGTTCCGCGTGCTCGGGCACCTGGCTCTGGTTGAAGACGATGTGCTTGTTCGGATCGATGCCGCTGGCGATGAAGGCGGCGGTCACCTCGCGGATGTTGCGGGCCAGCTCGTTCGGGCCGCCCCAAACCGCGACCGGCTGGGTGATCGCATGCAGGTCGACGACGCAATAGATGCAGTCGTGGCTGGCCTGCAGCTTCACGAAATTGACGATAGCGCCGAGGTAATTGCCGAGATGCAGGTTGCCGGTCGGCTGCACCCCCGAAAACACGCGCTGCTGAAACGCCATCTGGCCCACTCCCTCTCGGCTGCGGCGCGTCCAATGCCATGCCGACCGCACATGGGCAAGTGGCCGCATCGGATAGCGGCATCAAGCGGATGCAATACGTGGCTCGCATGGGCAAGCGGCGGCCGGTGCCGCGCTTGCCGCGCAACGTCCGGCCGCTATAGTGCGCCGCCTTCCCCGCACAGGACCGCACGCGCATGACGCAACTCCGCTATGACGTACTCGGCATCGGCAACGCCATCGTCGACGTAATCGCCCGCGCCGAAGACGACTTTCTCGTCGCCCAGAACATGCAGAAGGGCGGAATGGCGCTGATCGACGAGGGGCGGGCAAAGGCCATCTACGAAGCGATGGGCCCGGCGGTCGAAATTTCCGGCGGCTCGGCGGCCAACACCATCGTCGGTGTCGCCGGCTTCGGCGCGCGCGCCGCCTTCGTCGGCAAGGTGAAGGACGACGAGCTGGGACGCATTTTCGGCCACGACATCCGCAAGGCCGATGTCGCCTTCCAGACCCGGCCCGCCGCCGACGGTGCGTCGACCGCGCGCTGCTACATCATGGTCACGCCGGACGGCGAGCGCACGATGAACACCTATCTCGGCGCAGCACAGAACCTGCATCCCGACGACATCGATGCCGATCAGATTGCGGCCGCCGCCATCATCTATCTGGAAGGCTATCTGTGGGATCCGAAAGACGCCAAGGATGCGTTCGTGAAAGCCGCGAAGATCGCGCACGGGGCCAGGCGCATGGTGGCGCTGACGCTGTCGGATTCGTTCTGCGTGGATCGCTATCGGGGCGAATTTATCGCGCTGTTGCGCGAGGGCGTGGTCGATCTCCTGTTTGCCAACGAGGCGGAGCTGAAAAGCCTCTACGAAACCGCCGATTTCGATACCGGTGTCGCGGCTTTGCGCCGGGACGCAAAGCTTGCCGCCGTCACGCGCAGCGAAAAGGGCTGCGTGGTGGTGTCGCGCGACAAGGTCGAGGAGGTTCCCGCAGCCCCGATCGAAAAGCTGGTGGACACGACCGGCGCCGGCGACCTGTTCGCGGCCGGATTCCTGTTCGGACTGGCGCGCGGTTTCGACCATGTCACAGCCGGAAAGCTCGGCGCCATGGCGGCTGCCGAAGTGATCCAGCATATCGGCGCACGACCGCAGGCTTCGCTCAAAGCGCTGGCGCAGGAAAACGGTCTTCCGGTCTGAGCCGGTCCGCGTGCTTTCCGCGTGCTTAAGGGGAAATTAAGCGCGTGTGGTTAGCGTCCGGTAAGCATGTTTTGCCGGAGCGGGCCCACGAGCGGGCCAGGAGCGGTTCATGAGTAGCGTTGCGGACCACGAGACGGTATCGCCGACGGCCGAGGCCGGCCCTGCGACCGGTGTCAAGGATGCCATCTCCGCCAATGACGGCCCCGCGCCATCGGCTGTGCGCAGGAAGCGCATTGCGGTTCTCGCCGCCTCGCTGATCGTTGCGGCCGGTCTCGGCTCGGCTGCCGGTGCGCTGGCCGGCGCGGCGCTGATCGGCGCACCGGCAAGGACCGGTCCGGCCGAACCGACGGTGGTCGCGCTCGGCGAACAGCTGTCCCGGCTCGAATCCGAGATTGCGGCTCTCAAGGGCAGCGTCGCCGCACTCGGCCAGAACGCGACGGCGCAATTCGCCAGGATCGGCGAGCGGATCGAGAAAGCGCAGGCCGAGCCCGCGGCCAGGCTCACCCGCCTTTCGGACAGCATCGACCGGATCGAGCGCAGGACCGGCGCCCCAGACATCACCGGCTCGATCGGCGAGACGCAAAAGAGCCGTCTGCCGGTCATCGAGGGATGGACCCTGCGCGAAATCTTCAACGGGGCGGCGCTGGTCGAGAATCGCTATGCCCTGTTCGAAGTCGTGCCCGGTTCGCAAATTCCCGGCGTCGGCCGGGTGGAAAGCATCAGGCGGCAGGACGGCCGCTGGGTGGTGGTTACCGCCAAGGGTCTGATCGTTCCCACGCGCTGAGAGCTCTGCGGCGTACTTGAACGCCTGCGGCCGCAATGGGCCGTCCATGCCGCGCAGGCTGCGGCCGCATCACGCATCTGTCATCGGCCCCTCAGCTTGGCGCGCCCGAAGCGGGCATGGCATAGTCGCGCGCCGGGGGAATGGAGCGCGCCGATGTCCGATTCCGCAGGAGCCGATCGTGCGGTAACCCTTCTGGCGCTCGCAGCCGCCCTGTCGCTTGCCGTTGTCCCGTCCGCCGCGCTTGAGCGCGTCCAGTCGCCCGCTACCAAGCCGGAAATGTCGGAAGGCTGTCCGGGACTGATCGCGTCCGGCCGTCCACGCGTCGTTGCGGCGGCGTTCAGGCTGGCGGCGCTGAAATCCGACGAGGTGCGCATCACCTATATCGGCCATTCGACCTTCCTGATCGAAAGCCCGCAACTCGTCCGCATAGCAACCGACTATAACGACTTCGTGCGCCCGCCGGTGCTGCCGGAAGTCGTCACCATGAACCGCGCGCATTCGACGCATTACACCAACAACCCCGATCCGGGCATTGCGCATGTGCTGCGCGGCTGGTCGACCGAAATCGGCCGGCCTGCGCTGCACGATGCGCAGATTCGCGACGTTCGGGTGCGCAATGTGCCCACCAATATCCGCGATTGGGGCGGCGGTACCGACCGCCACGGCAATTCCATTTTTATTTTCGAGATCGCAAACCTCTGCATTGCGCATCTCGGCCACCTGCATCACACGCTGACGCAGCAGCAACTCAACGAGATCGGGCGCATCGATGCGGTGATGGTTCCGGTCGACGGCGGCATGACGCTGGATCTCGACGGCATGGTGGAGGTGCTGGATTCGCTGAAGGCGCCCTTGATGATTCCGATGCATTTCTTCAGCGCCTATACGCTGCAAAGGTTTCTCGACCGGATGAGCGGCAAATATGCCGTGGAATTTAACGACACGCCTTCGATCGTGATCTCGAAAACCACCCTGCCGGCGAAGCCGAAGGTGCTGGTGCTGCCGGGCCGCTGACCGGGGACCGGTGAACCGCCCGCGCCTGGTGCGTCCCGCGTACTTCCCGCCATACCTGTGGAAACCGCCGGCTGCCGGAACCGGACGTCTTGCGCGGCGTTGCGGCAGGACGCACATACCCGCATCGCATGTGTTGGCGTGACAGGAGATTGCAGACACGATGATCGGCAACTGGGGCAACTGGGGCAACTGGAAACCGTTTCCAAAAGCCGACCTCGGCGGGCAGATCGAGGCGCCGGTGGGTCCGGGCGTCTACGAAGTGCGCCACAGCGAAACCGGCGAACTGATTGCGTTCGGATCCTCGGACAATGTCGCGCAGTCGCTTGCCACCCTCGTGCCCAGGCCGGCTTCGGGCCTGCGCGCCATTTTGACGCCGCGCCGTCGCGCGGCTCTGCGCGAGGGCGACTTTGAGTACCGCATCTGCGCCGCGCGCAGCGCGAGCGAAGCCCGGTCCGTGGCCGAGAATTTGCGCGCGCGCCGCGAGATGTTCTGGCGCCGCCGTGCCGGCAGCGCCGGACTGGCCTGAACTCTGGCGGATCGAGCTTTCTCTGCGAGGCCGGCTGCTTTGCACTGCCGGCCTGCTCTACAAGGCGGACCTCTCTACAAGGCGGACCTGGGCAAACGGCGGGCACATGGAGACGCCCGCCGTTTTGCTTCGATCGGGACGCTGCCGCTCCGAATCCGCGACGCGCGCGATGGCGCAGAACGCTCTTTGAATTGTCGGACAATCGATTACAGTCGCCTGCGGTTGCGGGAGCGAAGGACGTCCGTCATGTTAAGCGCGCAGCAAAACGATCTTATTACCCGCATCGAACCGGGCAGCGCGGCTGGCGCGCTGCTGCGGCGCTACTGGCAGCCGGCGGCGCTGGTCGATGAACTGTCCGGCAACCGGCCGCTGAAGGCGATCCGCCTGTTCGGCGAAGAACTGGTGATGTTCAAAGACGAACACGGTCGCTACGGGCTGGTGGAGCGGCATTGTCCGCATCGCGGCGCCGATCTCGCCTTCGGCCGGCTGGAGAATGGCGGTCTGCGTTGTTCCTTTCACGGCTGGCTGTTCGACGTGAACGGCAAATGTCTGGAGACGCCGGCGGAGCCGGAAGGCTCGCCGCTTTGCGCCAATATCCGGCAGAAATCCTATCCGGTGGTGGAGAAAAGCGGCATCCTGTTCGCCTATCTCGGGCCCGGCGCGCCGCCGGCCTTTCCGCATCTCGACTGCTTTGTCGCGCCGTCCAGTCACACCTTCGCGTTCAAGGGCCGCATCGACTGCAACTGGCTGCAGGCGCTGGAAGTCGGCATCGATCCTTCGCACACTTCGTTCCTGCACCGGTTCTTCGAGGACGAGGATCCTGCAAAAGGCTACGGCAGGCAGTTCCGCGACCGGGCAGCCGATTCCGACCTGCCGATGACGCAGATCATGCGCGAATTCACCCGCCCGACCATCGACGTCGAGCGCACCGATTACGGCATGCGGATCGTGACGCGGAGGCAGATCAACGCGGCGAAGTCGCATATCCGCGTCACCAATCTTCTGTTCCCGAATGCCTTCATCATTCCGATGTCGGGCGAGATGACGATTTCGCAATGGCACGTGCCGGTCGACGACACGCACAATTACTGGTACGCGATCTTCACCAGCTTCGGGCAACCGGTCGACAAGGAAGAGATGCGGCGGCAGCGGCTCGAACTCTACGAGTTGCCCGACTACATTCCGCGCAAGAACAAGGATAACGATTACGGTTTCGATCCGCACGAGCAGGCGCACGCGACCTATACCGGCATGGGCGCGGACATCAACGTGCACGACCAGTGGGCGGTGGAATCGCAGGGACCGATCCAGGATCGCACGCGCGAGCATCTCGGACAGGCGGACAAGGCGATCACCTTCTACCGGCGCATGCTGCGCGAGGCGATTGTGCAGGCGGGAGAAGGCGGCAGGCCGATCATGGTTCTCGACGAGAACGAGGCCTCCGGCATCACCGGCCCGGCGGCGGTCGACGGCATCGGCTCGACCGACGACTGGCAGGGCTACTGGAAAGCGACGGAAGAGAAGCGGCGCAGGGCATCGAGCTGGGCGAACGGGCATTGATGCGATTCGCCCGCAGGCCCGGAATGACGTAATGCCTCCCGCCAAACAGAAACCTTTCGTCGAGCGTCACGGCCTTTGGTCGGCGGCGCAAACCAGGCTGGCCGCCGAGGTCGAACGCAAGATCGGGCGCGAGAAGCTCGAACTGGTGCGATTCTCCTTCGCCGACCAGCATGGCGTCCTGCGCGGCAAGACGCTGGTCGCGAGCGAAGCGGCCGCCGCGATGCGTGCCGGCGTCACCATGACCACGACGCTGCTCGCCAAGGATACCGCGCACAAGACCGTGTTTCCCGTGTTCACGGCGGGCGGCGGGTTCGGCATGCCGGAGATGGAGGGCGGCGGCGATTTCGTCATGGTCGCCGATCCGGCGTCGTTTCGCATTCTGCCCTGGGCGGACAAGACCGGCTGGATGCTGTGCGACATCTATTTCGCCAACGGCAAGCCGGTGCCGTTCTCGACCCGGCAGATCGCCGGCAATGCGTTGTCCCGTCTCGCCAAGTCCGGCTTCGACTTCGTGGCTGGGCTGGAGGTCGAGTTCCACCTGTTCAAGCTCGAAAACGCCCGCCTGACGCCGGCGGACGCGACCTGGCCGCCGGAAGCGCCGGAGGTGAGCCTGCTTACGCAGGGCTTCCAATACCTGACCGAGACGCGCTTCGATCAGGTCGACGCCGTGCTCGGCATTCTCCGCCGCGATCTCGTTGCGCTCGGTCTGCCGCTGCGCTCGCTGGAAATCGAGCTGGGTCCGAGCCAGTGCGAATTCACATTCAGGACCGGAACCGGACTGGCGACCGCCGACACCATGGTGCTGTTCCGCGCGGCGGTGAAGCAGATCGCACGCCGGCACGGCTATCTCGTCAGCTTCATGTGCCGGCCCGGCCTGCCCAACCTGTTCTCCAGCGGCTGGCATCTGCACCAGTCGCTGGTCGACCGGAAGACGCGCGCCAATGCGTTCGTGTCGGGCGACGGCAAGGCGCCGCTGTCGCCGCTCGGACGGCAATACCTTGCCGGCCTGCTTGCGCATGCGCGTGCTGCCGCCGCCTTCACCACGCCGACGATCAACGGCTACAAGCGCTACCGCGCCTATTCGCTGGCTCCCGACCGCGCGATCTGGGCGCGCGACAATCGCGGCGTGATGCTGCGCGTGCTCGGTCAGCCGGGCGATGCTTCGACGCATATCGAGAACCGCGTCGGCGAACCGGCGGCCAATCCCTATCTTTACATCGCCTCGCAGATTCACGCCGGCCTTGACGGCGTCGAGCGCAAGCGCGAACCGGGGCCTTCCGCCGATACGCCCTACGAGATGCAGGCCGAGCCGTTGCCGAAATCGCTCGCCGAAGCGGTGGCGGCGTTGCGCGAGAGCGCCCTGTTCCGTGCGCATCTCGGCGCAGGATTCGTCGACTATTATTGCAGGATCAAGGAAGCGGAGATCGCGCGCTTCCGGCAGACCGAGAAAGACGACGATCCCGAGATCACCCGCTGGGAGATGCGGGAATATTTCGACCTGTTCTGAGCGGTCGCAGGGAAAACGACCGCACCATGTGCGGCCGCGCGGGGCTTACGCGTCCACGCTCGCGGTCAGCGCGTTCTCCTGGATGAAATCGCGGCGCGGCTCGACCAGTTCCCCCATCAGCTTGGTGAAAATGTCGTCGGCCTCGTCGGTCTCCTTGATCTTCACCTGCAGCAGCGAGCGCACGTTGGTATCGAGCGTCGTCTCCCAGAGCTGGCCCGGGTTCATCTCGCCCAGACCTTTGTAGCGCTGCATGGCGATGCCCTTGCGTCCCGCATCGGTCATCGCCTCGAACAGGCCGACCGGACCGTAGATCGCGGTCTCCTCGCCCTTGCGCCGCAGCGTTCCCTGCTTTGCATAGACCGCCTGAAGCGAGGGCGCATATTCGTCGAGCTTGCGCGCGTCGGCCGATCCGAGCAAGGCGGTATCGATGACCGCCGCCTCTTTCACGCCGCGCACCGTGCGCTCGAAGTGGAAGCCGTCGGCGAATTCGCCTTTCCAGCCGCGTTCGGTTTCATCGGCAAGGGCATCGAGCCGCTTCGCGATATACTCCGCCGCCGCCCTTGCGCTCTTCGCATCCTCGGTGATTTTCGGCGTCAGCACGCCGGCGATCGCCGCCTGTTCGACGACCTTGCGGTTGTAGCGGCTGTGCAGCCCGTTGAGCAGATTGCGCACCGAGCGCGCTTCCTCGACCAGGCGTCGCAAATCCTCGCCGGCGCGCTCCTCGCCGCCGGCGAGACGCAGCACCGCCTCGTCCAGACCGCTGCCGATCAGATAGTCCTCAAGCGCGCGCTCGTCCTTCAGATACTGCTCGGATTTGCCGCGGCTCACCTTGTAGAGCGGCGGCTGGGCGATATAGAGGTGCCCACGTTCGATCAGCTCGGGCATCTGCCGATAGAAGAACGTGAGCAGCAGCGTGCGGATGTGGCTGCCGTCCACGTCCGCGTCGGTCATGATGATGATGCGGTGGTAACGCAGCTTG
>CAYWCE010000095.1:0-6823 GCA_964456755.1 uncultured Hyphomicrobiales bacterium
GTCGAAGGGCGCGTCCTCACGAATTTTCGCCACCGCGATTTCCGGCAGTACGGTGAAATTGGCGAAGGTCGAGGTGCCCATATAATGATGCAGCATGCGGCCATCGAGCGAGAAGCGCGAAGAGCCGTCCGGCATCACGCCCTTGCCCTGCGTGGCGCGGATCGCGGTGCACAGGTTTGTCTTGCGCGACAGGCAGGAGGGGCATTGCCGGCATTCCGGCGTGTAAAGCGGGATGACGTGATCGCCCTTCTTCACCGAGCTGACGCCTTGCCCGACATCGACGACGACGCCGGCGCCCTCGTGGCCGAGGATCGCCGGGAACAGCCCTTCCGGATCGGCGCCCGAGAGCGTGAACTCGTCGGTGTGGCAGATGCCGGTCGCCTTGATCTCCACCAGCACCTCGCCGGCCTTCGGCCCCTCCAGTTCGACATCCGCGATGTCCAGTTTCCGGCCCGCCGCCGTCGCCACCGCCGCACGTACCTTCATGAGTTGCTCCGTCGCTGCTGCGGCCGACACTTAACCCGGATCGCAGCGGCGGAAAACCGCATTGTCCTGCCCAACGGCCCGGTCCCTGCGCCGGTTCTGCGCGCAGGCGACGGGGCAGGGCAGACATGCGGCGGCCCACTTGTGCCGCCCACGATATGCGGCCAAGAAGGGCGCATCGTTATCGCCCGCCGGTCCGTCCATGCCGCCGCATTTCGATTCGCTTGCCATTCGCGTGGCGCCGGGCCTGTTCGTGTTCCTGTGGAGCACCGGTTTCATCGGCGCGAAATATGGCCTGCCCTATGCCGAGCCGCTGACCTTCCTGTTCGTGCGCATGGCGCTTGTCGTGCTGATCTTCATCGGCATTGTCGCGCTGGCGCGGCCGCGCATGCTGACGGCGCAGGAGACCGCGCACAGCGTCGTCGCCGGCATGCTGGTGCATGTCAGCTATCTCGGCGGCGTGTTCACCGCCATCAGCCTCGGCGTTCCGGCGGGCATTTCCGCGCTCATTCCCGGTCTGCAGCCGCTGCTGACCGCCACCATCGCCAACCGCTATCTCGGCGAGCGGGTCAGCGCACTGCAATGGTCCGGATTGGTGCTCGGGCTTGCCGGCGTATTGCTGGTGCTGCAGGACCGCAACGTGGTCGGCGGCGCCAGCCTCGGCGGCTGGATCGCAACCCTTGTCTCGCTGCTCGGCATTGCGCTCGGTTCGCTCTACCAGAAGCGGTTTTGCGGCGGGATCGACTGGCGCGCCGGCAATTTCGTGCAATATCTCGCCTCCGCCATAATGTTCGGCGCCGGCGCATTAATGCTGGAGACGCGTGTCGTGCAATGGACCGGCGAGTTCGTGCTCGCCTTGTCCTGGACCGTCGTGGTGATGTCGGTCGGCGCCATCGGGCTGATGTACTGGCTGCTGCGGCGTGCGCCCGCCGCGCAGATGGCGAGCCTGTTCTATCTGGTGCCCGGTGTGACCGCCCTGCTCGCCTATGTCCTGTTCGACGAGAAGCTGAGCGCCATCGGGCTTGCCGGGATGGCGGTGTGCGCGCTCGCCGTGTTCATGGTGCTGCGCCGGCCCTGAGCCTCAGCCGCGGGTTGCCGCAAAGGCGGCGAGCGCGCGCCGGCGCGCCTCATCGTGGTCGACCAGCGGATGCGGATAGTCGCTGCCGAGCGTCACGCCCGCCTGCGCCAGCACCGCAGGCGGCGCCGCCCAGGGCCGGTGAACGAAGCGATCGGGCAGGCGCGCCAGTTCGGGAACGAAGCGCCGCACATAGTCGCCGTGCGGGTCGAATCGTTCGCCCTGCAGTACGGGATTGAACACGCGAAAGTAAGGCGCGGCGTCCGCGCCCGAGCCTGCGACCCATTGCCATCCGGCCGGATTGCTGGCGGCATCCGCATCCACCAGCGTGTCCCAGAACCATCGCTCGCCGCGTCGCCAGTCGATCAGCAGGTGCTTGACCAGGAACGACGCCGCGACCATGCGCACGCGATTGTGCATCCAGCCGGTCTGCCAGAGCTGGCGCATGCCGGCATCGACCAGCGGATAGCCGGTGCGCCCGCGCTGCCAGGCTCGCAGCGCCGCATCGTCGATGCGCCAGGGAAAGCGGTCGAACTTGCGCTGCAGCCCGGCGGTGGCGAGTTCGGGATGGCGGTGCAGCAGATGCCAGGAGAATTCGCGCCAGCCGAGTTCGCCGAGGAATTTGTCGGCGTCGGCCGCCTGCACGCGGCCGGCCGCGCACGCAAATTGCGCCGCGTGCCAGATTTCGCCCGGCGAAATCTCGCCGAAGCGCAGATGCGGCGACAGCCGCGAGGTCGCGTCGATATCGGGCCGGTCGCGCTCCTGCGCGTAGCCGCGCAAGCCGCCGGCCAGAAAATCGGCAAGTCTGGCCCGCGCGCCGGCTTCCCCCGGCTGCCAGGCGGCGCGCAGGCCCGCGGCCCAGTCTGGCGCGCGCGGTTCGAGCCGCCATGCGTCGAGGTCGTCGCAAGCGACGACGGGGGCGGGCGGCAGTTTCGCAGGCGCGGGCAAGGGCGCGCGGATCGGCAGCCGGCGCAGCCGGTTCCAGAACGGCGTGAACACGCGGAACGCGCCGCCGGACGCGGTGGCGAGCCGGTCCGGCTCCGCCAGCACGCTGCCGGGGAAGGTGCCGCCCCCGATCCCCGCGCGCCGCAGCGCTTCGATCGTGCGCGCGTCGGCCTGCATCCCGGCGCGGTCGTAGCGGCGGTTCCAGATTGCGCGGCTTGCGCCGCAGGCGGCCGCGACATCGGCTAGAATGCCGGCCGGCTCTCCGCGCCGCAGCACCAGCGTCTGCCCGCGCGCGCGCAGGTCTGCGTCGAGCGCGCGCAGCGACTGCGCCAGCCACCAGCGCGCCGCCCCGCCCGGCGGCCGCAAATCCGGGCTCGCATCGTCGAAAATGTAGAGGCAGACCAGCGCCTCGCCGCTGCGCGCGGCCGCGTGCAGCGCCGGATTGTCGGCAAGGCGCAGGTCGTCGCGAAACCAGACGATTGCCGGCGCCGGCATGCTAGCGCGCGTCCATCACCATCTGCGTCTGCGTCACCATGGCGGCGAGTTTTCCGTCGCCGCGGGTGATGCGCGTCTGCCAGACCATGGTGGTGCGTCCGCGATGCAGCGGCGTGCATTCGGCGCGCGCAACGTCGCCGATGGGAATGGCGGCAAAGAAATTCGACTTGCTCTCGATCGTCGTCGTCGCCTGGCCTTCGCGCAGGTTTGCGGCCGTGGCCGTCCCGCCGAGATTGTCGGCCAGCGCCATCACCGCGCCGCCATGCAGCACGCCGTTGCGGTTGCCCAGTTCCGGGCGCACCGGCATTTCCGCGCGTACGCAGTCGGGCGAAAGGTGGGTGATCGTCATGCCCATGAAGCCGGCAAAGGGCGGCTGCTGCTGGGCGGATTCGATTGTCATTGCGGTCTCCGGGCAGGCGATGCCTTCGCTTGCCACATGTCGCAGGCACGGGGAAGCGGCAGCGCGGTCAGCCGCGGTCGGCAAGCCAGCGGCCGGCCAGCGCCAGATCGTCGGCGGTGAGAGCGTGGCCGGCACGCACCACCTCATAGGTCACCTCGGCGCCGGCCTCGCCTAGGAAGGCGGCCAGCAGCGCGGCCTGTTCGACCGGGACCAGGGGATCGTCGGCGCCGGCGAGGATGAGCACCGGCACGGCGCCGAGATCGGGCAGCGGACGCGGATCGAACGGCATCATCGCGCGCATGAGCACCGCACCGGCGACAAGCGCGGGGTCGTGCAGCAGCAGCGACCAGGCGATATTCGCCCCGTTGGAGAAACCGAGTGCGAGGGGCGGCGCAATGCCGTAGGCGGCGGTCGCCGCGGCGACAAAGGCGGCAAGCTCCTCCGTGCGCAGGCGCAGGTCGGCGCGGTCCCATACTCCTTCCGCCTCGCGGCGAAAGAAGCGCGGCAGGCCCGCTTCCATCACCTTGCCGCGCGGGGAGAGCAACGCGGCGCCCGGCGACAGGCGCGCGCCCAGCGGCAGCAGGTCGTTTTCGTCGCCGCCGGTGCCGTGCAGCAGCAGCAGCGGGGCGCGCCCGGCATCGATTGCCGGAACGAAGCGGTGGATGAATCCCGGTTCGCCGTTCATGCCGCACACCGCCCGCGAAACGAAATGGGGCGCGGCTCGCGCCGCGCCCCCATTGTCGTGCCTGCTTGCGCCCGGCTCAAGTGCCCGGTTGCGGAACGATGCGGATATAGGGTTTCGGCGCCTTCCAGCCCTGCGGATAGGTCTTGCGCGCATCCTCGTCGGACACCGAGCCGGCGATGATCACGTCCTCGCCCTGTTTCCATTGCGCCGGGGTCGCGACCTTGTGCTTCGCGGTGAGTTGCAGCGAATCGACGATGCGCAGCACCTCGTCGAAGTTGCGGCCGGTGGTCATCGGATAGACCAGGATCAGCTTGATCTTCTTGTCCGGCCCGATAACGAAGACGTTGCGCACCGTCTGGTTGTCGGCGGGCGTGCGCTTGGTCGGATCGCCGGAGACCGACGCCGGCAGCATGCCGTAGAGCTTGGAAACGTTGAAATCGGTGTCGCCGATCATCGGATAATTGGGCGCAAAGCCCTGCGTTTCCTTGATGTCCTCGGCCCATTTCGCGTGATTGTCGACCGGGTCGACGGACAGTCCGATGATCTTGACGCCGCGCTTGTCGAATTCCGGCTTGATGCGCGCCATATAGCCCAGTTCGGTGGTGCAGACCGGGGTGAAGTCGCGCGGATGCGAGAACAGGACGGCCCAGGAATCGCCGATCCAGTCGTGAAAGCGGATGCGGCCCTGCGTCGTGTCGGCCTCGAAATCGGGTGCGATGTCGTTGATGGTAAGCGCCATTGTTCTTCTCCTGCGGTTGTCCGGACAATCCGCGCCGCGCGGATGTCCGTCGCTGGCGGTCCGGCGCTGCCGGCTGCCGGCGAATATAGGAACCGGGCATTGACTTGATAAGAATCGCTTCTTCCAATGTGCGTACCGATCGTGAAAAACCATCGCCTCGTGCGCGCGCGGGCCGGAATAATATTCTTTTCGCGTCTCCGTGAGAGGTTCCGCAGCCGATGACCGTGATCGACCTGTTCTCGCAATTTGCCGTCGCCTTCGGCATCGGCCTGCTGATCGGAATCGAGCGCGGCTGGAAGACGCGCAGGGACAAGCCGGGCAGCCGCGCCGCCGGTGTGCGCACCTTTACGATTATCGGTCTGCTCGGCGGGGTGATCGGCGCGGTCGCCGAGGCCGCGGGAATCGGCAGCGTCGGCGGCGGATTGCTGTTCGGACTCAGCTTTGCCGCCTTCGCCGGAGTCATCACGGTGTTCTGCCGCGAGGAGAACGTTGCCGAGAACGAGCATTCGGCGACCACGGCGATCGCCGCCATGCTTGCCTTCGCCCTCGGCGCCTATTCTTTTCTCGGCGACCTGCGGGTGGCTGCGGCCGCCGCTGTCGTCGCCGTCGGCGTTCTTGCCATGCGCGAGGATATTCATGGCGCGGTCAAGAGCATCACCTGGCCGGAATTGCGTTCCGCCCTGATGCTGCTGGCGATGACGTTCGTCATCCTGCCGGTCGTTCCCGACGATCCGGTCGGCCCGTTCGGCGGGGTCAATCCGCGGGAAATCTGGCTGATCGCCATCCTGCTCGCCGGCGCGTCCTTTGTCGGCTATGTCGCGGTGAAGTATTTCGGCGGCACCCGCGGCGTCCTGATCGCCTCGGCGGTGGGCGGGCTGGTATCGTCGACCGCGGTCATGGCGGCCAATGCGCGGCGTGCGGCGGCGGCCGAAGCGTCTGCGCGCCTGCTCGCCGGCGGCGCCATGCTGGCGACGGCGGTATCGATCGCGCGCACCGGCGTCATCGTCGGCGCGCTCAATCCCTCGATGCTCGTCCATGTCGCGCTGCCGCTTGCCGCGGCTGCACTGGCCGCCGCTGCCGGCGCGCTGGCAATGGCCGTGCGCGAAGCGCGGTCGAGCGGGCGCGAGCGTGCGACGAAATTCCGCAATCCGTTCGACTTCGTTCCCGTGGTCGGCTTTGCGCTGTTTCTCGGCGCGCTGGTGCTCGTCTCGCGCGCCATCGCCGAAAACTTCGGCGCCGGCGGCGCCGTCCTCACCGCGCTGATTGCGGGTCTCGGCGACGTCGACGCCATTGCCGTCTCCATGTCGAAGCTGGCGCCCGGCACGCTCGGGATCCGGGATGCGGCGCTGGCGGTCCTCGCAGCCGTTTTTGCCAACGGCGTGAGCAAGGCAGCGATCGGCGGCGGCGTCGCCGGCGGTTCGTTTGCGGTTGCGGTCTGGGCGATGACCGGGGCGGCGGTTGCCGCCGGCGTCGGTGCCTGGCTTGTCGGCGGCATGCTCGCTCCGCCGGCCTGATGCGCCCCCAAGGTCCGAATTGACAATTCTGCCGCAGCGCCGCAAAGCCAGTATGACAGGATTGAGGACGGCCTGGCGGCCAAAGAGCGCATGTTCAAGCGTATTCTGATCGCCAATCGCGGCGAGATTGCCTGCAGGATCATCAAGACCGCGCGGCGCATGGGCATTTCCACCGTCGCCGTCTATTCGGAAGCCGACCGCGACGCGCTGCATGTGGAGATGGCCGACGTGGCGGTGCCGATCGGCCCGCCGCCGGCCGCCGAAAGCTATCTCGTCGTCGAAAAGATCGTCGCCGCCTGCAAAGAGACCGGCGCGGAGGCGGTGCATCCGGGTTACGGATTCCTCTCCGAGCGCGAAGCGTTTCCGAAAGCCCTGGCGGCAGCCGGCATCGTCTTCATCGGCCCGAACCCGCGCGCGATCGCGGCGATGGGCGACAAGATCGAATCGAAGAAGGCGGCCGCCGCGGCGAAAGTCTCCACCGTGCCGG
>CAYWCE010000096.1:0-6764 GCA_964456755.1 uncultured Hyphomicrobiales bacterium
TGAATTTTTACCGAGAACGTGCGCGGCAATGCGTCAAGAAATTCGACGATGCGCGGATACTTGTAGGGCGCAAGCCGACTCTTGACGAAGTCCTGCAAGGCCCGGCGCTGCTCGTCGTTACCGGTTTGCGGATCGTGCAGGATGACGAACGCCGCGACGATGTGTCCGCGCGCGGGATCAGGCGTTCCGACAACGGCGCACTCGCGCACCGCCGGATGCTGCAGCAGCGCCTCTTCCACTTCCGCTCCGGAAATGTTGTAGCCGGCGCTGACGATCATGTCGTCGGTGCGGGCGTGATAGCAGAAATAGCCGTCGGCATCGGCATAGAAGGCATCGCCCGTCAGATTCCAGCCGGCGCGAACATAGGTTTTCTGCCGTTCGTCGTCGCCGAGATAGCGGCAGCCGGTCGGCCCGCGCACCGCCAGCCGGCCGATCTGACCGGGCGGCACTTCCTTCATCGCGTCGTCGACCACCATGGCGGAAAAGCCCGGCAACGGCCTGCCGACCGCATTCGGACGGTCCTCGCCCGGCGGCATCGCCAGAAAGGCGTGCAGCATCTCGGTCGAGCCGATGCTGTTCATGAGCGTCAGCCCCGTCGCCTGCCGCCAGCCCTCGTAAACCGAGGGCGGCAGATGCTCGCCCGACGACACGCAGGTGCGCAGGCTTGCGAGATCGTGATTGCCGGCGAGCGGGGTCATGGCACGATAAAGCGTCGGCACGGTGAACGCGATCGTCGCGCGATGCCGCGCCATCGCCTCGAGCAGGCTTTCGGGCATTGCCTTTTCCAGCAGCACCGCCGAAGCCGCGAAACGCAGCGGAAACAGCAGCAGCGCGCCGAGCCCGAACGTAAAGGCGAAGGGCGCGGAACCGGCGAACACGTCATGCGGCGCAGCCTTGAGGACGGGGCCGGCAAAAGCATCGCAGCTCGCGATGAGATCGCGATGGAAATGCATGGTCGCCTTGGCCGATCCGGTGGTGCCGGAAGTGAAGGCGATCAGCGCGACATCGTCATGCGAGGCCATGAACGGCGCGAAGTCGCCGCTTTGCTGCGCCATACGCGCCTCGAGACCGTCGGCCGCATCGGTGCCGAAACGAACGGTACGAACGTGCGCGCGGGCGGCGCAGGCTTCGTCTAGCGCCTCGACAAGCCGCGCGTCGCACAAGGCGAGCCGGATCCGCGCCTTGTCGAGCATGTGGCCGAGTTCGGCCGCGCGCAGCAGCGGCATCGTGGCCACCACGATGCCGCCGGCCTTGACCACCGCGAGCCAGCATGCCGCCAGCATCGGATTGTTGGGCGCGCGCAGCAGCACGCGGTTGCCGGGCACGAGCCCGAGGTCGCGCACCAGCACGTTGGCGATACGGTTCACCGCATCGAGAAGCTGCGCGTAGGTCCAGGAGCCCTCTGCCGCATGCAGGCTGTAGCGCGCGCCGTGCCCCTGCGCGACCGCGCGGTCGAGCAGTTCGGCGGTCGCGTTCATGACCTTTGAATAGGCGTAGCGGCCGGACATGGCCGCGCTCAGGTCGGGCCAGAGGCCTCGCGCCGGCAGATGATCGCGCGCAAATGGGTCCGGATAGAGACTGGGATCGGGCATTCGCCTGCGGCGTTCGGTACGCTGGACGTTGTCGTTGACGCGCAGGATATCGAGCCTGCGCCGGTTGCCAAGCCTTGACAACGCGCGCGGAACCGCGACGCATCGAAGCGATTGACGCGTCCCGCCACGCGGCCTAAGCCCGAACATAAGGACAATACCGGAGCCCGACCATGTGGCGTCCACCCGAGCGCATCCGCTACGAGGCAAAGCAGGGCCGCATCCCAACCGAAGCCGAAGCGCGGGCGTCGCGGCTGTTCTCTCCGGCCGCGGCCGGACCGGTGACGCTGGAGCAGCGCACCTGGGTTCCCGCCATGGTGCCGTGGCGCGCGACCGAAGACGGCTTCGTCACCGACGAGGTCATCGCCTGGTATACGCGCTTTGCGCGCGGACGGCCGGGCGCGATCGTGGTGGAGGCGACCGGCATTCGCGATATCGCGAGCGGGCCGCTGCTGCGCATCGGCCACGACCGCTACCTGCCCGGATTGCGCCGTCTCGTCGATGCGGTGCGCAGCGCAAGCGGCGGACACACGCGGCTGTTCATCCAGATCATCGACTTCCTGGCAATCCGCCGCCGCCCCGATCCAGCGAAATTCTTCGAGCGCTATCTTGCGCTCACCGATCGCCACCGCACGGCTTTTCCCGGGCAATCCGACGACGCGATCCGCGCGACGCTGCGCGGGATGAGCGCCGCGCAACTCGCCGGGGTGCTGACGGCGGCCGAGCGCGAGGCGCTACAATTCGGCTATCGCGAACGCGTCACCGACATGCATCTGCCACATATCCGCGAATTGCCGGCGGTGCTGCCCGGCCTGTTCGCCGCCGCGGCCCGGCGCGCGCACGCGGCCGGCTTCGACGGCGTCGAGCTGCATTATGCCCATGCCTACACGATGGCCTCGTTCCTCTCGCGCACGAATACCCGCACCGACGGCTATGGCGGCGCGCGCGAGAACCGCGTGCGGCTGCCGCTGGAGGTTTTTCACGCAACGCGCGCAAACGTGCCGGCGGATTTCGCGGTCGGCTGCCGCTATCTCGCCGAGGAATGCATCGCCGGCGGCAGCGACGTCGAGGACGCCGTCTATTTCGGCGCGCAGTTCGCGCAGGCCGGAATGGATTTCATCTCCACGTCGCGGGGCGGAAAGTTCGACGACGCCAAGCAGCCGGGGATCGGCGCCGCCGCCTATCCCTATACCGGACCGAGCGGCTACGAATGCATGCCGCAATACATTTCGGATGCGCGCGGTCCGTTCGGCCGCAACGTGGCCGCGACGGCGGCGGTCCGCGCCGCGATCCGCGGGGCCGGATACGAAACGCCCATCGTCTGCTCCGGCGGCGTGCACAATTTCGACATGGCGGAGAAGCTCCTGCAGGACGGCGTCTGCGATATCGTCGGCGCGGCGCGCCAGTCGCTCGCCGATCCCGACTGGTTCCTCAAGATGCGGCTCGGCCGCGGCGCCGAAATCCGGACCTGCGAATACACCAATTACTGCGAGGGGCTCGACCAGAAACACAAGCCGGTGACCTGCCAGCTCTGGGACAAGAACGACCTCGACCGGCCCGGCGTCGCGCGCACCGCCGACGGCAAGCGCCGCCTGACGCCGCCGGAATGGCCGATGCCTACCGGCTGAAGAGAACGCGGCACTTTCCTGCGATCACATCCCGGTGATGAAGACGGCCGGCGTCTTCCGGCGCGGACATGGCACGGCGATATTGGCGGCGATTCCAAGACCCGAATGGCCGATACGTATTCATTTTCATTTTCATTGCGGAGTGCGCGACCATGGACAACCTGCCCGTCAGAGCTCTCGCCATCGGCTTTGCCGCGGCGGCCGTCGTGGCCGCGACCACGCATCAACTCGTCTACATCCTGGTCACGGCCGCGGGCTGGGCAAATATCGAAGTCTGGTCGATGCGGCCCATTCCGCCGTTCGGCGTTCCCGCCATTCTCAATCAGATGTTCTGGGGCGGGTTGTGGGGCGCGCTCTTCGCGGTCGTCCACGGCCGCATTCCGGGCGGCGCCATGTGGCTAAAGGGCCTTCTCTACGGCCTGATGATCCTCGTGGTCAGCAACTGGCTGCTGCTGCCGCTGATCAAGGGCTGGATTTTCGGCGTGCCCAATCAGGCGCTGTTTGCCGGCGGCAATATCGGCCGCATGCTGGTCGGCGTGCTGATCCTGGGGAGCTTCGGCCTCGTTCTGGGCGTGCTCTACGGCTGGTTCGCCGGCCGCACCCGCAAGGCCTGAACGACGGCTCCCTCAGCCCGCCGCAACGCCGGCGGCGGCGAGAAACGTCTTCGGATCGAAGGCCGGATCAGCGACCTGTTCGGGCGTGACGCTTGCGTTCGCCGCCAGCAGGCGGCGGCCGAACATGTGGTCGGCCGGCCGGTTCACCGATTCGATACCCGCGAGCGTGCCCTTGCTGAAGCAATAGACCGAGAAGCGCTGCGTGGCCGGGTCGCCGCGCAGCACGCTGCGGTCGCTGCCCGCGGTCATGCCGACCATCTGCAGCTTCAAGTCGCGCTGGTCGCTCCAGAACCAGGGCACGCTGCCGTATTCGGCCGGCTTGCCGGTGAGCCGGGCGGCGACACAGCGCGCGTGGTCGACGGCGTTCTGCACCGATTCGAGGCGCACCATGCCGCCCGTGAAACGGCTTGGAAACGACGCGCAGTCGCCGATCGCCGAGATCGCGGGATCGGCGGTGAGCAAATGGCGGTCGACGACGATGCCGTTGTCGACGGGCAGGCCCGCTTCCGCCGCAAGCTCGACATTGGGGACGACGCCGATGCCGACCAGGAGCAGGTCGGCGGGGACCGCCGCGCCGCTTGCCACGCGCACCTGCGTGACGCGTCCGCCGGCGCTGTCGAAACCGGCGACGCCGTCTCCGAGCAGAAGCGCGACGCCCCAGGCGCGGTGCGCGCCGGCGAAGAATTCCGACGTCGTCTGCGAAACCGCGCGGCTCATCACGCGCGGCATCTGGTCGATCACGCGCACGGACTTGCCGAGCTTGCTCGCGACCGCGGCAAGCTCGAGCCCGATGAAGCCGGCGCCGACGACGGCGATGTCGCGGGCGGCCGCCAGGTGCTCGCGGATGGCGTCGGATTCGGCGAACGTGCGCAGATGAAAGACGTTCGTGGCGTCCGCCGGCAGACCCGGCAGGTGACGGTTGCGCGCCCCTGTCGCCAGCACGAGATGGGCATAGTCGAGCGCCGCGCCCGAGGCGAGCACGACGCGCTGCGCCGTACGCTCGATGCGCGTGACGCTCTCACCGGAGAGGAGGCCGATTTCGTGCTGGTCGTAGAAAGAGAGCGGCCGCAGCAGCAGCCGCTCGCGGTCCATCTCGCCGAGGAGATAAGCCTTGGACAGCGGCGGGCGCTGATAGGGCGCGACCGGCTCCTCGCCAACGATCGTCACCGACGCGGCAAATCCGAGTTCGCGCAGGGACGCCGCGAGCTGGAAGGCGCCCTGCCCGCCGCCGACGATGACGACGCCGCGGTCCGCCATCAGCGTGGGCTCGGCCGCAGCCCGGCCGGGAAGCCTTCGCAGGCCGCGGCCTGTGGTGGCGTGCCTGTCGGGCGGCCGCTCTGCCGATGCGGTGCGGGGTGTGTCGGCATGGTTCGCAGGATGGGTTCGTGGGATAGATTCTTTCAGACCGCCATGCGTGGCCGCATCGTGCGGCACCCGCGCAGGTTAGCGGAAGGCCGCCGCAGGCGAAACATCGCAACATGCATGACAGCGCGGCGACGTATGTCGGGCGATCATCGCCGCATGCGCGCGACCGGCCTCTCACATCGGCAGGACAATCTCGCAAGCAAGCCCTTCAGAGCGCCAGTCGAATCGGACCTCGCCGCCGACCTGTCCGATCATTTGCGTGATGACCCGGCTGCCGAAGCCCTTGCGGCCGGGCTTCTGCACAGCCGGTCCGCCTTTTTCGATCCAGCGGATCACCAGCCGGTCACCCGTCCTTTGCCATGTCAGGCTGATCCGTCCCATCGCCCGGGACAGACCTCCGTACTTGGCCGCATTGGTCGCCAGCTCGTGCACGATGACCGCAAGCGCCTGCGCCGCGTTCGACTCGAGAAAGATCGGCTCGCCGTCGATATGCACGCGCTTCTGGTCGTTCGCGGAATAGGGAGCCAGTTCCTGGACAGCGATCGCCGACAGCTTGGCGCCGGTCCAGCGCGTCTCGACGAACAACGAATTGACGTTGTCGAGCGCGCGGAAGCGGCCTTCGAGCGCCTGCTTCAGACCCTCGGGCGTATCCGAACGGGACAGATGAAGGATCGCCCGAACGCTCGCGAGCAGGTTCTTGCTTCGATGTTCCGCTTCCCGCGCCAATGTGGCGATCTGCTGCTGGATCCGCTTCTGCTCGGTGACATCTCTCGCAATCTTCGACGCTCCAATGATCTCGCCCGCGTCATCCTTGACGGGAGAGATCGTCAGCGACACCGCAATCCGGCTGCCGTCCTTGCGTCGCCGCACGGTCTCGAAGTGATCGACGCGCAGGCCGCTCTTGATCTTTGCCAGGATCTCGGCCTCTTCGTTCTGCCGCTCTTTCGGAATGAGGATCGTGATCGAACGACCGATGACTTCTCCGGCGGAGTAGCCGAAGATGCGCTCTGCGCCGCCGTTCCAGCTGGTGATGATCCCGTCAAGGTCCTTGCTGACGATCGCATCGTCGCTGGATTCCACGATGGCTGCCAGGTATCGCAGCGGCCGCGCCGCAAGCTCGTTCGTCGTCAGATGGCGCGTGACGGTCCCGTAGCCGGCAATCGCGCCCGTCGCGTCGCGAACCGAAAAAATATTGTAGAGCACCGGCACCGGTTGACCGGTTGCGAAATTTCGAAACTCGAGCTTTCCCTGCCAGAAGCCGGCGCTGCGAACCGCAGGCATCACCTGCTCCAGAACCCTGGGCTGATCCGCCGCCGTGAAATAGTCCACGATGCGCGTCGCACGGACGGCCTGCAAATCGCTCAGTCCAACCAGCTTCCGGCCAGCTTCATTGACGAACAGCGCACGGCCGTCCAGATCAGCGATGCCGATGAATTCGCGCGCGGCGACCACGACCGACGCCAGCAGCGTCACGAGTCCATCTTCGGTATCGAACTGGCGAAACGCCCTGACGACCGCCGACAAGTCTTCTGACAGGCTCGTACTCCCCGCTGCCCTTCGGTTCAGGC
>CAYWCE010000097.1:0-6119 GCA_964456755.1 uncultured Hyphomicrobiales bacterium
CTCCTGCAGCGCTTCCTTCACCTCGTCGAGTTTGAAAGGCTTGATGATCGCCTCGATCTTCTTCATGCGTTTTCCTCTCCCGGCCCCTTGACCGGCACGCCACCGGAAGAGACGCCTTGGCCGTTAGCAGGTCTTGTGCCAGTCTCGGCCAAGTCGAAAAATAACGACCGGTCAAGATGTTAGAGCATAGCCGCCCAAATTGTTGGCGGCACGGCGCTCACCCGCTGATTAAATTCGATGCAATGTGCCCATTTCATGAGCAGACAGTCAAATTTGCTGATCGGTCCGCACGATACTAGCGTCCGCGCATGATCGAACTGCTCACCAATGCCGAAATGGCCGAGGCCGATCGCCTGGCCATAGCCGCCGGCGTGGCCTCGGCGACACTGATGCAGCGGGCGGGCCGGGCGGTCGCCGATGCCGTATCGGTCCGCCATGCGACCGGGGTGCAAGTCGCAGTCGTCGCCGGCACCGGCAACAACGGCGGCGACGGCTTTGTCGCGGCGCGCGTGCTGTCCGAACGCGGCTATCGCGTGCGCGTGGCCCTGTTTGGCGAGCGGGACCGGATCGGGGGCGACGCGGCCGCCGCGGCGCTGGCCTGGCGCGGGGAGGTGGTGCCGGCCACCCCGCAGGCGGTCGCCGGCACCGATGTCGTCGTCGATGCGCTGTTCGGCGCCGGGCTCGACCGGCCGGTGACAGGAGCCGCGGCCGCGCTGATCGAGGCGGTCAATGCCGCCGCCGCGGTCGTCGCGGTCGATCTGCCGAGCGGGATTGGCGGATCCACGGGCGCGGTCATGGGACAGGCGGTGAGGGCCGACGAAACGGTGACCTTTTTCCGCCGCAAGCCCGGCCACCTGCTGCTGCCCGGTCGGCTGCATTGCGGGCGGGTGCATGTCGCCGATATCGGCATTCCCGAGCATGTCCTGCATACGGTGCGGCCGCGGGCCTTCGTCAACGCGCCGTCGTTGTGGCGCGCGGCCTTCCCGGTGCCGCAGGTCGACGGACACAAATATTCCCGCGGGCATGCGGTGGTGATGTCGGGCGGGCAGCATTCGACCGGAGCCGCACGCCTTGCCGCGCGCGGCGCGCTGCGGGCAGGCGCCGGCCTCGTCACTATCGCCAGTCCATCCGAGGCGCTTGCCGTCAATGCGGCAGCCAGCCTCGCCGTCATGGTGCGGCCGGTGGACGGTGCCATCGAACTTGCCGAGCTGATGGCCGATGCGCGCAAGAACGCGCTGGTGCTGGGGCCCGGCGGCGGCGTCGGGACGGCAATGCGCGATCTGGTGCTGACCGGATTGGCGACGCGGGCGGCGACGGTGCTGGATGCGGACGCGCTTACGTCTTTTGTGGACGACCCGAAAATCCTCTTTACAGCGCTACGGAACCGTGCGCGAAGCGCCACGATTCTCACGCCGCATGAGGGAGAATTCTCCCGTATTTTCAGGCAAAAAGACGGAAAAACTCCAGTTAAACAAAAACTTGAGGAGGCGCGTGAAGCTTCACATGAAACGGCTGCCGTGCTGCTGCTGAAAGGCGCCGACACCGTGGTCGCCGCACCGGATGGCCGCGCCGCCATTGCCGAGAACGCGCCGCCCTGGCTGGCCACCGCCGGATCGGGCGACGTGCTGGCGGGGATGATTGCCGGACTGTGTGCGCAGGGCATGCCGTCCTTCGAAGCGGCCTGCGCCGCGGTCTGGCTGCACGGCGAGGCCGCGACGCGCGTGGGCCCCGGGCTGATCGCCGAAGACCTGCCGGAAGCGTTGCCGCCGCTCTACCGCGCGATGTTTGCCGAACGCGGCGCAATGCGGCGCTGAAACGGTCACGTCACTTCGAACCACGCCGCCATTCCGGTCTCCTGATGCTCCAGCATGTGGCAGTGGATCATCCACTTGCCCGGATTGTCGGCGAGGAAGGCGATGCGGGCGTTGCGCTGGCGCTCGACCACGATCGTATCGAGCCAGAACGGCTTCCAGCCGTCGTCGAATTCGTCGAGCAGGCGGAAATGATGGCCGTGCAGATGCATGGCATGCGGGAAGCTGGTGTCGTTGCGAAATGACACGACCACGGCGCGCCCGCGCCGGACGCTGAACAGCGGCGGTCCGTGATGGCCGGACGAGGCCATCCCCGCCATGGTCCAGATGCGCGCCGCCGGGTCGATGCCGTGGCCCGGAATATCGCCGCGGCCGCGCCGCATCATCATTGCGCTCATCGCCCCGCCTTCCAGCGGCGCCTCCACGCGCAGCGCGTTCGTCAGGTCGATGCGCTGCGGCAGCGGATTGTCCGGAAATGGCTTGGGGTCCGGCAGCGGGCGCTCGCGCGCCGCGGCGCTGCGGTCGTAGACGAGGCGGGCGATTTCCAGTTCGCGCCCGTAATCGTCAAGGACGATGGAGGCGCGTTCGCCGCCCGGCATCGTCGCATCGACCACGACGTCGATGCGGTTGCCCGGCCCCAGCGCAAGCAATCCGTCCTGCGCCAGGAACGGCTCTGCCGGCTGTCCGTCGATCGCCATCACCCGCACCGCATGCCCCTCGATGCGCACCGGCATGGTGCGGGCGTTGGCGGCGTTGAGGAAACGCAGACGCAGACGCTCGTTCGGTCGCACGTCGATATCGAAAGGGCGCACGTTGTTGACGGTGACGTGGCGGCCGATACGGCCCGCATGTGCCGCATCGCGGAGCGAACGGAAGCTTGCCTCGTCAATCGCGCCGCTCTCGGTCAGGCGCCAGTCGTCGATGACGATGACGATGTCGCGGTCGACTTCCACGGGGGCCGGTTCGTCGACGATCAGGACGCCGTAAAGCCCGCGTTCGAGCTGTTCGGACGAATACAGGTGCGAATGGTACCAGAAGGTGCCCGCATCGGGAACCCTGAAGCGGTATTCGAAGCTTGCGCTGACAGCAACCTCAGGTTGAGTCAGGTGCGGAACCCCGTCCATGGCGTTGGGCAGTCGCAGGCCATGCCAGTGAATGACCGTCGGCTCGGGAAGCTCGTTGACCAGGCGGACCCTGAGTTCGTCGCCCTGGCGCAGCCGCAATAGCGGACCCGGCGTCTGGCCGTCATAACCCCAGGTGGCGGTGGGCTCGGCGCCGCGACCGAGCAGGGTCGTTGAGCCCGGCTTTGCGCGCAGGATGCGAAATCCGTCTGCCGCCGTTTCGCCGCCGGCGCGCGCCGGCGGCAGAGCGCAGCACAGGACCGCAAGGCCTGCGCCGGATAAAAATCCGCGCCTCGACAAAAATCCGCGCCTCGAAAGCGTCATGCCGCAACCCTCCGGGCATGTGCCGGTGCGGCGAAGCCGCGATCGCCGGCACGGTCGGCAGCCACCGCATCTGCGATCCCCGGTCAAGCCGCAGCCGGTCGCCCGCGACCATCGGCCACTTGCAGGGGTCCGGACGCGCGCATCTTCCACCCATTTTTTATGGTGCGCGATCACGGCTGCGTGTTATAAGCCGCGCCGCTCGGCCATTGGCGGTGCCGCGCGATGCCCTTTCGGCGGGCGTGGCGGAATTGGTAGACGCGCTGGATTTAGGTTCCAGTGACGCAAGTCGTGGGGGTTCAAATCCCTCCGCCCGCACCACGCCGAGCGCATCGCTTGGCCCATTCGCCGGCTCCCGAACCCGACCGATTCATGCCGCACCGGCGGCGACAAGGAACGAACTTCATCATGCAGGTGACGGAAACAGCGTCCGAGGGACTGCGTCGCGAATACAAGGTGGTTTTCGGCGCCGGCGAACTGGATGCCAAGGTCAACGAACGGCTTGCCGAGCTCAAGGACCGCGTGCGCATCAACGGATTCCGGCCGGGCAAGGTGCCGGTAGAGCATCTCAAGCGGGTCTATGGCCGCGCCGCGATGGCGGAAGCGATCGAGGCGGCGGTGCGCGAGGGCAATGCCAGGATCGTTACCGACAACAAGTTCCGCCTGGCGATGGAGCCGCAGGTCACGTTTCCCAGCGATCAGGCGGAGGTGGAGCAGGTCATCGCCGGCAAGAGCGACCTTTCCTACACCGTCGCCATGGAAATTCTTGCGCCGATCACGCTGACCGATTTCCGCGCCATCGAGTTGACCAGGCCGGTGGCCGAGGTCGCCGACGACGAAGTGGCGGATGCGCTCAAGCGCATTGCCGAGCAGAACCGTCCCTATGCCGACAAGGGAGAGGGGGCCAGGGCGGAACTGAACGACCGCGTGAGCGTCTCCTTCGTCGGCCGCATCGACGGCAAGCCGTTCGAAGGCGGCACCGCCGACGACATCGTCATCCAGCTCGGCTCCGGCACCTTCATTCCGGGATTTGAGGATCAGCTCGTCGGGATCGCGGCCGGCGAAACGCGCATGGTGCATGTGACCTTCCCGGAAAATTACATCTCCGCCTCCAACCTGGCGGGCAAGGCGGCCGAATTCGAGGTCACCGCCCGCTCGATCGAGAGCCCGCGCGAGGTGGAGATCGGCGAGGACTTCGCCAAGTCGCTCGGCATGGAGTCGCTCGACAAGCTCAAGGAGGCGGTGAAGGACCGCCTCAGGCAGGAGCACGACGCGGTCAGCCGCCAGCGGCTGAAGCGCGCGCTGCTCGACGCGCTGGACGAGCGCCACAATTTCGACCTGCCGCCCGCGCTGGTGGAGCAGGAATTCGAGAATATGTGGAAGGCGGCGAACGAGGAGATGACGTCGCAGGGCAAGAGCTTTGCCGACGAGGGCACCACCGAGGAGGCGGCGCGCGAGGACTATCGCAAAATCGCCAACCGGCGCGTGCGGCTTGGGCTCGTGCTGGCGGAGATCGGCGACAAGAACAGCATCAAGGTCACCGAGGAAGAAGTTTCGCGCGCCATCGTCGAACAGGCGCGGCAGATGCCGGGCCGCGAGCAGCAGGTGTGGGAGTATTTCCGCAACAATCCGCAGGCAGTCGCCTCGCTGCGCGCACCCATTTTCGAGGAGAAGGTGGTCGATTTCCTGCTCGCGCTCGCCAAAGTGACCGAGAAGCCGGTGTCGCGCGAAGACCTCTACAAGTCCGACGACGACAAGGCTGCCTGAGCCTCCGGGCCGGTGGCGCGGCGCAGCCGGTCCGCGCGCGGCCTGCGCGGCGCGCCATTGCAATTGCGTTGTTGTAATCTCATGTGATTCGCGCATCCCGCCGGTCGGGCGGAGGAGAGACGATGAGAGATCCCGTCGATACCTATATGAACTATCTCGTGCCGATGGTGGTCGAGCAGACCAACCGCGGCGAACGCGCCTACGACATCTATTCGCGTCTCCTGAAAGAGCGGATCATCTTCATCACCGGCCCGGTCGAGGACGGCATGGCCACGCTCGTGGTCGCGCAGATGCTGTTCCTGGAGGCGGAGAATCCGAAAAAGGAAATTTCGATGTACATCAACTCGCCTGGCGGGGTGGTGACGTCGGGCATGGCGATCTACGACACCATGCAATTCATCCGTCCGGGGGTGTCGACGTTGTGCGTGGGGCAGGCCGCCTCGATGGGCTCGCTGCTGCTCGCCGCCGGCGAGAAGGATCTGCGCTTCGCGCTCCCGAATGCACGCATCATGGTGCACCAGCCCTCCGGCGGATTCCAGGGCCAGGCCACCGACATCATGCTGCACGCGCAGGAAATCCTGAATCTGAAGAAGCGGCTCAACGAAATCTACGTCAAACATACCGGCCAGCCGATCAAGAAGATCGAGGATGCGCTGGAGCGCGACTATTTCCTGACCTCGGAGGCGGCCCGGGAGTTCGGTCTGATCGACAAGGTTATCGACAAGCGCCTCGAAGACCCGCTGGCCAAGTCTTGAATGTATGCAAGATGCCCCTCGCGCGGGCATTTTCCCGCTGCGGCCCTTCTCCTGCCGCGTTATCGTTAATAGATTCTTGATTATCCCGCCGTTAGCATGCTTCGTTAGATTGTGGGATAGGCTTGAAATCGGGGGAGGGATTTCAGGGCGAGTGTGCCTGCCGCGCCACGGCGACGGTGCGGCGCGGGTGGTAGGCTGACCGTGGCGGGTTCTTGAGATTCGACGGAGACTGGAATGAGCAAAGTTGGCGGCGGCGATTCCAAGAACACGCTGTACTGCTCCTTTTGCGGCAAAAGTCAGCACGAAGTCCGCAAGCTGATCGCCGGTCCGACCGTCTTCATCTG
>CAYWCE010000098.1:0-6039 GCA_964456755.1 uncultured Hyphomicrobiales bacterium
CGCCGTAGCGGCCGTCCTTCGGGCGCCGCGAGGGCTGCACATAGGCGGCGTTCCAAGGCTTGGGGCCCAGCGCGCGCAAGGTCGTCGCCGGATGGAAGGTACCGGCGCCGACTTCCATGTCGTAGGGCTGCAGCACCACACAGCCGTAATCGGCCCAGTAGCGCTGCAAGGTGAGGATCAGGCCCTGGAACGACCGTTCGGGTCGCATATGAGGTGGCGTGCTCGCGCCGGACATCCGCCAAATCGCACATTCGAGGAAAAACGCGCGCGGAACCTAGAGGGGGCGTCCACAGGGGTCAAGCCGTCGCCGGCGCTCCTGCACGAACGCTCCGAACTCTCTCGACGTTGCAGCGGCGGCGCGGGCCGGCCCCAACCCCGGTGATGCCTGGCGTTCTTGCGGCGATCCCGTTCGTCTATCTCGTGCCGAGATATCCGACCTTCGCCAGCCGGGATCGAGCCGTCCGCAGTCAGAAAAACTTCACCATCCGTCCTAACCGGGCGGAAAGCCGCCGCATGCATGATGGCGGAAAACCGGGGGCGGACATGATCGCATTCGAAATTCTCGGCGCGGCGCTGGTCATTCTTTTCTTCGCACCGCTGATCGGCGGCCGGCCGCGCGAGGGATAGCCGCCGCATCCGGCATCGGCATGCGCTCCGACGCCTTCAATGCCCCTCGAACGCCACCAGCGTGCGCACATGCACGCCGAGATCGCGCAGCTTCTGCGCGCCGCCGAGTTCGGGCAGGTCGACCATGAACACGGCGGCAACGACCTCCGCACCCATTTGCCGCAAGAGCTTCACCGCCCCTTCCGCCGTGCCGCCGGTGGCGATCAGGTCGTCGACCAGGATCACCCGCTCGCCCTTGTCCACCGCGTCGGCATGCATTTCCATCTCGTCGATCCCGTATTCCAGCGAATAGGCGATGCGCACGCTCTTGTGCGGCAGCTTGCCCTTCTTGCGAATGGGGATGAAGCCGGCGGAGAGCTGATGCGCGATGGCGCCGCCGATGATGAAGCCGCGCGCCTCGATGCCGGCGATCTTGTCGATCTTGGAGCCGGCCCAGGGCTGCACCAGTTCGTCCACCGCGCGGCGGAAGGCGCGCGGATTGCCGAGCAGCGTGGTGATGTCGCGGAACATGATCCCCGGCTTGGGATAGTCGGGAATCGTGCGAATCGCGGCCTTCAGGTCGTTTTCCAGAGCGGGAGACGTCATGGCGGGTCATCCGGTGTCATGCCGGGCCCGCCCCGGCAATCGCCGCTCTTGTAGAGGGAAGTTGCATGCGCGGGTCAAGTGCGGGCAGGACGCCATCGTCGCTATTCACGGGTCCGTGCCCGGCGGCAAGCCGCACCGCGCAGGTCCGGCGGGCCTCCGACGGCACGGCGCCGGCCGGCACATTGACGCAGACCCTTCTCGCTCCGTGACGCTATGCTGCGCGTGCAACGGCAACGCTGCCGGACGGGCGGCCGGCGGAAAATGACAAGGGGAGCTTGCGTTTATGACCGCTCCGATCCGGCGTGCACCGCCGCGCGGCATTCCGCTGGCGCTGCTGCTCGCGCTCTATCTCGTCGTCGCGCTTGCGCCGCTCGGCATTGCAGCTGCGCTCGGCCTGCCGCGGCGGCCGTTCCGCGACGAGCTGGCCTCGGCGCTGGCCATGGTCGCCTTTGCCATGCTGCTGATGGAATTCGTGCTGTCCGGACGCTTCCGTTCCGTCTCCGGACGCATGGGCATCGACATTACGATGCGCATTCATCAGACGATCGCCTGGACGCTGCTTGCGTTCCTGCTGGTGCATCCGTTCCTGTACCGGTCGCCATGGTTTTCGCTCTCCGCCGGATGGCCGGATTCGGGCCTGGGTCTCGGCGGCGGCTCGGCGCTCAGCGGCGGCCTTGCCCTGCTGCTGCTTGTCGGCCTGATCGTGATCGCCGTCTTCCGCGACCAGGCCGGCGACCGCTACGAAAACTGGCGCATCGTGCACGGCTTCGGCGCCGTCGCCATCGCCCTGCTTGGCGCCCATCACACCCTCGATGCCGGACGCTATAGCGGCCATCCCGCCCTCGCGGTCTACTGGCTGAGCCTGTTGGCCGTCGCGCTTTTCTCCTATGGCTATGTGCATATCGTCACGCCGTTGCGGCAGCTTCGCGCCCCCTACCGGCTGACCGCCAATACACAGGTCGCGCTGAAGACCTGGGAACTGACGGTCGAGCCGGTGGCCGGCCCCGCTCTGGATTTCGAGGCCGGGCAGTTTGTCTGGCTGACGCTCGGCCGCTCGCCCTTTGCGGTGACCGAGCATCCGTTCACGATCAGCTCGGCTCCGGCGGAACGGCCGCGCGTCTGTTTCACCGTCAAGGAAGCCGGCGACTTTACCGGCCGGATCGGCACCATGCCGGTCGGCGCACGGGCCTATCTCGACGGGCCGCACGGCAATTTCAGGCTGGCCGGGCGCACGGGAGCGGGGCTTGCCTTCGTCGCCGGCGGTGTCGGCCTGGCGCCGGTCATGAGCATCCTGCGGCAGCTTCGCAGCGAACGCGACACCCGGCCGATGGTCCTCGTCTGCGGCAATCGCGTGCGCGAGCAGATCCTGTACGGCGCCGAACTCGAGGCGATGACCAAGACGCTCGACCTCAGCGTCCACCACCTGCTGTCGGAACCGCCGCCCGACTGGAGCGGGGGGCGCGGCCAGCCGGACGAAGCGACGCTGCGCCGCCTGCTCGACATGCCCGGGCGGGAGCGCTGGCTTTATTTCGTATGCGGTCCGACGCCGATGATCGACAGCGTGGAGCGCACGCTGGGCCGGCTCGGGGTGCCGCTGCGACAAATCGTGTCCGAGAAATTCAAGTACGACTAAGGAGCCGCGATGCGCGATCGACTGATCTATCTCGGCTGCGCCGGACTGAGCTTCGTGCTGCTCGGCGGCGCCGTCCTGTTCGCGCTGCGATAGCGCGCTGCGACGCTTCGCGCCGGCAGCAACCGACCGGCACGCCAGGCGGTGCGGCTCAGCGCCCCAGCACCCGGCCCGCCACCGCGTCGAGCTTCTTCAGCAGTTCCGGGTCGCGATATTCGGGCGCGGTGATGATGGCGGTGTCGAGCGCGCGGTCGGAGCCGATCGGACACGGTTCGTGTTCGCGCGGAAAATCCTGCGCCAGCCGCGCCACCAGGCGCTTGGCCTTTTGCGCATTGGCGAGCAGCACCTTGATGATGTCGCTGACCTGCACGGCGTCGTGGTCGGGATGCCAGCAGTCGAAATCCGTCACCATCGCGACCGTCGCGTAACAAAGCTCCGCTTCGCGCGCGAGCTTGGCCTCGGGCATGTTGGTCATGCCGATCACGGAATAGCCGAGATTCTTGTAGGTGATGCTTTCCGCATAGCTGGAGAATTGCGGTCCCTCCATGCACACATAGGTGCCCCCGCGCACGATCGCGATGCCTTCGGCGTCCGCCGCCGCCGCAATATGGATCGGCAGTCGCGGGGAGACCGGATGCGCCATCGACACATGCGCGACGCAGCCCTTGCCGAAGAACGAGCTTTCGCGCCGGTGCGTGCGGTCGACGAACTGGTCGACAAGGACGAAGGCGCCCGGCGGCAAATCCTGCCGGAACGAGCCGCAGGCGGACAGCGAGATCAGGTCGGTGACGCCGGCGCGTTTGAGCACATCGATATTGGCTCGGTAATTGATGTCGGAGGGCGAAAGCCTGTGCCCCTTGTCGTGGCGCGGCAGGAACACCACCGGCAGGCCGGCGATTTCCCCGATCCGCAGCGCCCCCGACGGCTCGCCCCAGGGGCTGGCGATGCGCTGCTCGCGCGCCTTGTCCATCGGCAGGTCGTAAATGCCGGAGCCGCCGATGATGCCGAGAACGGATTTGGTCATGATTAGCATCCCGCTATTTTTCTTGACCCCGCCCCCACCCCCCCCCTATACGAGATAAACACGGGAGATCAGGAGGATGGGCTACGTGAGAGTGAAAGACGATCTGATCTGGGCATCCCATATCGAAGGCGACCAACCGCTGCGGGAGCGGCTGCTGCAACTCCCTGCTGGAACCGCCATCGATTTGGAAGTGGATGGCATCGTCGGTCAATGGGAAAAGGCCAGGATCGGCAAGGACGGTCGCGAAACCGCCGCCGTGAAGCCGGTCGGCCCGATGAAAGACATCTGGAAACGATATCAAAGGCGGCGCGGAGAAATTGTGACAGTTCGCGAGACGCGTACGGCCGACCGTTTTCTGGCTGCCCTGAATGGCACATTGTCGGAATGGAATTCGCCGGAGGACGACGAGGCGTTCCGTGATTTGTGATTTCGGCGACGTTGTCGTCGTTCCGTTTCCTTTCGTGGACAGCCCGGCAAGCAAACGGCGTCCGTCCGCAATTTTGTCTGCCCGCAATTTCAACGCGGCAAACGGCCACTCCCTCTGCGCGATGATTACCACCGCCGCCATCTCGCGGTGGGCAAGCGACCACGCAATATCCGATCTGGAATCGGCGGGACTTCCACGCCCGTGCATTCTGCGCTGGAAACTGTTCACGCTTCCCAACGATCTCATTCTGAGAAAGGCCGGCGCATTGGCTGCAGCCGATCGAAACGCGATCGTTCGTCTCGCACGAAAAATCATCGGCTAAAAACCAAAGGGCCCCTTCCGGGGCCCTTCGTCAACTCGCAATCGGCGCTCAGGCGTGGCCGTGTACGTCCGACCACACCTTCTTCTTGGTGAAGTAGAGCAGGCCTGCGAACACGACCAGGAAGATCATCACCTGGAAGCCGATGCGCTTGCGCGCCTCCAGATGCGGTTCCGCCGTCCACATCAGGAAGGCGGTCACGTCCTTTGCGTATTGATCGATGGTCTGCGGCGCGCCGTCGTCATAGGCGATCTGGCCGTCCTGCAGCGGATTGGGCATGCCGATCATGTGACCCGGAAAATAGGTATTGTAGCTCATGCCGGCGGGCATCTGCATGCCGGCAGGCGGATCGGCATAGCCTTTGAGCAGGGCGGTGAGATAGTCGGGGCCCTGCTCCTGGTACTGGGTGAATATGTCGATCAGGAACCAGGGAAAGCCACGCTCGTAGGTGCGCGCCTTGGCGATCACCGAGAGGTCGGGCGGCAGCGCACCGCCATTGGCCGCGCGGGCGGCATTGTCGTTGGCGAAAGGCTTCGGGAAGCGGTCGGCGGGGCGGCCGTCGCGCTCGAACATTTCCCCGGAATCGTTGGGACCGTCCTGCACCTTGTATTCGGCGGCGACGGCGGCGGCCTGCGCAACCGTGTAACCGGGGCCGCCCGGCTCGGCGAGATTGCGGAAGGAGACGAGCGAAAGGCCGTGACAGGCCTGGCAGACCTCGCGATAGACCTTGAAGCCGCGCTGCAGCTGGGCGCGGTCGTACATGCCGAAAGGTCCGGAGAACGACCACTTCTGCCGCGGCGGCGTGGGCCCGGCCTCGGCGGCGATGGCGCCGCTTGCCAGCGTTGCCGACAGGAGCGCGGCCGCGGCTGCGGCGAGAAAGGCGCGTTGCATATTCATGGCGTCTTTCTCCTCAGGCTTTCGCGCTTTTGCCGAGCACCGACTCGGCGATCGAGTTCGGCACCGGCTTTGTTTTCTCATACCAGCCGAGCAGCGGCAGGATGATCAGGAAATGCGCGAAATAATAGAAGGTCAGGATGCGCGCCGCGATCACGTAGCCGCCTTCCGCCGGCTTGGCGCCGAGCCAGCCGAGCAGGATGCAGACGATGACGAAGATCCAGAAGAACTGCCGGAACAGCGGCCGGTAGCGCGCCGAGCGGACCTTCGAGGTGTCGAGCCAGGGCAGGAAGGCCAGAATCACGATCGAGGCGCCGAGCGCCACCACGCCAAGCAGCTTGTCGGGGATCGCGCGCAGGATCGCGTAGAACGGCAGGTAGTACCATTCGGGCACGATATGCGCGGGCGTCACCGCCGGATTGGCGGGAATGTAATTGTCGGCATGGCCGAGATAGTTCGGCAGGTAGAACACGAACCAGGCGAACAGGATCAGGAACACGACCAGCAGGAAGCCGTCTTTCACCGTCGCATAG
>CAYWCE010000099.1:0-5361 GCA_964456755.1 uncultured Hyphomicrobiales bacterium
GCCATCCGAATCACATTATAATGCGCATCCGGGCCGCGGATTTCGCGGCCCGACGCCGTTACCGCCCGAAAGGAACCAGTCATGTCGATGGCGCCCGAAACGCCGGTCCCGCCGCGGGGCTTCAAGGGCCTGCGCCCGCTGCCGCAGCTCATCTTTGCCTCGCGCTGGCTGCAGCTTCCGCTCTATCTCGGGCTGATCGTGGCGCAGGGCGTCTATGTCTTCCTGTTCCTGAAAGAGCTCGTCCATCTCGTCCAGCACGCGACCGATTTCTCCGAACAGCAGATCATGCTGGTGGTGCTCGGCCTGATCGACGTGGTGATGATCTCGAACCTTCTGATCATGGTTATCGTCGGCGGCTACGAGACGTTCGTGTCGCGGCTGGAGCTGGAAGGCCATCCCGACCAGCCGGAATGGCTCTCCCACGTCAATGCCAGCGTGCTCAAGATCAAGCTCGCCATGGCGATCATCGGCATCTCGTCGATCCACCTGCTGCGCACCTGCATCGAGGCCGGCAATATGGGCAGCGGCAAGACGAATTACACCGAGACCGGCGTGATGTGGCAGACCATCATCCATTGCGTCTTCATCCTCTCGGCCATCGGCATCGCCTATGTCGATCGCCTGAGCTATGTGCCCGACGAGAAGGGCGGGCCTCATTGACGAGGGCGCCGGCCGGACCCCGTGGCGCAGTCCCGCGCACGCGGATTCTGGCCTGCGCACTTATCGCCCTTGGTCTGCTGTGCCCGCCGGCGCAGGCGCAGTCGGGCGCGTTCGGTGCGTTTCTGCAATCGCTGTGGCCGCAGGCGCAGACGCTCGGCATCTCGCGCAAGGTCTTCGACGAGACGACGCGCGGGCTCGAGCCCGATCTCTCGCTGCCGGACCTTGTCATACCCGGGCGCGTGGACGCACCGCCGCCGCAGCCGGAATTCGTGCAGACGCCGGCCGATTACCTGAAGGAAGCGACGCTTGCGCGCATCGAGCGCGAATTCGGCGTGCCGGGGGCGGTGGTGCTGGCGATCTGGGGACGCGAGACCGATTACGGGCGCTTCCGTCTCACGCGCGACGCGCTGCGCGTGCTCGCGACGCAGGCCTATACCGGACGCCGCAAGGACATGTTCCGCAACGAGTTCCTGATGGCGCTCAAGCTGATCGAGGACGGCCTCGTGCGGCGCGCCGATATGAAAAGCTCATGGGGCGGGGCGATGGGGCTCACGCAATTCCTGCCCTCGGAATTCTATAGACACGCGGTCGATTTCGACGGCGACGGGCGCGCCGACCTGTTCGGCTCGGTGCCCGATGCGCTGGCCTCGGCCGCGCGCCAGCTCGCGGCCAAGGGCTGGCAGCGCGGCGGCCGCTGGGGCTACGAGGTGCGCGTGCCGCCCGGTTTCGACTGCACGCTCGGCGTGCCGGAAAGCGTCCGTCCGGTGCGCGCGTGGCTCGCGCACGGGCTTGTGCCGGTGTATCCGCGCACGCTCGACGCTGAGGCGCTCGCGCAGGAGGCCTCGGTGCTGCAGCCGGAGGGGCGGCTCGGCCCGGCCTTTCTCACGCCGAAGAATTACTTCGTGCTCAAGGACTACAATTTCTCGGATCTGTACGTGCTCTTTGTCGGCAATCTCAGCGACCGCATCGCCGGCGGCGGACCGTTCCGCCAGCCCTGGACCAAGAGCGGGCAATTGCGCACCGGCCAGGTCGAGGACATGCAGCGCCGCCTCGCTGCGCGCGGGCTCTACACGGACAGGATCGACGGCAAGGCCGGCATGAAGACCCGCGCCGCGATCGGGCAGTACCAGAAGGCGCACGGCCTGCCGCTCGATTGCTGGCCGAGCACCGTCGTGCTCGATCATCTGCGGAGCGGCCGGCGATGAGCGGCTGCCGCACCTTCAGGCATGAAAAAGCCCGGCCGCGCAGGCGCGCCGGCCGGGCTTCTGGTCTTGTCGGAAAATCAGCGCGGGCAGAAGAAGCGCGGCTTGCTCCAGCCGACCACATTGCCCCAGCGGTCGCGGACCGGACGACGCGCCCAGTAGCCGCCGGGGCAGCCATAGGGAGCGGCGATGCCGTAGGCCGGATACGGTTCGTAGCCGGCGACCGGATAATAGGTCCGCGGATAGGCGTAGGCGGGCGAGTTCACGATCGCGCTGCCGATGATGGCGGCGCCGATACCGGCTGCAATTCCGGCACCGATCGCGCGGCCGCGGCGGCTGGCTTCGGCCGACTCGATCGAGGCGACGCTCGTAATGGCGATCGTCGCCGCGGCGGCGAGCGCGAGAATGGATTTCTTCATGGTCATCTCTCCCAGTGTCGGCCCGACTCGGCCTGCGGCGCACATTATCCGCCTTCGATGCGGCTTGATAGCGTGAGGGCACGTTTTTGTCGGAAGTGTGATGGCACGGCCGGTCGCGCGCAAATATCCAAGTACACTATGGCTTTGCACGCCATAGTTTTGCACGCCATGGCTTTGGCGGCGCAACATCCCGCGCCGCCGGTGCGCGCGATTGCCCGTGCGCGCTTGCCGCGGTCAGTAGCAGACGCGAACCCGCTGCCGCACCCAGCGATAGCCGTTCCACACGCGCTCGCGCCGGATGACGCAGCCAGGTCCATAGCCAGGTCCCTAGGCGCCAGAATAGGCGGGACCATACTAGGGACCGTAGGGCCGGTACGCACCGCCGAGCAGCGCGCCGACGGCCAGTCCGCCGATAATTCCGGCCGCGACCGCGCCGCCGCGCCGTGCTTCGGCCGGGGCAGGCTCCGTTATCGTTGCGAGAGCAACCAGGCCAGCGGCGGCGATGCTGAGGATCGTTTTCGACATGGCATCACCTCTCAGAATCAAGGTTTGGAGAAAACGGCCAGACCCGGCCGAGGTTCCATCCGTGAGTCTGAACGACGGATGAACCGTCGGCGAACGAATGGCTTACGCGCCCCGGCGCAGGACGGCGCGCCCCGCCCCGCCGCGTTCGAGCTTCTGCAGGATGCGGCGCAACAGGGTCGGGCGCGCGGCCGGCGCGGACGCATTCATCATTTTCAACGCGTGGCGGCCGACCTGCGTCAGGAACAATTGCTCGACCGGAAAGCTGAGCTTGGCCACCGCATCGTCGAGCGGCAGCCAGTCCACGGCGCGGATGTCGCGCGCGAGCTTGCGGGTCGGGCCGTCCGCCGCCTGCATGCGCCAGAACTGCACCACCTTGGGCGCCGTGCGCGATTGATAGGTGAGGACACCGAGGAATTCGTGGACCTGGACCTGATGGCCGGTCTCCTCGATCACTTCGCGCCGCGCGGCGGCCAGCGGGCGCTCGTTGACGTTCAGCTTTCCCTTGGGCAGCACCCAGCGCCGGTCCTTGCGGCGCTGGACGATCGCGACCAGCGGTCGGTCGCTATCGCGGAATACAATGCCTCCTGCTGCCAGATTGGGCGCCCGCGCCATCGACGTTCAAGCTCGCAATGCTGGATGATTCGTCGCAATCGAACGGAAAATATAACACAGCTTGTCTCGTTCCCAATCGCGCGGGGGCGGTCGATGCCGGGTGCGTCGCGCGCCGCCGCCATCCGCCGGACGGTGTCGTGATGGACGCCTTGCCGTCGCGCCGCATCGATCTCGTGGACGTCCTGCGCGGCGCGGCGCTGGCCGCGATGGCGGTCTATCATTTCTTCTGGGATATCGAATTCTTCGCGCTCGCCGATCTCGGCGTCACGAGCCACCTGGCGTGGCGCGGCTTCGCGCATGCGATTGCGGCAGGCTTCCTGGCGCTGGTCGGCGTCAGCCTTCTGCTCGCGCACGGGCGGCATTTGCGGCGCGCGTCTTTTCTGCGCCGGCTGGCGATGGTGGCCGCGGCCGCGGCGGTCATCACCGTGTCATCTTTCTATATCGATCCGGACGGCGCGATCCTGTTCGGCATCCTGCACTGCATCGCGCTCGCGAGCGTGCTCGGCCTTGCCTTTCTGCGGCTGCCGCCGGCACTCGTGCTGCTCGCCGCGTTCGCCTGTCTTGCGGCGCCCGAATTTCTCACTTCGCCCGCCTTCAACGCGCCGGGCTGGCTCTGGCTCGGTCTTGCGAGCGAGGTCCGTCCCTCCAACGACTATGTCCCGCTGCTGCCGTGGTTCGGCACCGTGCTGGCCGGCATCGCAGGCGCGAAGCTCGCCCTGCGTCTGCGGCCGCGCGAACGCTGGGCGCAATGGCAAGCGCAGGCCGTGCCGTCGCGGGCCCTGGCGTTTCTCGGGCGCCACAGCCTCGTGGTCTATCTTCTCCACCAGCCCGTGCTCATGGGGCTGGTCGGCGCCGCCGCGTTCCTGATCGGAGGAGGACGATGAGGACCGTGAAAAAAACGGATCCCGCCGGGCGGCAGGATCCGTCAAGCAACGGACCAATAGAGGGAGAGTGCGCGGCTCACTGCCCGCAAACCGCAGACTTGAGCATCGCAGAGCGTGCCGGAGCTGCCAATAAACGCGATGTAAATTCCGCCGTCCGTCGGTACGCCGGCCTGTATTCAGAGCAGCGACTGGCCCCACCACGCGGTGAACGCCGACATCGCCGCGATGACGGTGCCCGAGAGCACGAGCGTCCGCCAGCTCGACCCGCAGGGATCGTAGCGGCCGCAATAATAGCAGCGGTGGAATTTGACCAGCACCGGCTCGGCGGGCGGGATGATGGTGCCGCAATTGCGGCAGGCGCCAGCCGGCACATGGCCGGTGATCGGAGCACATTCGAGCGACATGTCAGCCTCCGTGCGAGAACGATTTTAACCGGCGGGCGAACTGCCGGCATCCGGAGACGATCTTACGCCGCGGACTTTGACGATCGGTTAACCACGTTCTCGTACCCGCCGTGCCGGCACGGCCGCGCCGTTGCGCCGGCCGGGGATCGCGCCTGCGTCGGCAATCCCCATAATCCAAAATTAACGCGCCGGGCAACAAGGATGGAAACGCCGCGCGGAGGCGACGATGGACCTGACGAGAGGCTTCACTTTCCTGTTCGAGAAGGTCGAAAAGATCTTCCTGTCGCCCGGCTCGGCTTTTTCGGTGACCTCGCTTGCCTGCGCGCTGATCGTCGCGATCGCCTTCGTCGTCGTGCGCCGCCGCCGTCGCAACCGGACGGTTCGCCTGCGGACGATCCTGCATGCGCTGTTTCCCAGCCGCATCACCGCGAGCGCCTCGCACAGCCTCGATGTCGGCTATTTCTTCTTCAATACGTTCGTCTTCAGCCTGATCTTCGGCGGCGCCATCCTGTCCTACCAGGCGGTGAGCAATGCAACGATCGCCGGCCTCGTGAACGTCGCCGGCCAGACGCAGCCGGCCGCGTTGCACGACATCGTGCCGCGCATCGCGATCACGCTCGTTCTCTTTCTTGCCTACGAGCTTGCCTACTGGATC
>CAYWCE010000099.1:5371-5668 GCA_964456755.1 uncultured Hyphomicrobiales bacterium
GCCGGTGACGAACTTCCGCGTGCATCCGGTCGACGCGTTGCTGCACGCGAACATCACCGCGCTGATCATGGGGATCGCGAACGGCGCGATGAACTATGCGTTCGGCAAGACCGCCTATCAGTATGCGATTGCCGATTCGAACGCGATCTTCGTCCTGTTCGTCCATGCCTATGTGCATCTTCAGCACACGCATCTGTGGATTCCGTTCCGCGGCGTCTGGGGCCGGCTGTTCATCAGCCCGGCGCGTCACCAGATTCCTCATTCGACCAACCCGGCGCCCTTCGACAATAACATGGG
>CAYWCE010000100.1:0-2079 GCA_964456755.1 uncultured Hyphomicrobiales bacterium
GGCGCTCCCTAGGGGACTCGAACCCCTGTTTTCGCCGTGAGAGGGCGACGTCCTGGACCGCTAGACGAAGGGAGCGGAGCGCTTTCAGATAGACCCGATCCCGCTCGGGCGCAAGCGACGCCGTCCGCTTGGCGCGCGCGCTCTGCAGCATTGCCGGCGGCCGCCGGCTCCCATTACATGCCGATTCAGGGCTCGGTGGCAAAGCGCAGCCGTCCGGCCGCGCGCAACGTCCGGACATCGAAGGTGCGTATTTCGGTCACCCCCTGCGCTTCCAGCGTCACCACGATACGGTCTTCGGCGGTGGCGACGGAAACGATGCGCGCGCCTTTCGGCAGCAGCGCCACGGTATCCGCCTGCGCGACACTTCCATCGGCGCGAAAAAAGCGATAGCCCACGACTCCGATGACGACGGCGATGCCGAGAAAGGTGGCGAAGCCGGACAGCAACATCAGCCAGCGCACCTTGTCGACGATGCGCTGGGCGGCGGGATCGAGAGGTTGTTCGTCGTCGGACGGATTGGCCATGCCTTCTACATCTGAGCGCACCGAAACCGTGACCGCCGGCGAGCACGAATCCGGCGAACGCCTCGACCGCGTGCTGGCGGCGCGCATCGAGGGCCTGTCGCGCACCCGCCTCAAGACGCTCATTCTCGACGGCGCAGTAACGCTCGGCGGGCGGACAATCCGCGATCCGGGCCAGCGCGTCAACGCCGGCGATGCGATCGCGGTCAGGGTGCCGCCGGCACAGGAGCCCGTGCCGCAGCCGGAGGACATCCCGCTCGACATCGTCTACGAGGACGCCGACATCGTCGTCATCGAAAAGCCGGCCGGCCTGGTCGTGCATCCGGCGCCGGGCCATCCCGGCGGGACGCTGGTCAATGCGCTGATCGCCCGATGCGGCGACAGCCTGTCGGGGATCGGCGGCGTGAAGCGGCCGGGCATCGTCCATCGCATCGACAAGGACACGTCCGGTCTGCTCGTCGTCGCCAAGAACGACCGTGCGCACCGGACATTGTCGGAGCAGTTCGCCGATCATGGACGGACGGGGCCGCTGCAGCGCGAATATCTCGCATTTGTCTGGGGCGTGCCCGACCGGCCGCGCGGAACGATCGATGCGCCGATCGACCGGCATCCGCATGCGCGGGAGAAGATGACGGTGCGCACCGGCGGCCGCGCGGCGATCACGCACTGGCGTCTCCTGGAAAGCTATAACGGCAGCGACGGCAAGCCGGTCGCCAGCTTGCTCGCCTGCCGTCTGGAGACCGGGCGCACACACCAGATCCGTGTCCACCTCGCCCATATCGGCCATCCGCTCATGGGCGACGAGACCTATGCGACCGGATTCAGGACAAAGGCGGCGCTGTTGCCACAATCTGCGCGTGCAGTCCTGGCCGGGACTGCACGCCAGGCGCTGCATGCCAGCCTGCTGGCGTTTCAGCATCCCGTTTCCGGCCGGGAACTCGAATTCCGCTCGGAACTGCCGGCGGATTTGCACCGTTTGCAGCATGTGCTGAAAGCAGGCGCGGCGCGCGGTCCGGTGACAAGAAAATCGAAAAAATAAGCTTCACCAGAAGCTTACCATCGACAGCCGGTCACGGCGAGGTGACAGGAAGTTAACTTTCTTTCGCCACCCCCGTCCTTTATGTTGCACCTGCGGCCGGGTTTTGCGGTCGCGAAAGGGCGCCGCCGGCTCCGAAAGAGCGGCGGTCCCGGGTGCCTGCCAATCCTGGGGGCACAAAGCAGGAGGGCGCAACGATGGCCCGTGCAGCGGCTCTGCCGGTCGTTACCGCCGAAGGCGGACTGACCCGATATCTCGAAGAAATCCGGCGGTTTCCGATGCTGGAACCGCAGGAAGAATACATGCTGGCCAAAAGCTGGCGCGAGCACGGCGATCGCGACGCCGCGCACAGGCTCGTCACCAGCCATCTGCGCCTCGTTGCCAAGATCGCCATGGGCTATCGGGGCTACGGCCTGCCGATTTCCGAAGTCATCTCCGAAGGCAATGTCGGCCTGATGCAGGCGGTCAAGCGCTTCGAGCCGGAAAAGGGATTCCGCCTTGCCACCTATGCGATGTGGTGGA
>CAYWCE010000100.1:2089-5645 GCA_964456755.1 uncultured Hyphomicrobiales bacterium
GGTGGATCAAGGCCGCTATTCAGGAATACATCCTGCGTTCGTGGTCGCTCGTGAAGATGGGCACGACCGCGAACCAGAAGAAGCTGTTCTTCAATCTGCGCAAGGCCAAGAGCCGCATTTCGGCTTTGGGCGAAGGCGACCTGCGCCCCGACCAGGTCAAGAGCATCGCCAAACGTCTCGGCGTCACCGAAAAGGACGTCGTCGACATGAACCGGCGGCTGGCCGGGGACACCTCGCTGAATGCACCGATCCGCGAGGACGGCGATTCCGGCGAGTGGCAGGACTGGTTGCAGGACGAGTCGGCCGGTCAGGAAGAGATGCTGGCCGAAAGCGAGGAAATGGATAATCGGCGCAAGGCGCTGACCCAGGCGCTGACCGTGCTCAACGAGCGCGAGCGCCGCATCTTCGAGGCGCGCCGGCTTGCCGACGAGCCGATCACGCTGGAGGAACTGGCCGCCGAATTCGGCGTCTCGCGCGAGCGCGTGCGCCAGATCGAGGTGCGCGCCTTCGAGAAGGTGCAGAAGGCGGTGAAAAGCCGCGTGCACGAAATGGAGACGCCGACGGCGCAGGCCGAACTGGCCGCGCACTGACGGCGCAGCCGGAGCGCAACGCGACAATGCGAATGGCCGGGCATCGCCCGGCCATTTTGTCGTCGCGGCGCCGCGATGCGCACGACCCGGACCGACCTCACTTCTTGCGATCGCGACGACCGACGCGTGCCGGCGGGCGCGCGCTTGCGCCTGCGGCCTTAGCCCGGCCGTTCCAGGTCGCGCCGACGGCGCCGCCGAACACCAGTACGCAACCCACCAGATGGAACAGTTGCGGGCGTTCGCCGAGCAGCAGAATCGCGAATATCGCGCCGAAGGCGACGATGGAGGGATAGAGCATGGCGACGCGATTGGGTCCGGCCAGCTCGATCCCGCGATTGTAGCAGATATAGGCGACGATCGAGGGAAACACCGCGACATAGAGAAGTACGGCGAACGTCGTTCCGTCGAACGTGAGCGTGTAGCCGGTGCCGATTTCCCAGAGCAGCAGCGGCGTCAGCCAGAATGTGCCCCAGCCCATCGAGAAGGCGAGAAACGAGAGCGGATGCAGCGCCGGACGCGTCTTCACCAGCGCGGAATAGAAGGCGAAGACGATTAGTGCCGAGAAAAACCAGACGTCGCCGCGATTGAACGATATCGAGAGCAGCACCTGCGGGTCGCCGCGCGTGAGTATGACGACGACGCCGGTCAGCGACACCACGATGCCAATCACCTGGCGCAGCGTGAGACGGTCGCCGAAAAGCAGAAACGACCATAGAGCGATCAGAAGCGGCGCGGTCGACTGGGTCAGGAGTGCGTTGAGCGCCTCGGTATATTGCAGGCCCCAATAGGCCATCGTGTTGTAGGCCGAAGTGCCGGTGACCGCGAGCACGGTCAATAGTCCGAGATGCTTGCGGATCAGCGGCCAGTCGCGGCGAAGATAAGGCCAGGCGAATGGCAGCACGATCAGGAAGGCGAGACCCCAGCGGATAAAAGACAACGCCACCGGCGGCACGTGCCCGGCGACATAGCGACCGAGCACGATGTTGATCGCCCAGGTCAGAAAAGTGATGGAGACGAGCAGATAGGGCTGGTGGTAAAGCCAGCCGCCGAAGCGCCCGAGCGCGCCGGTCATTGTCGCGTACCTCCCCGCACCCGAGCATGTCCATGTTGCCCCTGCGGGGCGGCACGGCGGAATCTGCTACACGCTGGCGGTGGCCGCGGCCAGTGGCGCCGCCGCATGGCGGCGATGCCGGCGCTCGCGATCGCGCGGACCGAATGGTCGACGCTGCGCCGGGCGATTGTCGTTGCAAACCATAGCGTTAGAGGAACCGGCGAGGTGCCGTGCGGGGTGCTTTTCCTTGCCTCAACGCACGGCATCCTTTATCCCGGAGCGGCCCTCGCTTCGGCCGGGCGCCCGGTTTTTGGGGGTCCGGGATATCGGGCCGGCAGCGGAAGGTACAGAATGGCGAATGTCGTTGTGGTCGGATCGCAATGGGGCGACGAAGGTAAGGGAAAGATCGTCGACTGGCTGTCCGAACAGGCCGATATCGTGGTCCGGTTCCAGGGTGGGCACAATGCCGGGCACACGCTCGTTATCGACGGCGTGACCTACAAGCTGTCGCTGCTGCCGTCCGGAGTGGTGCGATCCAACAAGTTGTCGGTCATTGGCAATGGCGTGGTGCTCGACCCGCGTGCACTGTGCGAGGAGATCGACCGGCTGAACGGCCAGGGCGTGGCGATCACGCCGGACAACCTGCGCATCGCCGAAAATGCCTCGCTCATCCTGTCGCTGCATAGCGAACTCGACGGCATTCGCGAATCGTCCGGCACAGGCACCCGGATCGGCACTACCAAGCGCGGCATCGGCCCGGCATACGAGGACAAGGTCGGGCGTCGCGCCATCCGCGTCATGGACCTCGCCGACCTGCCTTCGCTGCACGGCAAAATCGACAGGCTGCTGGCGCATCACAATGCGCTGCGGCGCGGGCTCGGGCTTGCGGAGATCGCGGCGTCGGCGCTTTATGACGAGCTTGCCCGTTATGCTCCGCGCATCCTGCCGTTTATGGATTCGGTCTGGTCACTGCTCGACGGGAAACGGCGCGAGGGCAAGCGCATCCTGTTCGAGGGTGCCCAGGGCGCATTGCTCGACGTCGACCACGGCACCTATCCGTTCGTCACCTCGTCGAATACCGTGGCGGCGCAGGCGGCGACCGGTTCCGGTCTCGGGCCGGGGGCCATCGGTTATGTGCTCGGCATCTGCAAGGCCTACACCACCCGGGTCGGCGAGGGTCCGTTCCCGACCGAGCAGGATAATGCCATTGGCCAGGAAATCGGCCGCCGCGGGCACGAATTCGGTACGGTGACCGGGCGCGCCCGCCGCTGCGGCTGGTTCGATGCGGTGCTGGTGCGACAATCCGTCCGCACCAGCGGGATCAACGGGCTGGCCCTGACAAAGCTCGATATCCTTGACGGATTCGAGGAGATCAAGGTGTGCACGGGCTACCGGCTCGACGGCCGCACATTCGAATACCTGCCGGCCGGCGAGCGCGCCCAGGCCGGGGTCGAGCCGGTCTATGAGACGGTTGAGGGCTGGAAGGACAAGACGGCCGGCGCGCGTTCGTGGGCCGACTTGCCGGCGCAGGCGATCAAGTACGTGAAACGGATCGAGGAATTGGTCGAGTGTCCGGTCGCGCTGCTGTCGACCAGCCCGGAACGCGAGGACACGATCCTCATGCAAAATCCCTTCGAGGCATAATTCGCGATTGCGCCGGGACGTGCATAATAAGACAGATGGCCGACTTTTACCCACTCATCGCACGCGCCGTAGCCGGACTCGAAAGAAATACCGGCGAGGCCAGACGCGCGCTCTATGAGCGGGCGCGAACGGCGCTTGTGACCCAGTTGCGGGGGACGGAACCCCAACTCGAAGAATCCGAAATCACCCGCCAGCGCCTTGCGCTGGAGGAAGCGATCCGCAAGGTGGAAGCCGAGGCCGCGCGCCGCGCGCGGGTGGAGCCATCGCCCGC
>CAYWCE010000101.1:0-4801 GCA_964456755.1 uncultured Hyphomicrobiales bacterium
CATAGGTCGCGATCAGATCGTCGGCCTCGTAGCCGAGTTGCTCCAGGCAGGGAATGTCGAAAGCCCGCACCGCCTCGCGAATCAGGCCGAATTGCGGAATGAGATCGGCGGGAGCCTCCGGCCGGTGCGCCTTGTATTCGGGATAGAGATCGTTGCGGAACGTCTTTTCCGACTTGTCGAAGACGACGGCGAGATGCGTCGGCTTCTCCTCCGGCTTCATCTCGCACAGAAGCTTCCACAGCATGTTGCAGAAGCCGAGCACGGCATTGATCTGCAGGCCGTCCGATTTTCGGTTGAGCGGCGGCAGCGCGTGATAGGCGCGAAAAATGTAGGACGAGCCGTCGACCAGAAACAGATGACCGCCCTTGTTCAGGCCCGGCGCGGCGGCGGCTTTCGCGGATTGGCCGGCAGGCTTGCTTGCGGTCTTCGGCCGGGCGGATTTGGTTGTCGGCATGGCCGGCAATGTGGGCTTTGGCGTATAGCGAATCAACACTTTCCTGCCTGCCGGAAACAACGTCACGTTCGTCGTCGACGGCGGCGATCCGCAAACGCAGGGAATTCAACGCCTGGCGGATGCTGCGGTTGCGCGGCGCGCGACCGGCATGGAAAAAACGGCGGTGGATATCGCCGGCCAAAAATGATTGTCATGGCTCCGCGATGACATTCGACGCACCGCTGCCCATCGACACCGCCTTGCCCGCGCTGACCGCGGCTTTGTCCGGCGGCAACGCCGCCGTTCTCGTCGCCCCGCCCGGCGCCGGCAAGACCACGCGCGTCCCGCTGGTGCTGGCGCGGGAGCCCTGGGTCGGGGACAGAAAAATTCTCATGCTCGAACCGCGGCGGCTCGCCGCGCGCGCGGCCGCCGAACGCATGGCGGCGACGCTCGGCGAAAGGGTCGGCGAAACGGTCGGCCTGCGCGTCCGCTTCGGTTCCAGGGTTTCGCGCAACAGCCGCATCGAGGTGCTCACCGAAGGCATCTTTACCCGCCTGATCCTCGACCGTCCCGACCTGCCCGACGTCGCCGCCGTCCTGTTCGACGAGTTTCACGAACGCTCGCTCGACGCCGATCTCGGGCTTGCGCTGGCGCGCGACGCCCAGCAGGGACTGCGCGAAGACCTGAAAATCCTGGTCATGTCGGCGACGCTGGACGGCGCGCGCGTCGCGCGCCTGCTCGGCGGGGCCCCGGTGATCGAAAGCGCGGGCCGCGCCTTTCCGGTGGAAACGCGATATCTCGGCCGCGATCCGCGCATGCCGGTCGAGCGCCAGATGGCCGACGCCATTCGTCGTGCGCTCGATGCCGAGGCCGGCTCGATACTGGCCTTTCTGCCCGGCGCCGGCGAAATCCGCCGCACCGAAGCCTTATTGAACGAGACGATCGCGGACGCCACCGTCGACGTCGTCGCGCTGCATGGCACGCTCGAAGCCTCGGTTCAGGATCGCGCCATTGCCCCCTCCCCGGCCGGACGGCGCAAGGTGGTGCTGGCAACCTCGATCGCGGAGACCTCGCTGACCATCGACGGCGTGCGCATCGTGATCGACAGCGGGCTCGCGCGCGTGCCGCGCTACGAACCCGAGGTCGCGATCGCCCGGCTGGAAACGGTGCGCGTATCGCGCGCCTCCGCCGATCAGCGCGCCGGGCGCGCCGGCCGCCTCGGGCCGGGTATCTGCTACAGGCTCTGGGACGAGCCGGAAACGGTCTCGCTCGAACCCTATTCGCGGCCGGAAATCCTCAACGCCGATCTGTCGTCGTTTGCGCTGGATCTGGCGCAATGGGGCGCCGGCGATCTTTCGCAATTGTCGTTTCTCGATTCCCCGCCCGCGGCCGCGCTTGCCGAGGCGCGCGCTCTGTTGCGCGAACTGGGCGCGCTCGACGGCGACGGCCGCATCACGCCGCAGGGCCGCAGGCTGCGCGAATTGCCCTTGCCGCCGCGACTGTCGCGCATGATTTTCGCGGCGGCGGAACAGGGCGCCGCCGCCCTTGCCGCCGACATCGCCGTGCTGCTGACCGAACGCGGACTGGGCGGCCGCGATGTCGATCTCACGCACCGGCTCGACAATCTGCGGCACGACCGTTCCCGGCGCGGCCAGGACGCGCGCGCCATGGCCAGGCGCTGGGCCGAGACGGCGCAACCGGCAAGCGAATGCGCGGACGGTCCCGGCGCCGGAGCGGTCCTCGCACGCGCCTATCCCGACCGCGTGGCGCGAAACCGCGGCGGCGCAGCCGGTGCGTTCTTGCTGGCGAACGGACGCGGCGGCACCGTCGATGCAACCTCCGCGCTGGCGCGCGAACCGTTCCTTGTCGTAGCGGAATTGTCGGGCAGCGCCGCGCAAGGGCGGATCGTTCTCGCCGCCCCGATATCGCTTGCGGAAATCGAGGCGCAGTTCTCCGACCGGCTGCCGGAACGCACCGAGACGGTCTTCGAGCCGGCCAGCGCCACCCTGCGCAAGCGGCGCGTCCGGCGCCTCGGCGCGATCGTTTTCGCCGAACAGACGCTGCCGGTGCAGTGCGACGCCGAGACGGCCTCGGTGCTGTGCGCGGGCCTGCTCGCGCTCGGCCTGCACCGCCTGCCCTGGTCGAAGGCGATGCGGCAATGGCGCGACCGCGTATCCTTCCTGCGCCGGAGCGAAGGCGGGGAATGGCCGGACCTCTCCGACGCCGCACTGGCGGCGCGCGCCGACGAATGGCTGCTGCCGCTCGCGGACGGCAAGGCCGCGCTTTCGGATATCGGCGCCGACGAACTCGCCGACGCGGTGATGGCGCTCGTGCCATGGAATTTGCGCCGCAAGGTGGAGGCGGAGGCGCCGACGCATTTCGAAGCGCCGACCGGCACGCGCGTGGCCATCGACTATGAGGCGGAAGCAGGCCCCACCGTCGCCGTGCGCGTACAGGAATTGTTCGGGCTGGCGCAACATCCCTCGATTGCCGGCGGGCGCGTGCCGCTGGTGGTCGAATTGCTCTCGCCGGCGCAGCGCCCGGTGCAGGTGACGCGCGACCTGCCCGGCTTCTGGCGCGGTTCGTACGAGGGGGTCAGGTCGGAGATGAAGGGCCGCTATCCCAAGCACCCGGGGCCGGAAGATCCGCTGGCGGCGACGCCGACCCGGCGCGCCAAGCCACGCGGGCAATAGCGGTGCGCCCGCGGCGGCTTCCGCCCGCGGCGAAACGTCCGCCGGCCGCCAAAACCGGCCGCTAAAATTGTGCCGGTCGCCTTCACCGGCGATTCATCCAGCCTGCGAAAACCGGATCGCGGCAGCGCCGATTAAGGCGACATTCGCTCGGCCCGTCTATTTTGCGTCCGCCCGTGTGCCGATGCGCGCCGAAAAGCAGCGGATATTGCCAATGCGATTTTTTGTCGTCTTTGCAGCACTGGCCCTCGCCGTCGCAGGGCTGGTCACGCGCATGATCGACAATGCCGGACGCAACCCGTCCGTGCAGATGGCGTCGGCCGCGGTCGCCTCGCCCGGCGCCAACGACCATCGCACGGTCAGCATCGCGCGCGACCATCGCGGACATTTTCAGGTCGAGGCGCGCGTCGACGGGCGGCGCATCGACTTCATGGTCGATACCGGCGCCTCGACCATCGCGCTGATGGCGCGCGAGGCAAAGCGGCTCGGCATCCACCCCGCCGCCAACGACTACAGGGTCGAGGTCAGGACCGCCAACGGCTCGGTGCGCGCCGCACCGGTTATGCTCGGCAAGGTCGAGGTCGGCGGAATCGCCGTGCGCGACGTGCGCGCCCTGGTCGTGCCCGACAATGCGCTCAGCGAAAATCTGCTGGGATTGTCCTTCCTCACGCGGCTGAAGCGGTTCGAATACGCCAAGGGCAAGCTCGTGCTCGAGCAATAGCCGCGCCCTGTCCGCCGCCACGCCCGCACGCAAGCGCTGCAGACCTGCAACCATTTTGGTCCGCGGCGCTTTTAGGCTATTGCTGCGCGCCGGCAGCATTCCCGCCACTGAGGATCCTGAATGTTTCCCCGCCCCAGGCCCGCGCTTGTCCCGAACACTTACGACTACGAATCCGGTCCGATGGTGAAACCGACCGGTTTTCGCGAATATGACGCGCGCTGGCTGCTCGGCAAGGAAATCAACCTGATGGGCCTGCAGGCGCTGGGCATGGGGCTCGGCACGCTGATCGGGCGCCTGGGAGTGAAGCCGGAAATCGTCACCGGCCACGATTTCCGCGGCTATTCAGCCGCAGTGAAGATGTCGCTGGTCTCCGGGCTGCTGGCCTCCGGCTGCAAGGTCCACGACATCGGGCTGGCGCTGTCGCCGATGGCCTATTTCGCCCAATTCGCGCTCGACGTGCCGTGCGTTGCGATGGTAACCGCCTCGCATAACGATAACGGCTGGACCGGCGTGAAGATGGGCGCCAACCGGCCGCTCACCTTCGGGCCCGACGAGATGAGCCGGCTGAAGGAGATCGTGCTCGGCGCCGATTTCGACCTCGCCGGCGGCGGCACCTATGTCTTCGTCGAGAATTTCCCCGACCGCTATGTCGCCGACCTCACCGCACGCCCGAAGCTCGGGCGCAGGCTGCGCGTGGTGGCCGCCTGCGGTAACGGCACCGCCGGCGCATTTGCCCCGCGCGTGCTCAAGGCGATCGGCTGCGAGGTCATTCCGCTCGATTGCGAGCTGGACCACACATTCCCGAAGTACAATCCCAATCCCGAAGACATGAAAATGCTGCATGCAATGCGCGACGCGGTTATCAATGCCGGCGCCGATGTCGGGTTCGGATTCGACGGCGACGGCGACCGCTGCGGCGTGGTCGACAACGAGGGCGAAGAAATCTTCGCCGACAAG
>CAYWCE010000102.1:0-4785 GCA_964456755.1 uncultured Hyphomicrobiales bacterium
AAGGCGAGCGGCGTGTAGCTGGTCGGCTTGAGTTCGGTGAGGCCCTGCCAGTGCATCATGGCAATTTCGACTGTGATCATGCCGATGGTGTAGCCGTCGGGCGCCGCCGTCGCGATGGCCGAATGACCGACCACGCCGGAGCCGCCGGTGCGGTTGACGACGTTGAACGGCTGGCCGAGATCCTTTTCCAGCAGAGCCGCCACGATGCGCGCGGTGGCATCCGTGCCGCCGCCGGCGCCCCAGGGGCAGATCACCTGGACCGGCCGGGTCGGGTAGTTTTCCTGCGCGAAAGTAGGCTTCAAACCGAGCCCTGCTGCGGCCGCCGCCGCGCCGGCGGACGCCGCAAATGCCCGGCGAGTGAGCTTCGTCATGTTATCCTCCCGAATTGGCAGGCGTTGTTCCGCCGCCCATTTGTTGCACCTAACATGCTAGCTTCGGATTGTGGCGGTGACAACGCATGAACCTTTTCGCCGCAGGCGCGACAAATACCGATAGCCGGAACAGCGGATTTCGGACGGATTCCTGTCCGTCGACGACTGCAAAATCACAGGTAAAACTTCGGGATGCGTCAGATGCGCCATATGTCCGTCGCGACGATTGCCGCCACACTCGTTATATGCACAGCGCCGGCCCGTGGGTCGGAACTGGTCTGGGAAGTCGAGAATCCGTTCCGCTTCTTCAAGCCGACAAGCTCTTTTGCGCTGCACGAGGCCGCCTTCAAGGCCGTGAGCGGCGGCGGGCAGCCGCCCGCCGACGTAATCTGGCGCATGGAACGGCGGCTTAACGATCCCGATTGTGCGAACAAATCGACGCCCGACACATGCGCGGCGACACGGCGCGCGCGCTACGAACAGAGCCGGCTCGGCTGGGCGGCGCAAACTCTGAGCGCGATTTGCTATGAAAGTAACGCTGCACCGCGACGCTATCCGGGACATTGCGAGCGACGCTATTCGTGGGGGACTGCGAAGGAAGACTACGTTCTTCCGGAAGCGCATACGGTTGCGATCGGGATTGCGGACCTGTCGGGGCCGGCGGCAGCCGGCCAATGCGCATGGTCCTGGCAGCCGCGCAACGGCGGCAAGACCGAATCCCGCACACAACCCTGCAAGAGCAGGCTTACGATCGCGCGTGTGCCTTATTCGCGCGATGCGGCCGCATCCGGCGTTTCGGTTTCGGTGCGACTGCCGGACGGGCGCGTGCTTTCGGAACCGAATGTCGTGGTCGAGGACGTGTTTATCGTCGCGCTCGGCGATTCCTTCGCCTCCGGAGAGAGCAATCCCGACCGCCCGGTCACCTTCAGCGCGGCGCGCGAAATGGTCTACGACCCCGCCGTAATGCGTGAGGAGCAGCTTGCCGCGCGCCGGCCCAAACCGAAACCGAATTACGGCCTGGCGAATTTCGCCGACAAGTTCGATCCCAAGACCCTGCCGAAGCGTCGTATGGCCGACGAGGAGCGCGGTGAAATGCTGCGCGCGGCGTCGCCGGAATTCCTGGCCGCATTCGGGCAGCGCGCGGCGAAATGGGTGAGCGCCGACTGCCATCGTTCGCAATACGGCTATCCGTTCCGCGTCGGCATCCAGCTCGCGCTGGAGAACCGGCATCGCGCGGTGACGCTGGTATCGCTGGCATGCTCCGGTGCGGAAATCGCCGAAGGCCTGTTTTTCGATATGCAGGCGCGCGAGGACGTGAAAGCGCCAGGCAGCGTCAAGGCACGCGCGCAACTCGATGCGCTGGGCGATCTGATCTGCCGCGGCGGTGCGGCCGGTCGCACGCAGGCGGCACGCTATGCGATGCCGGTCTGGCAGCGCGGTTCCACGCAGGTTTCGATGCGCTCCCTCGACAAGCGCTGGTGCCCGCCGCAGGCGCGCAAGCGGCAAATCGACATGGTGCTGCTCTCGCTCGGCGGCAACGATGTCGGATTTTCCGCGCTGGCGGCCTATGCCATCACCGAGAACGCCGCCGATCTCGCGCCGATCGTGCAATGGATCGGTCACGAAATCCGCTTCGGCCCGAATGTGGCGCGCGTCTATCTCGATGTCCTGGACGAGCGATTCAGATCTCTGAAGGAGGCGCTGCGCGACGGATTCGGCGTTGAGCCCGGCCGCGTCATTCACACCGCCTATGAGCCGATCCAGTTCGATGAAAACGGCCAGGTATGCGGCGCCAATCCCGCGCTCGGAATGGACGTGCACCCCAGGCTCAGGCTTGGCCGCGAGCGCCTAGCCGAGACCGCCGATTTCCTCAAGGACTTTCTGACGCGACTCGAATGTATCAGCGATGCGCGCAGGCGGTCAGGCTGTCCCGCGCTGGCGACGGGCGCCGGCACCGGGTTTCACCTGGTTACCGAGCATCAGCAGAAATTCGCGCGACGCGGATTATGCGCGCGCGACCCGAAAGCCACGGCGCAAGACGGCGCAATGATGGCGATGCCGCGCAAGTCGCGCGTTACCGACGAATTCAAACCGTTCTCGCCGGCGGCCATGTTGCCCTATGCCGCGCGTTGGCGGCTGTTCCGCACGCCCAACGACGCCTTCCTCATCGCCAACACCCACCGGGAGGGGATTTCGCCATTCGACATCCTGCAGCCGGCCTATGCCGCGCTGTATTCCGGCGCCATCCATCCGAGCGCGGAGGCGCATGCCATTGTCGCCGACCACGTGATGCCGTATGCGCGCAAAGTCTTGCATGGCCGCGCCGGCGGCAGCATCGAGGTTCGGCCGACAGTCGGCACGCGCTAAGCTTTGCGCGGCCGGCAAGACGGCTGCCGGGCGCCGATCCTCGGGTAGGGCGCGTGCGATACCGTGACGCGCGCTGCCGGATTTCAGGATCCGGCGCGCCGATATCGGCTGACCATTTCGCAATCGTGATTCTCTTCAGCCGTCCTCCGCTTTGCGCTTCACGCATACGTGCAATCTTCTCCTCGCGGAAAGCCGCGCGGAGATGATGCGGGGGGCCGATCTACTCCGCTGCCTTCTGCCCGTGTCCCAATCTTCGGTTGAGCTTGCGGATCAGGTCTTCGGCGGCCTCGGCGATCACGGTGCCGGGCGGAAAGATCGCCTCCGCGCCGGAGGCTTTCACCGCATCGTAATCTTGCGGGGGGACGACGCCGCCGACCACGATCATGATGTCGTCGCGTCCCTGCTTTTCCAGCTCCGCTTTCAGCTCCGGCACCGCCGTCAGATGTGCGGCAGCAAGCGAGGAGACGCCGACGATATGTACGTCGTTCTCCACTGCCTGGCGTGCGGCTTCGGCGGCGGTCGCAAATAGCGGGCCGATATCGACGTCGAAGCCGAGATCGGCGAAGGCCGACGCGATCACCTTCTGGCCGCGGTCGTGCCCGTCCTGGCCGACCTTGGCGACCAGGATGCGCGGTCGGCGGCCTTCGTTGACTTCGAATTCGCTGACGAGCTTTTGCACCCGCTCGACGGTGTCGGACATGGTTCCGACCTCCCGTTTGTAGACGCCGGAAATGGCCCTGATCTCCGCGCGATGCCGGCCGAACACCTTTTCCAGCGCCGAGGAAATTTCGCCCACCGTCGCCTTGGCGCGCGCGGCCTCGATCGACAGCGCCAGCAGGTTGCCGCCCGCGCTTGCCCCTTGCGCCAGCGCAGCCAGCGCGGCGTCAAGCGCCTTCGGGTCGCGCTCCTTTTTCAAGCGCGCGAGCTTGTCGATCTGCAGCCGGCGCACGGCGGAATTGTCGACCTTGAGCACGTCGATCGCCCTGTCGGCGGCCGGCCGATACTTGTTGACCCCGATCACCGACTGCACGCCGGCATCGATGCGCGCCTGGGTCCGGGCGGCTGCCTCCTCGATGCGCAGCTTGGGCATGCCAGCCTCGATCGCCTTGGTCATGCCGCCGATATCCTCGACTTCGCGGATGTGGCTCCATGCCTTCTTTGCCAGATCCCAGGTCAGCCGCTCGACATAATACGAGCCGCCCCAGGGATCGACGATGCGGGTGGTGCCGCTTTCCTGCTGCAGCACGATCTGCGTGTTGCGGGCGATGCGAGCGGAAAAGTCGGTCGGCAGCGCCAGCGCCTCGTCCAGCGCATTGGTGTGCAGCGACTGGGTACCGCCCTGCGTCGCCGCCATCGCTTCCACCATTGTGCGCGCGACGTTGTTGAACACGTCCTGCGCGGCCAGCGACCAGCCGGATGTCTGGCAATGCGTGCGCAGCGAAAGCGAGCGTGTATCCTGCGGTGAAAACCCCTTCATCAGTTTCGTCCAGATCATGCGCGCGGCGCGCATCTTGGCGACCTCCATGAAGAAGTTCATGCCGATCGCCCAGAAAAAGGACAAGCGCGGCGCGAAGCGGTCGACCGGAATGCCGGCGGCGATGCCGGCACGCACATATTCGATGCCGTCGGCGAGCGTATAGGCGAGTTCGAGATCTTGCGTCGCCCCGGCCTCCTGCATGTGGTAGCCGGAAATGGAGATGGAGTTGAATTTCGGCATGTTCTGCGCGGTGAACGCGAATATGTCCGAAATGATGCGCAGGCTCGGTGCGGGCGGATAGATATAGGTGTTGCGCACCATGAATTCTTTCAGGATGTCGTTCTGGATCGTTCCGGAAAGCTTCGCGTGCGGCACACCCTGTTCTTCCGCGGCGACGATATAGAGCGCGAGAACCGGCAGCACCGCGCCGGTCATGGTCATCGACACGCTCATGCGGTCGAGCGGGATACCGGAAAACAGCGTGCGCATGTTGTAGATCGAGTCGATCGCCACGCCGGCTATGCCGACATCGCCGGAGACTCGCGGATGGTCGATGTCGTAGCCGCGATG
>CAYWCE010000103.1:0-4329 GCA_964456755.1 uncultured Hyphomicrobiales bacterium
CGATTGCGGCCAATGCAGCCAGATGATCCACAGAAGAAAGAAACAGGAGGCGAGCAGTACCAGAAACGCCAGATCGAGAAACAGGTGCAGATAATTCTGCGGCACATACTGCAACCAGATCGAGATCGCCGCTAGCAGGAGCGCGTTGAACGACAATAGCGCCGAAGCCTTGCCGTCGATGATGTTGAGCATTTCGTACAACGAGCGGACATTCTTGTCCCGTGTTTCGAACACGACGTCTTTGGTCTGGCGCCGGCTTGGCCGCCGACCCGAAATGACACGCTTGCCGGACGCCATCGGCCCACCCCGTTTGCCCGATCAGGGTATTCGTGCCACCGCATCCGACGGTGGGCAAGAGGCCGCGTGCTTGCGGCTTGCCGCGCGGTCCGCGGTGGTTATAGTGCGCGACCTTCACGCCAACGGGATCCGCCAATGACCGCACCTCGCTACGACGTCCTCGGAATCGGCAACGCCATTGTCGACGTCATCGCGCGGGCCGACGACGATTTCCTGGTCGCGCAGAACATGCAGAAAGGCGGCATGGCGCTGATTGACGAGGCGCGTGCGCAGGCGGTCTACGACGCCATGGGACCGGCGGTCGAGATATCGGGCGGGTCGGCCGCCAACACCATTGTCGGGCTGGCGAGCTTCGGTGCGCGTGCGGCTTTTGTCGGCAAGGTCAAGAACGACGAGCTCGGGCGGATTTTCGCCCACGACATCCGCAAGGCCGGCGTGGACTTCGATACGCGCCCGGCCGCCGACGGCCCCTCGACCGCGCGCTGCTACATCATGGTCACCCCGGACGGCGAGCGCACGATGAACACCTATCTCGGCGCGGCGCAGAACCTGCACCCTGCCGATCTCGACGAGGCGGCGATCGCGGCATCCGCCATCGTCTATCTCGAAGGCTATCTGTGGGATCCGAAGGATGCCAAGGACGCCTTCCTCAAGGCCGCCGCGGTCGCGCACGGCGCCGGACGCATGGTGGCGCTGACGCTGTCGGATTCATTCTGTGTCGATCGCTATCGCTCCGAATTCATCGCGCTGTTGCGCGACGGCGTCGTCGATCTTCTGTTCGCCAACGAAGCCGAACTCAAGAGTCTCTACGAGACGTCGGATTTCGATGCCGGCGTCGCGGCGCTGCGCAACGATGCCAAGCTCGCCGCTGTCACGCGCAGTGAAAAAGGCTGCGTCGTCGTCTCGCGCAACGGGGTCGAGGCGGTCCCGGCCGCGCCCCTCGACAATCTGGTCGACACGACGGGAGCGGGCGACCTGTTCGCTGCCGGCTTCCTGTTCGGCCTTGCGCGCAATCGCGATCATGTCACCGCCGGCCGGCTCGGCGCGCTGGCGGCGGCCGAGGGGATCCGGCAGCGCGGCGCGCGGCCAGAGGTTTCGTGGAGGGGTCTCGCCGGCCAGCGCGGGCTGCCGGCCTGGCGGCGGCGCGAGCATTAACGGAAGCGTAAGCGGAACAGGGTTAGCGCGGGGGGAAGATCGTCTGCACCGGAGTTCTGTCATGACCGCATCCGATTCCACCGCTGCCTCGAACGGGCAGGAGCCCGCTGCCGCAAATTCCCTGCCTGCGATCTTCGTGCCGGCGACCGACGACGCTGCCGATGCGTCGCCTTCGACGTCGCGCCGCCGCACCGGACGCCTCACCGTCATTGCCGCAGCGATCGCGATCGCCGCCGCGCTCGGTTCGGTTGCCGGCGCGCTTGCCGGCTTTGCGCTCATGCGTTCGGGCCCGGACAAGCTTCCGGGCGTGACGGCACAAGGCAAACCGATCACGGAAACGCTGTCGCAGATGAGCGCCGATATCGGCGCGCTCAGGAGCGCGCTCGAGGCCAGCAACAAGGCCGCCGCCGCGCAACTGACGAAGATCGCCGAGCGCGTGGAGCGCGCCGAGAAAGCGCAGACCGACCCCGCCGGACGCCTCGCCAAACTCTCGGAAGCCGTCGAACGGCTGGAGAAGAAGGTCTCCGGCGCCGCCAGTCCCGACGTCACCGGTTCCATCGTTACGAAGTCGCCGGCACGCGCGCCGCAGGTCGAAGGCTGGGTGTTGCGCGACATTGTCGGCGGCCGCGCCTTCATCGAAAGCCGCCATGGCATTTTCGAGGTCGTCCCGGGAACGCCGCTGCCCGGCGGCGGGCGGGTGGAGAATATCCGCCGGCATGAAGGCCGCTGGGTCGTCGTCACCTCGCGCGGCCTGATCACCGCACGCGACTGACCGCGACCTGTCAGCGCAGATGACGGCGCCCCTTGCGGGCGCCGTTTTATTTTGTCCAGACGACCGTACCGACTCACGCGATTGTCATGACCGGCTTCGGTTGCCGGTGTCATATTTTGCCGGCCGGACACGGGAGCCTTGCCATGGTGGCGATTGCAACGCCGCGCTGCATCCTGTCGCTGTTCGCTGCGCTGATTGCCGGTCTCGTCTCGGCTTCCGCGATCGAGCGTGTGCAGGTCACGCCGGCGCCGGAGATGAACGAAGGCTGTCCCGGCCTGATCGCATCGCGGCCGCTGCGCCCGATCCCTGCGGCGCTCGCCTCCGACCAGGTCCGCCTCACCTATGCCGGCCACTCGACCTTCCTGATCGAGAGCCCGAAGCTCGTGCGCATCGCCACCGAATATAATGATTACGTGCGCCCGCCGGTATTGCCGGACGGCGTCACGATGGACCGCGCGCACACCACGGACTATACCGACAGTCCCGATCCGGCGCTCAAGCACGTGCTGCGCGGCTGGGCGGCCGAATACGGCAAGCCGGTGCGGCACGACGTGCAGATCCGCGACGTGCGGGTGCGCAACGTGCCGACCAATATCCGCAGCTATAGCGGCGGCACGGAGATGCACGGCAACTCGACCTTCGTGTTCGAGGTTGCGAACCTGTGCATCGCGCATCTGGGTCATCTGCACCACACGCTGACGCAGCAGCAATTGAACGAGATCGGTCGCGTCGATGCGGTTCTCGTGCCGGTCGACGGCAGCTACACGCTCGACATGGACGGGATGCTGGAAGTGGTGACGGCGCTGAAGGCGCCGCTGATGATCCCGATGCATTATTTCAGCGTCTATACGCTCAACCGCTTTCTCGACCGCGCGCGCGAAAAATTTGCGGTCGAATTCAGCGACACGCCGTCGGTCGTCATTTCCAAGACGACGTTGCCCACGGCGCCGAGATTTCTGGTTTTGCCCGGCCGCTGACGCACCGCGGTCGCTCCCCGGTCTGTGGATAACCGGGTGGCCCCGGGAACATTACGGCTTGCATGGCGTTGCCGCCAGACGCAGATAGTCGGCGTCTGCGGAGCCATTGAATGCCCGCTGACGTTTCAAACGCACGAAGGTTAGCGCATGGTGCCCCCGTGGGGAGTATGGCGGTCGTTTCCCGATCCGCAATCGGACCGGCCGATCGAGGCCCCGGTCGGCCCCGGAATCTATGAGGTGCGCCACGCCGAGACGGGTGCCTTGGTGGCGTTCGGCCATACCGGAAACGTGGCGCGCGTCCTGTCGGACATGACGCCGATGCCCTCGGCGCGCCTGTTCCGGGCCTTCCGCCGGCCGCTGCCGCACCGCGTCGAGGAGCTCGAATACCGCACCTGCGCGACCGCCAGCGCGCATGAGGCCAAGTCGGCTGCCGAGCACCTGCGGGATCGCCGCGACGCCTATTGGCGGCGCCGGACCTTGGCGGGCTGATCAGATCATCGCAGCGATAGCCACGGGACGGCGCGGCGCCGTCCCGTGGCTTTGATTGTGCTCCCCGTGCGGGCGGCGATCGTCTAAGCTTGTCTCCGATACGACCGGTCAATGGAGACGCTGGCGATGTTGAGTGCGCAACAGAACGATTTGATCACCCGGATCGGCCCGGGCACGCCGGCGGGGGCGCTGTTGCGGCGATACTGGCAGCCGGCGGCGCTTGTCGACGAACTCGCCACCAACCGTCCCGTCAAGCCGATCCGCCTGTTCGGCGAAAATCTCGTCCTGTTTCGCGACGAGAAGGGCCGCTACGGCCTTCTCGACCGCCAGTGCCCGCATCGCGGCGCCGATCTCGCCTTCGGCCGGCTTGAGGATGGTGGCCTGCGCTGTTCCTTCCACGGCTGGCTGTTCGACGTGAACGGCAAATGCCTCGACACGCCGGCCGAGCCGGTCGGCTCGCCGCTGTGCGCCAACATAAAACAGACCGCCTATCCGGTGGTCGAGCGCAGCGGCATCCTGTGGGCCTATCTCGGGCCGGGCGAACCGCCGGCCTTTCCGCATCTGGATTGCTTCATCGCGCCCGACAGCCACGTGTTCGCGTTCAAGGGCCTGATCGAGTGCAACTGGCTGCAGGCGCTC
>CAYWCE010000103.1:4339-4664 GCA_964456755.1 uncultured Hyphomicrobiales bacterium
GGCATCGACCCCGCCCATGCCTCGTTCCTGCACCGCTTCTTCGAGGACGAAGACCCTTCCAAAGGCTACGGCAAGCAGTTCCGCGACCGGACGCTCGATTCCGACATGCCGATCACGCGCATCATGCGCGAATACACCCGTCCGCAGATCGAGATCGAGCCGACGGATTACGGCATGCGCCTCGTCACGCGCCGTCAGATCAACGACGCCAAGGCGCACATCCGGGTCACCAACCTCCTGTTCCCCAACGCCTTCATCATCCCGATGTCGGGCGAGATGACGATTTCACAGTGGCATGTGCCGGTCGATGACACCAATAATTACT
>CAYWCE010000104.1:0-4484 GCA_964456755.1 uncultured Hyphomicrobiales bacterium
TGCCTGACAGGGCAGGCATCGTCGGCGGTCGCAGTCCCTCGGGGCGCAGGTGGGTTGCAACGGAACTCATCAGCAAGGGCATCGACTTGAAAGCGGTGTCGGTGCTGATGGGTCACGCTTCCGTCGCCATGACGGCGCGATCCTGCCGACCCCCCGCGATGGACGATCCCGCAGGCCCCCTGCGGCATCAGGGCTCATATAGGAGGGCCCCAAGGCCCCGCAAGGTTTTCGCGCAGGCCGGGACCCGGTCGGGGAGCGATGGTTAATCTTACCCTCCCGTGTCCGGCCCCTGTCGCCCGCAGCGCCCGGCCGGCCGCAGGCCGATCAGAAATTCACGGAGCTGCGCACGCCCACGATGAACGCGTTGCGTACCGGCTCGCCCGTGTCGGGATGGGGGACGTTGCCGCCCGGGCGGACGATGTACTGGACGTCCGGCTGCACGGTCCACCAGGGGGCAAGCTGGACGCTGTAGCTCGCCTCGAATACGGTCTCCGCCGAGCGGATCGGATAAGGCGGGCCGTTCAGCGCCAGGGTGTCGCGGTCGAGATCGGCGAGCCGGCCGCTCAGCCGGGAATGGGCGAAGCCCAGCGTCAAGAGGTCGTTCGGGCGGCCGGCAAAGGGGCCCTTGAAGCCGATGCCGCCGTCGACATACCAGGCGACGGTGTTGCGGTCGGACGGCGCCATTCCTGCGCGCACGAACACGCTGGCGCTGCGTTCGCCCGCGCGCCAGAGCATCTGGTCGATCACGCCGTAGAGTCCCCAGTTGCGCTCGTGAAACAGCGGTTCCGGGGCCGGATCGGTCGCAAGGGAGAGGATCGCCCCGGTCGCCGGATCGACGCCGAAGCGCTGGTCCGCGTAGCGGTCGGTCGCGTACCAGACCCCGATCTTGTAGGCGGCGGCAAGCCCGGCCGCCTGCTCGCCCTGATTGACGACGTACTGCAGCTCCCCCATCCACAGCGCCCCGCCGGCCGGCCGGAACTTCGTGCCGTGGCGGTTGCAGAGCTGCGGATCGTCTTCGGTGCAATTACGCCCCGCCGGATCGCCGCCCATCACGGCGGCAAGGAAGGCGATTTCGTTCGTCGGCTTGAGCGCGAGGCGCACGCCCGGTGCCGTGAAGGGCGAGGCCGGGCCGCCGCTTCTGATGTTGGCGCTGAACGGCGTCGCCCACCCGAACGTGTTGTTGATCAGGCCGCCCGCCGTCGTGCTGGTGAAGAATTCGTCGTCGGCGGCGAGCATGCCGGCGCGCACCGAAACCGCGTCGTTGTAGAAATTCTGCTGGAACCACGCGGTGTAGAGCCGCGTCGTCGCGAGCGCGTCGATGTTGCTCGGGTCGGCATGCGCGCCGACCAGATCGTTGGTGAGCCGTCCGCCATTGTGAAACTGGAAGACGCGCACATGCGTCGACGCGCCCTTCCAGCCGACAAGCTTTTCGAGATCGGTATTGATCACGCCCTCGGCGCGGCCGACATAGGCGGAGCCCGAGCGGAGGCCGCCATGGGGGACCGTGAAGGTCTCGCCGATATAGGCGATGCCGACCACGATGCCGCGCGCCTCAAGCGCGCTGCGCGTCCCGCCCCAGTCGCCGGTAAGCTTGTCGCGCTGCCAGAGATCGCTTTGGGCGAAGGCCGGATCGCTTTGCGCGAAGACCGCTATGACTCCGAGCGCCATGGCCTGCATGGCCGCCGCCACACAGAACGCTGCGCCGCGCCCAAGAGCCCGACGACCGGTCATTGCAATACGCCCCCGCGGCTCGTGCGAGCCTCATTCTTCAATAATCGGGGGGCGTTCGCCGGTCAACGCGCCGGCATTGGTGCTTGTGAAAGGCTGCGGGATTGCACCCGGAAAATCTTGAAGGCGTCGTTGCCGACCGGTTCCAGCCAGTCGAAGCGCACGCCGTCCTGCAAGGCGCGCCACAGGCTCGCAGCCTCGGCCGTCGTGTCCAGCCCGTCCGGCACCTGCGGCCCGCAGAGTGCGAGATAGCGGGCGCCGCTCCTTTCGATTTCGGCGCGGGCCTGCTGCGGCGGCAGGGCAAACGCGCGGTGGGCAACAAGGATGCCGTCCGACAACCGGTGATAGGGCGCCGACACGACGGTGTGCGGCGTGTGCGCGAGGATGAAGGGACCGTAGCTGACATCGGCCAGGACGAGACCGGGCGGCAGCGCCGCCAGCGACCGGTAGGACGCGCTGTCGAAGCAATGCCGCCGCTCGGGCCGCGCAAAACTTTTCGTGTCCTCAAAACCGGCTGCCGCGACCACCGCTATCGCAAGCGAGGACGCCGCAAGCGGCGTCATGAACAGGACGAGCAGCGCACGCGCGACGAGGTTTCTTAATCCAAAGCGCTTCAGCACCTGAACTGCGGCCACCGCCACAAGCGGCATCCCGAGCCAGACCGCAAACGAATAGGCGCGAATGACGCCGACCGTCGTTGCGGTCGCGAGCAGGAAGACACCGTCCGCGACAAGGAACGCAAAGTCGGCCCGTCGCGCTTTCTCGCGCAGCAGCGCCAGCGTGACCAGAACGGCGAAAGCCGGAAAGGCGAACAGGCCCGCAGCCGTCAGCGGATTTTCCACAATGACGCGCGACAGCGGCTGGTTCTCGCGCACATGGGTGAGCCAGACCGGACGAATCGCCGGATCGACGAGCGCATAGGGCCCGGCCAGGCAGCGCGGTTCGGTCAGCGCGACGACGGCAATCGCCGCACCGCCTGCAAACAGAACGGCGCCGAGACGCAGCGCGCGGCTCTGCGGCGCGAGCGCGGCCGCGCCTGCAAGCAACGCACAGGCAGCAACGATCGACGCCACGCTGTTGACGGCGATCGCATCGCAAAGGCTTCGCAGCCAGTGCTGCGGACCGACCGAAACGAATAACAGCGCGGTTGCGGCCACCGCAAGTGCAATCGCATAGGCACGCAAGGCGCCCGCGCGGTCGCGATCGCATACGAAGCGCAGCGCCAGCGCCGCACCGCATAGCGCAAGATAAGGCAGCGTCTCGAACCCGATCGCGAGCGACAGGGCCGACAGCGCACCGGCCGCCGCCGCGAAGGCGTCCCGCCGGTCGGACCATAGCGTTGACGCGACCACGCCCAGCGCCAGCGCAAGCTGGACATTGTGATGGTCGATGCGGCCGGGCATGAATTGCTGATAGCCGGGCACGGCCGCGACCGCGATCAGAAGTGCCGTGAGCGCGGCCGGGCGGCTGCCGCATCGCCAGGCGATGGCGCACATCGCGCCGAGCGCGGGCGCGATCCACAGAAGCGGCCAGACCGCGCGCATCAGGCGTTCGGCTGGCGTCTGTCCGGCGAATTGGTGCAGCACGAGATAGAGGCCCGCGAGCGGCGCATCGATCAGCCGCGACCAGTGCGATTCATAGGGAACGGCGATCCGGTGCTGGCGGGGATCGAACCAGCCCTGGCCGGCGAGCCAGTCGCGCATCTGCACGAGGCGCATCGCATCATCGGTATCGAGGAGAGTGCGGCCGGTATTCGTCCAGTGCTGGACGAGGAGCATCACGGTCACCGCCGCCAGGGCGAGCCCGAAGCACGCGGCGAACGGCACCGCGCGCGGGGGAGCCGGCGAGGCAATGCTGCTCGCGGTGCTGCTCATGGCGGCCACGACCCTCTGCTGCCCGTCGAAGAGCCTCCACTTGGCCCGATCGGGGTTTAGGTTCGTTTAACGCTGAGGAACCGGCCGTTCAGAGGCCGAGGTCGCCCGGATCGCGGCCGGGCCGCGGGCGATAGACCGGCAGCGACCAGCCGCGCAGCAGTGCCGCGCCGCGCACGACAAAGCAGACGGCAAAGCCGGTCGCAGCCGCGGGCAATTGCGGCACGCCGGCGACGACGAGGCCGACAAAGGCGAGCCCGCCCGCGAGCGCGGCGGTGACGTAAATCTCCTTGCGCAGGACGACCGGGATTTCCCCGCCGAGAACGTCGCGGATGACGCCGCCGATCGTCGCCGTCACGATCCCCATCATGATCGCGACGGCCGGCCCCGTGCCGGCATCGAGCGCGCGTTCGGCACCGACGATGCAGAAAAAGGAGAGCCCGGCGAAAAACACCACCACGGCGGCGGCGACGCAGGCCGCGACATAAGCCGGCTGCTCGACCCAGAAGACCGGTACGAGGCCGAGACACAGGTCGCGCACCGTTCCGCCGCCGACCCCGGTGACGGTCGCAAGCAGCGCGAAGCCCACGACGTCCATCTGCTTGCGCGAGGCGACGAGCGCGCCGGTGACCGCGAACACCGTGATGCCCAGCCAGTCGAGCGCGGCAATGAACGTGTCGAGCATCGGCAATCCCGGTACGGCCGTTGTGACTTAATTCGTGTCTTGACGGCGCAAGGCCGGACTTCTTAGGTCAGGGCCGACCGGGGATCACGACTGCCGGAGCCCGGCACGGCGCCCCGACGCCGCCATTGGGCCGCATCGCAACCGTCATTTCAAGGACCGCCATTTGTCACATCGTCCGATCGGCATTCTCGCAATCCTGT
>CAYWCE010000105.1:0-515 GCA_964456755.1 uncultured Hyphomicrobiales bacterium
CGCCTTCGCGAAGCACAGCACCATGCCGGCGATGAGACCCGCCATGGCGAGCGGCAGCGTCACCGTGGCGAACACCCAGATCGAGCTTGCGCCGAGCGTCGAGGCGGCTGCTTCCAGTCTCTGGTCGATCGCTTCGATCGACAGGCGGATCGCCCGCACCATGAGCGGAAAGCCCATGACGCCGCAGGCGAGCGCGGCCCCGGTCCAGCGGAACGAGAACGCGAACCCGAACCAGTCATAGAGGAAGGAGCCGATGAAGCCGCGCCGTCCGAAGGAGATGAGCAGCAGATAGCCGGTGACGACGGGCGGCAGCACCAGCGGCAGATGCACGATGCTGTCGAGCAGCGACTTGCCCCAGAAGTCCTTGCGGGCGAGCAGCCACCCGGTCGCGATGCCGAACGGCAGCGCCGCGAACGTCGCCACTGCGGCGATCCGGAGCGAAAGCCGGATCGCCGTCCATTCCTCGGCCGTAAGCTCGAACACGGAATTCTTACGAGGTTAGCCTGATCAGGAAG
>CAYWCE010000105.1:525-4333 GCA_964456755.1 uncultured Hyphomicrobiales bacterium
ATTTCCCGAAAACCGCCTTGGCGGCGGCGCTGCGCAGGAAGTTGAGATAGGCGGCCGCTTCGGACCTGGCATTCGCGGTCGCAGCCACCGGATAAGTGACCGGCGGATGCGAGCCTTCCGGGAACGTGCCGACGATCTTCACGCCGGGATCGACCTTCGCGTCGGTTTCGTAGACGATTCCGAGAACGGCCTCCCCGCGTGACACGAGCAGCAGCGCGGCGCGTACATTATCGGCCATCGCGAATTTCGGTTCGGCCGCGGCCCACGAACCGAGCTTTTCCAGCGCCGCCTTGGCATAGAGGCCGACCGGCACCGCCTTCACGTCACCGGTCGCAATCCGGCCGTCGCCGGCAAGCTTGGCGAGGTCGAAACCCTGACCGATGGCGACATTGCCGATTTTGGAATCCTTGGGCGCGATCAGAACGAGTTTGTTGCCGAGCAGGTTGACGCGGGTATCCTGCTTGATCGTCTTCTTTTCGGCGACGTAATCCATCCATTTCAGGTCGGCGGACACGAACACGTCGGCCGGCGCGCCGCCTTCGATCTGGCGCGCGAGCGCCGAGCTCGCGGCATAGCTCGCAACGACCTTGACGCCGCTCTGCTTGGTGAAGGCCGCGTTGATGTCGTCGAGCGCATTCTTCATCGAGGCGGCGGCGAAGACCGTAAGCGTCTTGTCCTGCGCAGAGGCGCCTTGCGGCGCGAGGCAGGCCGCGGCGGACAACAGTGCGGCAACAAGTCCGGTATTGAAAGATCGTCTCAGCATGGCGGTTCTCCAGACGTCGCGTTCCGGCCGCGCGCAAAAGCGCGTGCCGGTACAGGCAACAGGTCGGGTGCGACAGGGTCCGGAACCGCCGTTCCGTCGGGTCGGGAACGCGCGCAGCGCCCCCGGATCGCGGCGGGACTTTAGCAAGCTCGCAGGATTTGCCAAGATCAATGATCAATCGCGCCGGCGCGGCCATATCGGACGGCGCGGGGGGAGAAACATGAACGCACCTGCGCCGATCGAGGGCGAATTCGATTACATCGTCGTCGGCGCAGGCTCTGCCGGATGCGTGCTGGCCAATCGCCTCTCGGCCAATTCCCGCAACAGGGTCCTGCTGCTGGAAGCCGGCGGACCGGACAACTGGATCTGGTTTCACATTCCGGTCGGCTATCTGTTCGCGATCGGCAATCCGCGGTCGGACTGGATGTTCCGGACCGAGCCGGTTCCCGGCCTCAACGGCCGCGCGCTGAATTATCCGCGCGGCAAGGTGCTCGGCGGCTCTTCGGCGATCAACGCCATGATCTACATGCGCGGTCAGGCCGCCGATTACGATCACTGGCGCCAGCTCGGCCTGGCCGGCTGGGGCTGGGCCGACGTGCGCGCGATCTTCCGCAGGCAGGTCAGCCATTTTCTCGGCGCAGGCGAGCATCACGGCGCGGACGGGGAATGGCGCGTCGAATATCCGCGCGTGCGCTGGGACATCACCGACGCATTCCGCGAGGCGGCGGCGCAGTACGGCATTCCGAAGGTCGACGATTTCAATACCGGCGATAACGAGGGCTGCGCCTATTTCCACGTCAACCAGAAGCGGGGCCGCCGCTGGTCGTCGGCGCGCGGCTTTCTCAAGCCGGCGCTCGGCCGCCCCAACCTGCGGATCGAAACCGGATGTCTGGCGCAGAGCATCGTGTTCGAAGGCAAGCGCGCCGCCGGCGTCCGCTATCGCCAGAACGGCCGCGATTGCCTGGCGCGCTGCCGCGGCGAAGTCGTGCTGTCGGCCGGCGCGATCGGCTCGGTGCAGTTGCTGCTTCTGTCGGGCGTCGGGCCGCGCCCGCATCTCGACGCGATGGGAATCGTGCCGCTTCACGACTTGCCGGGTGTCGGCAACAATCTGCAGGACCATCTGCCGCTTCGCCTGATCTACAAGGTGTCGGGCGTGCGCACGCTGAACGAGACCTATGGCTCGGTCCTGCGCCGCATCGGCATGGGCCTCGATTATGCGCTGCGGCGGCGCGGACCGCTGACCATGGCGCCCTCACAGCTCGGCGCTTTCACCCGTTCCGATCCGCATCAGGATCGCCCCAACATCCAGTTCCACGTGCAGCCTTTGTCGCTCGACAAGTTCGGCGATCCGCTGCACCCGTTCCCCGCCTTCACGGTCAGCGTGGCCAACCTGCGGCCGACCAGCCGGGGATACATCCGGCTGCGCTCGCGCGATCCCGCCGACAAGCCGGTGATCCAGCCGAATTACCTGTCCACCGAAGAGGACCGCCGCGTCGCCGCCGATTCTATTCGCGTCGCGCGCCGTATCGTTGCACAGCCGGCATTGCAGCAATTCCAGCCGATCGAATACCTGCCGGGCGCGGGCGTGCGCGACGACGAGGCTGGTCTCGTGAAGGCGGCGGGCGATATCGGAACCACGATCTTCCACCCGGTCGGAACGGCGAAAATGGGACGCCGCGACGACGCGGCGGCCGTCGTCGACGAGCGCTTGCGCGTCTTCGATCTGCCGGGGCTTCGTGTCGTCGACGCGTCGGTCATGCCGACAATTCCTTCCGGCAACACCAATTCACCGACCATCATGATTGCGGAAAAGGGAGCGGCCATGATTTTGGAGGATGCGCGGGGGACGAACCCGGTTACGCTTTCTGCGGCGGAATGATCGAAAATGGAAATGCGGCGATGACACTGATTGAACGCGTGAAGAACATCATTCTCAATCCCGACCGGGAATGGCCGGTGATCGAGCGCGAGCCGGCCGACGCGCGGGGCTTGCTGATCGGCTACGTCGCGGTGCTGGCGGCTATCCCTGCGGTTGCCGGCTTCATCGGGACGTCGCTTGTGGGCGTATCGGTCTCCGCCGGAACGTTCCGTGTTCCGTTCGTGATGGGCCTTCTCAATGCGGCGATCAGCTACGCTTTCTCCTTTGTGCTTGTTTATGTCGTCGCCCTGCTCATCGACTGGCTGGCGCCGGTTTTCCGCGCGATGCGCAGCTTCCCGCACGCGCTGAAATTGTCCGCCTCTTCCTTCACGCCGAGCTGGCTCCCCGGCATTTCCCCGCTCACTCCCCCCCTGCGCTTCCTGACCCTTCTCGGACTTTACGGACTTTATCTTTTGTGGACGGGCTTACCGCCGCTGATGGACGCCGCCCGCGACCGCTCTCTGCTCTATGCCGCTGCCGTCGGCTTCGCGGCACTGATCGTCACCGTCGGGCTCGCCTTGATCCAGTCGATGATCGTGACGGCTCCCTAGCGCCGATCGCGCCCTCGCTCCCGTCCCCTTTATCCGGTTGATTTCATGGATTTCATCACGAGCGACATCCTGGTTCTGATCCTGATCGGCTTTATCGCGCAGACCATCGACGGCGCGCTCGGCATGGCCTTCGGCCTGATTTCAACGTCCTTCATGCTGGCGATCGGCATGCTGCCAGCGCAGGCGAGCGCCGCGGTCCATACCGCAGAGATATTCACGACCGGCGCCTCGGCCGCCGCCCATATCTACAAGCGCAACATCGACTGGCGGATGGTGCGCCGGCTCGGGATCGCCGGCGCGCTCGGCGCGGCGCTTGGCGCCTGGGTGCTGTCGAATGTCGATGCCGGCGTCGCGCGCCCCTATGTGTCGGCATATCTGCTCGTTGTCGGCATCTATATTCTGATCAAGTCGGTGAGAATGGCCGCCGCTCGCACGGCGCCCGCGCGCTGGCTTTCACCGGTCGGCTTCGTGGCCGGTTTCCTCGATGCCAGCGGTGGCGGCGGCTGGGGTCCGGTCGCGACCTCGACACTGATCGGGACCGGCCACTCGCCCCGCCATACGATCGGCTCGGTCAAT
>CAYWCE010000106.1:0-4260 GCA_964456755.1 uncultured Hyphomicrobiales bacterium
CGCGCTCGCGCTCGATGTCCATCGAATCGAGCACCTGCTCGACCATTTCCCGCGCCTCCAGCCCGCCGGTGAGCTGGATCAGCCGGTCGGCGAGCGTGGATTTGCCGTGGTCGATATGCGCGACGATGGAGAAGTTACGAATATTGTCGATGGGTGCAGCCGTCATGGCGGGCAGATAGCACCGGCCTCCGGCAGCGGCAAGGCGGCCTTTGGCGACGACCGGGTCGGCCGCGCCGCTCAGGGCTGCGGGCCGTCATAACCCTCGATCACGATGATGTCGGCCGTCGCGTGCGGAGCGCGCAATTCGACCAGGCTGCGGTATTCGGGCGAGCGGTAGCAGGCGAGCGCGGTTTCGTAGTCCTTGAACTCGATCACCACGTTGCGCGAGCGGGCCGCACCTTCCATCGACTCGAATTGCCCGCCGCGGATCAGGAACCGGCCGCCATATTTGCGGAACACCGCGGCATTGGCGGTGACATAGGCCTTGTAGCCGTCCGGGTTGTGCACATCGACATGCCCGATCCAGTAACCCTTCGCCATTACTTGTCTCCCTGTTGCATTGCCGCGGCAATCTCGGCCACGATCGCCTCCGCCGCCGCCTTCGGATCGTCCGCTTCGGTGACCGGCCGGCCGACGACCAGATAGTCGCTCCCCGCCGCTATCGCCGCAGCCGGCGTCATCACGCGCTTCTGGTCGCCGCTCGCAACCCCGGCCGGCCGGATTCCCGGCGTCACCAGCAGGCAGCCGGGGCCGACAATGGTCCGGACAGTCCGCGCCTCCTCCGGCGAACAGACGATGCCGTCGATGCCGAGCGCGCGCGCCTGCGCCGCACGGCTCTTCACCTGCGACTGCACGTCGCCGGCATAGCCGGCCGCCTGCACGTCGGCGTCGTTCCACGAGGTGAGAATGGTGACGGCAAGGATTTTCAGCGGCGAGCCGCGCCGCGCCTCGATCGCCGCCTGCATCGTCTGCGGATAGGCGTGCACGGTGAGAAAGGTTGCGCCGAGACGCACGACGCTTTCCACGCCACGGAACACGGTGTTGCCGATGTCGTGCAGCTTGAGATCGAGAAAAACCTCCTTGCCGTCCCGCGCCAGATCCTGCGCCAGAGTCAGCCCGCCGGCATAGGCGAGCTGATAGCCGATCTTGTAGAAGCCGACGGCATCGCCAAGCCCGGCGACAAGCGCCCTTGCCTGCGCGACGGAGGGCAGATCGAGGGCGACGATCAAGCGGCGGCGGGGTTCGATCGACATGACCTCACGCTACATCGTCAGCCGCGCAAGCTCGATCAGCCGGCGCAACACGCGTCCGAGCTGTCCGCTCAGGCGTTCGTCCTTCAGATTGTCCATGTCGTCGAAGGCCTGGCCCGCGCGCATCACCGCGACCTGCTCGGGAATCACCAGCGCCCCGCAGCCGATTTCGAGCACCTGGCGCAGCGCCATCAGCGAGCGCATGCCGCCGAAATTGCCGTCGGAGGCGGCGCCGAGCGCAAAGACGCGATTGCGGAAGGCGGCCAGCGCCACCTCGCGTTCCTCGCGCACGCGCGAAATCCAGTCGATCGTGTTTTTCAGCAGCGGGGTGATCGAGGCGTTGTATTCGGGGCTGGCGATAAAGACGCCGTGATGCAGCATCATCATCTGTTTCAGCTTGACCGCGCTCGCCGGCGGACCGGATTCGGATTCGGCATTGGCGTCGTAGAGCGGCAACGGATAGTCGGCGAGCGAAATCCGCGTCACGTCCGCTCCCGCCAGCGCCAGTTCCTTCGCCGCGAGCGCGGCAAGCCGGGCGTTGAACGAGCCGGTGCGAATCGAACCGGCGAAAACGAGGATTTTCGGGATCGGCATCCGCGGCTCCCATCGCGGCCGCGCCGGGATGACGTCAGGCCCGGCGGTAGACCCAGACGCGGGCCGGCGGGAAATTCAGCCAGATTCGGTCGGACGCTTCGGTTTCCACGCGTGCAAGCCCTTTCGGGATCGGCGGCGTGGTCATCGAATAGGTGAACTGAATAAAGGGCGCGTCGGGCCGCAGCATATGGAAGACGTCGCTGATCAGGCGCAGACGGGTGCGCAGCGGCTTGGTCAGCAGCGGCAGGCCGGACACGATGGCGGCAGCCGGTTCGCGCACAATGCTTTCCAAAAGGCGCCGCACGCTATAGGCGTCGCCCTGCACAACCGTCGCCTCGGGAAACCGGGAGCGCAGCAGCCGGCAGAAATTCGGATTGAACTCGACCAGAACCAGCCGGCCGGGCTCGACGCCGCGTTCGACCAGCGCTTCGGTCACGGGTCCGGTGCCCGGCCCCAGTTCGATCACCGGCCCCGGCACGGCTGGATCGACATAGCCGGCCATGGTGCGTGCCAGCAGGCGGCCGGAGGGGGCGACAGCGCCGGTATCGAGAGGCTTTTCCAGCCAGGAGCGGATGAAGCGGACTTCGTCGTCGAGACGAAGCACCTTCTTTCCGGCAAGGGACGGTTCAAACCGCATCGGATCACAATAATGAATGCGGGAACGCCCGCAAGGTCACCGGTATAGGGCGGATGCCCGGGGGTCAAGAAGACCGCGCTCAGGAGGTCCTGCTGCCCAGCCCCTCGAACAAATCCTTCACGCGCGAGAAGAAGCCGGCGGATTCCGGCTGGGTTTCCGGCGAGGACAGTTTCTGGAATTCCTGCAGCAATTCCCGCTGCTTTTTCGTCAGATTTTGCGGCGTTTCGACCACGACCTGCACGTACATGTCGCCGACCTGCTTGGAGCGCAATACCGGCATACCCTTGCCCTGCAGCCGGAACCGCCGGCCGGACTGCGTCCCGGCAGGAACCTTCACGCGACTCTTGCCGCCGTCGATGGACGGCACTTCGAACTCCCCACCGAGCGCGGCCGTAACCATCGAAACCGGGACGCGGCAATGCAGGTCGGCGCCGTCGCGCTGGTAAAGCGGGTGCTGCACCGCCGAGAGAAAAATATAGAGGTCGCCGGCGGGACCGCCGCGCAATCCGGCCTCGCCCTCCCCGGCAAGACGAATGCGCGTTCCGTCCTCGACGCCGGCGGGGATATTGATCGACAGCGTGCGTTCGCGGGTGACGCGCCCCGAACCGGAGCAGCTCTTGCAGGGATCCTCGATCACCTGACCGCGGCCCTGGCAGCCCGGGCAGGTGCGCTCCAGCGTGAAGAAGCCCTGCGCATGCCGCACCTTTCCGGCGCCGGCGCAGGTGGGGCACACTTTCGGCTTGCTGCCGGGTTTTGCGCCGGTGCCGGAACACGTCTCGCAGGTGACCGACGTTGGAATGCGCAGTTCGGCGGCCTTGCCCTCATAGGCCTCTTCGAGCGTGATCTCCATATTGTAGCGAAGGTCCGCCCCGCGCTCGCGGCCGGAGGCGCGTCCGCGTGCGCCTCCCATGCCGAACACGCCTTCGAAAATGTCGGCGAAGGCGGACGCAAAATCGGTACCGAAGCCATGACCGCCACCGCCGCCATTCTCGAAAGCGGCATGGCCGAAGCGGTCATAGGCGGCGCGGCGGTCGCCGTCCTTGAGCACCTCGTAGGCTTCGTTGATTTCCTTGAATTTCTGCTCGCAGTCCTTGTCGCCCGGATTGCGGTCCGGATGCCACTGCATGGCGAGCTTGCGGAAGGCGGTTTTCAGTTCACCGTCGGTGACGGTGCGTGAGACGCCGAGCGTCTCATAATAGCAGCGCTTGGACATCGGCTAACGACCCCTTGTCCTCCGATGCCGTCATGCCCGGGCCCGGCCCGGGCATCCATCCGTACAGCAACGATGGGCCCGCGGGCCAGGCCCGCGGGCGACACAATCGATGTGATATGTCCCCGACACGACGTCCGACGGGATCAGGCTGACTTCTTCTTGTCGTCGTCGACCTCGGTAAACTCCGCATCGACCACGTCGTCCTTTTTCTGTTCGCCGCCGCCGCCCGCATCGCCGCTGTCGCCGCCTTCGGACTGCGCCTTGTACATCGCTTCGCCGAGCTTCATCGAAGCCTGCGCCAGCGTATTGGTCTTGGCCTGGATCGCGGTGGCGTCGTCGCCTTTCAGCGCTTCCTTGAGATCGGCCAGCGCATTCTCGATCGCGCGGCGATCCGGTTCTCCGACCTTCGCGCCGTGCTCGGCCAACGCCTTTTCGGTCGAATGCACCAGCGCCTCGGCGTGGTTCTTCGCTTCGACCGCGGCCTTGCGCTTCTTGTCGTCCTCGGCGTGCGCCTCCGCGTCCTTGACCATCTTCTCGATGTCGGCCTCCGACAGGCCGCCCGAGGC
>CAYWCE010000107.1:0-4182 GCA_964456755.1 uncultured Hyphomicrobiales bacterium
GCGAGCGGAGTGGCCTGGCCGGTGATGCGCAATTCGGCCTTGCCGGCGCGCCCGAGCCGCTTCATCGAGTCGGTGATGTCGCGCATCGCGCGGCCGGTATTCTCGGTCCAGGACAGCGCATCGAGCGGCAGGAAGCCCATGACGCCCGATCTCGTCAGCGTGAAGGGAAAGCCGCCGAGCGGCACGAAGCCGGTGATGACGCCGGTCTTTTCCTGATATTCGGCGAGCAACTCCGCCTGCCGGCGCATGAAGAACGCGGCATCCCGCCGGCCGACGGACGCCGCGCGCGAGATGAACACGTCGCGGCCGGCGACCGGGATCGCTTCCAGCGACGTGACGATGATTGCGGCGTCGAGCGGGGTGTAGTTGCGGTTGGTCAGGAAGACCTCCGTGAGCTTCGCATCGACGCCCATCGCCGCGAGCTTCTGGCGGCCGATATCGAGCAGTTGCGCGGGCGTGGAATCGCGCGCCATGTTGGTCAGGTTCGCGCTGGTCGAGGCGTTCGAGACGATCAGGCCGCCGACGCCGGGGATCGCCATCAGCGCGCCGCTGACGAGGAGGCCGCCGGTCGCCGCCGCCTGCGACAATTGGGTGAGCTTGTCCTGCAGCGGCGGGAAATCGGTATAGGGATCGACGCCGAGCTTGACCGCAAGCTCGCGCTTGCGGCGGCTTGCGCCGGTGAGGTCGGCGATCGGGTCGCCCTGCACCTTGCCGGCATTGTGCGCGCTTGATCCGATCTGGCCGAACAGCGAGCCGATGCCCGACAGCGTGTTGCCGACGGTGCCGAGCGGATTGACGAGAAGCTGCCCGGCGAACCTGATCGGACTCAAGCCTGCTTCGGCCAGGGCCTTGTTGAACGCTTCCGAATAGGTCACCTGATCGAGCTCGCGCAACGCCGCAAGCTCGAACTGCCGGGCGCGCATGAGCGCGTCGCCGATGACCTCGAAATCGCCGTACGGCGTCTTCACGCGATAGATGCGCATGAAGCCGTCGCTCGTGACCGGGCTTGCGATCGTGTAGTTCTGGCCGGCGGCGCTGATGCCGAGGATGAGATTGGACGGGAAAGAGCGCGGCTTCTCGAATTTCTCCGCGGCCTGCGCCGATGCGCCGAGCGCCGTGCACGCGGCCGCGACCGTCGTCAAAATCCTGCCTGGCGTCATCATCGGCTCCCCCACTCAAAAACAAGTCTAGTCCCGAGAGGCTGCAAAATCACGCTGAATCGGCCGCACGGCGGCCGTTCTATTCATGGGCGTTTGATGCGGACCGCGCCGCCGGCTCACGGACGCGTCAATTGGCCTCGTTGCTGACGTCACCTATGATGATGGCGCAGACACATCCGCGGGAACCGATCGCGGGCCATTGCATTGTCGTGGACTTCCCTGATGGTCGGGACAGGTGGAGACATCCGAATGCGGGCTGCATTCCAGACGACCCTCGCGGCGCCGGACATTCTCTTGCGCCTTCAGGACGTGACGGCGGCGACGGATCGCTGCGGCTTCTGGCACGAGGCCTATCGCGCCGTCCGTGCGGAGACCGAGCGCCGCGCCGAGCGGCTTTCCGCCGAGGACCAGGTCGTCCAGTCGATGCCCGACGCGAGCCCGACCAAATGGCATCGCGCGCACGTCACCTGGTTTTTCGAGCAGTTTCTGCTGCGTCCCCATGTGCCCGGCTACAAGAGCTACAACGAAGATTTCGCATTTTTGTTCAATTCCTATTATGTCGCCGCGGGTCCCCGCCACGCGCGTCCCAAGCGCGGGCTGATCACGCGCCCCGGCGTGCAGGACGTCGCCGCCTACCGGGCCCATGTCGATGCCGCCGTGCTCGACCTGATTGCGGGTGCCGACGCGCGCACCCTGGACGGTATTTGTCCGGTCGTCGAGATCGGCCTGCATCATGAGCAGCAGCATCAGGAGTTGCTGCTCACGGACATCCTGCACGCCTTTTCGGAGAATCCGCTTGCCCCGGCCTGCGATCCGCAATGGACGATGCCCGCGCCGTCCACGCGCGGCGGGGAAAGCGCGTTGCCGGAAGGAATCCAGGCCATCGGTCACGGCGGCGAAGGCTTTCATTACGACAACGAGCGGCCGCAGCATCGCGTGCTGCTGCAAAAGGTGCGGATCGACCGCGCGCTCGTCAGCAACGGCGCGTGGCTGGAATTCATGCGCGACGGCGGCTACGAGACGCCCGATCTGTGGTTGTCCGACGGCTGGGCACAGGTCCAGAACGAAGGCTGGCGGGCGCCCGGCCATTGGCGCGAGGTCGACGGCGCGTGGCATCAATTCACGCTCGCGGGACTTAAAGCCGTCGATCCAGACGCGCCGGTCTGCCATGTGAGCTATTATGAGGCCGACGCCTTTGCACGCTGGCGCGGCGCGCATCTGCCGACGGAGGAGGAGTGGGAGACAGCCGCCCGCCTCGGCCTGATCGACGATGCGTTCGGTCTCGTCTGGCAATGGACGCGCAGCGCCTATCTGCCCTATCCGGGCTATCGCGCGGCGCCGGGCGCGCTCGGCGAATATAACGGCAAGTTCATGGTCAGCCAGATGGTGCTGCGCGGCTCCTCGTGCGCGACGCCGGATGGCCATGCGCGGCTGACCTATCGCAACTTCTTCTATCCGCCGTCGCGCTGGCAGTTCAGCGGCCTGCGTCTGGTGCGCTATCCGCACGCGAGGTAGATCATGCTCCCCCACGCCCCGAGAGCGAAACAAGACCCGTATGCTGTCCCCGAACGGTCCGATTTCGAAGCCGACGTTCTGGCCGGTTTCGCCGCCACGCCCAAACGCATTCCGCCCAAATATTTCTACGACACCGAAGGCTCGCGGCTGTTCGAGGCGATCACGCGCCAGCCGGAATATTATCCGACGCGCACCGAAACCGGCATCCTGAAAGCGAAGGCGCGCGAGCTTGCCGGCATCGTCCCCGCCAATCCGGCGCTGCTCGCGTTCGGCAGCGGCGCCTGCCCCAGGGTCCGCATTCTGTGCGATGCCGTGCCGGGGCTGGCCGCGTTCGTGCCGGTGGATATATCGGGTCCGTTCCTGAACCAGCACGCGGCGGAGCTTGGCAAAGCCTATCCGCGGCTCGCGATCCATCCGGTCGCGGCCGACTTCACAAAGCCGTTTTCGCTGCCGCCGGCGGTTCGCGATTTGTCGAAGACCGGTTTTTTCCCCGGCTCGACGATCGGCAATTTCGAGCCGGAGGAGGCGGCGGCGTTCCTGCGCCTTGTGCGCGATGTGCTCGGCGCGCACGCGTTCCTGGTCGTCGGCGTCGATCTCGTCAAGGACGAGGCGACACTCGACGTCGCCTATAACGATGCAGCCGGGATCACCGCGAAATTCAATCTCAATCTGCTGCGCCGGATCAACCGCGAATTGCAGGGCGGCTTCGATCTTGGCGCCTTCCGGCATCGGGCGTTTTTCAATTCCGCTCGCAGCCGCATCGAAATGCACCTGGTGAGCGCGAAAGAGCAGACGGTCGCAGTCGCCGGACGTTCGTTTTCGTTCGCCGCCGGCGAAAGCATCCATACCGAGAACAGCTACAAGTACAGCCTCGATTCCTTCGCCGCGCTTGCGCGCCACAGCGGCTGGGCCGCGCATGCCGCCTGGACCGATCCGGACCGGCTGTTCTCGGTCCATGTGCTGCGCGCGGTGTGATCGCCTCCTGCCATGACGAGGGGTGGGCAGGCGCGCTCCTGCCCATCGTCGCTGCCGACCCCCGTGACGGACGACGGGCGGTCTGGCTATAGTCCGGCGGTTTTCCGACAACGCCACCAGACATCAGGGCGCACAATGAAAATTGCAGGATTTCGCGGACCGCAGGGACTTCGTCTCGGTATCGTCGAGGGCGACCAGGTGATCGACCTGCAGGCCGTCGATCCGGCTGTGCCGGCCGATCTCGCCGCCATCCTCAGGAAAAATGGCGGCGACCTCTCCGCGCTCGCAGCCCTTGCCGGCAGGGCGCCGACGTCCGCACGGCTTCCGCTCGCCGGTCTGTCGTTCGCGTTGCCGGTCGCCAATCCGGGCAAGATCGTGTGCCTCGGCCTCAATTACATGGAGCACGTCAAGGAAGGCCGCTATGCCGACAACGTGCCCAAATTCCCGACCTATTTCATGCGCGGCCTGACCTCGCTGCCGCCGCATCTTGGTCCGATCGTGCGCCCGCAGGTCTCCGACACGCTCGATTACG
>CAYWCE010000108.1:0-2968 GCA_964456755.1 uncultured Hyphomicrobiales bacterium
CCGCTGGGTGCCGAACGGAATTCCCGGCGTGGAGACGCGGCTGCCGATCCTGTTCTCGGAAGGCGTGGTCAAGGGCCGCATCACGCTCAACCGGTTCGTCGCGCTCAGCGCAACCAATCATGCGCGCATGTACGGGCTCTATCCGAAGAAGGGCACGATCGCGGTCGGCAGCGACGCCGACCTCGCGATCTGGGATCCGCAGCGCAAGGTGACGATCACGCAGTCGCTGATGCATGGCGGCTCCGACTACACGCCGTATGAAGGCATCGCGGTCACCGGCTGGCCGGTCTCCACCATGGTGCGCGGGCGTTTCGTCGTGCGCGACGGCGCGCTGGTGGGCAAGGAAGGCGCCGGCGCCTATGTCCCGCGCGCCCTGTCGGAGATGGCGCGGCCGGCGCATGCGGGCGGCGTGCCCGGCTGAGGCGGCTTGCCGCACCCTGTCCATCGGGCGGCAGGAGAAAATGCGGCGAAATTTTCAAGATTTGGTCTTGAGCGCGCCACGACGCGGCCTCGCACTTGCCACCGCGCCACGCGTGAATACGTGCGCGAACAGGCGCCGGGGATCAGCAATGACCATGATGGGAACGATACGGTCGGGTGCGGTCGCGCTGGCCGCCATGCTTGCGCTTTCGTCGCAGGCGGCGTCCGCCTGCCGCGACGATTCCTGCGACAGGCGCACGGGCCACATCAGCGCCTCGGCGCCGATATCGCTCCTGCCCTCCTGGCTCCGCCCGCCGGCAGAAAACGCGCGACCGAAACGGGTGAAAGCGGACGCGGCAGTTCGCAAACGCACCGCCATCACGCCTCCGGCGCTTGCGCTCGAGGCCTATCTTGCGGCGAGCCATTTCATGGCGGCTCCGCCTTCCTATCTCGACGTCGCGACGGCACCGGTCGCAATCGTCTCGGAAACCGAGCTCAGCGATCTCGACCTGGCGGCGGACGACATCCGCATCGTCGATCCGCACGAGATCAACGAGGTGGATCTTGCAGTCGACCAGAGCGCGCGTGTCGCGGCGCGCGACATCGGCAAGGCCGACCGCAAGGGCGACGACGGCGACGACGACTTGTTCAACCGCATCCTGATGACGTTTGCCGGCGCGCTCGCGGTCGCCTCGGCGATGCGAATTTTCGTCGCCTGACGCAGCCGGCGCGTCAGAGCCGCTCGAGTTCCGGGAACGGCTGATAGGTCATGCCGGAGCAATCGTCGCGTCTGGCATCGATCATGGTGTCGAGCTTGCCGGCGAGAAATACGATCAGCCGCTCCTTGCTGCCCTCGTAGCCGCCGGTGGTCTTGCGGGCGTTGAAGCGCACGCACAGGGCGTAGCGCTTGGCGCGTCCGACATCGCGCAGGACGGGCTCCGTTATGGCGGCATCGCGTATGCCGCGCGGATCGTTGAGATAGGTGCGCAGGAACGCGACGGTATCGGCCCGATAGTTCACGGGCGGGACGTTGGCCTCGCCCTGAACGGTGCCTTGCGGATAGTGACCCTCGATATAGCGATTGCAGGCGCCCGCAATGATCAGCGGACAAAGCACGACCATGAGCCGGACGGTTCGGAATACCATCAAGACCGTTTCCGCCTGACTGAACACCTGGACGCTAAAGCTTTCCGGCGCGACATATGCCGCGTTTCGAATTTACATTGGATCGCCGGTGCGGTTCAGGTCAAGCGGCGCGGCCGGCCGGCCGGCCATCAGGGCTCCGTGCAGCTGATCCGGTCGCGAACGAGAGCGGCCTTGGCGGGCGCGGCAGCGGCCCGGCGCGCGGCCGGTTGCCCACGGCGGCGCTCGATCAGCAGATAGAGCCCGAAGCGCGCGCCGGCCACGATCGCAACCGTCGCGATCGCGGAGCCGATCGACAGGGTGGACAATCCGGTGACGCCCTGCCCGATCGAGCAGCCCAAAGCCGTCACCCCCCCGAAACCCATCAGACCCGCGCCGAGGATACGACGCTTGAGATCGGTGGCATCCGCGGACACCTGCCACTTGAAGCTGCCGTCCGTCCAAGCGGCAATGAAGGCGCCTATCACGACGCCGACCACCGCTCCGACCGGAAAATCGGGCTGCAGCGCCGTCGACAGCATGGCGTAGTAAAGCGTCTCGCCGAGCGGGCCGACGAAAGTGAACGATTCGATGCGCCGGGTATCGAACGAGTCGAAACCGGCAACGCCCGTCGCCCACCAGCCGCCAACGATCAGGATACCGACCAGTGCGCCGGTCAGGGCAAACCGGTAATGCGTGCGCAGTCCGGCCGGACCAAAGGCCGCAAACGCGACCGCGAGGCCGAGTGCGATCGCCAGAACCGACGCCGTTGCGCCACCGAAGCCCGCGATCTCCGGCAGGCGTTGCGAGAAGCCTTGCGGCAGTTGCAGCGTCAGCGGCTCGGTGACCGCGACGCGCACCACGCCGGTCAATCCCCGCATGGTCATCATCGCGGTGATGCCGATAACGAGAAAAGTGACAAACGCGCGCAGATCGCCGCCGCCGAGCTGGCGCAGCGAGCCCAGGCCGCAGGTGCCGTTCAGCGCCATGCCGAGGCCGAACAGAAAACCGCCGAGGATCAGCGCGCCCCATTCGAGGCGTGCGCCGGGATAGATCGAGCGGGTGAGACCCAGCCCGGCGGTCAGTTCCAGCGCATGCACGCCGGCGATCGCAATTCCGATGGCGACGATCCAGCTCCGCAGCCGACGCGTGTCGCCGGCATAGACCGCGTCCTCGACCGCCCCGAGCGTGCAGAAGCGCCCGCGCCGCGACACAAACCCGACGGCGATGCCGAGGCCGAAGCCCAGCAGCAGGCGCACGAGGAAGAGAGGAATATCGTCGAACATGGTCAGCATCCGGTTTGGCCCGCACGCTCAGCGCCGGCGGCGGGACCCGCAAAAGGCATCGTGGAGCGCCTCGATCGCCTGCCGGATTTCCGGGCGGGCCAGCGAGTAATATATGTTCTTTCCGTCCCGCCGGGTCTCGA
>CAYWCE010000108.1:2978-4135 GCA_964456755.1 uncultured Hyphomicrobiales bacterium
GCAGCCGCGCCAGTTGCTGCGACACCGCGGGCTGGCGCAGTGCGAGGATCCGCTCGATCTCGCTGACCGGCTTCTCTCCCTCCGCCAGCAGGCACAGGATGACGAGCCGCGCCTCATGCGACAACGCCTTGAGGAATTCGCTCGCCTCATGGGCATTGTCGAGGAACTCGTCGATATCAGAACTGGCCTTTTTCGGACGCCGCAGCGCGGTTGCTCCGGAGCTCATGCGAGCCGCTCCAAATCATTCAGGACGACGAATATTTAGCGCACGGAGCCCAAAATGTTGTTCCAAGTTTAAATGCCGTGATGGAGCAATAATCTCTCCAGCAATCCCCAGAAGAAATCTTCTCCTGCATAGCCTTCGATGCGGCCCAGTTCACGGCCTTTGTCGACCAGCACGAACGTCGGCGTGAAGCGCACCGGGCTTTTCAGCGCAACCGAGGCGTCGCCGGGACGGCCGACATCGACCTGCCGCAGCGGCAATTTCCGTCCGATATCGGTCTTCGGATAGATCGGCGCGATCGCGCGATCCCAGGCCCGGCAATAGGGACAGCCGGGGCTACGGTACATGACGAGCTCGGCGGCTGCCGCAGCGGTCGATGTCAGGCAGGCGGCAAGCAGGAGAACGACGAGGCGGATCATGATACGCGGCCGGTTTGCGGTGCCTATGGCAGTCTAATATATCAATCCACGAATATGTGAGCGAGACGCGGACATGCTGGAGATCGGACTTTTCGCGAGCTTCGGGGCCGGCCTGCTCTCGTTCCTCTCGCCCTGCATTCTGCCGCTGGTCCCCGCATATCTGTGTTTTCTGACCGGCAGTTCGATCGAGACCCTGACCGCGGGACCGCCTGCGAGGCGGTGGACGCGGACGCTGCCGCGAGCCTGTGACTTCGTGATCGGATTCGCAACCGTCTTCGTCGTCCGCGGCGCCAGCGCGTCCTGGCTCGGCCGGCACGTCCATGACCTCTACGTCGATGCGACGCTCGAGAAGCTTGGCGTCTCGCGCAAGGCGCAGACCGATCCGGCAAAGATTGCACAGGCTATTCTGGGTGGCGGTACCTGGAAGGCGCCGCATCCGCTCAACTTCACCATTCGCACGTCCCGGGTGAACGGGGCGCGCCGGATCGAGATCGTCGGCGCCGAGGCTGCGCGCA
>CAYWCE010000109.1:0-845 GCA_964456755.1 uncultured Hyphomicrobiales bacterium
TATGTCGATCGCCAGGCGGTTGCCGAGGAGCTTGCCATGGCGCGCAAGCTTTGCGCGCGCAACCGCTGGGAACTGATCGACGTCACGCGCCGCTCGATCGAGGAGACCGCCGCGGCGGTGATGAAATTGCTGGCCGAGCGCCGTCGGCAATCGGCACAGTGAACGTCATGGATCTGTGGCTCTTTCCGTCGCCGCTCGTGCTTGCCTCCGAAAGCGAGATCCGTCGCGCGGTTCTGCAGGCTGCGGGCATGCCGGTGGAGGTGCGGCCGGCCGATATCGACGAGCGCGCAGTCGAGCGACAGGCCGAGGCCGGCGATCCGGCCGCGGCCGCCACGCAGCTGGCGCGCGAGAAGGCACGCGCCGTCGCGGTTGCCATGCCCGGTCGCGTCGTGGTGGGCGCCGACCAGACGCTGGCGCTCGGGCAGCAGCGCTTCTCCAAGCCGCGTGACCGCGCCGGCGCGCGTGCACAACTTCTCGCCTTGCGCGGCCGCCGGCATGGTCTTCACGCGGCGGTCGCGGTGGTCAAGGACGGCGAGGTCCTGTTCGCGTATTGCGGGACGGCCTTTCTGACGATGCGGAAGTTTTCCGATGCGTTCGTGGACACCTATCTCGACCGGGTCGGCGATGCCGCGCTGCAAAGCGTCGGCGGCTATCAGCTTGAAAGCGCCGGCATCCAGCTGTTCGAATCGGTGGATGGCGACCATTTCACCATCCTCGGATTGCCGCTCATGCCGCTGCTCGATTTTTTCCGCGGCCGGGGCTGGCTGATGGCGTGATGTCCGAAAAGCGCTTTCGCCGTTTTCGCGATCGTGTCTTGGCGAAATTTTATCTTCGGAGGTGCAACG
>CAYWCE010000109.1:855-3583 GCA_964456755.1 uncultured Hyphomicrobiales bacterium
CAAGACCACGACCGCGCGTCTGTTCTCCGAGGCAGGCGTTCCGGTGCACGACGCCGACGCTGCCGTGCACAGGCTCTACGAAGGCGAAGCCGTCGCATTGATCGAGCGCGAATTTCCCGGAACGACGAGCGAAGGCAAGGTCGATCGCGCGAAGCTCGGCGCGCGCGTGGTCGGCGATCCGCAGGCGCTCAAACGGCTTGAGGCGATCGTGCATCCGCTGGTGCGCAGATCGGAGACCAACTTTCTCGACGATACGCGCCGGCGCGGCGCGCCGGGGGGGTGGCTCGACATCCCGCATTTGTTCGAGACCGGCGGCGACGCGCGCGTCGATGCCGTCGTCGTGGTCACTGCGCCCGCCGAGGTGCAGCGCGCGCGGGTGCTCGCGCGTCCGGACATGACGGCGGAGAAGTTCGAGGCGCTGCTCGCCAAGCAGATGCCGGACGCCGAAAAGCGCCGCCGCGCCGACTTCATCGTGGATAGCGGGCATGGCCTGGAACCGGCGCGCGCGCAGGTGCGCGACATCCTGGCAAGGGTCGCTACAATGGCGCCCCGCCGCTGATTCGGAAACGACGCCGGAAGACCATGCGCGAGATCATTTTCGACACCGAGACGACCGGCCTCGACCCCGCCCAGGGCCATCGCTTGATCGAGATCGGTTGCGTCGAGCTCGTCAACCGCTTTCCCACCGGCAAGGTGTTCCACCGTTATTTCAATCCCGAACGCGACGTGCCGGCCGAGGCCTTCGCGATCCACGGCCTGTCGGCGGATTTTCTCAAGGACCATCCGCTGTTCGAAAGCGCGGTCGGGGAATTTCTCGACTTTCTCGGGGACGCTCCGCTCGTCGCGCACAATGCCTTCTTCGATCTTGGCTTCATCAATGCCGAGCTTGAGCGCACGAAGCGGGTGGCGATCGGCCGCGAGCGGATCGTCGATACGCTGATGATCGCGCGCCGCCGGCATCCCGGCGCGCCCAACCGGCTCGACGATCTGTGCGTGCGCTACCGGATCGACAATTCGCACCGCACTAAGCACGGCGCTCTGCTCGATGCGGAGTTGCTGGCGGAGGTCTATGTCGAGCTTATCGGCGCGCGGCAGGCGGCGTTCGAACTGACCGACAGCATGATCGCAACGCCATCAGCCGGCGCCGCCGCCCAGGCGCGCCAGCGCGCGGTGCCACTCGCCGCGCGCGTAAGCGACGCCGAGCGCGAGGCACATCGCGCCTTCATCGTCACGCTCGGCGAAAAGACGCCCTGGAACGACTATCAGTCCTGAGAGGATGGCCCGCGTCCGTCAGCCGTTGCCGCCGGAAGCCTGCCCCGGGGGGGGCCGCGGCCGGTAGAGGCCGGCGAAATCGGTCGGGTCGAGCATCAGCGGCGGGAAGCCGCCGTTGCGAACCGCGGCGGAAACGATCTCGCGCGCGAACGGGAACAGAAGCCGCGGGCACTCGATATACATGATCGGCTGCACCGCTTCCGCCGGAACGTTCTGCAGACGGAAAATGCCGGCATAGGCGAGTTCAAACTGGAAAATCACTTCGCTCTTGGCTTCGGCCTTGCCTTCGATCGTCAGCTCGACCTCGAAGTCGGTGTCCGAGAGCTGCTTCTGGTTGACGTTGATCTGAAGGTTGATCGAGGGCTGATCGGAGGGTTGCAGCGAACGCGGCGCGTGCGGATTCTCGAACGAGAAGTCCTTGGTGTATTGCGACAGCACGTTGACCTGCGGCAGCGATTCCGGATTGGGCAGTGGATTGGCCGCACCCGCGGCGCCCTGCGGGCCGCCATTCGTCGTATTCGCCATAACATCCTCTTCGGTTTGGCGGTGTGGCTAACACAGGGTCCGACCCCGGACAAGGATCGCAGCCGGCGGCACGTGCCGGAGCGTTCACTCCTTGCGGTGCTCGATCCGCCGGTCGCGCACGCGCGTCCATTCGTCGGCATCAAGTTCGATGACGCCGTCGCGCGCGGCGCGGCGGACTATTCCCGAGCCGGCGAGGCGGCGCTGGATGGAGGGAATCAGGAGGGCTGCGCCGGCGATGTTGGTGAGGAAGCCGGGAATGGCAAGAAGGATGCCGCCTGCCACCATGAAGCCGCTGCCGGCAAGTCCGCCGGAACTGGCGGTGCCGGTTCCGGCCGTGTTCGGCTGCGTCTCGTGCGGCGGGCGTCGGCCGATTCGCTCAAGCAGCCGCCGGCCGAGGCCGAGCAGGATCAACACGCCGGCAGCCGAACCGGCCAGGAGCAGCACCAGAGCGGGGAAAAAGCCGGTCATGCCGGCCACGAGCCAAAATGCCGCAATCTCGGCGACCGGCAGCGCAAGGAGGCTCAGGAGGATCAGTCTTCCGGTCGGCATGGCGGCGGCGCTGGTGCGGTTGGCGGGGTCGGAAAGTTCGATTATGGTGCTCTCAGGCACACAAGTGGACCGGGACAGGGTCGGGCGGCCGGTTATCGGGCATTTGTCATTGGACCCGATTTTGGCCGCAAGCTATGGATAAACCGAATTGCGCCACTAAATAAGGGCGTTAGTGGCGGCCGGGCCGCGTGACCTCGACCGCTCGCCGATCCGCTTGATGGCTGCCGCGGCATTCGCGACGCCATCTACATCTACACCAGATGTTGGTTCTGTGATCTCATTCGAAATTAAAGCAACCAATAACGGGCCGAGCAATGCTACTGCAGTAGAAGTGACTGACCTGCTTAAATCTGGCTATACATTTGTTTCAGCAACCGCTACA
>CAYWCE010000110.1:0-297 GCA_964456755.1 uncultured Hyphomicrobiales bacterium
TCCGCGCGGGGCGGTTCGGAGCGTTTCGGGGCGGCCGGCTTGCCCTGATCCGTCCCCTGGCTGCTCCGCAGCAGGCTGCCGGCAATGTCGTTGAGCGAAGGCCGCGGCAGGGCCGCGAACGGCAGTGGGCGGGTGACGTCCAGTGCCGCGAGGCCAAGCCGCGCCGTCAAAAGACCGTTCAGGACGCCCTCGCCCAGCCGCGCCGAGAGCTTGGCCGCGAGGCCGTGCCCGATGACCTGCTGGGTCAGGCTGTCGGTCATCGGCATGGCGCCGGTGACGGCCAGATGCGAAACCATG
>CAYWCE010000110.1:307-842 GCA_964456755.1 uncultured Hyphomicrobiales bacterium
CGGCATTGATCAGGACGAGCACCATGTCGATCGCCGCACGCGGGCCCACCGCGGTGACGATCGGGACCCGGCGCGCGGCGGTGCCGATTATCCGGCGGGCCTCGGCGTCGAGCGGCTCCATCAGTTCGCGTTCGGCAAGCTGGACGAGGTCGCGCCCGTCGATGATGTCGGAGCGCAGGTCCTCCAGATGGCGCCGCCCGCGCGCAAGCCGCGGGATGCGGCGGGTCTGCGACAACAATGCGGCGACAACCGCCTGCCCCTCCTTGCGGTCGTCGGAGGCAATCGCGGCCGCCGCGCGTGTGCGGATCGCATCGACCGATGCCAGCCGCGCAAGGCCGACCGCTTCACGAATGAGGATGACGGTCAGGGCGACGCCGGCGGTGACGGTGAGCGCGACGCCGACCCAGCCGGCCGGCTGCGCATAACTGAACAAATCCGAGATCAGGCGCACGATCGCAAGCGCAAGCCCGAGCAGAACGAGGCCGGAGACCGACGTCCAGAACAGCCCGCCCCAGCGCAGCCGGCGGCGCCCAGC
>CAYWCE010000110.1:852-2160 GCA_964456755.1 uncultured Hyphomicrobiales bacterium
AGAGCGGTGCCGGCGGTGTCCGCGCCGGCGATCGCAACCGGCGTCAATGCGGCGCGTTCGCGCCGCACGCGCGGATCGCTGGGCGAAAAGGTTGCAGGGTCGCGGCCCCTGTCCGACGCGATCATTGCAAGCGGTCCCCGATAATGAATTGCAGCGCGCGATCGAAGCGAATATGCGGCAAGGCCGCGACCCCTGCATCGGTCTTCTCGAGCGCCGGAGGCCGGAAGCGAAGAAAACGCAGAGCCGCGTCCGTATTTCCAGCAGCAGCCCGGTTCTCGAAGATGGCACCGGGATCTGTCGGCAGATCGCCCGGAAAGACGACGACGTCGGTCTCCCCGTCGAACACCCGGCCGCCCGATGTCTCCCCGGCCGCCGCCCGTCCGACGATCGACGGCAAGGATTCGACGCCCTGCCCGACCATGGCTTCCTGGGTTGCACGCACGGCGGCAAGCGCGATCACGTCGATCTGCGCCCCGGAAAACTTCGCGCGCTCGGTCGCGCCCTGCACCATCGTCTGCAGGATCGCCTCCAGCCGGTCATGATTGGAATGATGCAGGTGATCGGCCTTCGTGGCGGCGAACAGCACCCGGTCGGCACGCGGGCGAAACAGCGTGCTCAGCAAGGTGCGGCGGCCAATCTGGAAGCAGTCGAGGATATCGGTGAGCGCGGCCTGCAGGTCGCGCACCGCGTGATGGCCGGCATTGAATGCGGCGAGCGCATCGACAAGCACAATCTGGCGGTCGAGCCGCTGGAAATGTTCGACGAAGAACGGCTTCACCACATAGTCCTTATAGGCCTCGTAGCGCCGCGCCATCATCGCCCAGTGCGAATCCGGTGGGCGGACTGCGTCCTCCGGCAATTCGAGCGGCGCGAACGTGAGCGCGGGCGAGCCTTCGAGGTCGCCCGGCATCAGGAAGCGCCCCGGCGGCAGCACGCTCATGGCGACGCGCTCGTCGCGGCAGGCGCGCAGATATTCGGTGAACAGTTTCGCCGAGGCGATGGCGCGGTTTTCGTCCGTCGGCGCCATCGGATCGGTCGCGGCGAGGTCCCGGTGCCAGTTGGCGGCGAGCGCCGCGCGCGGCGTCTCGCGCGAGCGCCGCACGCTTTCCTCCGACCAGCGCTCGTAGGACATGCCGAGCAGCGGCAGGTCGAGCAGCCACTCGCCAGGATAATCGACGATGTCGAGCGTCAGCGTCCGCTCGGCGCCGCTTCCGGACTGATAATCGATGATGACGCGCAGTTCGCTGATCTGGCGCGTGGAGTCGGGCCGGCGCCGTTCGCCGACCAGGGCCCGGAGGTGCGTTCCGC
>CAYWCE010000111.1:0-1688 GCA_964456755.1 uncultured Hyphomicrobiales bacterium
CACCAATGCCAGCCCGGCGCGGAAGGCAAAGAAGATCACGCCTGCCACGACGGCCATGTGGTAGCCGGAGATCGAGAGCACATGCGCGAGGCTCGAGACATACATCGCGTCGTTGACCTCGGACGATATCGCGTCCCGCTTGCCGGTGATGAGCGCGGATGCGATCGCGCCACGGTCGCCGGGCACCACGGTGCGAATGCGCGCATCGATGGCGTCGCGCATGGCGCTGATCGTTGCGGTCATCTGCAGCGCCAGATCCGGCGGCCGGGGCGGCTCGATCCGGCGGATCGCCCCGAGCACAAAGCCGGTCGCGCCGATGCCCTGGAAATACAGGTCGCGGGCGAAGTCGTAGCCGCCGGGACGCAGCGGCTGCAGCGGCGGCATCAGGCGCGCGCGCAATGAGACGAACGCGCCGGCGGGCGGCGCGGTGCCTTTGCGCACCGACAGCCGTACGCGGTCCGGCCGCACCGGCAGGCGCGATCCTTCGATGGTGTGGACGGCGATGACGATGCGGTCGGTCCGTTCGCGCTCCTCGCGTGTTTCGACAAAACCGGAAAGCGCCGTGACATAGACGGCAGCCGGCAAAACCGGGTGCGATATGCGCTGGCTCTTCATGGTGGCCGCGGCAAAACCCGCCGCGACGGCGGTCAGACCGAGCGCGACTGGAAAGCCGACGGCGCGGTTGCGCAGGCCGATCGCCGCCGCAACGCCGGCCGCCGTGGCGAGAAGCGCCGCCCACCAGAACGGCCCGCGGTCGGCCGCGAAATAGAGAATGACGCCGCTCCCGAACGCTCCCGGCAGCCAGATGACGAGCCGTCCGGGCGCGATCTCCGCCGCGATCCAGGCTCGCCGCCATCCGGACAGGAGATCGGCCAGACCGCGGGCACCCTGCAGCCAGACGGGAACCGTCGCTCCTGCCCGGCCCGGCGCGGCGGACGGCCAGGTTCGCGCCCGCGTCTTGCCTGTCCGGTCGTCCCCCATGCGCGGGAATCCCGAGCGCGCGCCTGCCCTGCCTCAATGCGACATGGCTTCAATGGGGACGCGAAAGGCCGGGCGACCGTGCCGCAATCGTCAGTCGTTGCCGGCCTTGGCGTAGCTGTCGCGCAATCCGACGGTGCGGTTGAAGACGGGCCGCTCCGGGGTCGAATCCCGGTCGCGCACGAAATAGCCCTGACGCTCGAACTGCACCGGCCGCTCCGGCTCAGCGCCCCGCAGCGCAGGCTCGAGTTTGGCGTCGGGCAGCACTTCGAGCGAATCCGGATTGAGGTCGTCCTGGAATTGCGAGGCGTCGGGATCGGGCCTGCGGAACAGCGGATTATAGAGACGGACTTCAGCGGTGATCGCATCGACCGCCGATACCCAGTGCATCGTCGCCTTGACCTTGCGGCCATCCGGAGCGTTGCCGCCACGTGTCGCCGGATCGTAGGTGCAGCGCAATTCGACAATGTCCCCGGCAGCGTTCTTCACGACATCCCGGCAGGTCACGAAATAGGCGTAGCGCAGACGCCCCTCGTTGCCCGGAGACAGGCGGAAGAACTTCTTGGGCGGGTTCTCCATGAAGTCGTCGCGTTCGACGAACAACTCGCGCCCGACCCGGATTTTGCGCGTGGCGGCATTCACAGCGTCGGGATGGCTGGCGGCTTCCAGCTCCTCGAATTGTCCTTCCGGATAATTCTCGATCACGACGC